>JAYOFE010000013.1:0-94597 GCA_038117045.1 Alphaproteobacteria bacterium | reverse complement strand
AACACCAAAACAAAACGGCCCGCCCAGGTTCACTCCTCAGCGGGCCGTTCTCGTTACAGGCCGGGCGTGTCTCTAGAACACCTCGAACAGACCCGCGACACCCATCCCGCCGCCGACGCACATGGTGACGACCGCGTGCTTTGCGCCGCGCCGGTGTCCCTCGATGAGCGCGTGCCCGGTCATCCTGTTGCCGCTCATGCCGTAGGGATGCCCGATGGAGATGGAGCCGCCATCGACATTGTACTTGTCCGGGTCGATGCCCAGCGTGTCGCGGCAGTAAAGCGCCTGCACGGCAAACGCCTCGTTCAGTTCCCACAGGTCGATATCGTCCACGGTCAGCCCGTGGCGCTCCAGCAGGCGCGGTACGGCGAAGACCGGGCCAATGCCCATCTCGTCAGGCTCGCACCCGGACACGGACAGGCCGAGGAAGCGGCCCAGTGGCTCCAGCCCGCGCTGTTCAGCAAGCTTCTCATCCATCACAACGCAGGCGCTGGCCCCGTCGGACAACTGGCTGGCATTGCCAGGCGTGACCGTCCCGCCCTCGCGCACGGCCTGGAGCGTGGCCAGACCCTCGGCATTCGTCGAGGGACGGTTGCACTCGTCGCGGTCGATCATGACCGCCTTGTCGCTGACCTCGCCGGTCTCACGGTCCTTGACCTTCATCACCGTCTCGACCGGCACAATCTCGTCATCGTAACGGCCCGCCTGTTGGGCGGCTGCGGTGCGCATCTGGCTGGACAGCGCGTACTCATCCTGAGCCTCACGGCTGACGTTGTAGCGCTTCGCGACCGTCTCTGCGGTGTCGAGCATGACCATGTAGATCTCGGGCTTGGTCTCGCGGACCACCGGATCCTCGACCCGCATGTCCGCCTGGTGTTCCGGCGGCAACGCGCTGATCGATTCGATCCCGCCCGCAATCGCGACCGGCACCTTGTCCATAACCACCCGGTTGGCCGCCATGGCGATCGACTGCAGGCCGGACGAACAAAAGCGGTTGATGGTTGCCGCGCCCGCCGTCACCGGCAGCCCGGCCCGCAATGCCGCGTGGCGCGCGAAGTTCTGGCCCGTCGCGCCTTCCGGCATGGCGCAGCCCATGATCACGTCCTCCACCTCGTCGGGCGAGATGCCGGCGCGTTCGACCGCATTTGCAATCGCGATCCCGCCAAGCATGGCCGGTGTGGTGGCGTTGTAGGCACCGCGATAGGCCTTGCCGATGGGCGTACGGGCGGTGGAGACAATGACAGCATTGCTCATGGATGTGCTCCCTGTTGCGCTGGTCTAGACGTGACCGAAGCGCCAGCGTTCGATGGTGAGACTGCGGCCGTCGGGGCCGCGGGACAAGGGCTCGGCGTTGACGAAGGGATCCGCCGCCGGACGGTCAGCCACGTCGAGGACGTAGAGCGCACCCTGGCATGTCGTCCCGGCATCGTCGGACAGCATGCCCGCGAACAACACACCGTCACCCTGCGCTGCCAGGAAATCCGCCATTTCAGCAACCGGTTTCGTCGATACGGGCCGCGGGTCGGTGCGCGAGATCACGATGAACTGGGCATTCCCCTCGGTCTGGGGATAGTCACGCTGGCGCACACTGGTATAGGGAAACACCCGCTCGATATCGATGGACTTGAAGATGTCCGCCGTCGTGTAGGGGTCGGTGTCGATATAGGTCTTCGTCTCGCCGCGGGTCGGGAAGTCGATCACCCGGAAGCTGCCATTCGCGTTCGACCCGTCGCCGACCATCATCGGCCCGGAGAACCAGGTCTCGACCTTGTAGTTGTCGAGATGGCCGACATGCGCCTGCAGCGTCGCCGCGCGCCGCTCGACCATGTCCGGCTTGGATACGCACTTCACCATCCACTCCATTGGAAAAACACTCCCGTAACTTTGTGACTTGAACTCAGGCGTCCGGCAGGGCCGCCGCCAGCCGCGGCGCGACATCCGCCATGTAGCGATCGAAGCCCGGCGCGCCCGCCAGCAGCATCCCGATGGGCATGTCGCCCGCACCCAGTCCCGCTGGCATGGAGACCACCGGACCGCCAAGCGCGGTCCACGGTGCGATGTAGCGCCGGTCGCCGGTCCATTCGAGGCCGGCCGGCGCCGTCTCGGGCGCCGCAGGCCAGATCACGATATCGGTGGGCCGGATCGCCTGGTAGAAGTTTGACCGCATGACATCGATCGCGGCACGCTCCTGCCGGTAGACCTCGTCCGAGATGTCCGCACCGTCGATCACCGATTGGCGCAGGACCGAGCCGACCTGGTCTTCCGGGAACTCCAGCAGTCCCGCATGCACCCGCGCCAGTTCGTAGACGGTCGTGTGTCCCTGCAATTCGTTGAGGGCCTCCATCGAGATCGGCGATTCCACGGTCTCGACCGGGTAGCCGGCATCGCGCATCTGCGCCGCCGCGTCCTCGCGCGCCGCCAGGACTTCGTCGCTGGCCTCGCCGAGGAATTCGTCCGCCAGCACAACCACGCGCAACTGCGACGGATCGGCGGAGAGCATCCGCGCATGCGGCGCACACACTGCATCATAGACAGCCACTGCATCGGCCACGCGCCAGCCATAGACGCCGGGGGTGTCGTACATCGGGGCCAGAGGAGAGACGCCATAGGCGCTGAGGCTGCGGGTCGACGGCTTGAAGGCCGCCACCCCGCAATAGGCTGCCGGACGGTTCACGGACGCGACTGTCTGGGTCCCCACAGCCGCGGGAACCATGCCTGCCCCGAGCGCCGCGCCTGAGCCGCTGCTGGACCCGCCGGGCGTGTGATTGATGTTGTGCGGATTACGGGCAGGCGACGGGTCGTAATAGGCGAATTCCGTCGTGTGGGTCTTGCCGATGATCACCGCGCCCGCCGCACGGAGCGAGGCCACGATATCGGCGTCCGCCGTGGCCGGCGCCACATTGGCGCGGGTCGCGCTGTTACAGCGGGTGGGCCATCCGGCGACGTCGCAAATGTCCTTGATGCCGACGGGTACACCATGTAGGGGGCCGCGGAACTCGCCCTTGCCGGCCTCCCGGGTCATGTCGCGCGCCTCGGCAACGGCGCCCGCCTCGTCCACGGACACCCAGGCCTGGACAAACTCATCCACCTCGAAGATCCGGTTCAGGCAGGCCTCGACCGCCGCGCTGGGCGTCAGTTCGCCCGTACGGATGCGTGCCGCGATGTCGACCACGCTGCCCGGCGATGCCGCAAAGGATTTGGTTTCCGGCTGGCTCATGACCTGTCCCCCTGAATTCCAAGCGCCCTGATTTTGACGGAGCGACGCTAGCATATCCAATGCCGGACATGCAGAATTGCGCCCGCGAAAATCCAGCGGGGTCCCGACATGAAACTGGCCACACTCGACATCGGCAGGTCCGGCCACGCCGCCGTGCTGACCGGCAAAGGAGAACTGCTCGACCTGGTTGCGTCCGGTCTCGGCAACGACTCCCTGGCACAGGTCCGCGATATCCTGGGTAAAACGACGGCCATGGGCGCCGTGAAGCGCGCCCTGGACTCGCTCGATTCCCTGTCCAGTGACCAGCAACAGAGCCTGCGGGACATCGGCGCACTGGTGAAGCTGGACGACGCCAACCTGCTGGCGCCCGTGCCACGCCCGAACATGATCCTGTCGGTCGGGCTGAACTACCGGCGGCACCTGGCGGAAATGGAAGGCACCCCTGCCCCGAAGTTTCCCTCGGCCTTCATGAAGACCCTCTCATCGCTAACAGGTGCGGGCAAACCCATCGTGGTGCCGCCGCAATGTCCGGACATGATCGACTACGAGGCTGAATTCACTTTTGTCTTCGGCAAGACATGCCACAACGTCAGCCTCGACGAGGCCATGGACTATGTGGGCGGCTACACGATCGCCAACGACGTCTCCGCGCGCGACTGGGTGGGCGATATTTTCTCGGCGACCGAGCCCTTCCCGGCCATCCTCGCCTGGGAACGCAACATCATGGGCAAGAACTTCTCGACCTTCACACCCTGCGGACCAGTGATCGCCACGCCGGACGAAATCGACGACCCGCACAACCTCCTGCTTGAGTTCCGGCTCAACGGCGAGGTCATGCAGTTGTCGCGCACCGATGACCTGATTTTCGATATCCCGCAGATCGTGTCGTACTTCTCTCAGTGGTACCGGTTCGAGCCGGGCGACATCGTCACCACCGGCACACCCTCCGGCGTCGGTGCGGGACGCAAGCCGCAGGTCTTCATGAAGCCGGGCGACCGTGCGGAGGTCAGCCTGGAAGGTGTCGGGACGCTTTCAAATCCGGTGATCGCCGGTTAAAAGAAGTCTCGGTAATACTGAGACTTTTCCCGGACCGCGTGAGCTTGAGCACACATATGTACCGCACGGCCGTCATGCTTATCCTCGTCGCGACCGCGCTTGCTGCGTGCACGGTCGGCCGTGACTGGTCGACGTACAGGATTCGTATCGTCACCGAGCCGAAGGGCGCGTCCTCGTGTCGGCGGACACCTATTCGGACGGATTGCGCCTGCGCGTCGAGGATGACGGCCCCGGCATTCCCGAGGCCGAGATGGAAACCGCATTCAACTGGGGTCAGCGCCTCGACCAGGCCCCGCCGGGCACCGGCTTCGGGCTGTCCATCGTGCGCGACATTGTGGATTTGTACGAGGGCCGGATCACACCGGGGCGATCCGACACGCTCGGCGGGCTCAGGATCGAGATCGACCTGCCCGTACGCACGGAAACGGACGCCTAGGCAGCGTCCTCGAAAATCTCCCGGTGGCGCGCGAAGGCGACATCGAGAAGCTCATCGGGATCGCGCTGCCACCAGTTCCGGGCAGAGAACAGCTCCAGCTCGACAAACCCGTCATAGCCGGCCTCACGCACCCGGTCATACATGCCGCGCAGGTCGATCTCCCCGTCGCCGGGCATGCCCCGGTCATCACCCGTGATCGATGTTGTCTCGCGCAGCCAGTCGCTGACCTGGAACGAGTAGATCCGGCCCTTCGCGGCTTTCAGGGACGCGTCGAGATTCGGATCCCACCAGACATGGAAGGCATCCACGATCAGGCCGACACCATCTCCCAGTTCGGCACATATCTCGTTGGCCATGCTGAGCGTGCTCCAGATGCAGCCCGTGGCGACCCGCATCGGATGGATCGCCTCCAGCCCCATGCGCACCCCGACCCCGCGCGCTTCAGGCAGCAGCTTTTCCAGCGCCTCGCGTGCCCGCGCGCGGGCCCCGGCCAGATCGCGCGAGCCTTCCGGCACGCCACCGCAGATCATCGCCAGATGGGAGGCATCCAGCTTCGCCGTGATCTCCAGTGCGCGCAGGTTTTCCTCATGGTTGGCGGCGATACGCGCGGGATCGCTGTCGGTCAGCGACGCGCAGCGCGACACGCCCAGAACCTGAAGGCCCGCGTCCGAGATCAGGCGGGCGGCCCGGTCCGGGCCATATGCCTCGATATCGGAGCGGCGGACCGTCAGCGCGCGGATACCCCGCCGCGCGAACCCTTCCACGGCCTGTTCAAAGTTCCACTGACGCTCGACCGTGCCCTGATGGATCGCAAAGGCCTCAGGCGCCGCGCCCATCAGTCGCCCGTCTTCAGGTGGGCGTCACGCTGGGAGTAGAGCTGGTCGTCCGCATAGCCCATCGTCTCGGGGCGGCCGCGGCCGAGCATCACCTGGAACCAGACCGGCTCAAGGCTGTTGTTGTCGTAACCATGAATCACACCCGGCGGACAGGAGATGCACTCCCACGGACCCAGCCGCGTTTCCAGCCGGTTGCCGTCCTCGTCCTCGACAAACACGTCGAGATGCCCCTTAAGGACGAAGAACGTTTCCTCCACCTCATGGGTGTGGGCGGCGTTTCCCTGCCCCGGCTCCACATACATGATCGAAAGTGTGTGTGCGCGCGCGGGAATGACCGTCGGGTCGTCGTGCTTGCCCGAGCCACCCGCTCCGATGAAGCGGTGCTGGGCGCGCTTGTAACCCTCGATCTTCGCGTCCTCGAAAGCTTCCCAGTCGGGCACCTTGTCCCGGAATCGGCCCACGTAACGGTCCATGATCTCTTCGAGCGTGGCGTCCGCCAGTTCGGGCGGACGGGGGTGCCGGGCAACGCTCATGGGAACTCTCCAGTTCGACTGTTCGATGGGCAGATCGAACCATGCGGACCGGCCCCGGTCAAACAGGCAAGGGATCGCCTTTCAGGTCTCTAATCCAGCAGCGCGCGCAGCATGTCGGCGTTGGACGGGTCGGCAGGCAGTTCGCCGCGCTCGACCTGCATGGCGATTTCCACCAGCCGCGCATTGATGGGCGCCGCGCCGCCCAGCTTCGCCTGCTCGCGCACCACCAGACCGTTGATGTCGTCCACCTCGGCACGGCGGTCCTTCAGCCAGTCCTGCAGGGTCGCGACCTTAGTGTCGGGCAGGGTCCAGGAATTCAGGACCGCATCGAACAGCACATTCGCGTAAGTGTCGGGATCATTCGCCTCGACGCGTTCATGGCCGAAGATCGGCACCAGCTCACAACCCAGCCCCATGGCGGTGCGCACCGCCTCGCGGCCCGCCGCGGCCATTACGTCGCGGATGCCCGGCACCGCCACCGCATCGGCTAGCGGCAGGCCGAGGATCGACGACGGCAGGAACTCCGCCGCGTTGACCACAAGCTTCATCCACTTGGCCGAACGGATGTCGTCCTTGATCTCGACCTTCCCGGCATGGGCCAGGATTTCCGCGACCTCAGGCTCGCGCCCGCGCGCCGCATCGTTGAAAGCACCAATGCCGAACCAGGTTCCTTTGGGTCCCGTCTGGCGTGTGACCACACCGGGCTCGTACAGCCCGGCCGCCACTTCGATCACCGCGCCGATAGTGCGCTCGGAGCCCATGATCTCGGCCACGTCGTCGATGGTCATGCCGTTCTGTAGCCCGACAACCAGTCCGTCCAGCGCGACCAGCGGCTTGATCAGTTCGCACACCCAGCGGGTATCGTAGGCCTTCACACCCAGGAAGACGACGTCAAAGGGTTCGCGCAGTTCCGCCACCTCACAGACGTGATAGGCATCCACCTGCGTCGTGACAGGTTCCTCGCCGGGCACCTCGACCCGCAGCCCGTGGGCGCGCATCGCCTCCACATGAGCCGGCCACTGCTCGATGAAAGTGACGTCGAGGCCCGCATTGACCATGTCGGCCCCGAACGCCGCACCGTTCGCGCCCGTGCCGACCACGGCGATTTTCTTGTCGGACATTCACTCCCCCCGATACGTCTACGCACCTGATACGGCAAATTTGGCGTGCATTCTGGACGCACGGCGCGGTTTCGCAAAGCTGACGCCGCAAAGCCGAATAACAAAGTGGGATTTCGGGGAAATGGCGCGCCCGGGAAGATTCGAACTCCCAACCTCCTGATCCGTAGTCAGACGCTCTATCCAGTTGAGCTACGGGCGCCTTGCCAAAAGCGGGCGGACGCTAATCAAAAGGATTCCCGATTGCAAGACCGCTTGTTCGCGTTTGCGAAAGAAGCCGCACGTGATTGCAAAATATCCTCGCCCGGAGGGCTTGCAAACTCGCTGCAATCCAGCCAAAACCCGCTTGCCGCGAGTCAGGCCAGTCGGTAACATCGCGCGCAACCAATTGGCTATTCAGCAATTTTTGCGCTGCCGCCGCGGGGGCGGACCTTCAAGTGAGGCAGGCGCAGGGGCACCGAGGGACAAGGGAGCGGATGATCAAAAAACGCACCTGGTCGGCAATCGCCGGCGCAGCGCTACTTCTGGCAGGCTGCGAATTTACCGACGACGCACTTATTCCGTCCCTCACCGGTGAGGATCCGGCGGGCAGCAACCGTGTTGAAATCCCGGCCAGCGCCGCGGAGAGCAACCGTGCACCGACGCTCGGCGCAGGCAATTTCGAGCCTTCCGATGTCTCCACGGGACAGCCCACGGGCACCGAGGTCGGCCGCCGTGTCGATCGCCTGCGTGGCGACCTGGAGCGCCTCCAGCTCAGCGTCAGCAACGACAATTCCGAACTGCAGACCCTGCGTTCGCAGATGGTCATCGACGCCCAGCAGTACCAGGGTCTGACCGCCGACATCCAGGCGAAGCTGCAGGTCGGCACGACTCCGGGCAACCCGAACCTGGTGAATGCCTGGACCCAGTCCCAGACGACGCTTGAGCGCATCGCCGATAGCGTCGGCCAGATGAACGCGCTGTCCAACAAGGTCGCCAACGACAGTGCGCTGGCCGCCTTCATCCTCGAATCGGTGCGCGCCACCTATGGCCTGACCGGCGCGGTCGACGAGGACCACCGCCAGCTCGCCGTCCTCGAGGACGAGACCAACCGCACCGTCGTGCTGATCGACCGTCTGCTCAACGAGCTGAACGAGGACATCGCGCGCCAGACCAATTACGTCAGCCGCGAGCGTGCGGACCTGACCGTGCTGTCCGTCGCCGTGAAGAACGGTGAACTCTTCGGCAGCAGCCTCGCCAACCGCGCCTACGGCACAGCCGCCCCGGCGCGCGGCCCGGCCGCAACGGTGGGCAACCTCTCGAACCGCCGCCCACTGGTGGTCATCCGCTTCGACCGGCCGAACGTGCCCTACAAGGAGCCCGTATTCTCTGCCGTCAGCGAAGCGCTCAATCGCCGTCCCGGTTCCGTCTTCGACGTGGTCTCGATCGTGCCCCAGCGCGGTACGCCCGCGCAGGTCGCGCTCAACGCCAACCAGGCGCGGCGCAACGCCGAGCAGGTGGTGCAGACGCTGGTCGAGATGGGGCTGCCGAGTGACCGCGTCTCGCTGAACTCCACGTCGAGCGGCCAGATCGCGAATAACGAGGTTCACATCTACGTTCGCTGATGCCCTGGCGTCAGCGAGCGGGTGACCCCCGCTCCATTCAATCCTTTTAGGAATCGCGCTCGTCGAGCGCGCGGTCGAATTCCTCGAGTTGTGTCGCCACGCGCTCGTAGATGTCCGCAGCCGCGACGCCGGTGAACATTTCCAGCGCCTCGTCCACCGTGGTGGCGGCGTACACGTGGAACGTCCCGGCGGCGACCGCCTCGGCCACATCGTCGTCGAGGATGAGGCTCACCGCATTCGAGGCCGGAAAGACCACGCCCTGCGTGCCGGTCAACTCACTCGCCTCGACACAGGCCCGGTAGAACCCTTCCGCCTTGTGCGACAGGCCGCCGATGGCCTGCACCTCGCCGCGCTGGTTGACCGAACCCGTCACCGCGAGGTCCTGGCGCAATGGTGCGCCAGCCAGGTCCGACAGGATCACCAGCACCTCGGCAAGCGATGCGCTGTCCCCCTCGACGCCGCCATAGCTCTGCTCGAAGGTGATCGAGGCGTTGAAGGACAGCGGCATGCGGCGCGCGAACAGCCCCGCCAGGAAGCCCTGGATCACCAGCGCGCCCTTCTGCTGGATCGGGCCGCCCAGCATCGTCTCGCGCTCGATGTTGGTGACGCCGCGCCGCCCGACCGAGGTGCGCGCGGTGACGCGTGACGGTGCGCCGAAGGAGTGGTCGCCGGCATCACGGACTGTCAGCCCGTTGACCTGGCCGACCGCCTCACCGGTGGTCGAGATCAGCACGCTGCCGCGGCGGATCGACTCATGGACCCGGTCTTCCATGCGCGCATTGCGTGTGCGCCGGCTCTCCCGGGCGGCCTTCACCGCGTCGCGGTCGATCTCCTTCTTCGCGTCGTCGCGCCGGGCGTAGATCGCCTCGTTGACGATGTCCTCGACGAGCTCGAACCGGGCTGACAGCTTCTCGCGATCAAAGGCCAGTCGCGACGCATAGCCCAGCAGGTAGTCGATGGCTTCGGGCGTACAGGTCGTGCGGCCGTGCTTGTTGGCGAAGCCCTGCAGCAGCCCGGCATAGGTCGCGAGGTTCGCGGCATTTGCATCCATCTCGGCGTCAATTTCCGCCTTCACCTTGAAGTAGGCCTGGAACTCCGGATCGACGGAGAAAAAGGCGTAATACCAGCGCGGCGCGCCGACGATCACGACCTTCACGTTCAAGGGCACCGGCGCGGGCTTCGGGGCACCTGCGACGGGCACACCGCCCGCCCGATACTGCTCCTGCATCCGGATGGCGCCGTCACGCAGCGCGCCCTTCAGATGGCTCCAGCTATCGGCATAGGCCGCGATGGCCTCGGCGCGCAGCACGAGGATGCCGCCATTCGCCCGATGAAGCGCACCCGGCTGGACCAGCGAGAAGTCCGTCTGGAGCACGCCACCCACTTGCCGGTACTCGATCCGCCCGAACAGGTTCTCATAGGTCGGGTTGGCTTCTAGCACGACCGGCGGGCCGCTCACATCGGCGTTGTCGACGAGCAGATTCACCGCATAGCGCGCCTCCGGGGTTGGGCGCACGGGCACGGGCATGCCTGGTATTTGCGGCTCGCCCTCCCCGTCGCCACGGAAGAGATCCAGGTTCTCGATCACATCGACCCGGAACCCCACCAGCCAGCGCGACAGGGAATTGTGGGTGGAGAACTTTGCTGTGAACTCGTCTATCAGCCCGTTGACGGCCGTCTCGGCCACATTGTGGTTCAACTCGCGCACCTGCTCGGCGAGTTCCGTCTGGCGGCGCGCAGCGATCCGGTTGACCTCGACGAGCATCCCGCTGACATGCTCACCCGCCTTCTCCATCGCCTCGCGTTCCGCCTCGGGCAACTCCATCACGTCGCGCGGCTTGCCGTCCTCGCCCAGCGCCATGACCATCAGCCCCTGGGGCGACTGGACCAGCGACAGCCCCGCCTTTTCGGCCTCGGCGCGCGCCGCCTCGATGGACTTGCCGACCTCCTCGCGCAGGCTGCGCTCCAGTTCGCTGAGACGCTGGTGATACTCATCTCGGGAAAACGCCTGGTGCAGCGCGAGGCGAAGCTGGGGGATCAGGTCCGCCATGGCGTCGCGAAACTTGCGCCCCTCGCCCGCCGGCAGCCGCACCGCCAGCGGCTCGTTGGTGTGCCGGAAATTGTTCAGGTAGAGCCAGTCCTCAGGCCGGCTGCCGCCCGCCACGGCCCGGTCGAGGTATTCCAGCGTGGCGGTCATGCGACCGCTGCGGTCCTCGCCGACCACGAAGACATTGAAGCCCGGGTCGCGCGCATTCAGACCGAAATCCAGCGCCTCACGGGCGCGCCGGTGGCTGGACAGCGCAAACACGCGCGCATCGGTGTCTACACCCGCCGCCGGGCGTTCGAACACGGGAATCCCCACATCCGAAGCAGGAATTTCGCGTACCGCCATGTCACTCTCCTCCAAGAGAGCCGGAACTATAGTCGCTAACGGCATCCCCGTCGCGGTGACAACATGTCCCGACCTGCCCTATACTGATCACATATCCGCGGGCCTTCGTATCCTGACCGGGCTGTTTCTCGCCCTGGCTCTTATATTCCCGGCTGCCGCCGAAGACCGGCGCGCCGACTTCGAGGCCATCATCAAGGCCCAGATCGAGGCCTTCTCGCGCGATGACGGCGCGACAGCCTTCGCCTTCGCCAGCCCGGGCATCCAGGGCATGTTCGGCAACCCTGACCGCTTCATGGAGATGGTGCGTGCGGGCTTCGCCCCGGTTTACCGGCCGCGCAGCTATTCGTTCGAGCCGCCCATCGTGGCCGACGGCCTACCTGCCCAGCCGGTGCGGGTGATCGGCCCGGACGGGCGCGGCGTCATCGCGCTCTACCGGATGGAGCGGCAGCCGGACGGGAGCTGGCGCATCGCCGGGGTCACGCTGCACCCCATCGCCGAACGCGGCATCTGACACCGCAGAACGATAGATACCGGGACGATTGCGCAGCAGCAGGCCCGACGCTTTAATATCGCCTCCTGCCCAGCCGTCCCGGACGATAGACCATGACCATTACGCCCCGCGATTTTCCCGTTTCCTGGGAACAGCTTCACCGCGACGCCAAGGCGCTCGCCTGGCGGCTAGCCGAGCAGGGCCCGTGGAACGGCATCGTTGCGATCACGCGCGGCGGCCTCGTGCCCGCTGCCATCGTGGCGCGCGAACTGGAGGTGCGGCTGGTCGATACGATCTGCATCTCGTCCTACGACCACCAGAGCCAGGGCAAGATGAACGTGCTCAAGTCCATCGAGGGCGACGGCGAGAACACGCTGATCGTCGATGACCTCGTGGACACCGGCAAGACCGCAAAGCTGGTGCGCGAGATGCTGCCCAAGGCTCATCTAGCCACGGTCTATGCGAAGCCTGCCGGACGGCCGCTTGTGGACACATTCATCACCGAGGTCAGCCAGGACACCTGGATCCACTTCCCGTGGGACCTGGGCCTGCAGTTCGTGAAGCCCATCGCGGCAAACCCCGGTTCCTGAATCCGCCTACCCGATCGGCGCGACCCGCAGGCGCGGGTCCAGGATATCGCGCAGCCCGTCTCCCAGCAGGTTCAAGCCCAGCACCGCCAGTGCAATCGCCAGCCCGGGCAGGATCGCCAGCTTGGGGTCGATCGCCATGAGGGTCTGGGCGTCGAACAGCATCCGGCCCCAGCTCGGCGCGGGCGGCTGGGTGCCGAGCCCCAGATAAGCTAGCGCCGCTTCGGCAAGGATCGCGACGGCAAACTGGATCGTCGCCTGCACGACCAGCACGGCCGCAATGTTGGGCAGCACATGGTCCCTCGACACGCCGAAGCGCGATTTCCCGATGGCGAGGCCCGCGCGGGAATATTCCATCCCCCACTCCTGCAACGCCGCGCCGCGCGCCACCCGGGCGAAGACAGGGATGTTGAAGAAGCCAATGGCGATGATGGCGTTGACCGCACCGGGACCAAACACGGCCGTGATCAGGATCGCTGAGACAATCGCCGGGAAGGCAAAGACCACATCGGCGCACCGCGCAACGATCTCGTCGATCCAGCCGCCGCACGCCGCAGCCAGAATCCCCAGTGCGCCACCCGCCAGCAGGCCAATCCCGACCGCCACGACACCTACCGTGATGGAGTTACGTGCCCCCACCATCAGCCGGGTCGCGATGTCGCGCCCGAACTGGTCGGTTCCGAGCCAGTGCGTGGCGCTCGGTCCCTGCATGCGCTCCGCGATGGCCATCGCGTCGTACGCGTAGGGCGTCCAGACAAGGGAGACGAGCGCTGCGAGACACAGCAGGCCGGTCAGTCCCGCGCCCAGTATCAGGTTGGGGTGTCGCCGTATCATGCGGCCCGCCGGGCGCGCGGATCGATCATCGCATAGGCGATGTCGACGGCGAAGTTGACCACAACGACCACGGCAACCAGCAGCAGGACCACGTCGCGCACCACCACCAGGTCGCGCTGGCTGACCGCCTGGAAGATCAGGCGGCCCAGCCCCGGCAATGCGAAGACCGCCTCGACCACGATGGAGCCGGCCACGAGGAAGGCGAACTGCAGGCCGAGGATCGTGGTCATCGGGATCAGGGCGTTGCGCAGCACATGGCCCCACAGGATGCGGCGCTCGCCCAAACCCTTCGCGCGCGCAGTGCGTACATAGTCCGCCCCAAGGGTCTCCAGCACGGAAGCGCGCGTGACCCGTGCGAGGATCGCGGCTTCCGGAAGCGCCAGCGAGAATGCGGGCAGCACCAGCGCCCATAGGGCCGCGCCCGCTCCTGCCTGCCAGCCCGGGAACCCTGACGCCGGAAACCAGCGAAGCGTCACCGCAAACAGCAGGATCGACAGGATCGCGAACCAGAAGTTCGGGATCGCCATCCCGACCTGACTGAAGCCCATCACGCCGTAGTCGCCCATACGCCCGCGCCGCGTTGCCGCCAGCATGCCGAGCGGCACAGCCAACACGGTGGACAGCACCAGTGCAATCGCGGCCAGCGGCACGGTGACGGCCAGGCGCGCCCCGATCAGTTCGAAAACCGGCACGGAGTAGGTGTGGCTGATGCCGCTGGAGCCGGCGAGGAGCCCGCCGATCCAGGCGAGGTAGCGTTCGGGCGCAGGCCGGTCGAGGCCCATCTGGCTGCGCAGCGCGGCGAGTGTGTCGTCCCGGGCCTCAAGCCCCAGGATCAGCAGCGCCGGGTCACCCGGCAACACCTCGAGGACAAGGAAGATCGCGAGGCTGGCCGCAAACAGCGTCGCCAGCAGGACAAGGGAGCGCCGCGCGAGGAAAGCCAGCATGAGTCCCGATCACCCCGCGCGCCGGCCTACTCCCAGCGCACGCCGGTGATGTCGGTCGCCTGCACCGGTGCGTTGTGCCACATGCCCTTCAACCCCTTGCGCCAAACGCCGAGCCGCGCGAGCTGGAACATATAGACGGCCACGGCATCGTGGGTGACGATCTCCTGCGCCTCGCCCAAAAGCTTCGTGCGCGCGTCCGGGTCGCTGGTGGCGTTCAGCTTTTCCATGACCGCCTTCAGCTCGGGCGAGTCATAGTTGAAGTAGTACTTGTCACGGGCATAGATGCCGATATCCATCGGCTCCGTATGCGAGACGATGGTCAGGTCGTAGTCGGTGCCCCGGAAGACCTGCTCCAGCCATTGCGCCCATTCCACCGGGATGATCTCGACGTCGATTCCGGCTTCCTTGAGCTGGGCGGCCACGACCTCCCCGCCCCGGCGCGCATAGGCGGGCGGCGGCAGCTTGAGGGTCAGCTTGAGGTTTTCGGCACCGGCTTCCTTCAACAGCGCCATGGCTTTCGCCGGGTCGTGCGGATAGGTGGCGACCAGGTCCACATAGGCCGGGCTGTGCGGCGCGAAGTGGGTGCCGATGGGCGTGCCGAACCCGAACATCGCCCCTTCGATGATCGCCTGGCGATCGATTGCATGGGAAATCGCACGGCGCACGCGGATGTCGTTCAGCGGCGCGCGGGCATTGTTCATAGCGAGGATTGTCTCACCCTCGGTGGAGCCGATGGCGACCTCGAAGTTCGCATCCGCCTGGAACGCCAGCACCGCTTCGGGCGCGTTCAGGTTTGCCACGGCATCGATGTCCCCCGCCTTCAGTGCGGCGACCTGCGCCGACGGGTCGGGGATGAACCGGAAGGCCACCTTTTGGATCGGCTGGTCCTTCGACACGGCTTCCAGCTCCACCCGGTCACCCTTGGCCCAGTGGACAAACCTGAAAGGACCGGTGCCCACAGGATCGGTCTTGTTGGTGGTCGCAGATTCCGGCGCGACGATCACGGCATCGCCCCAGCCGAGGTTGAACAGCAGTGCACCTTCGGGGCGCGACAGGGCGATGCGGACCGTCTTCGGGTCCACAGCCACCACCTTGTCGATGGCCGCGAACAGCGGCTTCTGGGCGTTCACCGAATCATCGGCCCGCGCCCGGTCCAGTGAGAAGACGACATCGGACGCATCAAAGGCCGTCCCGTCATGGAATGTCACACCGTCCTTCAGGTGGAAGGTGTAGGTCAGCCCGTCACCGGAAATGTCCCAGCTTGTCGCGAGTTGGGGCTGAACGACACCGTTCTGGTCGATCCGCGTCAGGCCCTCGAACAGATTGGCATAGACAATCTCGTCAATGGCCGCCGCAGCACCTGCCGTGGGGTCGAGGTGCGGCGGTTCCAGCGTGAACCCGATCGCCAGGCTGTCCTTGGCCTGGGCCGGAGCCACTGCGAAGGCGGCAAAACTGACAGCAACGGAAAGCGTGATCGCGTGGAGAAGCCTGCTCATGACCGTGCAATCCTCACGATGATTGGAAGGGCTAACCGTAGCGGCTGGCCCGTTCAGCGTCTATCTGCGTTGGACTAGGCATGCGGATAGGCATCCAAATAAGGCTGCCAGACGTCATCAAGCGCGTGGGCATGGAAGACACCACGCGCCACGGCCCGGGCGAGGCAGTCCGCGGCCTCCATGCCGATTCGCGCTACCGCGGCAGGGCCGGATTCCCCGCCTTGCGCGGTCGACAGGACGAACACCACATCGCCATCCATAGGTGTGAAGACCGGGCGGATCGCGCGCGCCAGACCGGCCTGCGCCATAACCGCCACACGGCGCGCCTGCCGGGCGTCCAGCGGGGCGTCGGTCGCGACCACCGCCAGGGTCGTGTTCAGGGCGGCATCCGCATCCACGTATTTCTTTATCGGGTGTGCGCGCGGATCGATCCTGTCCGGCCCCCCACGCCCGCCGAACTCTTCACCGCACTCCAGCGCCCCGGCAAGGAACTGGCCGCGCGCGTTACCGACCGTAGAGCCCAGCGCGTTCACCGCAGCCAGCGCACCCACCGTGTATCCATCCTCCAGCACGAAGGATGCCGTGCCCTGTCCGCCCTTTAGGCGGCGGCCGTCATGGCCGGTCGTCGTGGCGCCGTAGCCCGCCCCGGCCGTGCCGTTGGCAAACGCCAGGTCCGCACAATCCGCAGCGACGCTGCCCAGAGACCGGTAAGGCAGCGCTTCCGTATTGGCGGTGAAGTTCGTCTTGTCGCCGCCGTTGAGCAGGTCGAACAGGATCGCTGCCGGGACGATGGGCACCCGCATGTCACCCACCGGGAAGCCGCGCCGTGCCTCGGCCAGCCAACCCGCAACACCATCCGCCGCAGCCAGCCCGAATGCAGATCCACCCGACAGCACGATCGCGTCGACAGCGTCAACGGTGCCGTCCGCGCCCAGCAGTTCCACCTCGCGCGTGCCAGTGCCGCCGCCGCGCACATCCACGGCCGCAACCGCGCGCGCATCGGGCAGGATGACGCTTACGCCCGTGCGGATTACCTCGTCCTCGGCCGTGCCAACGCGCAGGCCCGGCACATCCGTGATCGCGTTGCGCGGTCCCGGTACACCCCTCTGGCCGGTCATGACGGACCCCGCAGCAGGTCGAGGGCGGTCAGCGCCATCACCTGCGCCGAGGCCACCATGTCGGCGACGTCGATGTACTCGTCGGGCTGGTGGGCGAGCTCCAGGATGCCCGGCCCATAGGCAACGCAGTTCTCGAGATGGCCGATGCGCTGCACATGCTTCTGGTCATAGGTGCCGGGCGAGGCCACGTGGCGCGACGGTCGGCCCAGCACCGCCTCGATGTTTCGGTCTAGCGCGCGCACCAGCGGCGAGGATGTGTCAGTCATGGTCGGCGGGACAGACCACAATTCTTTCAGCGCGTAGTCAAATTCCGGGCGGTCAACCTTCAGGCCCTCGAGGATGTCCACGACCTCCCCGCGCACCTCATCTTCGTCCTCTTCCATCAGGTAACGCCGGTCGAGCACGATCCGGCAGCGGTCAGCCACCAGCGCCGAGGGGAAGCCGTCCGTGTCCTTCTGCTCCGGCAGCCCGCCATGCAGGGAGTTGAAGTTCAGCGTCGACTGCCGCGCGCCATCGGGGATCACCGGCATCTCCGTGCGCCGCTGGGCAAGGCGCGGATAAAGCTCGTTCTCAACTTTCGAAATGAAGGCGCCCATGCCCCGGATGGCCGACACGCCGAGGAACGGCATCGAGCCGTGGGCGATCCGCCCGCGCACCTCCACCTCGGCCCACCACACGCCGCGATGCCCGAGACAGACCGCATCCTTGTAGAGCGGCTCGGGAATGATGACATGATCGACCCGGGGCCGGGAAAAATAGCCGCGTTCGGCCAGCCAGGCGACACCGGCAAAGCCTCCCGATTCCTCGTCCGCCGTGCCCGAAATCTCGATGGCGCCGGGAAACGCCACGCCACAATCCTGCAGCGCCTCGGCGGCGACAATGCTGGCCGCCAGCCCGCCCTTCATGTCGCAGGTGCCGCGCCCATAAACACGCCCGTCACGTATTTCCCCGCCGAAGGGATCGACCGTCCATCCCTCTCCTGGCGCGACCACGTCCGTGTGGCTGTTGAAATGGACGCAAGGTCCCGGCCCGTCACCCTCGATACGCGCGATCACGTTGGTGCGCGGATAGGCATCGCTGTCACCCTTTGCGCCTTCGGCGCGCAGGTACTCGACGGCAAAGCCGCGCGCGCTCAGGCGCTCGCCGATATACCGGGCACAGGCTTCGTAGTCCTCGCCGGGTGGATTCACCGTGGGAATCCGCACGAGGTTCGACGTCAGCGCCGCCAGCGCGTCGGCCTGTGCAGCGATGTGAGCCACCAGGCGCTGTTTCTCGTCATCAGACATGAACCAAGGCTAACCGAGTCAGCACGCCGTTAGAACCTCGCCGTCACTTAATTGCAGGAACCGCAACGGGGCCCCGCGCTTGTTCGTCCGTAGGCTTCGTGATGTCGGGGAGGTCGGCACAATCGACCCAATGCGCTGCGGCATACGCAAAGAACCCGCGATCATGCAAAAGCGCCGTGGCTTCCTTTTGCGTCAGCCATGCATCCAGCCGGCCGGCTTTGGGTTCGCGCGCGGCCTTCGCACGGGCGACAACGAGATCGGGATCGAACGGTCGGGCTGCATCGAGTTCCGGTCCGATCTGGCCGAAGTGCCAGTCACGCAGGCCAGGGTCGCACGCAAGTGCCTGGACCATACCCCTGCAGGGTTGCGGCATCTGCGCAAGCTGCTCCTCAAACCGGACCAGGATCGGCGAGCGCGAGGCGGGCCGTTCCTCCGGTGTGCGAAGGATCGCAAGCCTTGAAAGTCCGGCGCCGAGCCACAGGCTTCCGCTCATCCATGACATGATGGCCGAAAGGACAAGCCCGCCGGTCACCGGCAGCAGCCAAAGAAACAGGTCCAGGCTGGTTCCCAGAGCTGTTCCGGACAGGATGAGGCCGACCAGTAAATGACCCCGGTGGTTGCGCAAGGCGGTGACAAATCCAATCGTGCCGTCATCACGTCGCTGGGGAGACCAGCCGGTGTCGCGGCCGAGCAGGACATCGAACACGAACCGGCTCTGGGCAACCATCATGACGGGCGCGTACAGGATCGAGAAAAGCAGCTCGAACGCCACGCTCATCGATAGCGCAACCGGGCCACCAAAACTCAACAACCGGCGCGGCCGAAGCATCACGGCAAGCCAGCCGAGCAGCTTCGGTGTCAGCACGACCGTCATGGAGACGATGAACAGCATGATCGCCCGTTCGCTGTCGAAGACAGGCCATGCCGGAAACAGGGCGGGGGCCTTGAAATACTCAGGCCGTGTGAGCGCCGCCTGCACCGCGATCAGCAGGCCCGTCACCACGAGCAGGGCCCAGAACACCGCGCTCAGGTATGCCATCACACCGGTCAGGAGATGTAGCCGCGTCGAAAGTGCAAGACCCCGCGCAAGGATGAACCGGATGTGCTGCAGGTTGCCCTGGCACCAGCGCCGGTCACGTACCAGCAAATCCATCAGCGACGGCGGCGCACATTCAAAACTACCTGTGAGGTCAGTATCGAAGCGCACACCCCAGCCGGCCCGGCGCAGGAAAGCTGCCTCTATAAAGTCATGGCTGAGGACATGGCCGCCAAAAGGCGGCGCCCCGCTTAGCTCAGGCAACCGCGCCGCATCCGCGAACGCCCGGGTTCGGATGATGGCGTTGTGGCCCCAGTAGTTCCCGCTATGCCCATACCAGACCGCAAGGCCGTTCCCGAAAATGGGCCCATAACAGCGGTTGGCAAACTGCTGAAGACGCGCGAACAGGCTCCGGGCACCCGCAATGGACGGAAGGCTCTGGATCAGGCCCAGGCCTGCGTCCTCTCCCAGGCGCCGCGCCATTTCCCGGATCGTGTCAGGTTCAATAAGGCTGTCAGCATCCAGGATCAGCATGGCGTCCCAGTCGCCGCCCCAACGCATGACCCAGTCGGCGATGTTCCCCGCCTTCCGTTCGCTATTGAGGCGGCGATGCCGGTAGTAGATCGGACAAGCCACGTCAGACTGCTCGACCAGTCTCCGGAACACCTTTTCCTCGGCGATCCAGCAATCCGGCCGGGTGGTATCACTCAGGATGAACACCGCAAACTGCCCGGGTGCCGATCCGGCGAGTTTCTCCGCCATGGCCGTCAGTGCCGCACCGACGGTACGGGGATCTTCGTTGTAAACGGGGGCAAGCAGCGCCGTGGTGAGCACCGGCGCCTCATCCGCGCTTCGTCCACGTGAAGCCAGGTCCATCAGTATCTGGCGCATAAATCCGAGCAAGGCCTGGCAGGCCGCGAAGCTGATCCAGAGGAAATTCAGCGCAAATATACCGAGGAACACCCACTGAAGGCCGGTGATGCCGCCGGAAGCCAGAACACCATACATCTCGCGGATTCCGAACCCGGCCAGCGACAGCGTCGCAACCGTAAGCAGGATCCGCCCAGCAGCCGTTGCCATCCAGTGGCCCAGCCTCGTCCGCCAACGCCGTCGTTGGCGGCCGCTATGGCGTGCGCGGCGAGGCATGTCGAGTGAAGACAGTGGAGGCATGGCCACACCGGCCCCGGCGCCCGTATTCATTTCAGCGGTCAAGCCAGCGATAAAGCCAGGTCTCTCCCGCAGGAACGCCGCCGGCCCGGGGGCTGACTCGCAGTTCCGAGACACGCGCCGAACCGGGGTCAAGGGTCACAAAGACCCGGAAACCGCGTCCGTCGTGAAGTTCCTGGACAACAGTTTGCGTAACCTCTCCGGCGGATGCCGAAACATCGACCGCCAGCTCATCGCCCCGGACAGCGCTCCTGGCGCCATAGTCGATCGCGAATTGCGGCAGCGCCCCGATAAAGGACAGCCCGTAACCCGTACGCTCAACACGAGCGAGACCGGCCCCACGGCGGGGCGGGCCCTGATCGGGCCAGGTCAGTCGATAGGAAATGCGGTATGGCTGCCCGGGCTTGATGGTCTGTGCCGGCCGCCAATAGGCCACGATGTTGTCGTTGATCTCGGAATCCGAGGGTATCTCGACAAGCTGGACATGACCTTCGCCCCAGTCTCCGCGCGGCACGACCCAGGCGGACGGGCGGCGCTCATAAGTGGCCTCGAGATCCTCGAAATCCGCAAACCGGCGTGCACGCTGCACCAGTCCGAAACCGCGTGGATTGCGGTCGACAAACGCACTGATCTGAAGCGCAGAGGGATTGTTCAGGGGACGCCAAAGATGCTCCCCGCTGCCGGTCTGCATGGCCAGCCCAAGCGAATCGTGAACCGCCGGACGATAGTCCGGCCGGTCGGGCGGATCGATCGATCCGTGCATGAACATCGACGTCAGTGCACCGAGCCCCACATGTTTGAGGGCCACACGCGGAAAAAGCGTCGCATCGACGTCCACGACGGTCGGCGCACCGGGATAGATGGCAAAACGATAAGCGCCGGCAACACTACGACTGTCGAGCAATGCGTGTACGACGATGGCATGCGCATCCGCACGCGGTCGTTCGATCCAGAACTCACGGAATACCGGAAACTCCTCACCGCCCGGCTCCCCGACATCCAGGGCCAGACCACGGGCGGACAACCCGTAGGCCTGGCCGCGCGAGACGGCACGGAAGTAACTCGCCCCCTGGAATACAATGAACTCGTCATCGTAGTCCGGCCGGTTGATCGGGTAGTGCAGGCGGAAGCCTGCAAGCTGTCCCACGGCGGCGAGCAGAGCACCGATGTCTTCACTCGGGGTTTCGAAGCTGTTCCGGTTCACCAGGACACGGCGCGCGTAACCGGATTCAACGACCGAGATTTCAACGCCGGACTCGAACAGGAATCCCGGTGCGAAGAATTGGATCGAGAATGCGGTCGGGCTGGTGCCCCAGATTGCACCTTCCCGGCGATACCGGATTTGGCGGTAGAGATCGTAGTCCAGCGCCCCCAGTGCCTCGGGGACGGGACGGGAAGGTACGAACGGCTGTGCAGCGGCGGCACGCGCCTGTTCGATGACCGTCGCATGGGTGAAGGCGTCACCCCGGGTCTGTGTAAAAGCACGCCCCGGGTATGCCAGCAGGCCGGCGAGGCTCAACCCGGCGACCTGCATCAGGTCTCGGCGGTCAAGCATCACGGACAATCTGAAAACGGAAATTTTTCCCGAATCCGAAAGCACTGCCGGGCAGCAGACGGAAAGGCCGCGCAGACGCAGAAACCGGGATCACATGAACCAACTAGGGTGAGGGCATACTCGAAACCGGGTGGATATCTGGTCGGTGGCGATGAAAATTGCAAGATGGCACGCGAAACATTTGTAACGACGGGGGAACGGAATTCCACTTCATGCTGTCAACGTCACTCGGGACGGTTCATTCCCCGGACGGAACTCACTATGGTGCGGCCATGAGCGCACTCGCCGAGACGACGACCGAACTCCCCGAAATCCGACTACAGGCGGGCCGCCACAAGCGGGCCCGACAGGGACATCCGTGGGTCTATTCCAACGAGATCGAGATGAACGCCGCCGCCAAGGCTCTGCCGCCGGGCGGGCTGGTGCGCCTGATCGATGCGTCGGACCGTCCGCTGGGCGTCGCCGCCTTCAACCCACACCCGCTGATTTCGGCGCGCATCCTCTCACGCGACGCGGAAGCGGTGATCGGCCGGGATTTCCTGCGCGCGCGTCTCGAATCGGCGCGCGCTATCCGCGATGCCCTCTATCCCGTGCCGTTCTATCGGCTGGTCCATGCCGAGGCGGACGGCCTGCCCGGCCTGATCATCGACCGCTTTGGCGACATCTGCGTGGTGCAGGTGAACACCGCCGGGATGGAAGTGCTGTCCGACGACCTGACCGCCGTGCTCCAGGATCTCCTCTCACCGAAGACCATCGTGTTCCGGAACGATTCCGCTGTGCGACGCCTGGAGGGCCTGCCGCTGGAGACCCGGACCATCGGCACCCCGCTCGACGGGCCCATGGAAGTGCTGGAAAACGGCGCGGTGTTCTTCGCCGATCCGGGTGAGGGCCAGAAGACCGGCTGGTTCTATGACCAGCGTGACAACCGCGCCTTCACCGCAGCCCTGTCAGCGGGCAAGCGCGTCGCCGACTTTTACTGTTTCACCGGCGGCTTCGCGGTGACGGCGGCCATGGCCGGCGCCAGCGAGGTGCATGCCTTTGACCGCTCCCAGTCGGCACTGGACTTTGCCGACCGCGCGGCCGCGGCAAACGGCGTGGCGGACAGGTTCACCACGACCAAGGGCGATGTCTTCCAGATCCTCCATCGGGCGGTGGAAGCCGGGGAGAGCTTCGACGTGGTGATCGCCGACCCGCCCGCCTTCGTGAAATCGAAGAAAGACTACCCGGCGGGCATTCGTGGCTACCGTAAGCTGTTCCGGCTGGCCGCCCAGGCGGTCGCACCCGGTGGCATCTTCCTGGTCGCCTCCTGCTCGCACCATGTCGACACGATGTCCTTCGCGGAGGTCGTCCGCCGGTCGCTGGCGGATGCCGGACGCAGCGGACGCATCCTGCGTTCGGCAGGCGCGGCGCCGGACCACCCGGTCCATCCTTTCCTGCCGGAGACAGGCTACCTCAAGGCACAGGTCCTGCAGCTCGACTGAGCGCCCGCGACCGGCGGCCGTTCGGTCGCATCGACAACCGGGCGGCGTGCGGTTCACAATCCGGGCATGGACGCGTTCCTCCTCCTCAAGTGGCTTCATATCCTGAGCGCCACGATCCTGTTCGGAACGGGACTGGGAACGGCCTTCCATATGTGGATGGCCCATCGGCGGAGCGATGTCGCCGCGATCGCCACGGCATCGAAGAACACCGTCCTCGCGGACTGGCTGTTCACCCTGCCCAGCGGGATCGTCCAGCCCGTGACCGGTTGGTTGCTGATCCGGCTGGGCGGCTACGACCCGTTCGCGGACTGGCTGGTCGCGACATACGCGCTCTATGTCCTTGCAGGCACGTGCTGGATTGCGGTCGTCGTCATCCAGATCGAAGTTGCCCGCATCGCCGGGCGCGCCCACACCAGCAGCGAGGTGCTGCCGCCGCGCTACGACCGCCTGATGCGGAGATGGTTCATCCTCGGCTGGCCCGCTTTTCTGCCGCTCATGGTCGTCTTCTAGCTGATGGTCGCCCGCCCGGCATGGCTTTGGTCGGGTGCATCGTGAAACCGCAACCCTGCCGATATCCCCTGGAGGCGGGTGAACGCCTGCTTATCTTCGACGGCATCTGCCGCCTGTGCAGCGGCTGGGCGCGTTTCATCCTGAGACACGACCGCGCGGCCCGTATCCGCATGACCACGATCCAGTCGGAAACCGGCAAGGCGATCCTCGCCGAGCTCGGCCTCGATGACGGGCCGCTGGAAACCCTGGTCTATGTCGAGGGGGCATGGCCCGCTTCAAATCGGACGCCATTTTCGAAGTCATGCGGCAGCTTCCCGCGCCCTGGCGTCTGGCACTCGTGTTCCGGATCGTCCCGCGGCCCATACGAGACTGGTGCTATGTGCGGATCGCACGCAACCGCTACCGGTTGTTTGGCATGCGCGATACCTGTTTCGTGCCGACGCCGGACGTCATGGCGCGGTTTCGCGACTGAACGCCATGTACCGCATCCTGATCTTCGGCGGATATGGCGTGTTCGGCGGCCGCCTCGCGCGTCTTCTCATGCGGGACCCGGAAACCGAAATTTATGTGGCCGGGCGAAACCGCGACCGCGCTGCGGCCTTCTGCGAGACGCACAGTCCGGACGCGCCCGGCGGGCCACTGATACCGATGGAAATCGCCGACCTCACGGCGCTTGCCTCGGTCCTCGACCGGCACCGCATCGACACCCTGGTCAACTGCATCGAACCGTTCCAGCATCTGGACTACAAGATCGCGGAAACGGCCATTGCGGCGGGCGTGCACTATCTCGATCTCGCCGACGGACGCGCGTTCGTTGCGGGTTGTTCCAAACTGTCGGACGGCGCCAGGGACGCGGGCGTGATCGCGGCATCGGGGGCCAGCACGCTGCCGGCGCTCTCCTCGGCCGTGGTCAACCGTCTGTCCGGCGGCCTCACGCAGATCGATACCATCGGGATGGGGATCGCCCCCGGCCTGCGCATGCCGCGCGGCATCGCCGTCGTGCGGGCCGTCCTGGGCTATGCCGGAAAACCGATGCAGGTCTGGCGTGAGGGCCGCTGGGTAAAGGATTTCGGCTGGCAGTCCTTGCGCCGGCGAAGCCTGCGGGTCGGCCATCGCGAAACGGGACACCGCTGGCTGAGCCTGTGCGATGTCCCCGATCTCGAACTCTTTCCCCAACGCTACCCGGGGGTTCGCACCGTCGAGTTCCGGGCCGGTCTGGAACTGGCGCCCCTGCATTTCGGTCTGTGGGCGGCCACCTGGCTGGTACGCGGAAAACTGCTCCGTAGTCTGGAACCCTTCGCCCGGCCCATGAAATGGCTGGCCGACCTGTTCCAGCCCGTCGGGTCCGATCGTGGCGGCATGTTCGTGGACGTGACCGGAACAGATTCCGGCGGTGTCCGTATCACGCGAACCTGGACACTTGTCGCCGACAGCGGCCACGGTCCGTGGATTCCGGTCATTCCGGCGCTGATCGTCGCCCGGGCGATCCGCGACGGGGAAATTTCCCGGATCGGAGCCTATCCCTGCATGGATGCCTTCGACCTCGACTCGTTCGACGCAGCGGTGGCCAACCTCGATATCGTGACCGACATCACGGAACGCCGGACCGATGGTTGAACCCCTCTACCGCCGCATCCTGCGCGACCGGTTCGACACGCTGCCCCAAGCTGTTCGGGACCTTCACACGACACAAAACCCACCGGTGATCTACAGCGGCATGTGCGACGTCGAACTGGGGGCCCAGCCCCTGGCCGGGCTGGCGGCGCAACTGGCAGGCTTCCCGCCCCGGCCGGGCCAGTACCCGATCACATTCTCCGGCCGGCCCGACGAGACCGGGGAAGTCTGGACACGACAATTCGGCGACGCTCGCTTTCAGACACATCTGAACGCAGGTCCGGACAATGACGTTTCGACAATTCAGGAGCGCTTCGGCGCTTTGCGCGCGGTGTTCGCGCTTTCGATATCCGGCGGTTCCGTGACCTGGAACACCGTGGCCGTCTATCTGTTCGGCATCCCGCTGCCGCGCTTCGTCCGGCCCACCTTCGACGCACGCGAATGGGAGGACAACGGCGCGTATATGTTCGACGTCGATCTGCGCGCGCCCGTCCTCGGCCGCATGATCCGCTACAGGGGACGGCTCACGCCGGACAGGAACAGCGGCTAGTCCGCTTCGGGGAAGGTCAGCCGGAAAACCGTCCCATCGTCGCCGCTGCGGGCCAGCGCGATGTCGCCGCCATGGGCGCGCATCACGTCGCGCGCGATGACCAGGCCCAGCCCCGTACCACCCTGGCGTACGGAACCCTTGAACGGCTCGAACAGCCCGTCGCGCGCTGCGCGGGCCAGACCCGGTCCGTCGTCGGACACGTCCACGGCCATGCCGGGATCGAGCGTCTCGACCACCTGCACACGCACATGCCGTGCCCCGGCTTCGAACGCATTGCGGCCCAGATTGGCGAACACGCGGTAGATCTGGTCGCGGTCGGCCTCGACGATCACATCGTCGGAAATACGGTTCTCGAACTTCGGCCCGGCGCAGGGCGCCTCCCCGGCATCGCCTTCCAGCACCGCCAGTTCCGCACCGACCTCGCGCACCAGGTCCGACAGGCGGAACCGGCTGCGGGTCAGTTCCGGTCCCTCGTCGCGGGCATAGTTGAGGGTCTGGGTGCACAGCCCGATGGCGCGGTCGATGGACTGGATCAGCGGCGCGGCCACCCGCGCGACCTCCGGGTTATCGACACCCGACAACCGGTCGGACAGCAGCACGGCGGTAGACAGGATGCCGCGCAGATCGTGGCTGATCTTGCTGACTGCCGAGCCCAGCGCGGCCAGATGTTCCTGCTGGCGCAGCGAGGACCGCAGGTCGCGCTGCATCTGGGCCAGCACCGTCTGGGCGACGCCGATCTCGTCGCTGCGCGCCGTCTCGCTCACCCCGCGCGACAGATCCTTCGGGTCCTGGGAAAACCGCGTGATGTCCTCCGTCATGCGGCGCATCGGCCGGACCATCATCCATTGCAGGGTCAGGTAGAGCAGCGCGCCGGTGATCAACGAAATCGCGATGGACAGCAGAAGGATGTTGCGCGAGTGCGCGATCATGTCCGCGCGCAAATCGGCCTCGTCGAAAATCACCTCGACCAGTTCGCCCGGCTCACCCTCTACGGCGCTGATCAACCGCATTGTCGGATCGCCCGGGCGAACCATCGTCGCGAATGCATCCCCGATATCCACGAGCAGGCTCCACGTCCGCATATCGACGGTGACGTCCACCGGCGGCGGCGGCGCGGTGTAGAGCAGCAGGCGACGGTCGGGCCGGCGCAGCGCCACCGCATAGGCGCCCGCGCGCTCCAGCAGCCGCGCCTTCAATTCCTCGCTGATGAGTTCTTCCGGCGCGGCCTCCAGCGCCAGTGCTGCGAGGTGTGCGGAATCCGCCCGGTCCTTGAGCCAGCTGTGTCGGAAGTTCGCGATCGACGGCGCATAGATCAGCACTTCCGCCAGCATCACGAATGCGACGGTGAGGATCAGGAGCCTGGCCGAGAGCGAACGCGCGAACGGCGGCAACGGGAATTTGCGCGACCGGATCATTCAGAGCGCATTTCTAGCAGATTTCGGCCCGGCCGGTTAGCCGCGGGTCCCCTCCGGGTTCACCCCAGCTTCGCCAGCAGGCGCACAACCTTGCGCGTGCGCTCGGAAAACAGCGACGGCGTGTAATAGGCACCCGCCGCGCGCTTGTTGATCTCGCCCAGCGTTGGGTAGGGCGCGATCATCTGCGCCATCGCCCCGATCCTCATCTTCTGCGACACCGCCAGGATCCATGGCTGGATCAGTTCGCCGGCATGCGCCCCGACGATGCCCGCACCCAGGATGCGGCCACGCCGCCCGACAACGGCCTTCACCAACCCGTCCGTGCGGCGCTCGGTGCGCGCCCGGTCATTCTCCGCAAATTCTGCCGTGACCACGCGCACCTCGTCGCCGAACGCCTCGCGCGCCGCCGCCTCGGTCATCCCGACATTAGCCAGTTCCGGATCGGTGTAGGTCACCCACGGCACCGCGTCGTAGTTCACCTTCGCGGGCATGCGGAACAGTGCATTCCGGATCACGATCCCGGCGTGATAGCCGGCGATGTGGGTAAACTGGTAGCGCCCCGCGACATCGCCAACAGCAAAGACGCGCTTGTTCGAGGTGCGCAGCCGGGCATCCACCTCAATGCCGCGCCGGTCATGGACGATCCCGGCCGCGTCGAGGTCCAGGCTTGCAAGGTTCGGCGCCCGGCCCGCAGCTACCAGCAGGTGGCTGCCAGAGACTTCGAAGGTCTGGCCGTCCGCCTCGCAGGCGACGGCCACGCCGCCTTCTGCGGCGCGCTTTACTTCGGCGACCTTCGCCCCTTCGCGAATTTCGATCCCCTCGGCGGTCAGGCGCGAACGCACCACGGCCACCAGGTCGCGGTCGTCCGGCCCCATGATCTTCATCGCTTCCAGCACGGTCACCCGTGCACCCAGCTGGCGGTGCGCCTGGGCCATCTCCAGCCCGATCGGCCCGCCGCCGATAACGATGAGGTGCGCGGGGCATTGACGCAGGCCGAAGATTGTCTCGTTGGTCAGGTAGTCGACCTTGTCCAGGCCCGGAATCGGCGGCGCCGCCGGTGACGACCCTGTGGCGATCACAAAACGGCGTGCGCGCACCCGGGTGCCGCTCTCGCCCGTCACCTCGCGCGGCCCGGTGAAGCGGGCGCCTTCCTTGTAGACCTCGACACCCAGGCCGGTAAACCGCTCCACGCTGTCATGGGGCGCGATCCCGGCAATCACGCCGTGGACATGATCATTGACCCGGGGGAAGTCAACGTCCGCCGCCAAGCCGTCCACGCCGAACTGCGACGTATGCGCGTAATGCGCGGCCGCGTGTCCCGCTGCCAGAAGCGCCTTGGACGGCACGCACCCGTAGTTCAGGCAATCACCGCCCATCTTGCCGCGCTCAAACAGGGCCACGCTGGCACCCATCTGCACCGCGCCGGCGGCCACGCACAGGCCGCCGGATCCGGCGCCGATGACACAGATATCCACGTTTCGGGTTTGGCTCATGACGACCTGACCGTTGTGTTGGGGGGTAAATGGCTTCTGGACGGGGCTAGGACGGCTGACCTGCCTTCTTACGCGTCTGGTACTTCTTGTAGGCAATCGGCAGGAGTGAGATGAGCGCCAGCGCAATCAGCGGCCCCAGGATTTCCGGCTTGAAGATGATGCCCAGGTCCGGGTCCTGCCCGGCATCGAGCACGGCCCCCAGTCCGTTGCCGACCGAGGCAAATACAAACGTACCCGGGATGATGCCGACAAAGGTGCCGATCACATAGGTCAGGGTCGGCACGCCGAGGAAGGCCGGCACCAGGTTGACCAGCCAGAACGGGAAGACCGGGATCAGCCGCAGGAACAGCAGGTAGCTCATCGCATTCTCGCGGAAACCATCCTCCATGCGAGCAAGAAAGGGACCCGCACGCGCGCGAAGGATGTCACCGACCGCCGTACGCGCTATCAGGAACAGGGCCGTGGCACCGATTGTAGCGCCCACCACCGCGATCAGCCCGCCCCCGAATGTTCCGAACAGGAAGCCCGCAGCCAGCGTCATCACGGCGCCGCCCGGCAGCGAGAACGCGACCACCACGGCGTACAGCACGCCAAATCCCGCCACGGCCAGCACGCCATCTTCTGCGACAAATGCCTGCAGGGTGTCGCGATGCTCACGCAGGGAATCCAGGGTGAAATAGGAGTCTAGGCCCAGCGCGAAGAACCCGGCGAGGCCCAGAACAAGGGTGGCAAGAGGGACGAGACGGCGCACAAGTCCCGGTTTTCGGGGGCTTGTGGCGGCTGCGGGCTCGGGTATGCTCATCGCTATGGGTTTTCCGTGTTGTTGCGGCCCTAAATGGGCCAAGGCGGGGGTCCGGACCACTCACCTGTGCGTGAGGATATTGCCCTGTTAACACCGCCAAGGCGCGTTGACTTCCATGGCTTGAGCCCCTATACAGCCCGCCGAATTGAAAAGCCTTTGAAGGCAATGGAGAATTCGCGTGAAGCGGACCTATCAACCCAGCAATCTGGTGCGCAAGCGCCGCCATGGTTTTCGTTCCCGCATGAAGACCGTTGGTGGGCGTCGTGTGTTGGCACGCCGGCGTGCGAAGGGGCGCAAGCAACTCAGCGCCTGAACGACGATCGCGCGTGGTTTTCGGGCTGCGCCGGCACGACCATCGGGATATTCAGGGCCATGACAGCATCGGCGGTTGAAACGACGCCGAAGGCGGGGCAACGCCTTGTTTCGACCGTTGCTCGTCTGCCGAACAGGTCCGATTTCCTGCGCGTCGCTGCGGGCAAGCGCCGTTGGGCCGCGCCCGGACTCGTACTGCAGGTTGCACCTCGCCCTGAGGACGCCCGCGTGGCCCCCGACGACGTGCGTGTCGGTTTCACCGCCACCCGCAAGATCGGAAATGCCGTCATCCGCAACCGTGCGCGGCGGCGGCTGCGTGCGGCGGTGCGCGATGTGATCTCGCCGGCCGCTCGGCCCGATCTGGATTATGTCGTGATTGCGCGTGCCGCGACGGCGGGTCGTCCTTACGACAGCCTGGTCGATGATCTGGAGACCGCGTTGCGCAAATGCGATGCGCTGCGCCGGGAAGAGGCGGAATGAGTTCCTTTTCGCGCACCCTCGTCCTTGCCCTTCGCGCGCCGATCCTGTTCTGGCAATGGGTCATCGCGCCGGTTCTTGGGCCGAACTGCCGCTATACGCCCAGTTGTTCCCACTACGCGGCCGAAGCGCTTGAGGTGCACGGGCCACTGCGCGGGACCTGGCTTGCTGCCAAACGCATCCTTTCCTGCAATCCCTGGGGTGGCGCGGGTTTTGACCCGGTCCCCCCGATATGCAACCACGTACACTCCAATCACAGCGAAAACGGCGTTCCCGTTTCGCGTTCCGGGACCTGAGCCGCGATGGACCAGAAGAACCTCATTGTTGCTATCGCGCTGTCGCTGGCCATCCTGCTGGGCTGGCAGATGCTCGTTGAAGGGCCCAAGCAGGACGCCCGCAAGGCCGAAGAGCAGCGCCAGGCCGAAATGGCAGGCCGCAGCCCCGACTCCATCGGCGTGCCGAATGTGCCTGCCTCCGAAGGCGGCCAGTCTGCCACCGCTGCACCGCGCGAGCGTGATGAGGTCATCGGCGAATCGGCCCGCCTGGCGATCGAGACCCCCTCAATCCGAGGCTCCATCAACCTGGCCGGCGGGCGCTTCGACGACATCGTTCTGCGGAACTATCGACAGACCATCGAACCCGACAGTCCCAACATCACGCTCCTGTCCCCACGCAGCACCAAGAATCCCTATTTCGCGGAGTTCGGCTGGCTGACCGGGAACGGTGCTGTCACAGGCGGTGGCCAGACGGCGTGGGTCACCGACCAGGACAAGCTGACGAACACATCGCCGGTGGTCCTCACGGCGCGCACCGATGACGGGCTGATGCTGACGCGCACGATCTCGGTCGATGAGCGCTACATGTTCAAGGTCACCGACCGGGTGAAGAACACGTCCGACGTGCCCGTGAACGTCACGCCCTTTGGACGCGTGACCCGGGTCAACACACCCGAGACCCGCGGCTTTTTCATCCTGCACGAAGGCCCCATCGGCGTGCTGGACGACAGCCTGCACGAGATCGACTACGACGACCTGAAGGACGAGCCGAACAAGCCGCAATCCTACCAGTCGACCGGCGGATGGCTGGGGTTCACGGACACCTACTGGTTGGCCGCCCTTGTTCCCGCTCACGACCAGACGGTCGATGCCCGTTTCCTGTATGACACGACCGCATCTGGCGCGGATTTGTACCAGACCGATTTCCGCGCCGCCGCGCAGACCCTCGCACCCGGCGAGAGCGCAGAAAGCACGCACCATCTGTTTGCCGGCGCGAAGGTGTTCAATGTCCTCAAGAAGTATGAGGAAGACCTGCAGATCGACCGCTTCGAGCTGGCGATCGATTTCGGCTGGTTCTTCTTCCTGACCAAGCCACTGCACCAGGTCATCATTTATTCGGCCGACCACCTGGGAAATTTCGGCCTCGCAATCCTGCTGGTTACGGTTGTGATCAAGCTGCTGTTCTTCCCGCTCGCCAACAAGTCCTACAGGTCGATGAGCGCCATGAAAGCGCTGCAGCCCAAGATGACCGAACTGCGCGAAAAATTCGCCGACGACAAGCAGAAGATGCAGCAGGAACTGATGGCGATGTACAAGCGCGAGAAGGTCAACCCGGTCTCGGGCTGCCTTCCGATCGCGCTCCAGATTCCGGTCTTCTTTGCCCTCTACAAGGTGCTGTTCATCTCCATCGAGATGCGTCACGCCCCCTTCTTCGGCTGGGTGCAGGACCTGTCAGCCCCCGATCCGCTGAACATCTTCACACTGTTCGGTGCCGTGGACTGGGTCGTGCCGTTCGGACTGACCATGGGCGTCTGGCCGATCCTGATGGGCATCACCATGTTCGCCCAGCAGAAACTGAACCCGGCCCCGGCCGACCCGGTCCAGGCGAAGATATTCCTGTTGATGCCTGTCATGTTCACGGTCTTCCTCGCCAGCTTCCCGGTCGGCCTCGTGATCTACTGGACCTGGAACAACCTGCTCTCGATCACCCAGCAATATGTGATCATGCGTCGCATGGGCGTGGCGGTCGGTGGCGGGAAAACCGCGTCCAGCGCCAAAGAAGAATGACCCGTGGCCCAGGCCACCCCGGATAGCGACGCCGCCGCGGATGCGGCGCGCCTCCTGTTCGCGCAGGAATGCACATTCGTGCGCGGAGTGGCGACGCTTGATGACCTGCCCCCGCCGGGCCTTCCGGAAGTGGCCTTTGCCGGACGGTCCAATGTCGGCAAGTCGAGCCTGCTCAACGCCCTGACGGGCCGGAAGACTCTGGCGCGCACCAGCAACACCCCGGGCCGGACCCAGGAACTCAATTTCTTCGACCTGGCCGGCCGGCTGATGCTGGTTGACCTGCCTGGTTACGGATACGCCCAGGCATCCAAAACAGATATCAAGCGGTGGAACGCCACGCTGCGCGACTATCTGCGCGGCCGGCCGAACCTGCAGCGTCTCTGTCTGCTGGTCGACTCCCGCCACGGGATAAAGGCGGGCGACCATGAGATGATGGAAATGCTCGATCAGTCCGCCGTGGTCTACCGTGTCGTCCTGACCAAGACCGACAAGCTGAAGGCCAGTGAACTGCAGGACTGCGCCGAAGCCACGATCAAGGCCCTGAAGGGTCATCCGGCTGCCCTTCCCGAGCCCCTCCTCACGAGTGCACGCAAGAACGACGGCCTCGCCGAGTTGCGCACCGACCTGGCCATGCTGGCGAACGCCGCTTGAGTTGCGATAAGTTCGAAAACGACACCGTCCCGCTCCACAAGAACGGATAAACCCATGGGTTCCGAGACCACGCCGCCCCCTGAAGAATCGCTCGCCAAGGCGGGTGTACTGGCTGAAGCCCTGCCCTATATGCGGCGCTTCAATGGCCAGTGCTTTGTTATCAAGTACGGCGGCCACGCCATGGGCGACGCCTCGCTGGCTGCCGATTTCGCCCGCGATGTCGTGCTGCTCAAGCAGGTCGGTATTGACCCGGTCATCGTGCATGGCGGCGGCCCGCAGATCGGTGCGATGTTGGAACGCCTGAAAATCAAGTCCGAATTCATCGACGGGCTGCGCGTGACCGACGCCGAGACCGTCGAGATCGTCGAGATGGTCCTGTCCGGCTCGATCAACAAGCAGATCGTCTCCGCGATCAACGCGGCCGGCGGCAGCGCCATTGGCCTGTCCGGCAAGGACGGCAACCTGATGTCCGTGCGCAAGCTGCGCCGAACCCAGCGGGAGACGGACTCCAATATCGAGAAGATCCTCGATCTAGGTTTCGTGGGTGACCCGTCACATGTCTCTTCGGAGCTGCTGGAGAGCCTGATCAAGGCGGACATCATTCCCGTCATCGCCCCGATTGGTATCGGCGAGGACGGCGCCACCTACAACGTCAACGCGGACACCGCAGCCGGGGCCGTGGCCTCGGCAATCGGCGCGGCACGCCTGCTGATGCTGACCGACGTGCCCGGTGTCCTGGACAAGAATCGCGAGCTGATCGCCGATATCGGAGTAGAACAGGCGCGCGCGCTCATCGCCGACGGTACGATTTCCGGCGGCATGATCCCCAAGGTCGAAACCTGCATCGACGCAGTCGAGAACAACGTCGAGGCCGCCGTCATCATGGACGGCCGCGCCGCACACTCCCTGCTGATCGAGATCTTCACCGAACACGGTATCGGTTCGGCGATCTGGGCGTCCTGACGACCCGGCGTCAGCCGGGCCGTGAGCGGGACGTCAGCTTGCGTGGCGCAACGGCATCCCGTTGTTCGAACGCCGCATGTCGTAGAGGATCGACAGCGTATCGACCATCTCATTGAACTGCTCGTAGCGCAGACGCGGGCCGTGCTGCTGGATCATCTTCGTCCAGACGTTGAGCGCATGGATGTTCGCACTCAGGCAGGTCGCCAGGTTCGTGTAGTCGTCGTCCGCGTGTGACAGGAAATCCTTGAACGCGCGCGGCTGGTTGTCCTCGATGAAGCTGCGGTAGCTCTGCTCGTAGTTGTTGAGCACGAAGTTGATGCTGCGATAGGTGTCGCGCACCTTGTCACGCAGCCCCATCAGCGAATACTCGACCCGGTCGCGGTCATCCGGCATCAGTCGGCCAAAATCGATCGGCACCGATCGCTTGTCATCGCCGAGCCAAGTGAAAAAGGTCTTCAGGCGCGGCAGATGCTCCTGAAACTGGACCTGATAGTAACAGATCGCCTTCCACGCAAAAAACAGCTCGGGCGCACGCTCGGGCGAGATTTCCATACCCTTCACGAAGTCTTCGATGCCGTCGATGTCCTTGGCTTCCCAGATTTTCGTCAGGAAGCGCGTGACATGCTGCTCCACCTTGTCGTCGGGGATGTTCTCTGCACCGGCGAAAGCACGGCGAACCAGCGTCCTGATCTTCGTGCGGATCGGCGTCCGGATCTTCTTCCAGTCCTCTTCGCTGATCGTGAAGTAGTTGGGATGGATCCGGTCGTCGAGATCAAGCTGCTCCGACTTGCTGCGCAGCAGGAACGGATCGAGCGTGGGCAGGGAGTAGATCATCTCGAGAATTTCGAGATCCATCACATAGTCGACTTGGCTTTCTTCGCTCTGGGAGTCGGCCCCGGTCTTGGTCTGCAGCACCCGGTTGAACGCCGGATCGTCAAAAAGGATCGAGTCGCCTCCCTCGTAGACGTTGTCCAGGTTATAGGGAAAATAGATGAGCGTCTGGACAGTCGAGATCGTGTTGTACTGATTGCTGTTGCGCTCCATGATCTTGAAGAACACGGAGTTGTTCAGCGTCTTGTTTCGGAAGAGCCTTCCGACAGGGTCATCCGCAGGAATTCCCCGTCCGATTTCGAACACGTTGAATGCCGTCGAACGCCCTGTGTTGATGACCTTCGTTAGTTCCATGCGATCCATAGGCATGGCTTTTGTCCCCTTCTGGTCCTATTCGCCGTCGGTCATGCCGGCGATAAATTCTAGCTGCCAGGTCATCTCCTCCGGCGGGATGGGATAGCCATCCGACGCCGTCGCCCGCAGCACGCCGCTGGGCGGGATCTTGGCAAGATTCATTTGCAGGCGCGTCGCCAGACGCATCGACAGCCCGGCCTTCCAGGCCAGGGCGACGATGGCCTTGGCGTTTTGGAGCGAGGCGGCACGTCGGATCACGTCTTCCGGAACGCCTGCGAGCGCCGAGGTGGCGGCGACCACAAAATCGGTCTCGCCGTCGTTCAGCGCCTCGAGGATGTGCTTCTCTTCCAGGCCACCCTTTTCGAACAGCCCGCGGGCGCGCCGGGCCTGGATGGAGTCCGTCTTGTCGTCCTGTCCGGCACCATTCGCCCATTCCAGTTCGGGCATTCCGTCTGGCGCCTTTGCCGGTCCCGCGCCCTGCGCATCAACGGCCCATGCGGGATCGTCGAGCTCGTTGGAATTGGCGGAAGGCCCGGTCCGGCTCGACCAGAGGTCCGCAATATCCTCGATCTCCCGGCCATCGAGACGGGTCTGGATGACCTCGTCGATCGCCGCCAGGGTACCGTCATCGAGATCGGTCCGCTTCTTGAGCTCGGCTAGCAGGGGACCGGACACGATTTCCGCGATCCGTCGTGTTGCGTTGAAATGCAGGCCCGGACGATGCACGAGCGGCCGGTGCCAGGTTGGCTGTCCCGGGGCCTGATCGACGATACGGTCGAGCGTTTCCTCGCGAATCTGGGCGCTGTCGTTGCCCAGCAACTCGGCCACAGCCTCCGCATCACCTGAATCGACGATGGCGTCCGCCACCTCCTGGCCCAGCGCCACGCGCCGGGAAATCGCCTTGAGCGCACCCTGCACCGGCTCGCTGTTCAGGATGCCGATCAGGAATTCGTCTGTCAGGAGCGGCGAGTTTTCCAGCACCGGGCCGCTGACGGTAAGTTCACGGTCAAGCGCCAGTTTCTCGACCACCTGACGTGGCGCGCCCGTGCTGTCCTTGAGAGCCTCGGCCAGGATCTGGCGCACCCGCACGAGCTGGTCTCCCGCCAGGACTTCCAGGGCCTGCATGGTCACGCGATAGACGTTGCCCTGCTCCTCGCCCGCCTCGTCGAAGGAGACATTCGCGATCTTGCCGGCAACATCCGAACGCACACGGTCATCGTCATCCTGGGCAAGCAAAAGGTCGGCGTGACGCGGGGTGAAGGAATTGCGCGCAATATGACGGCGCACGCCGGGGTCCGGATCACCAGCCAGGTAGTAAAGGATTTCTGGCCGCACATCACCGCGCGCGGCAAGCTCACAACGCTCCTCATGGCTACCGTTACGCGCCATGTGTTTCTGGTCCTCGTACCCGATCTCGTCAGGCAATTCCGGAATCTCAGCTTGTGCGTTGGTCATCGTTCTGATCTCCGTCACGCGAAACCGCATCCATACGTGCAGCACCTTGCGTGGCTTCGTCCTGGCTTCGTCCCGCCGTCGGCGGTTCAAAACCTTGAGCAGCGGACCAGCGGTTCTTGCCCGTACGCTTGGCGTCATACATTGCTTCATCGCTGCGCAGCAGCAGCGACCTGAGTGTTTCACCGGATCCCGGCAGGTGTTCCGCCAGTCCGATCGAGGCCCCGAGCGGTGAGCCCGGTTCCGAATAGGTGTCCGCGAGGCGGTCGATCGCGGCGATCAGTTCGTCCGCGCGAACGCAGGCAGACTGCATCTTGGTGTCATCCAGCCAGACCGCGAACTCGTCGCCGCCAAGCCGGGACACGAGGTCGTACTTCCGGCTGTGCGTAGTGAGTATGTCGGAAATTTCTCGCAGGACTGCATCGCCGGTGTCGTGGCCGCGGGTATCGTTGATCTGCTTGAAATTATCCAGGTCGATGAACAGCAGTGTGCCCCAGGTGCCGTTCTGCTCTGCGCGGTCGAGGGCAACCTCGAGGGCGGTGCGAAAGGCGCGGCGATTCATCAGCCCGGTCAGGGCATCCGTCGTGGACAGGCGCTCTAGTTCCTTGTGGTCGGCAATCTGCCGCAGGCCGATGGCGAGCTGACCGGCGACAGCGTCGAGCATGGCATGCTCATCGTCGTTCCAGGGCCGCTTGCCCTTGTCGCGCATCAACAGGACCGCGCCGTTGACGGCCGCGTGGTACCAGGTCGCACGGCCTAGAAGGCGGTTCGGGCCGTTCTCGAACTCTTCGGCGTCCTGGCTTCGGGACACGAACTCGGCGAGCCGGTCGATCTCCACATCCTCAGGCCACTCGCCATAGCTTGCAGAGAGCTCCCAGCCTTCCAATGGAGAATAGCTAAGGACGGCGGACGCTGCGGACGTGGCCCGACCCAGCATTGAGGTGGCGGATTCGAGCATCGCGCGCGGGCGTGCCTCCTCACGGATCTGGTTGACCACATAGGCCAGAACCTGCTCACGCACCTTCGCCTGGGCCAGCTCACTGGTGCGCAGTCGCTCTTCCGTAATGTCACGGCACAATCCGCGCGCGCCGCACCACTTTCCGTCATGGTCGGTCACCGGAACCGCCGACGCCATCAGGCAGGCTTCCTCGCCATCGGCATTGCGCAGCCAGACTTGCGTCTGCACCACGCCGGAGCGCGTGTGGAACGGCAGCTCGGAATCGTCAACATCGGTGTCGACCAGCAGCTCGCGGGGCGAGCGTCCGATCAGGTCTTCGGGCGAGTATCCGAGCGCACCGTGCGGAGAGACGAACACGAACCTGCCTGTCTTGTCGGTCTCGAACGCGAAATCGCTCGAGATCGTCACCAGGTCGCGGTAGCGCTGGCGTGAGTCGAACAGAGCCTGGCGGACGTTGATGTCATAGGTTTGGTCGCGCGCAAGCACGATCACCCGTCCCGCTTCACCGGGAAGGGCCACGCATTCAAACCAGCGCCGCGCGTTCTCGAAATGTACTTCCAGCCGGTCGCAAACGCTTCCGCCGGACTGGCCGACAAGCGCGACCAGGCCCAGCAGCGGCGCACCGGGCTGCCGCGCCAGGGCCCGCAGCAGGCGAGTGCCCATATCGTTCGCCGCCACGGCCTTCCCTGACAAGGAAAACTCCAGCACCGCCCCCGGCCATACGGCCAGCGCCCGCGCCGCACCGGAGAAATTCGGTGACGGCAGGTCGCGCCACGCCCCGGAATCGGGAGGGGGAGAGGCGAGGATATTTCCATCCATCGGGGTCATCACGAGACTCATGCCGCTGACTTCTGTCGGGTGAACGACTTCGGACGCGGGCTCTGAAAGGACGTGATGACCTTGCTCGGCCGTCCGTAGAGGTATCCCTGGCCGTAGTCGATCCCGCACTCACGCACGAGTTTCGCGGTCTCCTCGTCCTCTATCATCTCGGCCACGGTCTTGATGTCGAGGTCGCGGCACATGCTCGCCATGGCGCGAAGCAGCGCGCGCTTGCGCTTGTTCTGCAGGGCGTCGATGAAATAGGCGCCGTCGATCTTCACCACGTCGACATGCAGGGCGCTGAGATACTGGAACGCCGAGACCCCGGCGCCGAAATCGTCGAGACAGACGATATGGCCCGCATTGCGCAACGCCTGGATAATCTTGTTGGCTTCGTCGAGGTCGGTGAGTTTGGCCGATTCCGTGATCTCGAAGAGGATGTGCTCGCGCGCATCCGAATATTCGTCGAGCAGGTCGATCAGGTCGCGGACGAATTTCGGCGTGCTGAGCGAACGACCCGAGATATTCACCGCGGTCATGTAGCGGTAGCCCTGGCCGTTGGTATTCTCCAGCCACTCAAGAACCTTGCGGCACATCGCCAGGTCGAAGTCGCAGATGATCCCGACTTCCTCGGCGAATGTGATGAACTCGAACGGGCTCGCCTCGAAGTTTTCATGGTCGAAGCGCACCAGCGCCTCGAAGTGGTGGGGACGACCGCCCTGCATGTCGCAGATCGGCTGGAAGGCAACGTCGAATGCGCCCTGGTTGATCATCCGGACGAACTTGTTGCGCCGTTCCACGGTCTCCGCGGCCAGGGCCGAGAAGCTCTCGGACAGGTCCTTTACGGTGAAGTCCTCCGCGCTTTCGTCACAAAAGCGGTTGATCGTATAGATCAGGGCCTTGGCCGTATCGGCCTCGGTCATCTCGCCCGGCTCGACATCGATGGTCGCTGAACCGACCGCAAGGCCCTCGCCCTTCGGGTCGACGGTCTTGGCATAGGCCTCGATCTGTTCAGACAACGCCTGAACGTTCAGGCTTACATTGTGGACAAGGCCGAAGCGGTTTTCGTCGATCTGACCGGCCAGGTCGCCGCCGACGGAACTGGCGCGAAATATCGAGCCCATCGTCGCGGACAGTTCGTCCTGGGCATCCTGGGTCAGGCGGGCGCGCAGCTCGTCATAGGCGCCCAGCTCGATCATGGTGAGCTTGCGTTCCTCTCCGGCGCTCTTGGCATCCGCCAGCGCGCGGATCGCAGCCTCGGTGAACGAGCCCTTGTCGTAGACTTCCATCCCCTCGACACGCACCGCATTTTCATCGGCGTAGTGCGAAGCCGTGGTCCGGACGCGGAACGCCAGATAGGTGTGGCCGCCCAGGTCCGACATGTGGAAACCGTTGACCGACAGCATCATGCGGTGGCCGGCCGGTGATTTCAGGGCGACGCTCTCGTCCTCGATACGGGTGCCGGCACGGGCATCACGCAGCAGGCGCTCCAGCTTGCGGACATCATCATCGTGAATCAGTTCATGGACTCGTGCGCCCTGGAGTTCCTCGGGATGGCGCCCCGTGAAGACCTTGGTGGCGCCGGCGGCGAAGGTGATCTCTCCGGAAGGGTCGAGCTCGAGCAGCAGATCCGCACTGCAGAACGCGAGCGCGACGAAACGGTCACGCTCGATCCGCAGGTTTTCGGGGCTGGTGCGTTCAGCCGACGAAAGGATCAGTTTGTCCGGAGACCCACCCAAAACAGAATTCTCCATGGCCGGCAGGCGCGGATTGCGCCAAGCCGTAGTCGTTTGAATTTTAGGAGATGTCCGGTTAATGAAGGGTTATTGGCCCGATCCCGCCGGCCGGGCCGGATACCCTGTATTTCCGCGGATTTGCGATGACGAAACCCATCGAGACATTGCACGAGACCGAAACCTGGGTGTTCGACCTCGACAACACGCTCTATCCCGCCTCCTGCGGGCTGATGGCGGCTGTCTCGACCCGCATGACCGGGTTTGTCGCCGAGCTGCTCAAACTCGCCCATGAGGACGCACTGATCGAACAGAAGCGCATGTTCCGTCAGCACGGGACGACACTGCGCGGACTGATGAACGACCACGGCGTCGATCCCCATGACTTCATGGACTACGTTCACAACGTCGACTACTCGATGATCGGCGCAAATCCGCGCCTCAGGGCCACGCTGGCGCGCCTTCCGGGCCGCAAGCTCGTGTACACCAATGCCTCCGCCGACCACGCCGCGAATGTCCTGGCAGAGCTCGGCGTGGCCGACCTGTTCGAGGGTATTTTCGATGTCATCGCCGCCGGCTACGTGCCCAAGCCCAACCCGCAGCCCTATGCGGTCCTGGCCGAGATGCACGGCATCGATCCGAACCGGGCAGTGATGCTGGAGGACATGAGCCCCAATCTGGCTCCCGCTGCGGCCATGGGGATGACGACGGTTTGGGTGCGCCACGACTCCGACAATGCCCCGGACTGGGCCACACCTGAGGCTGGCTGCGACTATGTCCACCACGAGACGGACGACGTCATCGCCTGGCTGGAATCCGTGGCCGAACACGCCTGATCCGGGCAAATGCGGGCCTTGCCGGGCCGTTGACACGCAAGGGGTGCGCCGCCATCTTCGCGCCCGCCTGATTACGAGAACCCACAGGAACCAAGAATGAGCACCAGCGACCTGCAATCCGCCATCGAAGCCGCCTGGGACGACCGCGAGTCCCTCTCGGCCAGCACCACCGGCATTCACCGCGAGGCGGTCGAGGATGCGCTCGCCCAACTCGACAGCGGCACCCTGCGCGTGGCCGAGAAGACCAGCGGCGACTGGGTCGTCAACGAGTGGCTCAAGAAGGCCGTCCTGCTGTCCTTCCGGCTGAACGACATGGAAGTCATCCCCGGGGGCCCCGGAACCGACACCGCATGGTGGGACAAGGTGCCATCCAAGTTTGCCGGCTGGGGCGCGAAGGAGTTCAGCGCAGCCGGGTTCCGGGCGGTGCCGAACGCCATCGTCCGCCACTCGGCCCATATCGCCCCCGGCGTGGTCCTGATGCCCAGCTTCGTGAACCTGGGCGCCTATGTCGACAGCGGCACCATGGTCGACACCTGGGCGACAGTCGGAAGCTGCGCGCAGATCGGCAAGAACGTGCACCTTTCGGGCGGCGCGGGCATCGGCGGTGTGCTGGAGCCGCTGCAGGCCAACCCGGTCATCATCGAGGACAACTGCTTCATCGGCGCGCGCTCCGAAGTCGCGGAAGGCGTGATCGTCGAGGAAGGCGCCGTTTTGTCCATGGGCGTGTATCTCGGCGCGTCAACCAAGATCGTCGACCGTAAGACGGGCAAGGTCCACGTCGGCCGCGTCCCGTCCTATTCGGTGGTGGTGCCCGGCTCCATGCCCGGCAAGCCGCTGCCCGATGGCACCCCGGGCCCGAGCCTCTACTGCGCCGTGATCGTGAAGCGCGTGGACGAGCAGACCCGGGCCAAGACCTCGATCAACGAACTGCTGCGCGACTAACGCCCGAACCATGTCACTGACGGACGACCCGATCGCGCTGTCCCAGGCGCTTATCCGCTGTCCCAGCGTCACACCGGCTGACGGTGGCGCGCTCGGCGTGCTCGCGGACGCGCTGGAGGAGATCGGGTTTACCTGCAACCGGCTGCGCTTCTCCGATGCAAACACGCCGGATATCGAGAACATGTACGCGCGCCTCGGCAGCGGCGGGCAGAATTTCTGTTTCGCCGGCCATACCGACGTCGTCCCGGTCGGCGACGCAGCGGACTGGTCGCGCGACCCGTTCTCGGGCGAAGTGAAGGACGGCGTTCTGCACGGGCGCGGCGCGGCCGACATGAAGAGCGCGATTGCGTGCTTCGCCGCCGCCGTCGCACGGCTCGTGGAACGCCACGGCACGCCGGACAGCTGGGACACACCGGGCTCGATCAGCCTCCTGATCACCGGTGACGAGGAAGGCCCCGCCGTCAACGGCACCCGCAAGGTGCTGGAATGGCTGGCAGAACGGGGCGAGCAGCTTGATGCCTGCATCGTCGGCGAGCCGACCAACCCCGAAGCACTGGGCGACATGATCAAGATCGGCCGGCGCGGAAGCACCACGGGCGACGTGGTCGTTCACGGCACCCAGGGCCACACCGCCTACCCCCATCTGGCGGACAATCCGGTCCATCACCTGGTGCGCATGCTGGGCGCGCTGACCACCGCGACACTGGACGAGGGCACGGAACATTTCCCGCCGACGACCCTGCAGATCACAACGGTCGATGTGGGAAACCCGGCCAACAACGTGATCCCGGCGCGGGCCGCGGCGACCTTCAACATCCGCTTCAACGACTTGCATTCTTCCGACAGCCTCGCAGCGTGGGTGCGTGAGACCTTCGACCGCGAGACCGCCGGTACCGACGCGCGCTACAACCTGTCCTTCCGTGTCACCGGCGAGGCCTTTCTGACGCCGCCGGGGCCATTCAGCGACGCGATCTGCGCCGCCGTGGCAAAGGTGACCGGCCGCAAGCCAGAACTCAGCACGACCGGCGGCACATCGGACGCCCGGTTCATCAAGGATTTCTGCCCTGTCGCGGAATTCGGTCTGGTCGGCCAGACCATGCACAAGGTCGATGAACGCGTGGCGACCAGCGACATCGAGCAGCTCACCGAAATTTACCTCGCGGTCCTCGAGACCTATTTTAAGCTCTCGGACTGAACGGACACGGGAGCGCGACGGCGCGTCATGACACTCCTAGAGGCCGCCAACGGCATGTTCGGCGCCTGGCGCCTGCTGCACTTCGACCGGACGGGCCTTCAATATTTCGGGACAACGCCGAAGGCGTTCTGGAACTCGTTCTGGGCCGCCGCCATCGTCGTACCGGGCGAAGCCATCGGCATCATGCTGCTCGGCTCCGCCGACCAGCCCGAAATGAACACCGCCGACCCGCTGCACGCGCTGTTCGTCTTCCTCGCGTTCTATGGACTGTTCTGGCTGGTGTTCCCGCTGGTGATGTCCCCGATCACGGAGACCATGCAGCGCGGAGAGCGTTTCGTGTTGTTCATCGTGGCGTGGAACTGGGCCCGGGTGGTCCGTCTCGCGATCCTGCTGCCGGCCGTGGTCATCCTCTCCGCCGAAGGCACATCGACACCCGGTTGGGGAATGGCGATTTATGCGGCGGCAACGATGTTCTCGCTCATCTATGCCGGATTCGTCGCGCGCGCGGCGCTCAACATCACACGAATTTCCGCCGGGATGGTGGTCGCCGTCGAGGTCGGCCTGTTCTTCATCCTCTGGATCGGAGCCAATTCGCTGACGGTCTGAACCGGGTAAAACGCGTTCAGGATGGATTGCCGGTCCCGGCGGCCCATTTCGGGCGGAGTGCCGCAAGCCCCGAGACGAGCAGCAGCGCAGCACACCCGGCCACACAAAACGCCAGCGGCCAGGCAGATCCGTCATGGGTCGCACTCACGAACAACGCGCCCAGCGCCCCACCCCCCATCTCGAAGGTGGACAGCACCGCCGCGCTCATCCCGCGCCCCAGATCCGCCACCCGCTCGAACGCGATCACCGGGGCGGAGGAAAACAGCGGGCCCAGCGCGAAGGCGAACACGCTCATCGCCGCAGTCAGCGTCAACGGTGTCTCACCCATCCACACCGCGAGCAGAACCAGCAGGCCGGAGAGCGACCCGCTCCACACACCTATGGCGAACAGCCGGCGGACACCAATCCGGTCCACCACCCGGTTGGCGACAAGGCTCCCGAAAAAGAACGCCAGCACGATGATCCCCTGGAACAAGCCGTAATAGCGCGTGGCGATCCCGTGTTTGTCGATCAGGATGAACGGGGCTTCCGTGATGTAGCCGAAAATCGCCCCGATCGCGACGCCCAGGGCCAGAGCCACGCTGACGAAGCCGCCGCGCGCGAGCATGCGGGCATAGCCGGTCACGATGGACCCCAGCCGCAGCGGCACCCGGTCGGCACGCGCCAGCGTTTCCGGCAGCCGCGCCACACCGAATGCCAGCACCAGCAGCACAACGCCCGTCAGCAAATAGAAGTTCGCCCGCCAGCCGAACCACTCGAACACATAGCCGCCGATCACAGGGCCGATCGCCGGGACGAGCGCGATGGTCATACCGTAGAGCGCGAAAACCTTCGCCGATTCCTCGGAGCGGTAGAGATCGCCGATCACCGCGAGCACAACCACAGCCTCGACGCTCGCCGCCGCCCCCATCAGGACGCGTGCCGCCAACAGCTGGTCGATGCTCTGGGCCATTGCGGCACACAGCACGGTGAGCGCGAAGGCCGCCATGCCGGTGATGAAGATCGCGCGGCGGCCGAACCGGTCGCTCAGCGGCCCCCAGAAAAGCTGGGCAATGGCGAAGGACGCCATGTTCAGCGCCATGGTGAGCTGCACCGTCTCCGCGTCGGTTCCGAAATAGGCCGGCAGGTGCGGCAGCGAGGGCGCGTAGAGGTCGGTCGAGAGGATCGACGCGCCGCCGGCCGCGATCAGGATCAGCAGGATCAGGCGCGACGGCCGGACCCCGTGCGATGTGCCGGACATGTCAGTAATCGACCGCCGTCAGGTACAGCCCACAGGCCGGTGCAGTCGGCCCCGCCGCCGCGCGGTCGCGCGCGGCCAGCGCGTCGGCCACATCCGTATCGTCCCAGCGTCCCTTGCCTACAAGTTCCAGCGTGCCGACCATGTTGCGCACCTGGTGATGCAGGAAGGACCGCGCCGAGGCCTCGACGACGATCATGTCGCTCTCCCGGCGCACAACTAGGCGGTCGAGGGTCTTCACCGGCGACTTCGCCTGGCAGATCGAAGCCCGGAACGAACTGAAGTCGTGCTCACCCACCAGCACCTGGGCGGCGGCATGCATGGCGGCGGCATCGAGCGCCGTCGGCACCCACCATTCCTGCGTGCGGGTCACGGTGGGGCGCGGTCGGCGGTTGCGGATCAGGTAGCGGTAGTGCCGCCCGGTCGCGGAAAACCGCGCGTGGAAGTCCTCGTCCACCTCGACCGCGTCGAGAATCACAACCGGTTCATGGCGCAGGAAGTGGTTCAACGCATCGCAGACCGTGTCCGCATCGGTCTCGCGCTCAATGTCGAAATGGGCGACCTGTGCCAGCGCGTGGACTCCCGCATCGGTCCGGCCCGCGCCCTGCACCAGAATCTCCTCGCCGGAGAATTCCCGCAGCGCCGATTCCAGCGCCGCCTGGATCGACGGCCCGTTGTCCTGCCGCTGCCAGCCGACATAGGGCGTGCCGTCGTATTCCACGGTGATCCGGTAGCGGCTCATTGGAATCGCGCGCCCTTCGCCACCGGCGCGCCACGCAGGAAGGCCTCAGCGTCCATCGCCGACCTGCCCGCACGCTGGACCCGCGCAAGACGCAGCGCCCCGGACCCGCAGGCCACGGTGAGATGGTCATCCAGCACAACGCCTGGCGTGCCCGATCCGTCCACGACATCGGCGGCGAGAATCTTCACCCGTTCGCCGTCGAGTTCGCTCCACGCGCCCGGCCAGGGCGCGAAGCCCCGGATGTGGCGCTCCACCTCGACAGAATCCTGCGCCCAGTCGATGCGTTCCTCGCCGCGTTCCATCTTCGCGGCATAGGTCTCACCGCTGCCCGGCTGGGGCATCGGCGTGATGTTGCCCGCCTCCAGTCCCGCCAGAGCCTCGACGATCAGCCGTCCGCCAATCTCCGCCAGCGCGTCGTGCAGGTCGCCCGCCGTCGTCTCCGGTGTGATGGCGATGGCCTCGCGCAGCAATTCGGGGCCGGTGTCGAGACCCTCGTCCATCTGCATGATGGTCACGCCGGTCTCGGTATCGCCCGCCAGCAGCGCGCGCTGGATCGGTGCGGCTCCGCGCCAGCGCGGCAACAGGGACGCATGAATGTTGATGCAGCCCAGCCGGGGCGAGTCGAGGACCGGTTTCGGCATGATCAGCCCGTAGGCGACCACCACCGCCGCGTCGAGATTCAATTCCGCGAACGCCGCCTGCGCATCGGCGTCCCGCAGGGTTTTCGGGGTACGCACCTCCACACCGTCGGCAGCCGCGCGCTCATGCACCGGCGAGCGGCGTTCCTTCTGCCCGCGCCCGGCGGGGCGCGGCGGCTGGGTATAGACGCACACGACCTCATGCCCGGCGGCGCGGAGCGCGTCATATGCGGGCATGGAGAAATCCGGCGTTCCCATGAAGGCTATGCGCATTGTCTCACCGCGTCGTCACCCGCACCGGCCCGGCGCGGCGAAGTGTCAGGCTGCCTGCTGACGCTTCAGCTTCTTCATCTTGCGCAGGATCATGTTGCGCTTGAGCGGCGTCAGGTAATCGATGAACAGCACGCCGTCCAGATGATCGATCTCGTGCTGGATGCAGGCCGAGAACAGGCCCGATGCCTCAACCTCCTGCTGCACGCCATCCGGGTCCAGATAGGCGCACCGGATATCGCGGTGGCGTGTTACCGGGCCGTACTGGTCCGGGATACTCAGGCAGCCTTCCTCGGACTCGACCATTTCGTCCGAGCGCCAGACGATTTCCGGGTTGATCATCTTATAGGGCCGCGGGTCCTCGCCCTCACGGGCCACGTCGCACACGATCAGGCGGCGCGTATCAGCCACCTGCGGCGCGGACAGGCCGATGCCCGGCGCGGCGTACATCGTCTCCAGCATGTCCTCGAGGCGCGTACGCACATCCTCGTCGATGGTCTCGACGGGGGTGCAGACCTGCTTGAGCACCGGATCGGGTGCAATGACGATCGGCAGTCTTGCCATGTCGGAAAACTCTCAAACCGCTGGAATTTCGGGTGTTTCGTGGCGATAGGTATGGTCTCGCAGCGCCCACGTCAAGCACACGCGACTCTGCCATGCCTGATAGGATGGCTACATGGATGCAACACTCATCATCGCGGTCGTGATCGGCGTCACTGGCCTGCTCGCCCTCGGCACCGCCGTGCTGGTTCTCATGCGCCGCGGCGACGGCGGACAGCAGGTGGCTGCCCAGCAGGTCGCGGCGCTGGGAGAGCGCCTCGCCCAGATGACCGAGACCCAGGCCGCCCAGCAGGCCCAGCTCGCCCAGACACTGCAGGCCCAGGAGCGCGCACTGGCAAAATCCGTCGATGAACGACTGCAACAGCTCACCGGCAAGATCGACGCCACCCTCCAGAAGACCGACAAGAACCAGAAGACGGTCCTCGACGAGTTGAAGGAACGGCTGGTCCGCATCGACACGGCCCAGAAGAACCTGACCGACCTGTCCTCGCAGGTGGTGGGGCTTCAGGAAATCCTGTCCAACAAGCAGGCGCGTGGCGCGTTCGGTGAAGTGCAGCTTCAGGACCTCGTGGAATCCGTCATGCCGCCGGGCAGCTATTCCTTCCAGGCGACCATCGGCGACGGCAAGCGCGCCGACTGCCTGCTCGACCTGCCCAACCCGCCGGGCCCGATGGTGGTCGATGCCAAGTTTCCGCTGGAAGCCTGGCGGATGCTCCAGGAAGCCAAGTCGGATAGCGAGAAAACCGAGGCGGCCCGCGCCTTCCGCCGCGACGTGGCGACCCATGTGAAGGCGATCTCCGAGAAGTACATCGTGCCGGGCGAGACGGCCGACGCGGCACTGATGTTCCTGCCGTCGGAAGCCGTCTATGCCGAACTGCACGCCAATTTCGGGGATTCGGTGGACGCCGCCCACCGGGCCAAGGTGTTCATCGTTTCCCCCACGACGCTGTGGGCGCTGCTCAACACCATGCGCGCCGTGATGAAGGACGTGCGCATGAAGGAGGCCGCCGGGATCATCCAGAAGGAGGTCCTGACGATGCTCGAAGACGTGGACCGTCTCGACAAGCGCGTCGGCCATCTGGAGAAGCATTTCGAGCTGGCCGAAAAGGACATCCGCGACATCCGCACCTCCTCGGACAAGGTGAAATCGCGCGGCACCAAGATCCAGGACATCCAGCTTGAAGACAACAGCGCCTCAGCCATCGAGGACGCGGTCGAGGATTCCTTCAACGAACCGCCGCGCCTGCGCACGGTCGAGTAGCCGCCCAATCTCCCGCCAAGCGGCCTCGAAATCTCCCTGACTCTTTCCGATTTCCTTCGCCTTAAGGCCAAAAACCACGCCCACTCAGCGACCTCCGAAGAACAAGGAGGTCGAACCACATGACCGGAAACTCTGGATCCGTGCCAATGCAGCTTTGGCGTGGCGTTAAAAACCTCCGGACACCCGCTCCATGGGTCATCTGGATTTTCGCGACCCTTGTCGTGATCGGCTATCCGGTCGTGAGTTCCTTCTATTGGATCTCCGTACAACAGGCCGGATGGCTTAAGCCCGAAGCCGATTCAATCGCTATTCCGATTCTGGATTCGTTCTTTGCGGCGATCTCCATCCTGGCGCCTTTCGTGATTCTCGCGACAGTGCTTTGCACCAGACGTACGGAACGCCGACCGAGCATCATCGGCTGGAACAGTGAGCGCCCTTGGCTGTCAGGAGTCGCGAGCTTGTTTTTAGCGGGGCCATCACTGCTTCTGTTCCTGGCTTCCGTGGCCGACGCGTTCAGGATTGAAGAGTGGTTCGAGCTTGTCTGGATTCCCTACACCCTTGTGATCTCCGCATGGCTTCTGTTCCTTCGTGCGCGGCTTATCACGCGCGACTGAAGAAAGCCGACTAGACCTCCCGCCGGCTGCGGAGCGCCGCGGTGAGGGTGCCGTCGTCCAGATAGTCAAGCTCGCCGCCCACCGGCACGCCATGGGCCAGACGTGAGATTTTCACGCCCGCGCCTTCCAGCCGCTCGGTGATGTAGTGGGCCGTGGTCTGCCCCGCGACCGTGGCGTTGGTGGCGAGGATCACCTCTTCCACCTGCTGGGACCGCGCGCGGTCCACCAACTTGCCGATGTTCAGGTCTTCCGGGCCGACGCCGTCCAGCGCCGACAAGGTGCCGCCCAGCACATGGTACTGGCCGCCAAAAGACGCCGTGCGCTCCAGCGCCCACAGGTCGGCCACGTCCTCGATCACGCAGATCACCGATCGGTCGCGTTCCTCATCGATGCAGATGCGGCAGGGATCGACCGTGTCGACATTGCCGCAGTTCGAGCAGGTGCGGATCGACCGCGCCGCCGACGCCATGGCTTCTGCCAGCGGCTGCATGAGCTGGCCCGGCCGCTTGATGAGATGCAGCGCCGCGCGGCGCGCCGAACGCGGCCCGAGGCCGGGCAGCTTGGCGAGCAGATCGACCAGACGCTCGATTTCAGGTGAGGACATACGCGCGGGGCCGGAGCGGCAATCAGGCGCCGAACGGCAGGTTCATGCCTGGCGGAAGGTTGAGCCCGCCGGTCAGCTCCCGCATCTCCTCGGCCATGCGTTCTTCCGCCTTCTTCTTGGCGTCGGCATGCGCCGCGACGATCAGGTCCTCGACGATCTCCGCCTCATCGCCGTTCAGCAGTGAGGGGTCGATCTTCACACCCTTAAGCTCGCTCTTGCCCGACAGGGTGACCGTCACCATGCCGGCGCCGGCGCTGCCCTCGATGGTCATCTCGGCCAGGCGCTCCTGCATCTCGGCCATCTTGGCCTGCATCTCCTGCGCCTGCTTCATCAGGTTGCCAAGGTTCTTCATTCGTCGTCGTCCTCGATCTCGATGGGCATGTCCCCGCCGGGCATGTCGTCCGTCGGGTTGTCGCGCGCCACCACGCGTTCGATCTTCGCGCCGGGGAAGGCCTCCAGCGCCGCGCGGACGACCGGGTTTTCCGCCGCCTGCTGGTGGGCCGCATCCTTCGCCATGCGCTCCTGTTCGGCGAGCGTCGGCGCGCCGGGTTCCTGGGACACGCTGACCTGCCAGTGATTGCCGCACCAGGCGCGCAGGAAGTTGAGCACCTGTCCCGCCAAGTCACGCGGCGCATCGGCGGCGGGTCGGAATTCCAGCCGCCCGGGCTCGTAGGAGACCAGGTGCACATTGGCGTGCAGGTGGTTGCGGACCTGAACTTCGCGCCGTGTCGCGAACAGCGCGACGAGCGCGGCGAAGTTCGGCGGGTCTTCCAGCGTGGTCGCGGCCGCCTGTTCGGGCATGGGCGCCGGGGCTGATTCTTCTTGCGGTGCGGCCTGCACCCGCGCCCCGCCACCGGCGACAGCCTGTGCACCACCGCCCGGCGGCGCCGACGGGGCTGCGCCCTGTGGCGGGGACGGCGGTGCCGCGGCTTCGGTGCCTTCCAGTTTCTTCACGATCTCGGCGGGCGGCGGCATGTCGGCGGCGTATGCCAGCCGGATCAGCACCATCTCCGCCGCGGGCAGTGCCGAGGGCGCGCGCTGCACCTCGCCCACGCCTTTCAGCAGCATCTGCCAGGCTCGCGACAATACAGCGACGCCCAGCTTCTCGGCCATCTCGCGCCCGCGTGTGCGTTCCAGTTCTGAGACCGCGGGATCGTCGGCGGCCTTGGGCACCAGCTTGACCCGCGTGATCCAGTGGCTGAGTTCGAGCAGGTCCTGCAGCACCGACAGGGGGTCGGCACCGGCGTCATACAGCGTACCGAGGCCTTCCAGCGCAGCGGCAGTCCGCCCCGCCATAACCGCCTCGAAGATATCGAGCACCGCGCCGCTGTCAGCGGTACCGAGCATGGCGCGCACATCTTCCTCGCGGGCCACGGCCCCGCTCGAGCAGTGAGCGGAGATCGTCTGGTCGAGCAGTGACAGCCCGTCGCGTACCGAGCCGTCTGCGGCGCGCGCGATCAGGCGCAGTGCGCCGTCCTCCAGTTCCGCACCCTCGGCCTTCGCGATGCCCGAGAAATGCTCCATCAGTTCGTCGGCCCGCACCCGGCGTAGGTCGAAGCGCTGGCACCGCGACAGCACCGTGACCGGTACCTTGCGGATCTCGGTGGTGGCGAAGATGAACTTCACATGCTCGGGCGGCTCTTCCAGCGTCTTCAGCAACGCATTGAAGGCCTGGGTCGAGAGCATGTGGACCTCGTCCACGATATAGACCTTGTAGCGCCCGAAGACCGGGCGGTAGCGCACGCCGTCGAGAATCTCGCGGATGTCGTTCACACCCGTCCGGCTGGCGGCGTCGACCTCGATCACATCCGGGTGGCGGTCCTCGGAAATCGCGATGCACTGCTCGTCGTTCGGGTCCGGGTCGATGTTCGGCCCATCACCGGCATTCAGGCACTTTGCGATGATGCGCGCCGTCGTGGTCTTTCCCACGCCGCGCACTCCGGTCAGCATGAACGCGTGGGCCACGCGATCCAGCGCGAACGCGTTGGTCAGCGTGCGGACCAGCGCTTCCTGGCCGATCAGTTCGGAAAAATTCTGGGGCCGGTATTTCCGGGCGAGGACCTGGTAGGCCTCGGCATTGGCCGTACCGGGAGCGGTATCCGGTGCTGCCGCGACAGGCGCTGAGGGTGTGGGCGCCGATTCGGGCGCAGGCGGTACGGGAACCGGCTCAGGTCCCGGGGCGGCCGCGGGAGGCGGCGCATCCAGGAAAGACGCCTGATTGGGATCGTCGATAGTCGGGCTGCCGTCGGCCGACTCATCCGACTCCGCATCATGCGGTTCGCCGGGCTGGTCCTCGAAATCGGCAGTCATGAAGTGCGGTCGCTTCCCGGGGATGGGTCAGGAATTCGGAATAACCGATTCGGTGTCTGAAGTGGGAGACCGGTTGATACGACCCAGGCGAAACTCGTTACGGCTGCTTCCTTCCGGACCTGACCGGGTTGGCGAGATGCCCGTCCGCCCGGCCTCCCGAAAGCACTATATCAGAACCCGCCCCCCGATAAACAAGGCGCCGGGCGATCTGCCACACGGCTTTCCACAGGCACATGGGTGTGACAATTTATGCGCCATTCCAAAATCCCTATGTCCCGGTGCCATGAACCGCCGCAATTTCTATTCCAGCGAATACCTCGACCGCGTCTCACACCTGCGCAACGATCCCGATTGGCTGCGCGAGGCGCTGGCCAGCGCGTCCAGCCGCCTGCTGCCGGTCTGGCAGTCCAACAACCTGATCCGCGGCGAGGACAATGTGGAGCCCGTTGAGCTCGACATCACCCAGATCGAGATCCTGCGCGGCGATGGTGAGCCGGTCCTGCTGGGACTGGTGGAGGGAACCGCCTACTTCACCCTCGACGTCAGCCATATCGAGAATCCGCACGAGCACGAGGTGCTGGGCGCGGCCGGCGTGTTCGAGGACCTGCGCAAGGTCGGACCCTATATCGAGCACCGGCAGGGCAACCTTCTCGCCTATGCGCGCGGCATTAATTACTGGCACCAGCGCCACCGCTTCTGCGGGGCCTGCGGCGCGCCGACCCGCAGCGAGGCCGCCGGGCACCAGCGCCGCTGCACCAACGCGGCCTGCAATTCCGCTCATTTCCCGCGCACCGATGTGGCCTGCATCATGCTGGTCTATCACGGCGACCGGATCATCATGGGCAAGGCACCGCGCTTCCAGGGCCGCATGCAGTCGGTACTGGCCGGGTTCCTGGAGCCGGGCGAGACGCTGGAGGATTGCGTCGCGCGCGAGGTCTATGAAGAAGTCGGCGTGCGGGTCACCGACGTCGAGTACCAGCACTCCCAGCCCTGGCCCTTCCCGGCCTCGATCATGGCCGGTTTCCGAGCCCGCGCGCTGGACACGGAGATGACCATCGACCAGACGGAACTTCTGTCTGCCGACTGGATGTCGCGGGATGAACTGAAGGCGATCACACCGGATTCGCCGGTGCAACTGCCGCGGCCGGATTCGATTGCACGGAGGTTGATCGAGGAATGGCTGGCCGAAGGCTAAGCCGGTCCCGCTACTGGCGGCGGTAGTCGTCCGCCGGGTAAACGCCCAGCACCCGCACGTTCTTCGAGAAATAGTCCAGTTCCTCGAAAGCCTGCGCGACGCGCGCGTCGGCCGGGTGGCCCTCGATTTCCGCGTAGAACCGCGCAACCGAGAACTTCTCGCCCGAAATGTAGCTTTCCAGCTTGGTGATGTTCACGCCGTTGGTCGCGAAACCGCCCAGCGCCTTGTAAAGCGCGGCCGGGACCGAGCGGACCTCGAAGATCAGCGAGGTCATCGACGGGCCGTCATGCGGATCCGGGTCACGGCGCGCGCGCGACAGAACCACGAAACGCGTGGTGTTGCCGATGCGGTCCTCGAAGCGCGAGCGCAGCACCTGCAGGCCGTAAATCTCTCCGGCCAGCGGCGGCGCCAACGCCCCGATGGTCGGGTCGTTCAGCTCCGCGACCTCCTGGGCCGAACCCGCCGTGTCCGCACGTGCACGCGTCGCCACGCCGAGCTGGGCAAGCTGTTCACGGCACTGGGCCAGCGCCTGCGGATGCGAGCGCACCTCGACCAGTCCGTCCAGCGTCGCCTCCTGGGTTGCCAGAAGCTGGTACTGCACGTTCAGGTAATGCTCACGGATGATGTAGAGCTTGGATTCCGGCAGCAGGTGGTGGATGTCCGCCACACGCCCGCCGAGCGTGTTCTCGATCGGGATCATCGCCAGCGCGGCGCGGTTGTCGGTTTCAACCGCGGCAAAGGCATCCTCGAAGGTCGCACAGGCAAGCGGCGTCATCTCCGGAAACGCCTGCATGCATGCGATGTGCGAGTTTGCGCCGGGAACGCCCTGATAGGCGATGGTGTTGGCCGGATTCGCGGCCGGTTCGTTCGAAACGCTCATTGTCCTGATGCCATATATCGAAAACGCGCGTCCCGCTATGCCAGCAGGGCCCGCGCGCGCTCAAGGTCGGCCGGAGTATCGACACCGAGCGGAACGGTGTCAACGAGCGCGGCATCGATGCGCATCCCTGCTTCCAGCGCGCGCAACTGTTCCAGCTTTTCGCGCTGTTCGAGCGGGCTGGCGGGCAGCGCGACAAAGCGGGCGAGCGCATCGCGGCGATAGGTATAGAGCCCGATATGGTGGAAATGGTCGCCCGGTCCGGTCGGCACCTGGGCGCGCGAGAAATAGAGGGCACGCGCGATGCGGGCACCCGGCGCCAGCGCCAGCACCGCCTTCACCACATTGGGGTTGCTGCGCTCGTCATCCTCCATGATCGCGCACACGGCGGTCGAGATATCGACCTCCGGGTTGTCGAGCACGCCGACACAGGCGCGCACGATGGCGGGATCGAGGGTCGGCAGGTCGCCCTGGAGGTTCACCACTGCGTCGTGGCGGCCATGCGGGTCGAATTCCTCCAGCGCCGCAAAGATACGGTCCGAACCCGACGGCAGGTCGGGATCGGTCAGCACCGCCTGCCCGCCCGCTACCGTGACCGCTTCGGCAATCTCCGCCTCCGCGCAGGCCACCACGACCGGACCGACTTCCGCCTCCTCGGCGCGGCGCAGGCATTGGACGATCATCGGCAGGCCGGCGATATCTGCCAGCGGCTTGCCCGGCAGGCGCGAAGACGCCATACGGGCAGGAATCAGGACCACCGGGTTCGCCGGGGCACCGCTTCGGTCAGGGGCATTCGACAGGGGACATCCTCCTCAAATCGCGCCCGAACCGGGCGCTGCGACCTAATGACGCGAAACGGGACTGGCACTGGCCGCTCGCGGGTGCGAAAGATATATCTCGCACGACGCGAACGGAACCGTTTGGCGGGGATAGACCCCGTGGACACGAACGGGGCCGGTCGCTAAATTCGCCCCGCGCGCGCGCTCCGGCGTGCTGCGCGGTCTGTCTGACGCGGGGAAAGTGACCAATGGGTGGCGACTTCTTCAAGGTTTGGGGCGCAGCACTGGTGGCGCTGACGGTTGCTGTGGCAATCGGTATCGGCATCAATGAAGTGACCCATAGCGATCATCTCGATATCAAGGCCTATGCTGTGGCGGTGCCCGAGTCGGGCGAGACGCCGGCTTCTGCGCCTGCGGAAGAGGTGCTCGATCCGGTTGAGCCGCTTCTGGCGTCCGCCGACATCGCAGACGGCGAGAAGGCCTTCAAGCGCTGCGCCGCCTGCCACAGCGTTGATAAGGGCGGACCGAATAAGCAGGGCCCGAACCTCTTCGGCGTCGTCGGCAACCAGCCCGGCGCCCATGATGGCTTCTCCTACTCCGACGGCATCAAGGCGCTGGGCGGCGAGTGGACCTATGACAGGCTCAATACCTTCCTGGCCAAGCCGAAGGACCTGGTTCCGGATACGAAGATGAACTTCCCGGGCTTCAAGAGCGTCAAGGACCGCGCGAACATGATTGCGTTCCTCCGCGCGCAGTCGGACAATCCGGTGCCGCTCCCGGCGCAATAGTCCGGGTCACACATCTCGATTTCACGAAGCGGCGCGAAAGCGCCGCTTTGCATTTTGGAGTGCCGTTTCGTGCCTGAAACCCTCGATCCCGGTTTCGCCGTCCTCGCCCACACCCTGGCCGATGCGGCCGCCCCCGTAGCATTGCGCCATTTCCGGACCGAACTGGACATCGAGACCAAACAGGACGCCAGCCCGGTCACGCGCGCCGACCGGGAATCGGAAGCGGCGATGCGAGCACTGATCGACGAGGCCTTCCCCGAACACGGGATCCTGGGCGAGGAGTACGGCCCTGAGCGCACCGACGCCGAATATGTCTGGGTGCTCGACCCGATCGACGGCACGCGCGCCTTCATCAACGGCATCCCGCTTTTCGCCACCCTGATCGCGCTGGTGCGCGACGGTGTGCCGGTGCTGGGGCTGAACTCCTACCCCGCGCTCAACGAGCGGTGGCTCGCCACCGTCGACACACCGACACGCCATTGGGGGCTGGGCAATGACGGCGCGCCCGTGCACGTCGCCGGATGCGACAGCCTGTCGGCAGCGCGGATGTGCACGACCTCGCAGGACATGTTCAACGCAGCCGACCTAGCCCGCTACCTCAGCCTCAAGGCCGGCGTCGCGGACACCCGCTTCGGCACCGATGCCTATGCCTACGCCATGGTCGCCTCCGGCCATTGCGACCTCGTCGCCGAAAGCGGCATGCAACCCTACGACTATCTCTCCCACGCGGTGATCGTCGCAGGTGCGGGCGGCGTCATCACCGACTGGGAGGGCAAGCCGCTGAGCATCGATTCCACCGGGTCCGTGCTTGCGGCCGGCGACGCGGGCGTGCATGCCGCGGCCCTGGATGCCCTGAAAACATCTTGAGGATTCGCACATGAGCAAGGATGTCCGGATCGCCATTTCCTGTCCAGACCGCACGGGCCTGCTGTCCGCGCTGGCCGGGCGCTTGTTTGATCTCGGCGCAGATATGGGCGACGCCAGCTTTGCCGTCCTCGGACAGACGGCGGAATTCGCCGCCGTCGCGCGCCTGCCGGAAAACCTGTCAGCCGACGAAATCCAGTCGGCGCTGGAAGGCGTCGAGGAACTGGGAGGCGCGCAGATCGACGTCAGCGACATTGCTGAGGACACGCCGCGCGCCGACACCGGCCAGGTGACCCACCGGGTCGCGATTCGCGGCGCCGACCAGCCGGGACTGGTGGCGCGGCTGACCGAGGCCTTCGCCGACTACGAGGCCAACATCGTGCGTATGGATTGCGAGCGTGTGCCAGCCGGCGCGATGGGTGACTACCTGATCCGCATCGAGGCGTGGATTCCCGAATCCCGGGCCGCGACCTGCCTGGCCGCCGTGGACAGCACCGCGCAGTCGCTCGGCCTGTCGAGCCACGCGGAACCCGTCTGACGGGCCAAATTCGGCGGGATTGTGCCGGCAATGCGGCACCGGGACGGCGGGCGCTAACAAGCGCGTGACGCGCACACGGTTTTCCTTGATCGCGCGCGCATTCTTGTCCCATCTAGCTGGAGCATTCACCCTCGTGCCGGGAGGACTCATGTTCCGAACGACCTGTCTCGCCGCCGTTATGGGCGCCGGTTTTGCCGCCGCCTCGGTCATTCCCGCCCTCGCGCTGGAGGGCACGAATGGCCCTACCAACGGGATGGCCATGCACGGCACGCCGAAATACGGCCCGGCCTTTTCCCATTTCGACTACGTCAATGTGGGCGCGTTGCAGGGCGGCGAGGATGTGCGCCGCGCGATCGGCACCTTCGACAGCCTCAACCCCTTCATCATCCAAGGCAACCCCGCAGCCGGGGTCGGGCTGATCTACGACACGCTGACCACGGCGTCAGCGGATGAGCCGTTCACCCAGTACTGTCAACTCTGCATCACCATGGAAGTGCCGGACGACCGGTCCTGGGTGGAGTACGAACTGCACCCCGAGGCGCAATGGCACGACGGCAAGCCGATCACACCCGCCGATGTGATTTTCTCGTTCAACACGCTGCGTGAGCAGGGCGCGCCCTTCTACCGCTTCTACTATCGCGATGTCGCCAAGGTGGAGCAGACCGCACCCAACAAGGTGAAGTTCTCGTTCGGGGATGCGCAGAATCCGGAGCTGCCCCTCATAATCGGCCAGCTTCCCGTGTTTCCGGCGCATTACTGGGAATCGCGCGACTTCTCCAAACCGACACTGGAAGTGCCGCTGGGTTCAGGCCCCTACAGGATTTCGGACGTGAAGACCGGCCGCTCGATCAGCTTCGAGAAGGTGCCCAGCTACTGGGGCCGGGCACTGCCGGTTAATATCGGGCGTAACAACATCGATACCCTGCGCTTCGAGTATTTCCGCGATCCGGGCGTCTCGCGGATCGCGCTGATCTCGGGCGAGCTCGACCTGATGGCCGAGAACTCCTCCAAGGCCTGGGCGACCGAGTACACCGACACCAAGCCGGTAAAGGACGGCATGCTGATCCTCGGCGAGTTCCCCGAGGAGCGCACCGCGCCGATCCAGGGTTTCGTCTTCAACCTGCGCAAGCCGATGTTCCAGGATCGCCAGGTGCGCGAAGCACTCTCGCTGGCCTTCGACTTCGAGTGGTCGAACAAGAACCTCTTCTATGATGCCTACACCCGCACAGACAGCTACTTCGACAACTCCGACCTCGGAAGCCGGGGGCTATTGAAGGACGCCGGCGAGGAAGAGCGCGCAATCCTGGAGAAGTACCGGGGCAAGCTGCCGGAGGAGGTCTACAGAGCCGAATTCGTCCCGCCGTCCACAGATGGCTCGGGTGCGCGGGGCATCCGCGCCAACCTGCGCAAGGCCTCCGACCTTCTGGAAACGGCGGGCTGGGTCGTCAAGGACGGTGTGCGTACCAACGAGAAGACCGGCGAGGACTTCCAGTTCGAGATCCTGCTGGGCAGCCAGACCTTCGAGCGGATCGCGCTGCCATATGCGCGAAACCTCGAACGCCTCGGCATCAAGGCCGATGTGCGTGTCGTCGATGCCTCCCAGTACCGCGAACGGACGGACCAGTTCGACTACGACATGATCTCAGGCATCTGGGGGCAGTCGGAATCGCCCGGCAACGAGCAGCGCGACTTCTGGTCGAGCGAGGCCGCGGAACGCCCCGGCTCGCGCAACCTGATCGGGATCAAGGATCCGGTGATCGACGAACTGATCGAGTTGGTGGTGACCGCGCCCGACCGCGAGAGCCTGATCCAGCGCACCCGCGCATTGGATCGCGCACTGGTCTGGGGTCACTATCTCATCCCCCACTGGCACATCACAACGGACCGGCTGGCCTACTGGGACCGCTACGGCATCCCGGAAGTCATCCCGCGTCAGGGCGTACAGACCGACACATGGTGGATTGATCCGGAAAAGGATGCTGCCGTGCGTGCCTATCGCGGCAACCGCTAGCCCCGTCGTCTCTGGCCCCGACGCGACGACGCGCGATAGTCTCGGCCCATGCTTGCCTACATCATCCGTCGGTTGCTGCTGATCGTCCCGACCTTGTTCGGCATCATTCTGCTGAACTTTGTCATCGTTCAGTTCGCACCCGGGGGCCCGGTCGAGCAGATGATCGCCCAGATCCAGGGTACCGCCGTGGACGCGACTTCACGCGTCTCGGGCGGGCTGGGCGATGCCGGGCCGCAAGGCACCGACCAGTTGCGCACCGACACCACGACAAGCTTCGAGTCCAAGTATCGCGGGGCACGAGGCCTGCCGCCGGAATTCGTCGCGGAGCTGGAGAAGATGGTCGGCTTCGACAAGCCGCCCCACGAACGCTTCTTCCTGATGGTGAAGAACTATCTCCGGTTCGACTTTGGGGACAGTTTCTTCCAGAGCCGGCCCGTGGTGGATCTCGTGCTTGAGAAACTACCGGTCTCGATCACCATCGGGTTCTGGACGACCCTCTTCCTCTACGGCATCTCGATCCCGCTCGGCATCGCCAAGGCGGTGCGCGACGGCACCCGTTTCGACGCCTGGACAAGTGCCATCGTGATCGGCGGCAATGCGCTGCCGTCCTTCCTGGTCGCCATCCTTGGAATCCAGCTCTTCGCCAGCGGCAATTTCGTGAACTGGTTCCCTCTGCGCGGGCTGACCTCGGACAATTTTGACCAGCTCAGCCTGCTGGGGCAGGTCGCCGACTACTTCTGGCATATCGCGCTGCCCATCGGGGCGCTGGTGATCGGCGGCTATGCTGCGATGACCATGCTGACCAAGAACTCCTTCCTCGACCAGATTTCCCAGCAATACGTGATCACCGCGCGCGCCAAGGGATTGGAGGAACGACGGGTTCTTTACGGCCACGTCTTCCGCAACGCCATGTTGATCGTGATCTCCGGATTTCCGGCGGCATTCCTGTCCATCCTGTTCGGCGGCGCCCTGTTCATCGAGATCATCTTTTCCCTCGACGGCCTCGGCCTGCTCGGCTTCGAGGCTGTGCTGAACCGCGACTACCCCATCGTTTTCGCCACTCTTTACGTCTTCGGCCTGATGGGCCTGCTCATCAAGCTCGTCACCGACATGACCTATGTTCTGGTCGATCCCCGTATAGACTTCGAGAGCCGGGATGTCTGACGTGGCGGCGAACACCCGCGCATCAGGCTCAAGCCGCTTCCTCGGCCTGACGATCACTCCCGTCACAGCCCGGCGGCTGGCGAATTTCCGCGCCAACCGACGCGGCTACTGGTCCCTGTGGGCCTTCCTCGCGCTGTTCTTCTTCTCGCTGTTCGCTGAGTTCATCGCCAACGACAAGCCGCTGATCGTGCGCTTCGACGGCGGCATCTACCTGCCGATCTTCAACGCCTACCCGGAGACGACTTTTGGCGGCGACTTCGAGACCGAGACTGATTACACCGACCCCTTCGTGGTCGAGCTGATCAGGGAAAAGGGTTGGCTGCTGATGCCGCTTATTCCCTACAGCTACGACACGCCGGTGACCGATCTGCCGACGCCGGCTCCCTCGCCGCCAACGGCGCAGAACTGGCTGGGCACGGATGACCAGGCCCGCGACGTGTCGGCACGGCTGATCTATGGATTCCGCATTTCCGTGCTGTTCGGTGTCACGCTGACCGTGTTCGCCAGCATCATCGGCATCATCGCCGGTGCCATCCAGGGTTACTACGGCGGCTGGGTCGACCTCAGCTTCCAGCGCTTCATCGAGATCTGGGAAGGCATGCCCTTCCTGTTCGTCCTGCTGATCGTCGCCAGTCTGTTTGTGCCCGGCTTCTGGACCCTGCTGTTCATCATGCTGCTGTTCAGCTGGACCAACCTGGTGGGGGTGGTGCGCGCCGAATTCCTGCGTGCGCGCAATTTCGACTATGTGCGCGCCGCACGTGCGCTGGGCGTGCGCAACCGCATCATCATGTTCCGCCATGTCCTTCCCAACGCCATGGTTGCGACCATCACCTTCCTGCCCTTCACACTTGTCGGGGGGCTGACGGCGCTGACCGGGCTCGACTTCCTGGGCCTCGGCCTGCCGCCGGGTTCGCCCTCGCTGGGTGAACTGCTCAAGCAGGCGAAGGAGAATTTCACTGCCGAATGGCTGACTTTCGCGGCGTTTTTCTCGATCATGGTCATGCTCATGCTGGTGGTCTTCGTGGGCGAGGCAGTGCGCGACGCCTTCGATCCACGCAAGCAGATTTCCGGAGACGCGGGCTGATGGCCGACCCCCTGCTCAAGGTCGAAAATCTCTCGGTCGATTTCTCGACGCCGGGTGGTCTCGTACACGCCGTCAAGGACGTGTCTTTCGAAATCGGGCTCGGCGAGACCCTTGCGCTGGTTGGCGAATCCGGTTCCGGCAAGTCGGTCAGCGCGCTGTCGATCCTCCAGCTCCTGCCCTACCCGGTCGCCCGCCACCCCGGCGGCTCGATCCGCTTCGAAGGCACTGAGCTCCTCGGCGCACCGGACGCGACATTGCGCGGTATCCGCGGGAACGACATCGCGATGATATTCCAGGAGCCGATGACCTCGCTGAACCCGCTCCACAACATCGAGAAGCAGATCAACGAGGTCCTGTTCGTCCACAAGGGCCTGTCACGCGCCGCAGCCCGCGCCCGCACACTGGAACTGCTCAAGCTGGTCGGGCTGGCCGACGCGGAAAAGCGCCTCAACGCCTATCCCCATGAGCTGTCCGGCGGCCAGCGCCAGCGTGTGATGATCGCCATGGCGCTCGCCAATGAACCCAAGCTGCTGATCGCCGACGAACCGACCACCGCGCTCGACGTCACAATCCAGGCTCAGATTCTTGAACTGCTCGACGACCTGAAGGCCCGGTTCGGCATGTCGATGCTGTTCATCACCCATGACCTGGGAATCGTGCGGAAGATGGCCGACCGGGTCTGCGTCATGAACCAGGGCGAGATCGTCGAGGAAGAACTGACGCGGGACCTGTTCAAAAACCCGAAGCACGACTACACAAAGCACCTGTTGGACGCCGAGCCCTCCGGTTCGGCCCTCGCGCCCGCCGCAGATGCGCCGCGGATCATGCGGGCAGAGGACCTGAAGGTGTATTTCCCTATCAAGGCGGGCGTGTTCCGCAAGACCATCGACCACATCAAGGCCGTGGACGGCATCACGGTGGAGGTCCGCGAGGGTGAGACCGTCGGCGTGGTGGGCGAATCCGGCTCCGGAAAGACCACGCTGGGCCTCGCCATGCTGCGCCTGATCTCGTCCGATGGCCCCATCGAGTTCGAGGGCAAACAGATCGAGGGCCTGAACACTAGTGAGCTGCGCCCTCTGCGCCGCGAAATGCAGGTGGTCTTCCAGGATCCCTACGGCTCGCTCAGCCCGCGCATGTCGATCGCCCAAATCATTGAGGAAGGCCTCAAGGTCCACGGTATCGGCGCCAATGCACGTGAACGCGACGAGATGATCGTCAAGGTCATGGAAGAGGTCGGCCTCGACCCTTCCACCCGTCACCGCTATCCGCATGAGTTCTCCGGCGGACAGCGCCAGCGCGTCGCCATCGCCCGCGCCCTCGTCCTGCGGCCGAAATTTATCGTGCTGGACGAGCCGACCTCCGCGCTCGACCGCTCCGTGCAGGCCCAGATCATCGACCTGCTGCGCGACCTGCAGGCGCGCTACAAGCTCGCCTACCTTTTCATCAGCCATGACCTGAAGGTCGTGCGCGCGATCTCCAACCAGGTGATCGTCATGCGCAATGGCAAGGTGGTCGAGCAGGGCCCGGCGGACGAGATCTTCGATCGCCCGCGCGAGGCCTACACGAAGGCCCTCATGGCCGCCGCATTCAACCTGGAAGCCGTCGGCGCGGGTGACGCCGTCGCCACCTGAACCGTGGCCATCCTGATCATCGCCAAAAGCGAGCGTCCCGAATGGTGGTCGGACCAGCTACGCGAGAACGACCCGTCGCTGGACGTGCGCGAGTGGCCGGACTGCGGCGACCCCGACGAGATCGAGTATGTGCTGGCCTGGAAGCCGCCCGCCGGTGAGCTGGCAAAATTCCCGAACCTGAAGGTGGTCTTCTCACTGGGTGCCGGTGTCGACCACCTCTTCAGCGACCCGGATTTTCCGAAACACGCCGCCATCTGGCGCGTGGTCGACCCCTACCTGACCGCCGGCATGCGCGAATACGTGCTGTTGCATGTCCTGCGCTACCATAAGGAACAGCCTGCGCTGGACGCCCAGCAGCGTGCCCATGTATGGAATGACCGCGCCCGCTCGCTCAAACAGGCCGACGAGCGCCGAATCGGCATCCTAGGCCTGGGTGAACTGGGGCAGGCCTGCGGCTTGGCACTGGCCGCGCTGGGCTTCGATGTGGCCGGGTGGAGCCGCAGTGAGAAGGCACTCAAGGGCATCACCTGCCTGCACGGAGTGGACGGGCTGGACACGTTGCTGGCACGCAGCGACATCCTGGTCTGCCTGCTGCCGCTGACACCTCAGACGGAAGGCATCCTGAACGCGGAGCTTTTCGCAAAGCTTCCCGAGGGCGCCTGCCTGATCAACGTCGCGCGCGGAGGACACTTGGTCGAGGACGACCTGGTCGCCGCCCTCGAGGCCGGCCAGCTCGCCCATACGACCCTCGACGTCTTCCGGACGGAACCGCTGCCCGACGGTCATCCCTTCTGGGATCATCCGAAGATCACGGTGACGCCGCACAACGCCTCGATCACCGATCCCCGATCCGTCGCCCGGCAGATCGTCGCGGCCATCAGCGCGGTCGAGCGGGGCGAGCCCCTGCCCAACGCCGTCGACCCGCAACTCGGCTACTGATCAGCTAAGCCAGTTCGATATTCACCCATTTCTCGAAGGCCGGATCGCCCGCGAAGGACTCGTACCAGCGCTTCACATGAGGCGCGTCGACACGGTCGATATCCAGATTGAACCAGCGGTGTGCGATCGGCGCAATCGGGATATCCGCCAGGGTGAACGCACTTCCCGCGACATAGGCATTGTCGGCCAGCTGGGCGTCGAGCACCTCGATTGCCGCGTTCCACTGGGCGATCCCGGCCGCAATGGCCTTCTCGTTGCGGTCCTCGGGCTTTGTGCGGACCATGCCGATGAACACGGGCACATGTCGAGGCGCCAGCAACGAAAGCTCCCAGTCCATCCAACGCTCGACGATCTGGCGGTCATGGAACCCAGACGGATACAGGTCGCTCTTCGACTGGCGCGCGAGATAGCGCAGGATGGAATTGGACTCCCACATCACAAAGCCGTCGTCGATCACCACCGGCACTCGACCGTTCGGGTTCATCGCGAGATACTCCGGCGTATCGTTGCGACCGTAGGCGCCTCCGATGTCGTTGTCGTGCTCATAGTCGCGGTTCTGGTTATCGCAGAACCACAGCACCTTCTGGACATTGGTCGACGTGGCGCGACCGAGAATTTTCAGCATGTCGGTTTGTTCCTGACGAAGGGTGTCCCAAAAAAGTAAGGGCCGCGAAAACCGCGGCCCTTCCATACTAGACGTTTTGTGTGTGTCGCCGAAATCTACTCGGCGGCCTGCGCCATGTCGTGGCCGGCCTTGGCCGTGACCGCATCCAGCGCCGGCTTCACCACCTCGTTGAACAACTCCATGTTCTTGATGACCTTTTCCTTGGGCATCTGGGCGTAATGGTAGATCAGCGTGATGTATTCGGCCGGCATCCGCTCCCACTGCTCGACGAGCTGGTCGCGGACCGACTCAGCCGTGCCGATGCAGTACAGGCCGGAATCGAGCATGGAGCCGATGACGTCGGCCTCATCCAGCTTCCGGCGGCCCATGGCGGCGTAGAAGTTCTTCCAGATGTCGTAATCGTGGGCCATGACCGCATCGACCGCCGCATCGTAGCTCTCGGCAATCTGCAGCCAGCGTACGATGTTCTGGTTCTGGCCGGGCAACCAGTTGAAGCCCGCGCTCTTGGCCGCTTCGGCGTACTGGTCGCCCAACGGCGCCAGCGTGTCGATGTTCGTGAAGTAGGTCGGGATGAAGCCCATCTTGGCCGCGTAGTCGATCGTCTCGGGACTGCCGCTGCCCGACACGAAGACCGGCGGATGCGGGTCCTGGTAAGGGGCCGGGCAGACCGACACGTTGACAACGTTGTTGTTCTCATCGACCTCGTCGAGGGCACCCAGACGTTGGGTCACGCCGACCTGGGCGAGTTGCCAGTCATCAACGCCGGTGTCACCCGGGAAAGGGATCTGCCAGGCGCTGCCCTTGTGCTGCATCGAATCCTGGGTCCAGGCCTTCAGCACGATCTCGATGTTCTCCTCGAACACGTCGCGATTGTGCTGGTCGTTGGCCACATCCTTGTCGGAAATGGTGAACCCGCTCTGTGCGAAGCCGGCGCCGACAGCGGTCTGGTTGTTCTTTGCCGCGGTTGGCGACTTGGTGGAAGTCGTGCCGTAGTGCTGGCCGAACACGTTGGTCCAGCGGCTCTGGTAGCCACGCGCGAAGCCGACGAAGCTACGGCCCTGGGTCAGGTGATCGATGATCGCCGTTTCCTCGGCCACGCGGATCGGGTTCTGGATGCTCATCACATAGCCGAGCTGGCCGACCCGCACGTTCTTGGTAATGGCCGCCCAGTATGCGTCCATGATCGCCGGCGCCGGACCGACCTCATAGCCTTCCGACCAGAAGTGATGTTCGATGGTGGCAACGCCCCAGAAACCCTGTTCATCGGCTGACTTGATGACCTCATGCCAGCCTTGGATGGTTTCCTGATAGCGTTCCTTGTTGCGGCCGATCGGGCGAAGCTTTGCGCGCTCTTCCTCGCTCTCGGCGTAAATGACCGGATAGGTCTGCAGAATCGGTTTGACCATGCCGTCTCTCCCCAGTGAATGGTTCAATTGCCCGGAAATTCGCCGGGAAATTCGTTGGTGAGCGGACTATAGACGCCCCTGCAGTGTAATCTCAAATTATGAAAAATAATGAATGACATAAATACTTATTCTATATCAGGCTCCCTCCCCACGGCGGCCCGGACCGGCTCGCGCCGGCGCTGGGGGACGTCGTCGGCACCCTTGGCAAAGGCCCGGCGCATGCAGGCGATTTGGTGCCGGTAGGCCGCCGCCCAGCGAGCCACCCTGGGGTCTTCATCGAGCATCCCCTCGACATCCGGGACCAGCTCCGCATCCAGTTCGCCGTCGATATAGGCATGCAGGTCGTTGATCGTCAGAATCGAGAGAACCGCGCCCTGGCCATCACTGTTAAGGGCATCATCAGGCATGTGCCCGCTCGACACCCCGCATTCCGGAGGAATACGGGCGCCGCTCCATAACATTGCGGCGGATCGGGGCCTCGATGGCCGCGCGCAGACGGTCGCGCGCACGAGAGAGGCGTGATTTCACGGTTCCGACCGGCACGTCGATCATCTCGGATGCCTCGTCATAGGTAAGGCCTTCCATGCCGATCAGCAGCAGCACCTCGCGGTCCTCTTCGGACAGCTTGGCAAAGGCACGACGGAATTCGAGCATCTCGACATTTGAAAACTGCGAGCCGGCCACGCCAATCTGGACAACTTCCTCGTCATCCACGTCCACATGGGCACCGCGGCGCTGGACCTTCCGCATCTCGTCGATATGGGTGTTGCGGACGATGCGAAAGAGCCAGGCCTTGAGGTTGGTCCCCTGCTCGAACCGGTCGTAGTTCGACAGCACCTTGGTCAGAGCATCCTGGACGAGATCGTCTGCTAGATCCTCGCGACCGGTCAGTCCGCGTGCGAACCTGCGCATCGCCGGGATCATGTCTTCGATTTCATTCGCCTGTTGCTCACTGAGCGCCATGTTGAATACTCCTAGGTCGTTACCGTCGATGACGACCGACGGTTCAAAAATAATCCGAGAGCATCTATTCGCAACCGAAATCGCATAAGGAATTCGTGTAATATCAATGCGTTACACATGTTCCACAAGACATACAGGCGATGTGTCAAGCGCACGTCGCGGCACTGCAACAAGCGCTGCAGCCTGCAGGAAAGGCGCCTGCGCCTTAACATGGAGCAACGACGAAACCTGCCCATGCGGCTATGCTGGTGTCGAATGAGTGTCTTACTCAATTAGCGTATGCGAAGGGTGTTCACCGGTCGGTGCTTGCTATATCCAAATAGACCTGACTTCGGGTGAATTTCGGTCCTGCATCGCCCGTTTGAATTGAATACCGGGCACCCGAAACACTGAATACTGCACAGCTCATGCAGCGGGAAAGCAAGGATATTTAAGCAATGGGACAAGCTTTGAAACCGAAGCGGTCCGAACGACTGCAGATCATGTTGGCCCTGGTCGAACTCGAAGCCATCGACGACTGGCGCTACGATAACAGGATCCCGACGCGCGCCGCCGCGATCCGGGAGTTGCTTCGCCGCGGGCTGACCTCGAACGAGATGCAAGCGCGCGCCGACAACGCCGAGACTTCCGAATACGGCGTGCTTGACGACAAGCTGAGCTATATCCGGAGATCGCCGGACCTCGGCTGATCCACGCTCACCAATCAACTCTGGCGGTGGAAAGCGCACGCGCACGCAGGCATAAAGGAAGCGTCCTGAATTCCACCGGCCCGTAATGAGCGACACAACCGAACGCTTCGCACAGGCCGCAGCGCTGGCGCGCGACGGGCGCCTGGATGACGCGCATGCGGCCTTTACCGCGATACTGAATGACGATCCGCGCAACGAGGACGCCCGCTACCGCGTGGCGGTGGTCGACCTCATGCGCGGAAATCATGCCGACGGTGCCGCCCGCCTGCGGGAATGCCTCACTGCGCGGCCCGAGAATCCCGACATCCTGTTCTCCCTCGCGCGCGCCTGCCAGGCCCTGGGGGATTACGAGGAAGCGATCGCGCACTTCACGACGGCCACTCGCATTGCGCGGGACCGGCCGGATATCCTGTCCGGCCTGGGCGATGCTCTCTACCTGTCCGGTGACATGGAAGGCTCGCTCGACCCGTACCATCGCGCTCACAAGCTCTCGCCGCGCGATCCGCGTATCCCCGTCAACATGGCCAACGCATTCTCCCGCCTGGGCGATCACAACAGCGCGCTTACAGCCGCAGAGACCGCCGCACGGCTGGCACCCGACGCACCCGACGTCCTTCTAATGCAGGCCAACACCCTTCGGGCGGCACAACAACTCGACGATGCGCTGGCCATCGCCAACAGGCTGTTGCGCAGCACGCCGGACCATCTCGGCGCCATTGCCTGCAAGGCGGAGATTCTCGACCGGCGCGGGGACAGCGAGGCGGCTGCTTCCCTGCTCGTACCGCATCTCGATATCGACCCGGTTCCGCCCCAGCTGGCCCGGGCCTTCGGCCAGGTGGCGGTCAACCGTGGCCAAGAAAGCCTCCCGCCCGGAAAAGTCGCTGCGCTTCTGGAGCGCTGCCTCGCCGGTGCCGGCCTCACCCGACTAGACCGCCGCGGCCTCCTGTTCCTGCTGGCAAACCTCCTGCAGTCGATGGGGGAGACCGATGCCGCATTCGATGCCTGCACGCGCGCAAATGAAGCCGCGGCGCAGGCATATGACCCGCAGGAAACAGACCGCCGATTCATGGCTTACCGTCAGGTCTTCAACGCAAGTACAGTAGATATCTTGCCCCGCGCCGGCAACAGCAGCGAGCGGCCGCTGTTTATCGTCGGCCTGCCGCGTTCCGGCACGACGCTCGTTGAACAGATACTCGACAGCCATCCCGACGTAGACGGGGGAGGCGAACTGGCTGCGATTCCCTTGATGGTGGCGCGACTGGGGGACTATCCCGTTTCACTGACAACGATTGCCCCAGCGGAACTCGACGCCATGGCGCAGTCATACCTCGACGGACAGGACAGCATTTCTGCGGACGCCCGGTTCGTAACCGACAAGATGCCGGTCAACACCGAGCATCTGGGATTCATCTCAAGGCTGTTCCCCGGCGCGCGTGTCGTCCATGTGCGCCGTCATCCGCTCGCCATCGGGCTGTCCTGCTACTTCCAGAACTTCCGCAACCGTAACGAATTCACCTACTCGCTCGACGGCTTCGCCCACTATCACCGGCATACAAGTGCCCTGATGGATCACTGGAAGGCCACGCTCGACCTGAAGTTTCACGATATCCGGTACGAGGCGCTGGTCAGCGACCCCGGGCCGGTGATTTCCGAACTGCTGGAATTCTGCGGCCTGCCCTGGGACGACGCATGCCTGGCCTTTGACCGGAACCGGCGGTTCGTCGACACGCTGAGTTATGCCCAGGTGCGCAAACCGCTGACCCGTGAGCCCGCCGAACGCCACGTGAAATACGCCGAGCACCTGCGCCCGCTCGCCGAGGCACTGGCCGACGATATTGCCCTTTACGAAGCCCGGTCCTGACGCCTAGCGCGCGAATCGCGTGCGGATCAGCGCATAGGCCGCACGCAGGCCCTGCGCCTCGCCACCCGCCGGACGGCCGGGCCGGGACGACATGTTCCAGGCCATGATGTCGAAATGGGCCCAGGGTACATCGTCATCGACGAACTCCTGCAGGAACAGCGCCGCCGTGATGGCGCCACCGAACGGGCCCTCGCTGGCACTGGACACGTCAGCCACCTTGCTGTCGATCAGCGCCCGGTAAGGCTTGTGCAGCGGCAGGCGCCAGACGGGATCGCCTTCAACATCCGCATGCTTGGCGAGATCCGCATACAGGTCGTCGTTGTTGGAGAACACGGCAGCTATCCCCGCACCAACTGCGACCCGGGCGGCGCCGGTGAGGGTCGAGAAATCCATCAGGAGATCGGGCTTCTCGGTGCAGGCCTCGTATAGGCAGTCCCCCATGACCAGACGGCCTTCCGCATCGGTGTTCGCGTTCTCCACCGTGATCCCCTTGCGCGTCTGCAGCACGTCCCAGGGTCGGTAGGCATTGCCCGAGACCGCATTTTCGACTGCGCCGATCATCACACGCAGGCGCACCGGCATCTTCGCGGCCATGATGAGCTGGGCCAGCGCCAGCACATGGGCGGCCCCGCCCATATCCTTCTTCATGCGGAGCATGCTTGCCGGCGGCTTGAGATCGAGACCGCCCGTGTCGAAACACACGCCCTTGCCGACCAGCGTGATGCGCGGTCCGCGTGTGCCCCAGCGCATGTCGATTAGCCGCGGAGCGTCATCTGACGCCCGGCCGACCATGTGGATCATGGGGTAGTTTGCCTTGAGCAGCGCGTCACCCGCCGTCACGCTGACTTTTGCCTTGAATTTCCGGCCGACCTTTCGCGACTCCTCGGCCAGCTCCGACGGCCCGAGGTCCTCCGCCGGAGTGTTGATGAGGTCGCGCAGGAGCGCGGTCGCATCGAGCATCGAGAGCACATCGGCGCGGTCTGCCGTGGCGGGCCAGACGAGGTCCGGGCACGTCTGTCGCGGCTTGCGATAGCGCGTGTATTCATAGGCCGCCATGCCCCAGCCCAAGGCGGCGGCATTAGCGTCCGACTTCGACGGGCGTCCGCCGAGCCGGTAGCTGCCATTCGGCAGGCGTGCGGCCAACTCGCTCCACGACCACTGGTCCGTGCCTTCACCTGTGACGAAAACCACGCTTTCCAGACCACCCTTGTCCGTCGGCAACAAGACGGAGGCTCCGGCCTTCCCGGTGAACCCGCTGCCGTCCAGCCATGCGCGGCGCAGCGCGGATTGCGCATTCCGCCAGGAATCGACCTTGTCCGCCGCCATAATGGTAATGGGGACGGTGTCCTTGCGCGGGCGCGCGATCAGGTTGTGGGCCACGGGTATATCCTCAAAAGGTCAGAGCGTCCTCAACTTTGCCCGAGGACCAACACGCCTGCAACGCGCGCACCTGCGGAAAGGCTTCTCTCGGCCTATTGAAAACTCTAGTCTCCCCCGCCGGAACCGACAGGGAACATGACATGGCGATCAAGGACGACGACCTCATCGGCGCGTGGCAGCTTGAGGAGATGTACGCGGAAGCTGAGGACGGCGCGCGTACGCACCCGATGGGGCGCGACGCCAAAGGCACCATCATGTACACGCCCGACCACTACATGAGCGCCATCGTCTACGGCGCGGAGCGGTTCCTGCCGGCGGACCGGCCCAGCGACGAGGACCGAGCCGAGGCCTTTTCCAGCTATTTTAACTATGCCGGCACATGGAAACTCGACGAGGACGCCGTGACCCATGCGATCGATCACGCACTCGATCCCAATATGGTCGGCATGTCCCTCACGCGCGAGATCGTCCACGAAGGCAACCGCATGATCTTCACCGGTGTCGGCCCCGATGGTGTCTCGAAGAATGTCATCGTTTGGAAGCGCCGCGGCTGAGCAGCACGGCTGTTCCAAAACCCCTCGATACTTGTGATTGGCCGACAATTGACCCCCTCCGGCCCGGCCAATAGTGTCGGTGCGAAACCGCCGAAGACGGCACGCGCAGGAAGGACCCGCAGATGATCGAATTTTACACCTGGTTCACGCCGAACGGCCGCAAGGTCGCCATCATGCTTGAGGAGACCGGCATCGACTACAACGTCCACTCGGTCAACATCGGCAAGGACGAGCAGTTCGATCCCGAATTCCTGAAGATCAGCCCGAACAACAAGATCCCGGCGATCGTCGACACCGACAACAATAACTTTCCACTGTTCGAGACCGGCGCGATCCTCATGTATCTGGCCGAGAAGACCGGCCAGTTCCTGAACATGAAGGACAAGGATGCCTACTGGCGCTCGATGGAGTGGCTGATGTGGCAGATGGGCGGCTTCGGCCCGATCCTCGGACAGGTCCATCACTTCACCAAGTACAATCCCGGCAAGTCGGACTACGCGCAGGGCCGCTACGAGACTGAAGCGCGCCGCCTTTACCGCGTGCTGAACGAGCGCCTCGAAGGCCGTGAGTTCATCATCGACGACTACTCCATCGTCGACATGGCCTGCTGGCCCTGGGCGGCCCGCCACAACTGGCAGGAAATCGACCTGAACGAGTATCCGAACGTGCGCCGCTGGTACATGACCATGTTGGACCGTCCGGCCGTCCAGCGCGCCTGGAACATTCCGGAGAACGACCAGCCGCTGCCGATCCCCGAGTAAGCGCTTCGCGCTACGAACACACGAAAACGGCGCCATTTGGCGCCGCTTTTTCTAGTGCCACGCCGTTTGCCTCAACGGTTGCCGTGGAGACCGCACTCGGTCTTGCCGAGACCGGACCAGCGCCCGGCACGCACGTCCTCGCCCGGCGTGACCGCGCGGGTGTAGGGATGGCAACCGATCGACAGGTAGCCAAACTCCCACAAGGGGTGGCGTGGCAGGTCGTGTTCATCGAAATAGGCGTCGATGCGTTTCTGGGTCCATCCGGCCAACGGATTGACCTTTACCTGCCGGTTCTCGACTTCCACAACCGACAGCGTGATGCGCGAGCCGCCCTGGAAACGCTTGCGGCCCGTGATCCAGGCATCGAAGCCTTCCAGCGCCGTTTCCAGCGGCCGCACCTTGCGCAGGTGGCAGCACGCCTCGGGGTCGGTTTTCCAGAGATCATTGCCAGGATCACGGTTGGCCTGCCGGACCGGATCGGGCCGGTGGACACGTACATCCGTCAGGCCGAGCCGTTCGGTTAGTTCGCGCTGGTACTGGACCGTCTGGGCAAACAGCTGGCCCGTATCAAGGAACAGCACCAGTGTCGCAGGATCAACCTGCGCGACAAGATGCAGCACGACCGCCGATTCCGCGCCGAAGGACGACAGGACGGCGATCCGGTGCGCAAAGATATCCTCGATCGCCGTGCGCATGAGCTTCTCGCCCACCCCGTCCGGAACACGCTTCATCAGCCGCACCGCGCGCATCTGCGCAGTGTTGTGGGACTGGGATGGGATCGGGTAGTCGCCGCGCATGGCGTGTATCGCCGTCAGCCGCTGGTGCCGTTGGAGAATGCCTTGGACGGGTGGTTGCGCAGTGATGCCGCAGAGGCCCGCCGGTCGGCCGCCGTCTGGTAGACCACGCTCACATCATCGAACGCCGAAAGAGCGCGCGATGCTTCCGTGCCGCCCGCATATTCGAGGCTGTCGAAACCGCAGCGTTCCATGAAGGCAATCTGGTCACGCAGGACGTTGCCGACGGCACGCAGTTCTCCGGTGAAGCCGTAACGCTCACGCAGGAGCCGCACGGTGGAATAGCCCCGCCCGTCCTTGAAATAATCGAAAGGGATGGCGATCAGGTCAAGCCGGTCGAGATCATCCAGCACCGCGTCGGGGCCATCGCCCGCCGCAAGACGCACCCCGATGGGCGCGTTCCGGCCTCCGAGAGCGTCGCGGAGATCGCGCCAGCGGGCAATGGAGACGATCGCCGGTGCATCCGACGGCACCTCCGCGTCGTCGGCGACATGCGTCCAGGTGTCGGTGACGACCTGGCGGTCCTTAAGCAGCGCCATAGAGGGCCTCCTTGAACGGATCCTTTCCGACCCGGCGATAGGTGTCGAGGAAGCGTTCCCCCTCCGTACGGATGGCGAGATATTTATCGACAAGTGTCTCGACGGCATCGACCACCGCGTCATAGGCCAAGGCCGGACCGACGATTTCGCCGATGCTGGCGTCTTCCGCACCGCTACCGCCGAGCGTGATCTGGTAGTACTCCTCGCCTTTCCGGTCGACGCCGAGGATGCCGATATGGCCGGCATGGTGATGGCCACAGGCATTGATGCAGCCCGAAATCTTGAGCTTCAGCTCTCCGATATCGTGCTGCCGGTCGAGGTCGGCGAAGCGTTTGCTGATGGCCTGCGCGACCGGGATCGAGCGGGCGTTCGCCAGCGAGCAATAATCCATGCCCGGGCAGGCGATCATGTCCGACACCCGGCCGAGGTTCGGCGTGTCGAGATCGTAGGACTTCAGCGTCTGCCACAGCGCATAGAGGTTGTCCTTGCGCACATGGGGCAGGACGAGGTTTTGCTCGTGGGTGATGCGGATCTCGGAAAAACTGAAGCGATCAGCCAGCGCCGCCACGGCCTCCATCTGTTCCGCCGTGGCATCACCGGGCACGCCGCCGATGGGCTTGAGGGAGATGTTGGCGATCGCGTAGCCCTCGGCCTTGTGGGCGAAGACGTTGGTGTCGACCCAGCGCGCGAAGCCGGCATCCTCACGCTTGTGACGCGCCAGCACGTCCGCGGCGTCCGCAGAAATCTCGTAGCGCGGCGGAACAAAGTAGGATGCGATCCGCTCCTTCTCGCCGGCCGGGAGATCGACCGCACTGTCGCGGATCTGGTCCCATTCCGCCTCGACCAGCCGCGTGAACTCCGCCGCGCCGGTCTCATGCACCTGGATCTTGATGCGCGCCTTGTACATGTTGTCGCGCCGCCCGAGCATGTTGTAGACGCGCAGGACCGCCTCCAGATAGGACAGCAGGTGGCGTTCCGGCAGGAACTCGCGGATGGTCGGCCCGACGAAGGGCGTGCGGCCCAGGCCGCCGCCGACGATCACCTCGAAGCCGAGCTCGCCCGCCGGGTTGCGTTTCACGATCAGGCCGATGTCGTGGACCTTCACCGCCGCGCGGTCGTTCTGCGAGCCGGTGACCGCAATCTTGAACTTGCGCGGCAGGAACGAGAATTCCGGGTGCAGGGTGGACCACTGGCGGATGATTTCCGCATAGACGCGCGGGTCCGCCACCTCGTCGGCGGCCACGCCCGCATACTGGTCCGCCGTCACGTTGCGGATGCAGTTGCCGCTGGTCTGCAGCGCATGCATCTGCACGCTCGCCAGCTCGGCGAGGATGTCCGGCAGGTCTTCCAGCTTCGGCCAGTTGTACTGGAGGTTCTGGCGCGTCGTGAAATGGCCGTAGCCGCGGTCGTACTTCCTGGCGATCCAGGCCAGCTTGCGCATCTGCTCCGACGACAGGGTGCCGTAGGGGATGGCGACACGCAGCATGTAGGCATGAAGCTGGAGGTAGACCCCGTTCATCAGGCGCAGCGGCTTGAACTCGTCCTCGCTCAGCTCACCGCTCATCCGCCGCGAGACCTGGTCGCGGAACTGGACGACACGCTCATCGACGAGCGCCTGGTCGATTTCGTCATACAGGTACATGGAAACTTATCCTTTCGCCGCGCGGACGTAGTTCTGCTTGCTGAGGTCGGGCCGCACGCTGGGGCCCGTGGCCCGGATGAACTCGCGGTACTTCGTCGGCCGGACCTCGCCGTCGTACTCGGCCACATGGACCAGATAGGGATCGACGACGATCCGGTTCTCCTCGCCCCATTTCGCCCGGGCGAGCAGCGCATCGGCCGCGGCCTCGTCCGTCGCGATCTCGCTGCGTGCGATCCATTCCGACCAGCTGTCGTCGCTGGCCAGATACACCACCAGCCCGTCGGACAGGCGGTTCGCGGAAATTACCTGCTGGGTCATGTCGATCCTCCTAGACCGCCTGCGCGGCCGCGCGGACAGCGACATCGCGCGCCGCCTGCGCCAGTGCTGCAACCTCGCCCACCACGATGAGCGCGGGCGCACCAATGCGCGCCGACGCCACAAGGGAAGACAGTGAAGACAGGGTTCCGGTCACCACGCGCTCATCCGCGCGGGTGCCGTTCTCAATGATGGCAACCGGGGTTTCGGGCGCACGGCCCGCCCCGATGAGGTTCCCGGCCAGCGCGCCGGCGCGCGACAGGCCCATATAGACGACCAGCGTGTGGCGCGGCGCGGCGAGCGCCGACCAGTCGATATCGGGGTCGCCGTCGACGCCATGGCCGGTGACGAAGGTGACCGCCGAGGCGTGGTCGCGGTGGGTCAGCGGCATGCCGAGGGAGGCCGCACAGCCGGTCGCAGCCGTGATGCCCGGCACCACGGACGCCTCGATCCCGGCGGCGCGCAGCGCCTCGAGCTCCTCGCCGCCACGCCCGAAGACGAAGGGATCGCCGCCCTTGAGTCGCACGACACGCTTGCCGTCGCGCGCCAGCGAGACCAGCAGGTCGTTGATTCCCTCCTGAGGCACCGAATGGTTGGACATCTGCTTGCCGACGTAAATGCGTTCCGCGTCGCGGCGGATGAAGTCGAGCACGCCGTCGCCGACCAGGCGGTCATGGACGACCACATCGGCGTCCTGCAGGGCGCGCAGCGCCTTCACCGTCAGCAGGTCCGGATCACCCGGCCCGGCGCCGACAATGGCGACATGGCCAAGGGCCGGCTTCTGTTCCGACGGCCGGTTGATCCGCGACAGCATGGCCTCACGGGCCGCGCTCTCGCGCCCGGCCAGAACGTCACGCCCGATGGGGCCGTCGATCACCTCTTCCCAGAGCCGCCGGCGCGCATCGAAACCCCCGGTCCTCGCGCGGACAGCCCCACGGAAACTGCCGAGGAAGTCCGCCAGCCGGCCGAGATTTGCGGGCAGCAAGCGCTCGATCTGTTCGCGCAGGCGGCGCGCTAGGACCGGCGAGGCCCCGTCGCTGGAGATCGCGACCGTGATCGCACCCCGGTCCACGATTGAGGGCACGAGGAAGGTGCAGAGTTCGGGCCGGTCGACCACGTTGACCGGGATGTTCCGTGCGCCCGCACGGGCAGCGACAAGCCCGTCCACGGCGGCATCGCCCGTCGCGCTGAACACGAGCACCACGCCGCCCAGGTCCGACCAGTGGAAGGCGCGCCGGACCAGCGTCACTTGGCCGCCCAGGCCTTCGAACGCCGGGTCGATCACCGGCGCCACCACGCGCAGGCGCGCGCCCGCAGCGGCCAGCAGGCGCGCCTTGGCCAGGGCCGCGGCCCCGCCGCCCACAAGGAGCACCGGCTGATTGCGCAGCTTCAGGAATGCCGGAAAGTTATTCATTTATACAGTATTTTTGTGTGTATCACCAGTTTCAACGTGAGAATATGATTATTTAAATCAGAGTCCAGTGGTTTGTGATATTTTTCACAATTCACGCAATCCGGCTGAGCGCTTCGTTCCCAAGCGGCACAAAAACTTGCGGATTTCGGGCCGTTCCGGGGCTTGCGCACCGCCGCGCCACGCCTAAGGTGTGCGCGTTGCCAACCTGCCGGAGGTCCCCGCCATGAAATTCTACGACTGCGCCACTGCCCCCAGCCCCCGCCTGGTGCGCATGTTCATCGCCGAGAAAGGCCTGTCCGGGGCCATCGAGACGGTGGAGGTGAACCTCGGCGAGCAGGAGCAGATGGGCGAGGCGTTCCGGGCCATTAACCGGTTCTGCACGGTGCCGGTGCTGGAGACCGATGACGGCGTGCGCTTCACGACCACTGCCGGCTGCTGGCGCTATCTGGAGGAGACCCATCCCGACCCGGTGCTGCTGGGCACGGGTGCAGCGGACAAGGCGCGAGTGGCCGACTGGGCCTGGCGCTGCGAGCAGGAAGGCTTCCTCGCCGTCGGCGAGGCGCTGCGCAACACGGCCAAGCGGCTCGCCAACCGCGCGCTGACCGGCCCGCATGATTATGCGCAGATCCCCGAACTGGGCGAGCGCGGCAAGCGGCGCGTCGGCCACTTCTTCGAACTTCTGGACGACGAGCTGTCGTCACGCGCCTACATCGCGGGCGACGACTTCACCGCCGCCGACATCATGGCCTTCGTGACCGTGGAGTTCGCGGGCTGGCTGAAGCTGGCGATCCCCGAGGATGCCACCAACGCCCGGCGCTGGTACGCCGCGGTGAAGGCCCGCCCGAGCGCGGGGGTGTAGGGGAAACACGTTCCCGCCCCGTCGTCATGGCCGGACTTGTTCCGGCCATCCACGTCAGTGTGTCACGCACAGACTTCGGTGGGGCCGATGGACGTGGATGCCCGCAACAAGTGCGGGCATGACGGCACAGGGCGCATGACCGGGTTTTCTCTCGGCTGGCTTTCGCCGCCCCACCGGGGCGACGGTCCTGCCTCAAGCCCACCTCACCCGGTTTGCTGACGCTCACCACCCTCTCCCCCCTGAAGGGCGGAGAGGGTTGGTCTAGCCATCACGCGCCGCGGGCACGGTCGATCACGGCTTTGGGGTCGGCGGAGGCGGCATCGCCGCGCCAGGCGACGTGGCCGTCGGGGAAGATCAGGACAAGCGGTGCCTCGTAGCGCGCGGCCACCGCCGGCTCATCTATATCGAGGAGCGCCATCGGCAGGCCGACCGTCGCGGCGGCGTCGAGGAAACCCGAGGCATCCGCGCCGGGGGCCGTCCGCAGCAGGGTGAACCCGTCCGCGAAGCGGTCGCACAGGGCGTCTCCGTCTTCCAGCCAGACATGGGGCGCCCGGTGGCCCGGCCGCGCGGTCGCCATATAGTCATAGGCATCGTCGGGGACAGGGTCCGTACCGTCCGGCGTCACAAGTGCCGAGCCCTCGTAGCGCACACCCAGCACGATGCCGGGGATGATCATCTCTCCCCGGCTGTGGCGCGTGAGATGCGCCGACAGGCGCGCGCGCTCCGCCTCGCCCTCCGGCGTGTCGTCCTCGACGCACGGGTCGACCTCGAAGGTGCCGATGGATTCGGCGAAGCCTCGCGCGAAGGCGAGGTTGCGCGCGCCGGCGGGCCGGCGGTCGGCCTCATAGGTGGCCATCAGGTTTGCGCCGCCCCAGCCCTGCACGTCGCCCGCCAGCTTCCAGCCGAGGTTCACCGCGTCTTCGACGCCGGTGTTCATGCCCAGCCCGCCTGTCGGCGTGAACAGATGCACCGCATCGCCCACCAGCCAGATGCCGTCGCCGCCATAGGATTTCGCCAGCAGTGCGTGGCCCGCCGTCCAGGGCTGGCGCAGGATGATCCTTGCATCCACCGGACGGCCTGCCGCACGTTCCAGCAGGGCGAGATCGTCGATGTCGTCCGGGTCGGTATCGTCGGGGATGCGCGTCAACATGACGAATTTCTCCGCCCCGTCGACGGTGATGAGCAGCGCGCGCAGGTCGGCGGCCACCACCCAGAACTGCCAGGCGCGCGGGATCTTCAGCCACTCCTCGCGGTCGGGCGTCTCGAACAGGGTCGCCATCATCGAGCCGCCCATCATGCGGCGCTGGACGCCCGCCTCGCCCTCATAGGTCACGCCGAGGCCTCGGCGGACCGCGCTACGCCCGCCATCAGCCCCGACCATGTGCTTCGCGCGCACCTCATAAGTCTCATCGGCATCGAGATCGCGGATCACGGCAAAGACGCCGCCATCACGGCGCTCGAACCGCTCGAGCCTGTGGCCGAAGCGGATGTCGATGCCCGGCCGGGCCATGGCCGCCTCCTGAAGGATCGCCTCCAGATAGATCTGGGAACAGCGGTGCGGCGGCTCGGCGCAATCGTAGTGACTGGTCCCAGCCTTCGCCTCCGCCACCGCGTCGGCACTCGACGGCATGTGCAGCCTTGCGAGCTCGCGCCCGTTCAGCCGGGTGACGTAACAGACATCGGTCGGATGGTCGGAGGGCAGCGCGGATGCCCGCAGGACGGGCCCCACCCCGTGACGGCGGAAATGCTCCATGGAGCGCGCGCTGATCGCGTTGGCCTTGGGATGCAGCGCGGTTTTCGCTCCGTCGTTCACGAGGATGGCGCGCACGCCGAACCGGGCCAGTTCCAGGGCCACCGTCAGACCCACAGGCCCGCCGCCAACGATCAGGACTTCCGTGTCTTCCATGGGGCCACCGTCTAGCGCCTTCGCCCGCCGAACTCCATCCCTCCCATGGGAGGAATTTGCCGTGGCGCCGGCATGGCTGAAATTCGTGCTCGACTAAAGGGCCACACAACCTATTTGATGTCCGGAAACACCGGGAGAGACCCTATGACGCAGCCCGCATACGAGAACGCCGACCTGCCGTTCGTCGAGGCCACGATGAACTACGTGGACGACAGCGAGAAGCGGCCGGTGACCTACATCGCAGAGATGGGGGAATCAAACCGCCGCGACGAGGTTCCCGATCCGCGTGTCGTGCCCGTCTATGATGCGCGCTCGATTGCCGGCGAGCTGACACTCGACCGCAACGGCCTGGAATTCGTCCGCGACAAGACCGCCGTCACCGACTTCCAGGACCGGCACCAGATCGAGACCATCTACAACCCGGAGGTCGAGCGGCTGGTGAAGGCGGCGACCGGCGCCTCGCGGGTGCTGGTGTTCGACCACACCATGCGCGTGGCCGACGAGAACCGGCGCAAGGCCGAGAAGCTGCGCGAGCCGGTGCGCATCGTCCACAACGACTACACCGACAAGTCCGGCCCCCAGCGTGTGCGCGACCTGCTGCCGCCCGCCGAAGCCGAGGACGCCCTGAAGAAGCGCTACGTCTATGTGAATGTCTGGCGCTCGATCCACGGCACCGTCGAGGAAGCCCCGCTGGGCATCTGCGAATGGCAGTCGCTGGAAGACGACGACATGGTGCTGATGGACCTGGTCTATACCGACCGGGTCGGCGAGATCCACCGCACACGCTACAACCCGAACCACCGCTGGCTCTATTTCCCGCGGATGGAGGAGGACGAGGTGATCCTGCTCAAGTGCTTCGACACCGAGCGTGACGGCCGCGCGCGCTGGACTGCGCATGCCGCCTTCGACGACCCGTCGAGCCCGCCCGATGCGGCACCGCGCCAGTCCATCGAGACGCGCACCATCGCTTTCTACGACTGAGGAATCGCGCCATGACGAAACTCTCCGGATCATGCCTGTGCGGGAACATCGCCTTCAGCGGTGACGCCGAGATCGTGCGGGCCGGGAACTGCCACTGCACCGATTGCCGGCAGGCGACCGGCGCGGCCTATGCGACGCTCGTCACCGTGGCCGAGGATGCCATCGCCGTGACCGGCACCCCGAAGGTCTACCGGCACAAGGCCGACAGCGGCTCCGACATGGAGAAGCTGTTCTGCCCCGACTGCGGCTCGCAGCTGTTTGCGCGCAATTCCAGCCGCCCGGGCATGCTGAGCATCCGCGCCGGGGTGCTTGACCAGACCGATGCGGTGGCGCCCGCGTTCAACGTGTTCCTCGACAGCAAGCTGGAGTCGACCCCGCTCGACCCGGACCTTCCGGGCTTCGCCCGGATGCCGGGATAGCGCCCCGGCCGCGACAGGCCACCGCCTGCGCTTCGGGTTTGCGGGACCGGCCCGCTGCGGCTAGCGTGCACGAAATCCAGAACTGAACGACTGCGCCCGCGGGAACGATTTCCGCGGGCGTTTTCGTGCGCACGCATTCACCGGAGCATCGACATGACCCAGATTCCCAAGGCCGCGAAGGTGCGGTTCCTCGACACCCTGGCCCGGACCGGCAACCTGGCCGTCGCCTACGACGTCTCGGGTGTCAGCCACCACCGGCTGAATGTGCTGCGCAAGGACGATCCTGAGTTCGCCGAACTGTGGGACAGGGCCATCGAGGCCGGGATCGACACGCTGGAGAGCGAGGCCATACATCGTGCGCTCGAGGGGATCGAGGAGGTGGTCTACTACCACGGCGAACAGATCGGCACGGTGCGGCGCTATTCCGACGGGCTGCTGATTTTCCTGCTGAAGGCCCTGCGACCGGAGAAGTACGGCGACAACCCGAAGGTCAAAGAGGATGAGAGCGTGACCCGATTCCTGGAGGAGGTCGCGCGAAACTCGTATGGGGCGGATGCGCAGCAAAAGGCCGACGCGGCGCACCCGGAATCCCTCAGCCCTTCGTCGCCACCAACGCCTCCGCCAGACGCGGCGCGGCGAAATCCATGAAGGCGCGGACCTTGGGCGGCGCCAGCCGCCCCTGCCCGTGCACCAGGTGCACCGGCACGGGCGCGGGCGAGAACTTCTCCAGCACCGGCACCAGACGGCCGGCGGCCAGCGCGTCGGCGACCATGTAGGACAGCGCCGGCGTGATGCCCGACCCGGCCTCGGCCGCGGCCAGCGACGCCAGGGCGTCGTTGACCTCGAACCCCGGATCGAGGGCGATGCTGCGCGGCTTGCCGTTGGCGGCCCGGTAACGCCACACCCCGCCGTTCATCAGTCCTGTGAAGGCGATCACCGCGTGTCCGTGCAGGTCGGCCGGCACCTTCGGCGTGCCATGGGCATCCAGATAGGCCGGGCTTGCGACCAGCAGGCGGCGCACCTCCCCCACCCGCCGGGCGACGAGGGAGGAGTCCGGCAGCTCGGGGATGCGCACGGCGATGTCCACACCTTCCTCCACGAGGTCGACCACCCGGTCGAGGAAGCGGGCCGAGACCGTGACCCGCGGGCAGGTCTCGCGGAATTCGGTGACCAGCGGTGCGAGCACGGACCGCCCGAAGGTGGACGACGCCGTGAGAACCAGGTGGCCGGTGGGCTCGCTCGCCTCCCCCACGGCGTCCTGTTCCGCCGCCGCCGTTTCCGCCAGCAGGCGCGACGCGCTGGACACAAAGCGCGCGCCGGCCTCGGTCAGGCGCAGGGCGCGGGTGGTGCGTGTCAGCAGGCGTACGCCCAGCCGGTCTTCCAGCGCCGCCACGGCGCGGGTAACGGCGGGCGGGGACATGCGCAGGCTGGTGGCCGCGCCGACGAAGCTGCCCGCCTCGACGACCGCCACGAACACCTCCATCTCGCGGAACCGGTCCATTTCATTATTCCTATAATCGGAATTATCATTTGCATATTCAGATTATTATTTCCACGGGCGAGGCGACGTATCTATCGGGCGACGCCGCGGCACCCCGTCGCGGCCAACCCGACAGAAGGAACAAGCCGATGTGCCGTATCCCCCTGATTGCCCCCGAGGCCGCCGAAGGCCGCGCCAGGGACCTGCTCGACGCCGTCCAGCAGAACCTGGGCGTGGTGCCCAATTTCATCCGCGCGCTGGCCAATTCCCCGGCCGCGCTCGACAGCTTCCTGGGCCTGCTCAAGCTGGCCCATGACGGGGACCTGGAGCCCCTGACCCGCGAGCGGATCGCGCTGGCGGTCGCAGAGCAGAACAGCTGCCAGTACTGCGTGTCCGCGCACACGGCGCTGGGCCGCAAGGCCGGGCTGGACAATGCCGAGATGCTGGCCAACAGGTCGGGCGCGTCCGCCGACCCCAAGGCCGCCGCCGCGCTGGCCTTCGCCAATGCGCTGGTGGAACAAACCGGCGAGGTAACCCAGGCGGAGTTCGAAGCGGTGCGCACCGCCGGCCACAGCGACGCGGAGATCGTCGAGATCATCGCCCATGTGGCGCTGAACACCTTCACCAACATCCTGGGCAAGGCGACGCAGATCGACATCGACTTCCCCGAGGTGCAACTTCGCGCGGCCGCCTGACCGCACGTCCGCGACACGCCCGGCCACGCCAGAACCTCTTGTCTCCTGGCAGGGCCCGGCCCCCTGCGAGAAAGGACCACACCATGACCGTCCAGAATTTCGGAGAGATCGCCTTCACCCCGGGCGTGAAAACGCTGCAGGAGGAGGCCGGGAGCCGCGAGAGCTACGCCCGCATGGACGCCGCCCCCGCGCCTGCCGGGCTCGGACCGCGGGAGACCGCCTTCATCCGCGCGCGCGACAGCTTCTACATGGCTTCGGTCAGCGAGACCGGCTGGCCCTATGTGCAGCACCGGGGCGGCCCGGCGGGCTTCCTGAGGGTGCTGGATGCGACGACGATCGGCTTCGCCGACTTCCGCGGCAACAAGCAGTATGTGAGCACCGGGAACCTGCTGGCCGACGACCGGGTCTCGCTGATCCTGGTGGACTACCCGAACCGGATGCGCCTGAAGGTCCTGGGCCATGCGCGGATCATCGGGCCCGAGGCCCCGGCTGTCCTGGAGATGCTTGAGGTTCCCGATTACCGGGCCCGGGTCGAGCGGGGCTTTGTGATCGACATCGCCGCGCTGGACTGGAACTGCCCCGCGCACATCACGCCGCGCTACACGGTCGCCGAGATCGAAGCCGCGACACGCGCCGGGCAGGAGAACGCCTAGGCGTAAGCGCAGATGTTGTAGCCCGGCGGCTGGGTGCGCTCGACGAAGGCCAGCGCCCGCACGACAGATGCCTCGTCCAGATAACGTCCCACCGCCTGCAGCCCCACAGGCATGCCGTCGGGCGACAGGCCGGCGCAGACCGTACCCGCCGGCTGGCCCGTCAAGTTGAACGGATAGGTGTAATACACCCAGGACACGAGGTTCCGGTCGGCATGGCTGTCGGGGATGTTCTTGCCGACATCCAGCGAGGACACAGGCAGCACCGGCGACAGCAGAACGTCGTACTTGCCGAAGAACGCCGTCATCCGGTCGCGCAACGCGTAGCGCGTGAACACCTTGGCGTAATAGTCCTGCATTTCCTGGTCGAGCGCGGGCTCCAGAATGTCCGCCACCGCCGGATCGAGCATTTCACGCTGGTTTTCCAGGAAGTCCCGCAGCTTGATGCCGACCCCGGCGTAGAACTCGGCCGTCCAGAGGTCCGACGGGTCCCCTTCGAACACATCGTCCACCTGCTCGACGACCGCGCCCGCCGCCTCGAACTGCTTCACGGCGGCCTCTACCACCGCGACGACATCATCGTTGGGCCGCGCGTAACCGAGGGTCGGGCTCCAGGCGACCCGCATTCCCGCGACCGACTGGTCGCAGGCCGCCATGACATCAGGCACGGGACCGGCAATGCTGAACGGATCGCGACGGTCGTAGCCGGCAATCGCCGAAAACAGCATCGCCGCATCGCGCACGTTGCGCGCCAGGGGGCCGACATGCGCAAGCGTCGGCGTCGCGGAGGTCGGCCAGACCGGCACACGCGCAAAGCTGCCCTTGATCCCGGCCAGGCCGGTGAACGCACCGGGAATACGGATGGACCCGCCGCCGTCGGTCCCCAGCGCAAACGGCGTCACGCCGGCAGCGACCGAGGCCGCCGCGCCGGCGCTGGAGCCGCCCGGCGTCTTGTCCGTGTTCCAGGGGTTGCGGGTAATGCCGGTCAGCGGTGAATCGCCGACCGGCTTGCAGCCGAACTCGCTGGTCGTGGTCTTTCCTATGATGACCGCACCGGCTGCCCGCACCCGCTCGACCGCAGGCGCATCCTCACTCGCGACGTTGCCGGCCATGGTCTTCGAACCCAGCGAGAACGGCGCGCCGCCGACGGCGATCAGGTCCTTCACGGAAACGGGGATGCCGTGCAGGGCACCGAGCGCGCCCCCCTTCATCACCGCCGCCTCGGCGTCCCGGGCCGCTTCCATGGCGGCATCGGGCATCAGCTCGAAGAAGGCGTTGAGCCCGGGCTCCGTCTCCCCGGCCCGCGCGAGCGCACGTTCGGTCAGCTCGACAGGCGAGATATCCTTGCGCGCGATGCGCAGGCGCAGTTCGCCCGCACTCATGTAGTCCAGTTCATGGGCCATGGGAGCCTCCGGCGCGCGGGGGTCAATCTTCAACGACAGCGAAGGCGCGGATCGGGGAGCCGGAACCGCCCTTGAACCGCAACGGCACGCCGAAGAACTCGAACTCGCCCAGGCCGATCAGCTCCTCGAGGTTCACCAGCCACTCCATGTGGCTGATCCCCAGTTCACGGCATATCCGGTGCTGGGCAAAGAGGCTGTCGGAGGGCTTGTCGGTGGACGGACCCTCGACGCCGTGCAGGCGCGAGCCCCGCTCGTACATCCAACGGGTCGCCGCGACCGTGATGCCGGGATTGCTCAGCACCACCTCGCGGTTGGGGTAATGGCGCTTGTGGAGCCCCGAACACAGCAGGATGATGTGGCCGTCCACCTTCACGCCGCTTTCTTCCTCGGCCTTTTCCATGTCCGCGACGTCGATGTCGCCCAGGTCCGGGATGTGACGCAGGTCGAAACAGACCGCCTTGCCGAAGAAGCGGTCGATCGGCATCTCGTCGATCGACGCACCGTTCGGGTCGAAATGGCGCAGCGCATCGACATGGGTTCCCACATGGTCGAGCGTCGAGATGAAATTGGTCTGGAAGGTGATCGGGTCATCGGGGGTACCGAGATTGAGAGCCTTCGTGTTCTCGTGGGTCATCGCCTTCAGATAGACCGGGCTCTGGAAGAGCTTGTGAGACGGCATGTTGTCCTCGATCTCGAGGCTCAAATCGATGATGCGTCGGGCCATGGTGTCCTCCCCTGTGCAGACCTGTTTCGCCAGCGTAACATCCTTTTGAAAATGCAGGGAACGCATCACCGTGAGGACAGGATGAACACGATCGAAGTGTCGCCGTCGGAGATGGCCGCGCGGATCGCGCGGTTCGCCGAACAGGAATCCCAGTCGGCCCACTACGCCGACGCCATCGGCATCCCGCGCGAAGCCTACGAGATCATGGCCGCCGAGACCCTCTACCTGATGATGGCACCGGACACCCAGGGCGGGCCGATGGCCCAGCGCCCGGCGATCGTGGGCAGCAAGGGCGTGAGCATGATCATCGCCAGGTGCCCGCCGGGCGACAAACCGCTGCTGCATGCCCACCACTACACGGTCGAGACCTTCATGTGCCTGACCGGGCGGTTCCGCATCCGCTGGGGCAGCAAGGCGGACAACGAGATCGACCTGGAGCCCCATGACATGATCGCGGTGCCGCCGGGCGTGGACCGCCAGTTCGAGAACGTGTCGGACGACGAGGCGCTGCTGCTGGTGATCATCACCGGCACGGCGGACGAGGATTTCGCCGATATCTCCATGCCGCCCGTCGAGACGGCGATGATGCGCGAACGCTTCGGCCAGTCGGTCATCGACGGCTACAACAGGATCGGCGTCGCCTTCCGCAATGCCGACGGCCGGATCGAGGGCCCGCAGGTCCCCGCCCCCATCGAGGTGAGCCGGGCGGAGATGGAAAGGCACATCTCCCGCATGGCGGAACAGCGCCCGCTGTCGGAGACGTCGGGCGAATCCATCGGCGTGCCGCGCGAATGTCGTGAGCTGGTCGCCGCGAAGAACCTCTACCTGCTGATGGCGCCGGAAAACCAGGGCGGGCCCATGTCGCACAATGCCGCCATCGCGGGGCCTGACAACATCTCCGTGCTGATCGCCGAATGCCCGCCGGGCGACAAGCCGCTGCTGCATGCCCATCACCACACGGTCGAAAACTTCATGTGCCTGACCGGCAGGTTCCGCATCCGCTGGGGCGACGGCGGCAGGGAGCATATCGACCTGGAGCCGTTCGACATGATCTCCGTCCCCCCGGGCGTGGACCGGCAGTTCGAGAACATCTCCGGCGACGACGCGCGCCTGCTGGTGGTCATCACGGGGGAATCCCGCGACGACTACAACGACATCTCGATGCCGCCGGAGGTGACCGAACTTGTCCGATCGCGGTTCGGGCAGGAGGTCATCGACGCCTACGGCAAGCGCGGGGTCACCTTCCGTTAGGGCAGAGAATGCGGCACCATAGACAGGCGTACGTTTCAGGACCCGGGGGCGGTCCCAACCGGAGCAGAAGACAATCGACATCGAAGAGACCGAAAAGTTTTTCGTCAAGGTCCTCGAGGGGATCGAGACCGGCTGGAGCTTCGTGATCGACCACCTGGCCGACCCGGTGCTGTATGCACAGGCCGGGATGGCCATCGCCGCGCTGGTCATCGGCTGGGGCCTGGCCTCTCTGATCGTGTCGCGGACGCGCCTGTTCGCACGCGAACCGCAGGACGGCCCGCTGCTGGACGTGCGGCGCGTGATCTTCAACATGCATGTGCTGGTGCTGCCGATCATGTGCGCGGCGGCGCTGGGTGCGGCGACCCCGATCACCTTCGCGATCTTCGGGGAGGCCTGGCTGGTCCGCGCGGCGCAGGGCGTCGTCTTCGTGCTGCTGGTCTACAACGTCGCCAACCATTTCATCAGCAGCGTGACGATCGTCCGTATCCTGAAATGGATCGGCGTGCCCGTCGCCATCCTGTTCATGGTGGGGCTGCTGGGCGACGTGATCGGGTATCTCGACGGCATCGCGCTCGAGATCGGCAACATCAAGATCACGCTGTACGCCGTATTGCGGACCTTCATCTTCGGCATCGTGCTGCTGTGGCTGGCGCGGGTGTCCAACAACACCGGCCAGAAGGTGATCCGCAACCAGCCGACCATCGACGCGGGCACGCGCGAGGTGATCGCCAAGCTGTTCGAGATCGGCGTCTTCGTGCTGCTGTTCCTGCTGCTGCTGAACGTCATGGGCATCGACCTGACGGCGCTGGCAGTCTTCGGCGGCGCGCTGGGTGTCGGCCTGGGCTTCGGCCTGCAGCAGATCGCGTCGAACTTCATCTCCGGCATCATCATCCTGCTGGACCGCACCATCACCATCGGGGATTTCATCGAACTGGAGGACGGCCGGTCGGGCACGCTGCGCGAGCTGACCATGCGTTCGGCCACGCTGGAGACCTTCGACGGCAAGGACATCATGGTGCCGAACGAGCAGTTCATCACCACGGCCTTCACCAACTGGACCCACAACAACAAGAAGCAGCGCTACTCGATCCATTTCCAGGTGGCCTATGACACCGACCTGGAGCCGATGTTCGAGCTGGTCCGCGAGGTCTGCGCGAGCCATCCGCAGGTGCTGAGCGGCCCGGACGTGCCCGTTGAGGAACGGCCCGACGCGGAAATCGAGACTTTCGGCGATTCCGGCATCGACATCCTGGTCGAGTTCTGGATGGAAGGCATCGACGACGGCGCGAACAGGGTGGGCGGTGACCTGAACCTGATGATCTGGACCGCGCTGAAGCAGCACGGCATCGAGATCCCGTTCCCGCAGCGCGAGATCAAGGTGCTGGGCGGTGCCATGCCCGTGAAAGGGAGCGACGCGTGAACAGCGCTCCCGAACCGCAATACGACTACATCATCGTCGGCGCCGGATCCGCCGGCGCGGTGATGGCCGGCCGCCTGTCGGCGCGCAGCGCCAACCGGGTGCTGCTGCTGGAGGCCGGGCAGGACACCCCGCCGGGCGGGGAGCCCGCGGACGTGCTGGACACCTATCCGATGTCCTATTTCAACCCGGCCTATGCCTGGCAAACGATTCGCGGCCATGCGCGCGGGGCGGACAATTCCCCCGCCGCGCCGTTCCGGCAGGGCCGCATCATGGGCGGCACGTCATCGATCAACGGCATGGTGGCGCTGCGCGGCATGCCCGCGGACTACGACGAGTGGGCGGCCATGGGCGCCGCCGGATGGTCCTGGGACGAGGTGCTGCCGCATTTCAGGGCGCTGGAAACCGATACCGACATCGACGGCCCGGACCATGGCCATGACGGCCCGATCCCGATCCGCCGGGTGCCGCGCAGCGAGTGGCCGCCCTTCGTGGACGGCGTGTCGAACTGGGCCACCAACCGCCAGCTTGCCGCCATAGACGACCTGAACAGCGATTTCCGCGAGGGTGTCGGCAGCCTGCCGCTGAGCCGCTTCCCGGACAAGCGCGCGTCGACCGCCATCTGCTACCTGGGCGCCGATGTGCGCGCGCGCGACAACCTGACCATCGTGGCCGGCGCAACCGTCGACCGGCTCGCCCTCGACGGGCGGACAGTCGTGGGTGTGGAGGCGACCGTCAACGGCCGGCCGCAAAGCTTCCGCGGTGCGGAGACCATCGTGTGCGCTGGGGCGCTGCAGTCGCCCGCGATCCTGCTGCGCGCAGGCATCGGCCCGGCAGAGCCGCTCAGATCCGTGGACGTGGAAGTTGTCGCCGACCGGCCCGGCGTGGGCGCCAACCTGGCGAACCACCAGGTCGTCTATGTGGTGGCGCAGCTCAAACGCGACGCCGCCCAGCCGCTGGCCATGAAATCGCACTCCACCGCCACGCTGCGTTACTCCTCCGGCGTGGAGGGGACCGGCGCCATGGACATGAGCGTGTCGATCAGCAGCAAGATCGGCTGGCACGCGCTGGGGCGGCGGATCGGCGCGCTGGTGCCGACCATCCTGAAGCCCGGCTCGCGCGGCGCGGTGACGCTGAAGGACGCCAACCCGGCAACGCCCGCACAGATCGTGTTCAACTACCTGAGCGACCCGCGCGACCAGGCCAGCCTGACCGACGGCGTGCGCCGGGTGATCGACATCCTGCAGTCACCGGAAGTGCGCCCCCTCTGGCACCACGCGGTGCCCGTCTCGCGCCCCAACCGGATGCGCGCGCTGAACGACATCACGCTTGCCAACACGCTGCGCGCGAAGCTGCTGGCCGGACTGTTCGACACGGTGCCCGCCGTGGGCCGCCCGGCGCTGGCGTCCCTGACCGAGCCGGGGATCGACATCGAGCAGCTCGCGCGCGACCCCGAGGCGCTGGCGGAGATCACGGCCAAGTCCGTGGCCGGCGTGTTCCACCCGGGCTGCACCTGCCGCATGGGCGCGGCCGACGACGCCCACGCCGTCACCGACCCGACGGGCCGGGTCTATGGCGTAAACGGGCTGCGTGTGGTCGACGCCTCGCTGATGCCGACCCTGCCGCGCGGCAACACCAACATTCCCACGATCATGATGGCCGAGAAGATCTCGGCCGGCATGCTGTCCGCCTGAATCTAGGCCGCAGGGCGGAAGCTGTCCGCCCTAGCCGCCTGCCACCATGCCGCGTAGCGCGTATTCCCGGGTTCCTCCAGCAGGATCCCCTTCTGCAGCACGTCGTGCAGCCGGTCTTCCTGCGCCGCGTCCTCGGTCCCGCGCCGGTGCATCAGGTGATGCGGCCGAAGCTCGCCGGGGTGCTCGAGGCCCATCGCCGCGACAAGCTCGGCCGGCGCGCCGACCGTCCGGTGCTGGAAGCGTGCGGCGCGCACGGACTGGACCTCGGGCACAAGCCCGCGCTGGCGGGCCTTGTTCTGGGTCGTCACGCCGGTGGGACAGGTGTCGAGGTGGCCGCGCTGGGACTGGATGCAGCCGACCGAGAACATGAAGGCCCGCGCGGCGTTGCACCAGTCGGCGCCCATCGCGAGGTTGCGGGCGAGGCCCATCGCCGAGTGGACCTTGCCGCTGGCCACGAGCCGCACCCGGTCCTTCAGGTCGCACCCGGTCAGCGCATCGCGGACCAGAAGCAGCCCGTCGGCGAGCGGCATTCCCACCCAGTCGGAAAACTCGAGCGGCGCGGCACCCGTGCCGCCCTCGCCGCCATCCACGACGATGAAATCGGGTGCGATGCCGGTCTCCAGGATCGCCTTCATGATAGCGAAGACCTCGTGGGGCTGGCCGACGCAGAGCTTGATGCCGACCGGCTTGCCACCAGACAGGTCGCGCATCCGCGCCGAAAACTCCAACATCTCGATGGGGGTAGAGAAGGCGGAATGCCGCCGCGGCAACATGCAATCCTCGCCGACCGGAACGCCGCGCGCACGGGCGATCTCCGCCGTCACCTTGGCCCCGGGCAGCATGCCGCCATGGCCCGGCTTGGCGCCCTGGCTGAGCTTGATCTCGGTCATCCGGACCTAGCTCATGGGCCGCACCGTCACGGAAGCGCTCCGGGTCGAAGTTGCCGTCCCTGTCGCGCGCGCCGAATTAGCCCGAGCCGATCTCCCAGACGAGATCGCCGCCATGTTCATCGCCTCCACAGCCGGGGCAGAGAGCGAGCCGAAGCTCATCGCCGAGACATTGAGGATCGAGGCCGAGTAGGGCTTCGACGTGAGGTCGTTGCCCACCAGCACCCGGGGATCCTCGTCGAGGGCGGCCGCGGGGGCGATCGAGTGCTGCAGCCAGTGGTAACCCTCGTCATAGAAGTCACGCTCGGTGCCGAAGGGCCGCGTGTCGATCTCGCCGCGCGCGCGGGCATGGACGAGGTTGTGCGCCTCGAAGGAGAACGGCGTGCCGGTCAGGTCATCCTCAACGATGTAGGCGCGCAGGTAGGGACGCAGCCGGTAGAAAAACCAGCGGATGCGCCCGGCAACAGGAGCAGCAGCCACCAGGCGCTGAAATACGACAGGATGACCGCGAGAATCACGACCCCAAGGGCCGCAATCGGGACAATGGCGCGTTTCGCCGTATCGAGCATGATCCGCCTTCCGTCGTTCGAACTCGCATCCGGAACGGGACAGGCCGACCCACCGTTCTACACATTCCAGTGATCGGGATCACTGTCATGCCCCTCGATCATAGTATGGTGGGTGCAATCGCAGCGAGGAGAGACATGAAACTTATGTTCAAAACGGCCAGGATACCAGCCTTCGCGCTCGCGGCGGCCCTTGCGGCTACCCTGGCGGGCGCGGGCGCCCCTCCGGCACAGGCCCAGGGAATCCAGCTCCCAACGCTGCGCGTGCAGACCAACCGGATCACGCGCGGCATCCAGACGAACCTTCGCCTAGCGCGCAACGCCCGCCTGGTCATCAAGCCGGGTGAGGCCATCGAGGTGCACGAGCTGGCACTGAGTTCACCGCGCTACCTGGTGACCGGGCTGGGGAACGGGTCAGTCCGCATCTGGGACCTGGAATTCGGCCGAGAGGCAGCCAAGCTCGACGCCCATGACGGGGACATCACCGACCTGGCGATCGGCGGCCGCGATACGCTGCTCGCGACCGGCGGCGCTGACGGACGCTCGCGCGTCTGGCGGCTGACAGACGGGCAGGAGGTTGCCAGCTTCGATGCCCATGCCGGCGGCGTGTCCGGCGTGGCCATCGACGAGACCGGCCAGACGCTGATCACGGCGGGCGCAGACGGGCGCATCGGTATCTGGGACATCCAGTCCCGTGCGCGCCGCGCCGACCTGTCCGGCCATGTGGGGGCGATCCTGACCATGGCGCTGAGCGGAGACGGGCAGTTCCTCGTGACCGGCGGTGCCGACAATTCCGTGCGCGTCTGGGACCTCACAGGCGGAAAGCTCCGCGAGACGCTGACAGGTCATGATGCCCCGGTGAACGCGGTCTCCCTCGACGAGCGCAGCGAGCTGATCGCCAGTACAGACGAGGCGGGGCGCATCATCGTCTGGAACCTCACCGACGGCGTGCAGCGCCAGTCCTTCCGCGGCACCTCCACGCCTTTGACCGTCGCGGTGAACAACCGGCGCAACTTCATCGGCGTCGGTGGTGAGGACGCGGTGGTGCGTCTCTACGACCTGGACAGCGGCGAGGAAACCAGGGCGTTTCGGGGTCACGGCGGCGCGGTGCGCCATCTCGCCTTCGAGCCGACCAACCAGTTCCTGCACACGGCCAGCGTTGACGGTACATCGCGCGTCTGGGACCTGCCGACCGGCGACCAGCTCGCTCAGGTCGTCTCCACCAATTCCGGCTGGGTGGTGGCGGATTCCTCGGGCACCTATGACGGCTCGCCCGGCGGCATCAACTCCGTCCAATGGCAGACGAGCGAGGGCGCGTTCGAGCTCGACCAGAAGATTTCCCAGGACTACGAGCCCGGCATCCTGTCCCGGCTGGTGACTGACGGCGCCGACACCGTGCGCGCCCGCGCAGCCCTGTCGGAGGGCTTTCCGGTGCCGCCGAAGGTGAGTATTTCCAGCAACGGCAACGTCAGCCTGAACGGCGGACCCGCGATCGACCTGACGGTCACGGCGGAGAACGACGAGAGCGGCGGTGTGAGCGCGCTGCGCCTCTACCACAACGGCAAGATTGTCGGGCCGGACACCGCCGGCGTCGAAGTCGTCGAGCAGGAAAGCGAGCCCAAGGAACATACGATGCGCCTGCGCATCCCGCTGATTGCCGGCCGCAACCAGTTCCAGGCGATCGGGATCAACGATGCGCAGGTCGAGAGCAAGCCCGCGACGTTCACGGTCAGCCAGGCCGAGAGCGGCGGCAGCGGCACACTGCATCTCGTGGTGGTGGGAATCGACCGCTACCGCAATCCCTCACTGAACCTGAACTATGGCGTACTCGACGGGCGCGGGGTGGCGGATTTCTTCAAGGATGTGCGGCGCGGCCCGTTCGGCCAGCTGCAGGTGCACGAGGTCTATGACGACGCTGCCATGCGCAGCGGGATCGAGGACATCTTCGAGGTGGTGCAGGACACACGGCCGGAGGATGTGATCATCGTGTTCCTCGCCGGCCATGGCGAGGCGGTCGACCGCGACTGGTTCTTCGTGCCCCACGACCTGACCAACGCTTCCGATCCAGGCTGGTTCTCGGTTGTGCTGCTGCTCGATTCGGTTGTTTCCTCAGTCTGCGCAACGGCTTCCGAGACGCCAAAAAGGGCAACAACCAAAAGCGCGGCCATCAATCCGCGAGAAGTACTTTTTGCACCCATCACTGATTTCGACATCCGGTCCAGCCAGATGCTCCATACCTCAAAAGCTCACCCCACGCCTCGGTATCACAGGACGTGACTCGTCCCAAGGCAACGGGCGTGGAAAACCGATCATAAAATCGAGATTGCGGTAGCACCGTATTCCCGCTTGCCGCTGATCGAAGCTATCACGGTTCCTTGATCCGCATGGCATCTTTCAAGGGAATGGTCGAACCAGGTCCGGTGTTGGTGTGGGTAATGGAACGAACACCACCAGAGACAATCGGCTCAGAAGTGCCGTTTCGCGAACGCTCGTCCCGAACCGGACTTAAGGTAGCGCTCGAACTTGGCTGCCTTGTCGTACTCGCTGAAACTCACGCAGACCGAAATTTCCCAAGGCCTGTGTTTGTTTGTGTGAACCGATTTTCCAGCATTGTGTTCGCGGAGACGCCGCTCGGGATCACCCGTCAAGCCAACACAGTACCTGTCAGGCTCGGACTTGCTCTGAAGTACATAGACATAGTGCATCGAAAGGGTCCGCCTTCGCTGAAGCTACGGCGTGACATTCGCCTTCGTTCGCAAACGCAGATTCCGCCGAAGCTGCGCAGCAGCGAAGGCGAATGGCGGAGGGAGAGGGATTCGAACCCCCGCCGCGCAACGCGCGGCTGCACTCTTT
>JAYOFE010000012.1:11748-104475 GCA_038117045.1 Alphaproteobacteria bacterium | reverse complement strand
TTGGGGGATCGTCTAATGGTAGGACAGCGGACTCTGACTCCGCCAGTCTAGGTTCGAATCCTAGTCCCCCAGCCACGCACCTTCCCGAAATTTCACCCGGAAAATCAGGGTTCCTGTCCGCCCAGCGCGATCTCGCCCGTATCGAGGCGCGGCGGGTGCCCGAAGAAATCATCCATCGATCTCCAGAACTGGTGGCGGTTCACGCCCTTGGTCGCGTTATGGGCCTGGCCGGACGCCATGACGAACCACTTGTCCCGCGTCGGCAGCGCCGCGAAATACGCCAGCACGTCCTCGTCCGTCGCCACGCCGTCATGTTCGCCGCGATAGATTAGCACCGGACAGGCGATCTTCGTGGGGTCCAGCAGCGGCAGGTTGATGCACATGTCGATATAGGTGCCGTTGGGCACCGTGCCGTCGCCGTTCTCCCGCTCGGCCGCCGCGACGGCGTCCGGCAGTTCCGGGATCGTCAGGCCGACGACATCGCGCGCAAAGATGCGCGCATAGCTCTCCTCGCTGATCACCCGCTTGTTGGACGACTGCCACTCGGCGATGCGCTCCGCGCGCTTGGCCAGCGTGGGCGAGCCTTCGCCAGTCCACACAAGCGCGGCCAGGGCCAGCTTCGAGACCTTGTCCGGCGCGACCTCCGCGTAGCCGGCGGCGCGCAGCGCCCCCGACGACGCGCCGAAGAAGGCAAAGGACGACTGCCCCGTCGCCGCCTCGATCACCGGGACCGCGGCCTGAAGGTCGGCCACCCCGTCCTTCACATAGGAAAACCCTTCGGTCCGGCTGGAGCGGCCATAGCCTTCATGGTCCAGCGTCCAGACGTCGTAGCCCAGTTTCGCGAAGATGTTCATCATCGAGAATTCGCCGTGGCCGGGCACCGACAGGTCGTAGGTGGTCCGCGCCGAGAAGGACGAGCCGTGCACCAGGACGAGCACAGGACGGCCCGGACTACGCGCCAGCGCATTGGGAGAGAACTTCCGGAACATGTAAAGGTCGATGTCCCCGCGCCGGGCCCAGTGCTCCTCTGCCACAATCCCGGATGTATCCTCGTCATGCAGCAGCGCTTCGAAATCCATGTGTTCCTCCTCTGAAATCCGGCGGCGCCACTCTAGCTGTTCGGATGACGAACCCAAACGGTGCGGGAGCATGCCGGTTCGCAAACATGTGAAGACAGGATTTTGCAAAACAGGGCAGAGTTTCAGCACGCCATCGTCTTGCCACGTGTGGCGGGTGCCGGACGGATAGAGCCTATCCGCGCCGTATCAACCCCATGCGAGGAGAGGCAATCACGATGAACAGAATGACCGCCAAGGATTTCGATCCGGGCCTGCTTGAACTCTATGACTTCTATGTCCACGGAGGCATCACCAAGCGTGAGTTCCTGGACCGCGCCGGCAAGTATGCTGTCGGCGGCGTCACGGCCGTGGCGCTGTTTGACATGCTCAAGCCGAACTATGCAATGGCCGAGCAGGTCTCGTTCAACGACCCGGAGATCAAGGCCAACTACATCACCTACAACTCGCCGAACGGCAACGGCGAGGTCCGCGGATATCTAGTCCGCCCGGCCAAGGCCGAGGGCAAGCTTCCGGCGGTGCTGGTCGTCCACGAGAACCGCGGCCTTAATCCCTATATCGCCGATGTCGCGCGCCGCGCGGCCAAGGCGGGTTTCATGGCACTCGCGCCTGACGGTCTGACGTCGGTCGGGGGATACCCGGGCAACGACGCCGACGGACGCGACCTCCAGAAGCAGGTCGATCCCACGAAGCTGATGAACGATTTCTTCGCCGGGTACGAACACCTTGCTTCACGTGACGATTCCACCGGCAAGGTCGGCGCCGTCGGTTTCTGCTACGGCGGCGGTGTCTGCAACGCGCTCGCGGTTGCCTATCCCGAGCTCAACGCCTCGGTGCCGTTCTATGGCCGCCAGGCCAAGGCCGAGGACGTTCCACGCACCAAGGCTTCCCTGTTGCTGCACTACGGCGAACTGGATACCCGCATCAATGAGGGCTGGCCCGCCTATGAGGCCGCGCTGAAGGCCAACAACAAGGTCTATGAGGCGTACATCTATCCGGGCGCCAATCACGGCTTCCACAACGATTCCACGCCGCGCTATGACGAAGCGGCTGCAGAACTGGCTTGGAACCGGACCATCGACTGGTTCAAGAAGCACCTGGCCTAGCCGTCCGGCCCTGCCGGACAGGCTTCAAGGATAGAACGCGCCGATTTCATCCGGAATCGGCGCGTTTTCTTTCCCGTTTTGTTCCAAGGGCTATAGTCAGATAATTTATATCATTTTTATATATTTTTTCCTGAACCATATCATGTGAGAGTTTGCGCCTATCAGGATACCTTTCTGAGGCGACGATGGACGCGAAAATTCTCTGCCTGGCGGTATTGAGCCAGGGCGATGCCTCCGGCTACGAAATCCGCAAGGCCGTCGAGGACGGCCCGTTCGGACATATCCAGGATATCGGCTACAGTTCGATCTATCCTGCGCTTTCACGCTTGCTGGAAGACGGCCTCGTGTCGGTCACCGAATACGCTCAGGAACGCCGCCCCGACAAGAAGGTATACCGGCTGACCCCGGACGGCCGGATGACACTGCTCGGTGCATTGCAGGAACCGACCATGCCCGATCGCACCCGGTCCGATTTCCTGTTCCGGATGCTGTTTGCAGACATCCTCCCGCCCGCCACCGTGGAGGGCATGATCGACGCACGCCTATCGGAAATCCGCCACTGCATTGCGCGGATGGAACAACGTGCGCAGTCCGGCTTCGATTCTCCCGGCGAGGAATTTCTGAACGGCTTTGCCATGACCGTGCAACGGGCCATGGCCGATTATATCGAGGATAACCGTTACCAACTCGTCGGCTCGGCGCTGCTGCCCAAGCGCGCCGTCGCCGAGTGAGTGAAGGCACGACATGAACAAGTCCATCATCACGGCCCTGATCCTCGCGGTGCTCGCCGTCGGCTGGATCGCATCGGGCCAGTTCGGCGCGGATAACGCGAACGGGGAAGACTCGGCCAAGCCCGAGCCACAGGCAGCTGCCCCCATGAAGGTGCGGGTCGCCGACCTCAAGGCCATCGCACGCACGGAAACAGTTGATGTGACGGGACGGACCGAGGCCTCCCGCAAGGTGCAACTCCGTTCGGAGACCGAAGGCCAGGTGGTCGAACTCTATGTCCAGCGCGGTGAGGAAATTGTCGCAGGCGCGCCCATCGCCAAGCTGCGGCTCGACGAGCGTCCCGCAAAGCTGGCGGAGGCCCGGGCCGCGCTGAAGCAGCGCGAGATCGAGTACAAGGCCGCCTCCCAACTCAATGAGCGCGGTTTCCGCTCGGAGACTGAGAAAGCCGCCGCACTTGCCCGCCTCGACGCGGCGCGCGCGGTCGTCGAGCAGATCCAGATCGATATCGACCGCACGACCTTCGAGGCGCCGTTCGACGGCATCATCGGGGCTGACCATGTGGAACTGGGCGACTATGTCCTCGTCGGTGACGTGGCAGCGACGGTGGTCGACCTCGACCCCATCCTTGTCGCGGGCCAGGTCAGCGAGCGGCAGGTCGGAAAGATCAGCGTCGGGATGCCCGGTACCATCCGGCTGATCGATGGTAGCGAACACGACGGCATCGTCCGCTACGTGGCGTCCATCGCGGATCCAGCGACGCGCACCTACCGGGTCGAGCTTGAAGTGGCCAACGAAGACCGAAAGATCCGCGACGGCCTGACCGCGGAAATCGAGGTGCCCGTGAACAGCGGACTCGCCCATTTTGTGACCCCGTCCACCCTCACCCTCGACGACGACGGCGTTGTCGGAGTGAAGACGGTGAATGGCGACAATGTCGTGGTCTTCAACCCCGTGGATATCATTGCGGATGAGCCCGACGGCGTATGGCTGGGCGGGTTGCCCGAAAACATCCGGTTGATCACCGTGGGCCAGGAATTCGTCATCGACGGGGAAAAGGTCACGCCCGTGCCCGGCCCCGCCCGCATCGTGGCAGGCACCGGCTCATGAGCCTGATTGACGCTGCCCTCAACCGTTCGCGGACCGTCCTCGCGACGCTCGTCCTCCTGCTGATCGCGGGTGCCTTCTCGTTTGACGCCATCCCGAAAGAGGCGGAGCCGGACGTCAACATCCCGATCATCTATGTCTCGATGCATCACCAGGGCATTTCGCCCGAGGATTCCGAACGCCTGCTGGTCCGGCCGATGGAATCCGAGCTCCGCTCGATCGAGGGCGTGAAGGAAATACGGTCCACCGCCTATCTGGGCGGCGGCAATGTGCTGCTGGAGTTCGAGGCCGGCTTCGATCCCGACATCGCCATGAACGATGTGCGCGAGAAGGTCGACCTCGTCCGCCCGGACCTCCCGGACGAGAGCGACGAGCCGACCGTCAACGAGGTGAACCTCAGCCTGTTCCCGATCCTCGTGGTCACCCTTTCGGGCGACGTGCCCGAGCGCACGCTGCTGCGCCTCGCACGGGACCTGCAGGATTCGATCGAGTCCCTGCCGCCGGTGCTCGAGGCCAAGACCGGCGGCGACCGCGACGAGATTGTCGAGATCATCGTCCGGCCCGAACTGCTGGAGAGCTATGCGGTCGACCCCGGCGCGCTGCTGAACATGCTGTCGCGTTCCAACCAGCTGGTGGCCGCGGGCTCCCTCGACACCGGCCAGGGCCGCTTCGAAGTGAAGGTCCCGGGCCTGATCGAGACCGTCGACGACATCCTCAACCTGCCTGTGAAGGTCAGCGACAATGCGACCGTCACCTTCCGTGACCTGACCACCGTCCGCCGCACCTTCCGCGACCGGGAGACCGTGGCGCGGGCCAACGGCCAGGGCGCCGTCTCGCTCGAGGTCTCAAAGCGCACCGGCCAGAACATCATCGATACGATCGAGCAGGTCCGCGAGGTCGTGGACCGGGATAAGGAGAACTGGCCTGAATCCATCTCCGTCTCGTTTTCACAGGACAAGTCGGTCCGCGTGCGCAACATGCTTTCCGACCTGCAGAACAACGTGCTGAGCGCCGTGCTGCTGGTGATGATCGCCGTAGTGGGCGCACTCGGTCTGCGATCCGGCATCCTCGTCGCCATTGCCATCCCGGGCTCCTTCCTGACCGCAATCCTGGTGATCAACGCGCTGGGTCTGACGGTGAACATCGTCGTCCTGTTCTCCCTCATCCTCGCTGTCGGCATGCTGGTGGATGGCGCCATCGTGGTGACCGAGTACGCCGACCGGAAACTCCGGGAGGGCGAGCCGCCCGAGGTGGCCTATGCGCAGGCCGCCAAGCGCATGGCCTGGCCGATCATCGCCTCGACAGCAACCACGCTCGCGGCCTTCGCGCCCCTGCTCTTCTGGCCCGGCATCGTCGGCGAATTCATGAAATTCCTGCCGATCACGCTTGTCGCCACCCTGACCGCCTCGCTCGCCATGGCACTGCTGTTCGTGCCGGTCCTCGGTGCGAATTTCGCACTGATCGCGCGGCTCATGGTCTACGCCGTGAGTGCGGTTCTCGGCGCGGCTGTCCTGTCCGGTCTCGGCCGCGCGGTGACCAGCTCTGCAATCGGCGAAGGCGGCGCCGTCACGGCGGCCGGCATCGTGTTCTCAATCCTCGGCCTCGCCAGCGGACTGTGGATCGGATCGCGGATCGTCCGGCTGGTCGACCGCCAGTCCGAGGCGCCGTCAGGCGGCGAGGAAGCCGCGGCGGCCATGTCAGACGACGAGAAGCTGGATATCAGCAAGCTGTCCACCCTGACAGCGGGCTACGTGCACCTGCTCAGCGCCGTCATCAAACGGCCGGGAATCGTGCTCGCCGGTGCGTTTGTCGTGCTGGTGGCGTCCTGGATGGCCTATGGCGCGCTGGGCAAGGGCGTCGAGTTCTTCCCGAAGGTCGAACCCGAGCAGGCTGCGATCCAGATCCATGCGCGCGGCAACCTGTCCGTGGCCGAGAAGACCGCGCTGGTTGGCGAGGTCGAAAAGCGCATCCTGGAATTGCAGGACGAGCGCGGCGAGTTCGAGTCCGTCTATTCGCTCGCCGGCAACCTGCCGATCCGTGACGAGGAAGCCGAGGACGTCATCGGTACCATCAACCTGGAGTTCGCGGACTGGGACCAGCGCCGCCCAGCCGACGTGATCCTGGCCGACGTGTTCGAGCGCACGGGGGATCTTGCCGGGATCATGGTTGAGACCCGCAAGGAAGAGGCCGGACCGCCGGTCGGCAAGCCGGTGCAGGTCCAGCTTACCTCCCGCTACCCCGAACTGATCGAGGCCGAGGTCGCAAAGGTCCGCGCATTTATGGACGGGCTGGCGGGCCTCAAGGATATCGAGGACAGCCGGCCCATTCCGGGTATTGAATGGGAGATCACGGTCGATCGCGCGGAGGCGGCGAAGTTCGGCGCCGACGTGGCGATGATCGGTAACGCCGTGAAGTTCGTGACCAACGGCATGAAGGTGACCGAGTACCGCCCAAACGATACGGACGACGAGGTCGAGACGACCGCGCGCTACCCGCGCAAGGACCGCACCTTCGACCAGCTGGATGAAATTCGCCTGCAGACAGCCGAGGGCTTGGTCCCCATCAGCAACTTCGTCGAACGGAAGGCCGAACCGCGCACCGGCCAGCTTCGCCGGGTCGATTCAGAGCGCGCAATGACGGTGCGCGCCGACGTGCAGCCGGGCGTGCTGGCCGACGATATGGTCCGGCAAATCCGCGCCTGGCTCGATACCGCGAACATCGACCCGCGCGTCGACGTGGAGTTCCGCGGCGAGGACGAGGAGCAGAAGGCGGCCCAGGCCTTCCTGATGAAAGCCTTTGCGATCGCACTGTTCCTGATGGCGATCATCCTCGTTACCCAGTTCAACAGCTTCTATTCGGCGCTGCTCATCCTGACAGCCGTGATCATGTCCACCATCGGCGTCATGCTGGGCCTGCTGATCATCGGCCAGCCCTTCGGCATCGTGATGAGCGGCATCGGGGTTATCGCGCTCGCCGGCATTGTCGTAAACAACAACATCGTGCTGATCGACACCTATGACAGGCTCCGCAAGACCCTCGACAACCCGCGCGACGCGATCCTGCTGACAGGTGCCCAGCGCCTGCGCCCCGTGCTGCTGACCACGGTGACGACCGTGCTCGGCCTGCTGCCCATGGTCATGCAGGTGAATATCGATTTCGTCAGCCGCGAGGTGAGCATCGGCGCACCGTCGACCCAGTGGTGGGTCCAGCTCGCGACTGCCATCGTGGCCGGACTGACCTTCGCCACCATCCTGACCCTGCTGATCACACCGAGCGCGCTGATGGCGCGCGAGAACTTCCTCGCATGGCGCGCACGCCGAAGGGGAGAGGCAAACACGCCGCATGCCTCGGGGGCACCGGCGGAGTAACTTGCAGTAATCGCCGAAGCGGTCAGTTAACGGTCGGAAGCGTGAAGATCTGGCCCGGATAGATCAGGTCCGGATTGCGGATCTGGTCCTTGTTCGCTTCATAGATGAGCGTGTACTGGAAACCCGAGCCGTAACGCTGGCGCGCGAGCTTCCACAGGTGGTCACCCGGCTGGATGATCGCGATACGGCCTTCCGGAAGATCGGTCAGGGGTTCGCCGCGCACGAACGGGATCACCGAACGCGCGACGACCTGCCCGTCCGGACCGACCTGGTCGACCCGCAGGTTATAGGAGCCCGGGGGCACCTTGTCGTTCAGGGTGATGGACCACCGCCCGCTGGCATCCGCCCGGGTTTCGCCCACGAGGCGGTTGTCGAGATACAGGCGCACGATGCTGTCCGGCGCCGCTACCCCGGAAATGGTCGTGTTGCCGTCGTCGTCATAATCGATATCGCCGATGGCCGCCGGGCCTCCCGAAATTTCGGGGCGCTGCAGCACGTCGGCCTTGCCTGATCCGTCGCGCGCCACCGCCACGGCGACCGGCTTGCCGTCGCGCTCCGGCACCGAAAGCGCGATGACACGGTCGGCCTCGACCGGATCGGCGCCGTCGCATTCGGCAAACAGGTGCAGTTCGCGCTCGCCCGCGGCCAGCGGTTCGGCAGGTACCAGCACCCACTCACCCGAGCGGTCGGCGGTCACCCGGCCCACCTCGACATCACCCTCTCGCACGATAATGGTACAGCCCGGAACCGCGCGGCCGGCGATCACCACATTGCCCGCCTCGTCGACGCGAACAATGTCGAAGCTGGGGACCAGCGCCTGTGCGGTTGCGTCCTTGCCCGCAGGGGCGTTGCCCGGCTCGTCGGCAGCCTGCCCCGCCGGCGTGTCGGCGCGCTCCATAGGTGCGTCCGGTTCAGGCAGCTGGAAGAACATCCAGGCACCAATAATCGCGGCGATCACGAGGACCACCAGACCGCCATAGACGTAAGATCGGTTCACGGCCACATTCCGGAGAGATTCCTGTTATATGAAGAGCCTATTACGCGGGCTGATTCTAGGCAAACTGCCGTTTTCCGCGAAAAAGGTCAGGACTATGGTACCGTTACTTTCTTCCGTTTGCGTTTACTGCGGCTCTTCCAACAACGGCCCGCAATCCCACAAAGATGCAGCAACCGAACTCGGCACATTGATGGCCGCGCGCGGCATTGACCTCGTCTATGGCGGCGGCCGGGTCGGCGTCATGGGCACCGTCGCCGATGCGGTCATGAACGCCGGCGGCAAGGTGACCGGCATCATCCCGGACTTCCTGATGCGCAAGGAAGTCGGGCACACGGACATCACCTCGCTCGAGATCGTGCAGAACATGCACCAGCGCAAGGCGCGCATGGCCGAGCTGTCCGACGCCTTCCTGGTGCTGCCGGGCGGGCTCGGCACGCTGGAGGAGTTCTTCGAGGTCCTGACCTGGCGCTTCCTGGGACTGCATGAAAAGCCGATCGCGCTTTTGAACACGGACGGCTACTGGGACAAATTGTCGGATGCCCTGCAGGCCATGGTCACAACCGGCTACGCCCGCCAGCAGACGCTCGACTTCGCGCCGATCGTCAACACACCCGAAGAGGCGCTCGACCTGTTGGCCGAACGCGCGTCCGCGAGCGCAAAGCTCGAAACCGGAAAACTCTAGCCTCGAAATGCAAGCGGGCGTCCCGAAGGACGCCCGTCTAGGCATTTCTTTTGCAATCAGGCCGCGGGGGTCAACTCCAAGGCGTAATCGCGTCCTTCAGCTTCGCGTAGCCGTCGAGGAAGCCCGGACGCTCGCCCGCATACACCTCGTCGAAGGTGTCGAGCGCATCGTCAAGGTACTTCTTCAGCTTCTCGTTGCCCGGGTTGGCGTCGATATAGGCATCGCGGATCAGCACGAAGTGGATGCGCGGGTCGTAGGGTTGCTTGGTGCCGCCAACCCATTCATCGCCGTCCAGCAGGCGCAGCAGCATCGCGTCGGCCGAGCCCAGTGTCTGCTCATGGATCGGCGGGCCAGACATGCGGTGCATGACCGAGGTCATGTCACGACCGTTGCCGGTGGTGTAGCCCATCTCGTTCCACAGTTCCTGGGTGTCAATCGGGCCCTGGCCGAGCTTCTCTGCAACCTTGCCCGCGAAGGCGCGCAGCGGATCGGACACGTCGGCCAGAAGGTCGGTCAGGCGGTCACCGTCCAGGTCGGTCGCGAGGATGATGCAGTCACGCTTGTCGATCAGATCCCACAGCATCAGGCCGTAGTTGGTGTCGGCGATGTGCTGCTCGATCCGGCCGCCCCAGTTCTCCATGCCGGCCTTGAAGTCGGCGGGAAGCAGCTTGATGATCTTCTCGATGCTCTCGCGGTGCTCCTCATACGGGTTCACCGCGTATTTGCGGCCGACCTCGAACTTGGTGCCCTCGAGCAGCCAGGCATGCAGGCCGGCATTGATGCCGTCTTCCATCGCCTGGGTCGGCTTGGTCGCAACGCGGCCAAGCTTGCCGGTCTCGTGGACCATCTTGAGGAACAGCCGGTTGGCATAGGCCATCTGGATCGCCGGGGTGTTCATCTCGGAGTGAACGATGCCGGTATCGGCGCTGACGTTGAACTTGGGGCGGTCCTGCGAGTACGGCAGGCAGGGCATGCAGCGCACGACCGTGATCGGGCCGTAAGGGCGCACGTTACAGAACACGCCGGCCTGGGTGCGCAGCGGGGCATTGCCCGACTTGCCCATGACCACGACCTTGTTGCCCTTGCCGTCGTTCACATAGGCATCACCGGCCGTGGACCACTTGATTGAGGTCGCCGGCATGTTGCCGAACCAGGCCAGGCATTCCAGCTTCGTGTCGTGGCGGTACTGGGACCACATCGGCACGGCGTAGAAGGGAAGCTGCAGGATATCGATCGCCGCGATGGTGCCGAGCAGCGCGTAGGCATCGGTCATCGAATGGGCGATGGGCTCCACATCGCCCGAGAAGTTGCCGCCCTGCCAGACGATCGCGTCGGGATAGCCGTCAGGACGGACATCCGTCGGCTGATAGAGGGCTTCGAGAGCGCCGAAAAGGTCGCCTCCGTCAGCTTCGGTTCGGGCGATGGACATCAGGTCGATCATGAGCGTCCCCGTAAGGTCATCAGTTGTTGATCGCTGGAAATTCGCACACCGCGGATCCGGGCATGCGAAGCCGGATTTCGGCGCACTGTATGCGTCGTGCGCCGCCGTCTGTAAAGGGTTTGCACGCAAGTTGCGGCAAAGCGCAGCACCTGTGAGGGATCGGCCGCAATCGGCCGCAGGAAACTGCGGCCCAAAGGCGCGGTGCTATTTGCTGAGCTGGCCGTAGACCGCCTTGGCGGCCGTCAGGAGCGCCTCACGGCCTGCCTCGTCTTCCACATCGGCAACCATGGCGTAGGACCGGTCGGAATCGTTCCAGTAGAACATCGAGAGGTCGTCGGCGAGCGCGTATGTGATGTCCACACCGTTTGCCTGTTCGCCGCGAACATAGAGCGAGACCTTTTTGCCCGTGTCATCGGCGAAGACGAACTGGGCCGCCGGACCGGCCGTATCAGGCAGGACGCGACTTCCGAGGAGCTTGTAGCCAAAGCTGTCGAGCCGCGGCACACGCACCGGCTTGCCCATGCGATCGGTGATGTACTCGTCCATGTCGTCCAGGCGGCCCGGCGCGGGCTTGTGCATATCGTCAACGCTGCTCACGACATGGGCCATGGCTGCGCGAACCATCAGTTCCTGGGTGTCGATGGGGGCAGATGCGACCACCTGGTTTCCGGCTTCGGCCTTGTCGTCCATGCCGCGCAGGCCCCAGCCGCCCGCCGCGCCGACGATAAACAGCGCAACAGCCGCGGCAATCGCCGCCCAGGGCGGAATGCCCGACCGCCGTGCACCGAACGCGGCCAGCGTCTCGGGCGGGATGTCTTCGTGGAGAATGTCATCATAGAGCGCGTGCAGGCCTGCATTCTGGGCGCGGTAGCGCGCCACGCGCCGCGCATCATCGGTATTGTCTGCAAGCCAGTCCTCGATCTCCGCCTGGCGGGCAGGGTCGAGTTCGCCGTCGACGAGGGCATTGAGTTCGCTGTCGGAAACCCGATCCACGCTCATTTCACCCTCCGGATGGTCGCGGTGCTTGCTCCCTCATCGATCCGCCGCCGCAACTCCTCGCGCGCCCGCGAAAGGCGCGACATGACGGTGCCGACCGGCACGTCGAGGACACCGGCGGCCTCGGCATAGGTCATGCCTTCGAGGCCTATGAGCAGCAGGACCTGGCGGTGCAGGCCGGACAGGTCACCCAGCGCATCGGAGAGTTGGGACAGTTCGACAACCGCTTCCTGGTTTGCCGCCTCCGCACGCTGCGGGGCCGCATCGAGCGGGACGACGTCCAGCATGCGCGAGCGACGGCGCATCTCGTTGGCGTGCAGGTTGTGCATGATCGTGAACAGCCAGGTCCGCATGTTGGTGCCTTCGCGCCACAGATGGAGCTTGTCGAGCGCGCGCAGGATGACGTCATTGACGAGGTCGTCAGCCTGGGTGCGGTCACGCATCAGGGCGATCGCGTACCGGCGGAGCCGCGGGATTTCCGCGACAACCGCCTGGCGCTTGGTCTCTGTGCTCACGATTGAGTGGCGCGAAGGTCCAACAGGAGAAGCGATGAAGCTACTTCTTCATCCCGTCCTTCTTCATTTCGTCCTTCTTCATCGTGGCGTCCTTCTTCATGTCCTGGCCATGATTGTCCATCTTATCCTTCTTCATCTCGTCCTTCTTCATCATCTCCTCTTTCTTCATCTCGTCCATGGCGGACTTCTGAGGATTGACGTTGGACTGGGCGAGTGCGGCGCCGGTCAGAGCGATGGACGCGACACCGGCGGCGGCGAGGATACGGGTGATCGACATGGGTAGTCTCTTATTGGGTGAACTTCAGTTGCAGGTACTTCCAACTAAGTAAACACCAAGTGGCGGGAAACTGTTCCATATCAATGAGAAAATTTATTTTTCTTTGATATTAACGGCTTAGTCCCCGCATCGCGTCATCCAAACCCTCGACGGTCAGCGGATACATTCGTCCCTCGACGATTTCACTGATCATCCCGATTGTCGGGAAATAGCGCCACCGGTCCTGGGGCATGGGGTTGAGCCAGGCGACATTCGGATAGGTGCGCACCAGCCGCTTCAGCCAGACCTCACCGGCTTCGTCATTCCAGTGTTCGACGCTGCCGCCGGGATGCTGGATTTCGTAGGGACTCATGGTCGCGTCGCCGACAAAGACCAGCTTGTAGTCGGACGCATAGGTGTGGAGCACGTCCCAGGTCGGCGTACCGCCCGCGCGGCGGCGGCGATTCTCCCGCCACAGCGATTCATAGACGCAGTTGTGGAAGTAGAAATACTCAAGGTGCTTGAACTCTGTCCGCGCGGCGGAGAAGAGCTCCTCGCACATGCGGATATGCGGATCCATCGATCCGCCGATGTCGAACAGCATCAGTACCTTCACCGCATTGTGCCGCTCCGGCACCATGCGGATGTCCAGCCAGCCGCCATTCTTCGCCGTCGAACTGATCGTATCCTGGAGGTCCAGTTCGTCCGCCGCGCCCTCGCGGGCAAACCGACGCAGGCGGCGCAGCGCCACCTTGATGTTTCGCGTGCCGATCTCGGTGTCGCCATCGAGGTCCTTGAACTCGCGCTTGTCCCAGACCTTCACTGCGGAAAAGTTCCGGTTGCCGTCCTGCCCGATCCGGACACCCTCCGGGTTGTAGCCATTCGCGCCATAGGGCGACGTACCCTGTGTGCCGATCCACTTCTTGCCGCCCTGATGTCGGCCCTTCTGTTCGGCGAGACGCTCGCGCAGGGTCTCCATGAGCTTTTCCCAACCGCCCATGGCCTCGATCTGGGCTTTCTCCTCCTCGGTCAGCTGGAGTTCGCCCATCTTGCGCAGCCATTCCTCGGGGATCTCGGCTTCGCTGTCGTCGAACTCCGGCGGTTCCAGGCCGCGGAAGACATGGCCGAACACCCGGTCGAACTTGTCGATATGGCGCTCGTCCTTCACCAGGATCGCGCGGGAGAGATAGTAGAATTCCTCGACGTCGTATTGCGCGAGGCCCTTGTCCATCGCGCCGAGCAGGTCGAGATACTCACGCAGGGAAACCGGGACTTCGGCCCTTCTCAGGGTAAAGAAGAAGTCCGAGAACATCTGGCGGCTGCCTAGCTGTTCGCCCGTTCGCGGCGATTGAGGAAGGCAAGCCGCTCGAACAGCTGCACATCCTGCTCTGACTTCAGGAGCGCGCCGTAGAGCGGCGGGATGAGCTTGGCCGGGTCGTTCGTGCGCAGTTCCTCGGGATCGATATCCTCGGCCATGAGCAACTTCAGCCAGTCGAGCAACTCGGAGGTGGAGGGTTTCTTCTTCAGCCCCGGTACATCGCGGATGTCGTAGAAGGCCGTCAGGGCCTCGCGCAGGAGCCGCGTCTTGATCTTCGGATAGTGGACATCGACGATCCGCGTCATCGTGTCGGCGTCAGGGAACGAGATGTAGTGGAAGAAGCACCGGCGCAGGAAAGCGTCGGGAAGCTCCTTCTCGTTGTTCGACGTGATGATGACGATCGGGCGGTGCCTGGCGACCACCGTCTGCTTGGTCTCGTAGACGTGGAATTCCATCCGGTCGAGTTCCAGCAGTAGGTCGTTGGGGAACTCGATATCCGCCTTGTCGATCTCGTCGATCAGCAGCACCGGCCGGGTGTCGCTCTCGAACGCCTCCCAGAGCTTGCCGCGTACAATATAGTTGGCAATGTCCTGTACCCGCTCATCGCCGAGCTGGCCATCTCGCAGGCGCGCCACGGCGTCATACTCGTAGAGGCCGTGCTGGGCCTTGGTCGTGGACTTGATGTGCCACTCGATCAGCGGCGCGCCGAGCGCATCCGCAATCTCGTGCGCCAGCACCGTCTTGCCGGTGCCCGGCTCACCCTTCACCAGCAGTGGGCGTTCCAAAGTGACGGCCGCGTTGACGGCGACCTGCAGGTCGTCGGTGGCGACGTAGGAGTCGGTGCCTTCGAAACGCATGGATATCCTCCGCCGCGGCCTGTCAGACCGAAAGCTTGACCTTCAGTTCAGTCTCGATGGCCGCAAGTGCAGCCTCGACCTTGGACGGGTCGGGCCCGCCGCCCTGTGCCATGTCCGGACGGCCGCCGCCGCCCTTGCCACCGAGTTCCGCCACGCCGACGCGCACGAGGTCGACCGCGCTCACCTTGCTGGCAAGATCCGAGGTCACGCCGACGACGATGGACCCCTTGCCGTCATAGGCATCGGCCACCGCCACAACACCGGACCCGAGCTGGTCCTTGAGTTCATCGACGAGGCTCTTCAGTTCGCGTGGCGGCACATCGGCCAACGCGCGCGCGGCAAACTTCACGCCGCCAATATCCTTGGCGTCGCTGCCGCCGCCCGCGGAAGCTCCTCCGCCCGCGGCCAGCTTGCGGCGCATCTCCGTCAGGTCTCGCTCAAGCTGCCGACGCTCGTCCAGCAGTTGCGCGACCCGCTCGGGCACGCTTTCGGGCGTGGTCTTGAGGGTTTCCGCCGTCTCGCGCAACAGGCGGTCATGGGCTTCCAGATAGGCACGGGCATCCGGGCCCGTCAGCGCCTCGATGCGCCGCACGCCCGCGGACACCGCACTTTCGTGGACGATCTTGAACACGCCGATATCGCCGGTCCGGCGCACATGGGTGCCGCCGCACAGCTCCACGGAAAAGGCCGCGCGCTTGCCACCGTCGTCATTGGCCGCCCCGCCCATGGAGACCACGCGAACCTCGTCGCCGTACTTCTCGCCGAAGAGCGCCAGCGCACCCGCCTCGATCGCATCGTCGGGGGTCATCAGGTGGGTTTCGACAGCCGCGTTCACCGCGACACGCCGGTTCACCTCTTCCTCGACCGCAGCGATTTCTTCGGCATTCAGCGGCTTGGGATGGGAAATATCGAAGCGCAGGCGGTCGGGCGCCACCAGCGAGCCCTTCTGGGAGACATGCTTGCCGAGATTGATCCGCAGCGCCTCATGCAGCAGGTGGGTCGCAGAATGGTTGGCGCGCAGGCGTGCGCGGCGGACCACATTGACCTGCAGCTCGACGACATCACCGACGCTCAGTGTGCCCTCAGCAACCTTGCCGCGATGCACGTGCAGGGCGCCCAGGTGCTTTTCGGTGTCGCTCACGTCAACCGTCGCGCCGCCCGGGACATGCATGGTGCCGGTGTCACCCATCTGGCCACCGGATTCGCCATAAAACGGTGTCTGGTTCACGACCACGGCCACGTCAGATCCGACCTGCGCGCTGTCAACGGGCTTGCCGTCAACGACGATAGCCACAACCTTGCCTTCCGCCGCCTCGGTGTCATAACCGAGGAACTCAGTCGCGCCGTGCACGTCGCGGATATCGAACCAGACTTCCTCGGTCGCCGCCTCGCCGGAACCGGCCCAGGCGCGCCGTGCCGCCGCACGCTGCTCTTCCATAGCCGTATCGAACCCGGCCGTGTCGACCGAGCGGCCCTGGCCGCGCAGGATGTCCTGGGTCAGGTCGAGTGGGAACCCGAAGGTGTCATAGAGACGGAAGGCGACCTCGCCAGCCAGGGCCTGTCCCTCGCCCAGCCCGTCGGTTTCCTCTTCCAGCAGCCGCAGGCCACGCTCCAGCGTTGTCTTGAAGCGCTCCTCCTCAAGGCGGAAGGTCTCTGTGATCAGTGCGTCCGCGCGCCCCAGTTCGGGGAACGCTGCCCCCATGGCGGTCACCAGTGCAGGCACCAGCTTGTACATCAGAGGTTCACGGCAACCGAGAAGGTGTGCGTGCCGCATGGCACGCCGCATGATCCGGCGCAGCACATAGCCGCGCCCTTCGTTGGACGGCAGGACCCCGTCTGCGATCAGGAACGAACAGGCGCGAAGATGGTCGGCGATCACCCGGTGGCTGATCTTGCCCGGTCCGTCAGGGTCCGTGTTGGACGCATGTGCGGACGCCTCGATCAGGCTGCGCATCAGGTCGATATCGTAGTTGTCGTGCTTGCCCTGCAGGACGGCGGCGATGCGCTCTAGACCCATACCGGTGTCGATGGACGGGCGCGGCAGGTTCTCACGGCGGTCGGGCGTCACCTGCTCGTACTGCATGAAGACGAGGTTCCAGACCTCGATGAATCGGTCGCCGTCCTCGTCCGGGCTCCCCGGAGGCCCGCCGGGGATATGCTCACCGTGATCGAAGAAGATTTCCGAACACGGGCCGCAGGGCCCGGTGTCACCCATCGCCCAAAAGTTGTCGGAAGTGCCGATCCGGATAATGCGGTCCTCGGGCAGGCCGGCGATCTTGCCCCAAAGGTCGAATGCCTCGTCATCCTCGGCATAGACGGTGGCCAGCAGCTTGTCCGCGGGCAGCCCGTACTCCTTCGTGATCAGGTTCCAGGCCGCCTCAATGGCGTGTTCCTTGAAATAGTCTCCGAAGGAGAAGTTTCCGAGCATCTCAAAGAATGTGTGGTGCCGCGCTGTATGGCCGACATTCTCCAGGTCGTTGTGCTTGCCGCCGGCGCGCACACATTTCTGCGACGTGGTTGCGCGGCTGTAGGGGCGCGTCTCGACACCCGTAAACACGTTCTTGAACTGCACCATCCCGGCATTGGTGAACATCAATGTCGGATCATTGCGGGGAACCAGCGGCGAGGAATCAACGACCTCGTGCCCGTCCTGGGCAAAGAAATCGAGGAATGCGCTGCGAATGTCGTTTGTGGTCGCCATGAATACCGGATCGATTAAAGCACAAGCATTTAAACGCCTGCCGTATGGCCGTTGGGCCGGGTACAGCGGCAAGCCGACGGCGTTTGTAGCGTGCGCCCGAAAGCGTGTCGAGGCCGCCACGGGCGGCTGCCCGCAGGTGAAAACCGGCTCCCAAATGCAAACGGCGCCCCTTCCGGGGCGCCGCCGCACGGAGGTTATCCCGTAACGTCGACGATCAGTCGCCTTCGGCCACGGCCGTGGTGTCGTCGTCCTCGGCGAACTCTTCAGGCTTGCCCATCATCGCCTCGGAAATCAGGCCTGCATTGGCGCGGATCTTTTGCTCGATCTCGCGGGCCATGTCGGGATTCTCATTGAGGAAGGTCTTGGCGTTCTCACGACCCTGGCCTATGCGCTCGCTGCCGTAGGAGAACCACGCGCCCGACTTGTCGATCACGCCACCCTGCACGCCGAGGTCGAGCAGCTCGCCCATCTTGGAGACGCCTTCACCGTACATGATGTCGAACTCGACCACCTTGAACGGCGGGGCCAGCTTGTTTTTCACCACCTTGACCCGGGTCTGGTTGCCAACGACCTCCTCGCGGTCCTTGATAGAGCCGATCCGGCGGATGTCCATGCGCACGGAGGCATAGAACTTCAGCGCATTGCCGCCGGTCGTGGTCTCGGGGCTGCCGAACATCACGCCGATCTTGTGGCGAATCTGGTTGATGAAGATAACGGTGGTGTCAGAGCGCGCGATCGAGCCGGTCAACTTGCGCAACGCCTGGCTCATCAGCCGGGCGTGCAGGCCGGGTAGGGAATCGCCCATCTCGCCTTCAAGTTCGGCCCGGGGAACAAGCGCTGCTACGCTGTCCACCACCAGCACGTCGATGGCGCCGGAACGCACGAGCGTGTCGGCGATTTCAAGCGCCTGTTCGCCCGCATCGGGCTGGGAGATCAACAGGTCGTCGAGGTTGACACCCAGCTTGCGGGCATAGATCGGGTCGAGCGCGTGTTCGGCATCGATGAACGCGCAGGTGCCGCCGGCTTTCTGTGCCTCGGCGGTGACATGCAGCGCCAACGTCGTCTTGCCCGAGCTTTCCGGGCCGTAAATCTCGACCACACGGCCGCGCGGTACGCCGCCGATGCCCAGCGCAATGTCGAGGCCGAGCGAGCCGGTGGAGATCGAGGCGATATCGACGGCATTCTCATCGCCGAGGCGCATGATCGAACCCTTGCCGTAGGACCTCTCGATCTGGCCGAGCGCAGCTTCGAGCGCCTTCTTGCGATCTTCCGAATTCATCTTGTGGTCCTCAACAACACGAAGCGGTGTGGCACCCATCGATCTCTCCTTGGTTTTGCGGCCGGACTTCCGAATCCGCATGTCAGGCGATCAATGTACCGCTTTTGTTCTCACAGTAAAGTTCTTTTTTTGTTCTTGTTGCGGAACAGCCTATTTTACCCGGAATTTCAGAATTTTCCGGCAAAATTCCTATACACGCTATCGCGCGCGGTGGAGTCGCTCAGACGGGTTTTCGGAGATCGGTGACGGCGTGCCTAGCCGGGCACACGGTCCATCACTTCCTTCACCTTGCCGGCCAGCTGGGCCAGCGAGAACGGCTTGGGCAGGAAGTGGATGTCCTGGTCCTCGCCCAGGCGCTTGCGGAAGGTTTCCTCCGCGTAACCGGAAATGCAGATCACCGGCATTTCCGGCGTGCGGTCGCGCACGTTCTTGATCAACGTGGGGCCGTCCATCTCGGGCATCACCGCATCGGTGATCAGCAGGTCGATGGGCTCCTCGACCACGCCCATCAGCTCCATCGCAGCCTCGCCGGTGCGGGCCTCCAGCACCTTGTACCCCTTCGCGCGCAGCGCACGAGCGGAGAACAGCCGCACCGCATCCTCATCCTCGACCACGAGCACGGTGCCCGCCCCCGTCGTCTCGACAGCACCCGGCGCGTCGGCCTTCTCGGCGGCGACGCGCGCGGGGGTCTCGGCCGCATGGGCCCGCAGCAGGATGGTGAAGGACGTGCCCTTGCCGGGCATGGAATCGACGACGATATAGCCGCCGGTCTGCTTCACGATGCCGTAGACGGTCGACAGGCCGAGGCCGGTCCCCTCGCCCACCTCCTTGGTGGTGAAGAACGGCTCGAAAATATGCTCGAAATGTTCCTTGGGAATGCCGACGCCGGTGTCGGCCACACGGACCACGACATAGTCGCCCGCCGGAATTGCCTCGACGCCGCGCCGCTCGGTCGCGACCAGCGTTTCGGAATAGGTTTCAATGGTGAGCTCACCGCCCTCGGCGGCCATGGCGTCGCGGGCATTCACAGCAAGATTGATGATCACCTGCTCGACCTGGCCCTGGTCCGCGCGGATCGGCGACAGGTCGCGGCCGTGGATCATGTTGAGCCGGATGTTGGCACCGATCAGGCGGCGTAGCAGGTTCGACAGGTCACCCAGCACATCGGTCATCGACAGCACGCGCGGCTGCAGGGTCTGCTGGCGCGAGAAGGCCAGGAGCTGGCGCACGAGGCCGGCGGCGCGGTTGGCATTCTGCTTGATCTGCATGATGTCGCCGAACGACTGGTCGCCCGGACTGTGACGCAGCAGGAGCAGGTCGCAGAAGCCGATCATCGCGGTCAGCAGGTTGTTGAAGTCATGGGCGATGCCGCCGGCCAGCTGGCCGACCGCCTGCATCTTCTGGCCCTGCGCGAACTGGACTTCGAGCGTACGCTGCTCGGTCGTCTCCAGGAAATGGACGATCAGGCCGTAGACGCCGCCCTGCCCGTCATCCATGCGGCTGACATACAGCGTCGCAATCCGGTTGTTGCCCGCCTCGTTGACCGTGCGCAGGCGCACATCCGTCGGCGCCGCCAGATCGGCATCCGCCAGCACCCGCTCAAGCCAGGTCGAGACCTTGCCATCGTCATCCTCGACGACGAAATCGGTGATCCTGCGGCCCAGGAGCTTCTGGTCCACAGGCGCGACAAGGTTGCGCCATGTCCGGTTCGATTCCGTGACCCAGCCCTCGGCATCCAGAAGGACGATGCCGACCGGGGCATCCTCGAAGAAGCGTGCGAAGCGCTGTTCGGAGCGGCGAAGCGCCTGTTCCCATTCACGCTCGGGGGTGAGGTCTCGAGCGACGGACCGCGTGCGCAGCCCGCCGCCGGCGCCACGCACTTCCGTCTGACCGATATAGACCTGCACCGGAACGCCGTTGCGCCCCTTGAGGGTGACCTCATAGCCACCCGTCTGGGACGAGCCGTCCGGTTTGTCGGACGCCGGACGATAGGGTGCAGTCCCTGGTGCCGGCCGGGTGACAAGGAACTCGTGCAGATGCATTTCGCCCGAGATGAGTTCGTCTGGCTCATAACCCAGCCAACCTGCGAAGGCGTTGTTGGCGAAGACGAAGCGTCCGTTCTGGTCCACTGAGTAGAACCCGATCGGTGCATTCTCGAGAAAATCGACCAGCTTGGCCTGCTCGTCATGGATCGTCTGTTACATGCGCCGGCGCGAGGTGATGTCCTCTACGGTCCACAGCGCGCATCCCGGCGCCCCGTCCAGCGGGTATGCAGCAACCCGCAGCCAGCCGGTCGTGCCGCTGCTCTCGCGCACCGCGATCTCATCGGTCATCGGCACGCCCTTTGCGACCGCCGATGTCATGCGTCCGATCCGCTCGGATCGACAACGCAGGCCGGGAACGGAAACACGTCGCCGATGTTGCGCCAGAGTGCACGCTGGCCGATCAACTCGGCCTGCCGCTTGCGCATCGCCCACATCCCGAAGATGCCGATGGCCACGACGAGGCCAACCCCGACACCCATAATCACGAGATCCTCGACCGGTTCCCCGCGCCGCGCGAACACAGCGATCGTCGCAAGCGCGACTGCAACCAGCGCTGCGCCGCAGCCGAGCATGACCGGGTCATCGCCCAGTCGGGCAGGCTTGGCCAGGTTGTTACGAACGCTGTCGGGCATGTGCCGTTCCGTTGCCAGGTTGCGGGCTGCAGCCCGCGCGCGCTGTGCGTCAGCCAAACTCATAAACCCTGCCGCCTGCTTCCGCCAAGCGCCACGTCATTCCGCCACGGCTTCCGGGCCGAAGGCCCCTTCGCGCGACGGCCGCGGGCGCACCTTGGTGATCCCCATGACGAAGGCGATGATTTCCGCCACCGCCTTGAAGTGCTCGGGCTTGATAAACTCGTCGATGTCGACGGACGCATGCAGCGCGCGCGCCAGCGGCGGGTTCTCGAAGATCGGGATATTGTGCTCGCTCGCCGTCGCACGAATGCGCGCAGCCACCTCGTCGACACCCTTCGCCACAACCTTCGGCGCGGCCATCATCGCATCGTCATAAGACAGCGCGATGGCGTAGTGGGTCGGGTTGGTGATCACCACATCAGCCGTCGGCACGGCGGCCATCATGCGCTGGCGCGCGCGTTCGTTGCGGATGGCGCGCAGGCGCGCTTTCACATGCGGGTCGCCTTCGGACTGCTTCTGTTCGTCGCGGATTTCCTGGCGGCTCATCCGCAGTTTCTTGCGGTGTTCGAAGGTCTGGTACATGTAATCGATCAGGGCCAGCGCCGTGAGCACGATCACGACCCCACCGAAGACCTTCAGCCCCAGCCAGAACAGCAGGTCGAGAACGCCCGCGATTTCCATGGTCGGGATGTGGGGCAATTCCTTGCGGGCGGGCCAGAGCACCGTGCCCGTAACAGCCGCGACCATCGCGATCTTCAGCAGGCCTTTCAGCAGTTCCGTGACCGAGCGCAGCGAGAACATGCGTTTGAGCCCGGCCAGAGGCGAGATCTTGTCGAGCGACGGCTTCATCTTTTCCGTCGTGAAGATCAGCCCGTGCTGGGCCAGCGGTGCGGCGATGGCCGCGGCGACAAGCACGGCCAGCGGCAGGGCAAGCGCGAGACCGACACCGGACGTCACTTCGGAGAGCAGCAGTCCGATCGATTCCGTCCCGAAGGCGATGTCGTGGGGCCGCTCCAGGAAACGGCGCATCTCACGCAGGATCATGCCGCCGGTCGAGGGCAGGAAGCCCCCGATCACCAGCACGCCCGAGGCCAGCATGAACCAGTTGGTGACCTCGCGGGAATCGACGACATCGCCCTTCTTCTTGGCGTCGTCGAGCCTCTTTTGGGTCGGCTCTTCTGTTTTCTGGCTTTGGTCCTGATCCTGGTCGGCCATGTCCGCGCTCCTATGGCGTGCGCAGGAAACCGCCCATGACGGTTTCGAAGTGGTCGATGAACACCATCATGATCACACCCAGTGTGACCGCCAGGACAGAAAAGCCGACGAGAATCTGCAGGGGCAGTGCGATGAAGAAGACCTGCATCTGCGGCATCAGCCGCGCCATCAGGCCCATGGACATGTAGATGAGCACTCCCACGACCAGCACCGGCAGGGCGATCTGCAGGCCGAGACGGAAACTGTCCGAGACGACCCGTGTCGCCATCTCGGAGAAATCGCCGATGGGGAACCCCGCACCGGGCACGAACAGCGCATAGCTGTCCACGAGCGCCATGAGCATCGCGTGGTGCATGTTGGTGACAAACAGCAGTGTAATGCCGAGCGTCGCGAGGAACGCACCGGTGATCGCGCCCTGCTGGCCAGCCGAGGGATCGAAAAGCTGGGCGCTCGCAAGGCCCGCATTGAAGGCGATGATGGTGCCGCCCACCTGGAGCATAGAGATCAGCAGGCGCGCAATAACGCCGATGGCGAGACCAACGAGGATCTCCCCGCCCAAAAACACGAACAGCTCCGGCACATTCGGCGGCAGCGGCGGCAGGGTGTTCGACACCATCGGGAACATGATGAAGGTGAAGGCCAGCGCGAAGACCAGGCGGACGCGGACGAGAATGGTGATCTCGCCGAAGCCAGGCAGCACGACCATCGCACTGCCCATCCGGGCGAAGATCATCATGAACAGGTAGACGTCGCCGACCAGCAGCCCGTCGAGCATCGCGGGGCCTTTCGTCAGCCGAGGCCGATAATGCGATCGGCCAACCCTTCGGTGAAGGTGATCAGGGTCGAGAGCATGAACGGCAGGAAAACCAGGAGCGCGACGAACACGACGAGGATCTTCGGCACGAAAGCCAGTGTCATCTCCTGGATCTGGGTCAGTGCCTGGAACAACGAGACGACCAGGCCGATCGCCAGCGCGGTCAGCATGATCGGTGCCGACAGCTTCAGCAGCACCACGATCGCGTCATGGGATACGTCAAGGACAGCCGCAGTATCCATCGTCAAGCCTTCTGCCGGGAACGAGGTAAGCCGATCATCAGATCGGCATGCGCAGGATTTCCTGATAGGCCTGCACGACCTGGTCGCGGATGGCGACGACAGACTGCAGGGCCAGTTCGGCATCGGCGAGCGCTGTCACCACTTCGGCGACCTCCGCATTGCCGTCGATGGCCTGCATCGTGACGGCATCAGCCTTCTGGCCTGCCTCGAGCGCGCTTTCCGCGGCGCCCTTGATCAGGTCGGCAAAGTTCTGGCCGGCCGGCTGCGCCGGGGCTTCGAGGCCCGGGCCGCCCTTGGCGGCGTTGACATAGGCGCCGATGGCGCTGGTGATTGGAGACGTCATGCGATTACTCCCGTGGCAAGAGTTCGCGGTTGATGGAAGGGTTCAGGGAGCTACTTCAGCAACTCCAGCGTGCGCGACACCATGGTGCGGGCGACGTCGACGACACGCAGGTTGGCCTGGTAGCTGCGCTGTGCAGCGCGCAGGTCGACCATCTCGATCATCGGTTTCACGTTCGGCAGCTTGACGTAGCCGTTCTCGTCGGCCGCGGGATGGCCCGGGTCGAGGCGGCTTTCAAAACTGGTCTTGTCGATGCCGATTTCGCCGATGCGAACCACCTTCGCGCCGAGAGCACGGTTCATTTCCTCACGGAAACTGACCGTCTGGCGGCGGTAGGGGTCCTGGCCGGGGGCCGTGGCAAGGCTGTCGGCATTGGCGATGTTCTGGGAGATCACGCGCACGCGCACGTTCTGGGCAAGCATGCCCGAAGCGGCGATGTGCATGGCCTTGTTCAGGTCGGACATCTGTCAGGTCTCTCTGTTAACGCACCGGGCGGGTCAGCGAGGTGCGGATCATGTCCAGATGCTTGCGGTACAGGTTCAAGGTCATCTGGTAGGACATCTGGGTTTCACCCAGCTTGGTAAGCTGCTGCTCGATGCTGACGTCATTGCCGTCGATCGAGGTCTCATAGGCGTCCGGCACGGAACTGGTCGCGAAGGGCATGTTCGAGTTCAGCCCTGTGAGATGGGAACCGTTCGTGCGGGCGGGCGTGAAACCGCCGGACTGGCCTTCCTTGCGGACCAGTTCCCTGAACTGGACTTCCTTCAGGTCGCGTGCACGGAAGTTCGGTGTGTCGGCATTGGCGACGTTCTGGGCAATAACTTCAGTGCGGTGTGACAACCAGGACATCTTCCGGGTCATCATCTGCAGGATCGGCAGGCTGTTGAAATCCATAAAGAGTTCCGTGGCTTTCGGGTTGCGCCGGGTCGCTGGGCCGACCGGTGCAAATCGCGGCAAAATTGCCGAAAACTTTATCTACCCGGCAGTATCTGCCTGCCCTGTTAACAAACGGTAAAGCGGGTTAGACTGCGTTGCGGCCACGGGAGGGGTCGGGCAGACCAGAAGGGATTGCCCGGACGTATATGCTTTATCTGACCCGAAAAATTGGTGAGTCCATCGTCATCAATGACGATATCGAGGTCACTGTCGTGGACGTGCGCGGCAAGTCGATCAAGCTCGGCATGACCTTCCCCGAAGATGTCTCCGTCTACCGCCGCGAGGTCTTCGACCGCATCCAGGCCGAGAAGGCCGAGAATGCACAGGCCGCACCGGAAAGCGCCGACGACTGAGGCGGCCGGCTTCAAACCTTCCAGTTGTTCCCAAAAAAGTAGCGGCGCCCGCAAAGGCGCAGAAAAGCGCCGGTCAGTTGCCCTTCTTGTCGAGGAAGCGCGCGAAGGCGTCCAGCGTTTCCGGGCTGCAGTGATGTTCGATGCCCTCGGCATCGGCCCATGCATTTTCCTCATCGACGCCGACCGCGCGCAGCACCGCAACAACGATGTGGTGACGCTCGCGAGAGGCCTCGGCCATCGCCCGCCCCTTCCCGGTCAGGAATATGGCGCGGTAGGGCTCGCGCGTGATCAGGTCCTTCTCGACGAGGCGCCCGATCATCTTGTTCACGGTCGCGCCGGAAACGCCCAGGCGCCGGGCAATATCCACGAGGCGCGCTTCGCCCTGCTCGTCGATCAGGTCGGCGACGAGCTCGACATAGTCCTCGACGATCTCGGTTTCGCGTGCCATGCGCGCACGGCGGAAATGACTGGCCTGACGGTCAGGCGACATCCGGGCTGAAACGGCACCGTCCGTTCGGGAATTTTCCGGTTTGTCTTTTTGGCCGCGCGATTCGGACATGAAAAGACTATGCGGGACCCCAGCCACATTGACAATGCCAGCCCAGGTCCGGTCGCCACCAAAAGCTTACATGGTACTGGCATTTTTAGGTCGGGCTAAATATATTTGACTGACGTTATTGTTGAGATGGCTGGATACGACCTGTGAACAACGTATTCCGAGCGGAAATGAATCGTCTTGCCGCCTCGTGGCAGCGGGTTCCGGCGGCATTTGCTGCCGTGCTGTTCGCGGCTGCGATGCTCCTGCCAGCCACGCCTGCGTTGTCGGAACGGGCGAAACTCGATGTCGTGGCCACCACCAGCATGATTGCCGATGCGGCGCGACAGGTCGGCGGCGACGAAGTTCGCGTGCGCGCCCTGATGGGCCCGGGCATCGATCCCCACTCCTACCGCCAGACCCGCACCGATATCACGGCCATGACCCGTGCCGACCTGGTGCTCTGGCACGGCCTATACCTCGAGGCACAGCTCGAGGAGTTCATGCACAAGCTGGGCACGCGCCGGAATGTTGTCGCGGTCGCCGAGTTCCTGCCCAAGGACCGCCTGCTGCGCCACGACGACTACGCCAACCAGTACGACCCCCATGTGTGGATGGACCCGCAGATGTGGACGGGTGTGGTTACGGCGGTCCGTGACGCGCTGATCGCGGCCCGACCCGAGGCGCGTTCGACCTTCGAGACAAACGCCGCGCGCCATCTCGCGGAAGTCAAGGGTCTGGTCGCCTATGCCGACAGAACGCTGCGCAGCGTGCCCGAGGCGACCCGCTACCTCGTCACGGCGCATGACGCCTTCAACTATTTCGGCCGCGCCTACGGGTTCGATGTGATCGGCATCCAGGGCATCTCGACCGAAAGTGAGGCGGGGCTGAACCGCATCACGGAACTGGTCGACCTGCTCGTCGAGAAGAATGTAGGCGCGGTGTTCGTGGAATCGTCCGTGTCCGACCGCAACGTGCGCGCCCTGATCGAGGGTGCCGCCGCACGCGGCCACAAGGTGTCGATCGGCGGGGAACTCTTCTCCGATGCCATGGGTGCGGACGGCACCTATGAGGGCAGCTATATCGGCATGCTCGACCACAACATCACGACCATCACCCGTGCGCTTGGCGGGACGGCACCAGAGCGCGGGATGAACAGCCGCCTGTCCGCGGGGAGCTGAACCGATGACGTTTGCCGAGAACACCTCCATCGAACTGGCCGCAACCGACGGCAGACCGGTCCGCGGCTCCAGCCTTTCAGACGCACCGCTGGCTGTACGCGAACTGACCGTCTCCTACGGGCAAAAGCCCGCCGTCTTCTCACTCGACGCGACATTCACGCAGGGACGCCTGGCGGCCATCGTCGGCCCCAACGGCGCGGGCAAGTCCACCTTCCTGAAAGCGGCTCTTGGCATGGTGCCGAAACTTTCAGGCCAGGTGACGGTCTTCGGCGAACCGCTGGCGTCCGCCCGGCACCGCATCGCCTATGTGCCCCAGCGCGCGAGCGTGGACTGGGACTTCCCGACCCGCGTGATCGATGTTGTCCTGATGGGACTCTACCGCCAGCTTGGCCTGCTACGCCGGGTCAGCGCGAAACAGCGCGACACCGCCATGGCCTGCCTCGAGCGCGTCGGCATGGAGGACTTCCACGACCGCCAGATCGGGCAGCTCTCCGGCGGCCAGCAGCAGCGTGTCTTTCTCGCCCGCGCACTCGCCCAGGACGCAGAGCTCTACCTGCTCGACGAGCCTTTCGCGGGCGTCGATGCCGCGACCGAGCGCGCGATCATCGATGTGCTCAAGGCGATCCGCGACAACGGCCGCACCGTGGTGTGCGTGCACCATGACCTGACGACAGTCGCCCACTATTTCGACGATGTGCTGTTGCTCAACGTCAACAAGATCGCCGAAGGCGCCGTCGAGGAAGTTTTCACCGCAGACAACCTGCAGAAGACCTATGGCGGGCGGCTGGCCGCCGTGCATATCGACCAGCTCCGCCTCGACCCGCAGTAAGCCCGGACACGGCGCCCGTGCTCGAGACCCTGCTGGACGCCTTCCTGTTCCGCGCCGGCTACAACGCCGCGCTCGTGACCGTCGGTACGACGCTGCTGGGCATCGCCGCCGGCTGCACCGGCACCTTCATCTTCCTGCGCAAGCGTGCGCTGATCTCCGATGCGGTCGCCCACGCAACCCTGCCCGGCGTGGGCGTGGCGTTCATGGTGCTCGTCGCGCTGGGCGGAGACGGCCGGAACCTCCCTGCCCTGCTGGCCGGATCGGCGTTGAGCGCGTGGCTTGGCCTGCTGTTGGTCCAGTGGATATCCCGGCGTACACGGCTGGCAGAGGACGCCGCCATCGGCGCCGTGCTGTCGGTCTTCTTCGGCGCGGGCATCGTGCTGCTGACCGTCATCCAGACCATGACCGCCGGCCGGCGCGCCGGGCTGGAGGATTTCCTGCTCGGCGCCACGGCGGGCATGCTCTTTCATGACGCGGTGTTCATCGCCGTGGCGGGCTTCCTTGTGCTGGCGCTGGTGATCGCGCTGCGCCGCCCGATGACCATGGTGGCCTTCGACCCCGGCTTCGCGGCTTCGGTCGGGATTTCGGTGTCGCGCACCGACCTCGCCATGATGGCGCTGACCCTGGCGGTCACCGTGGTCGGGCTGAAACTGGTGGGCCTGATCCTGATCGTGGCCATGCTCATCATCCCGCCCGTCGCCGCCCGTTTCTGGTCCGACAACACCCGCAACGTGGTCTGGATCGCAGGCCTCGTCGGCGGGACGTCGGGGTTCCTGGGCGCGGCGATTTCCGCGTCGGCACCCGACCTGCCGACAGGGCCGATCATCGTGCTGGTCTGCTTTGCGCTGTTCGCTGTCTCGATCGCCTTTGCGCCGACGCGCGGCCTGCTGGCGGCGATGATCCGCTACCGCACCTTTCACCGGCAGGTGCATCGGCGCCAGGGCCTGCTGGCGCTGGCACGGGGCGAGGAAATCCTCGATCCCGTGACCGTCTCGGTCCTGCGCAAGGCGGGCCTCGTGCGCCGCGACGGGGTGGCGACCGAGACGGGCCGCGCGCAGGCCGCACGCATCCTGCGCGACGAACACCGCTGGGAGATCGCCCGGCAGATCCACCGGGACGAGGCCATCATCAACCGGCAGGACATCCTGCGACCCATCGAGGACGTTCTGACACGCGACGAGATCGCGGAGATCGACCGGCGCATCGGTCCCCCCGAGGCGGTGCCGTCATGACCGGCTCGGAATTCGTCCAGCTCAGCCTCGTCCCGCTGGCCATCGGCGTGCTGGCCGCCATCGCCTGCGCGCTGCCGGGAAATTTCCTGCTGCTGCGCCGCCAGGCATTGATCGGCGACGCCATCAGCCATGTGGTACTGCCCGGCATCGTCGTCGGATTTCTCATCAGCGGCGAGGTCTCGACCTGGCCGATGATGGCGGGCGCGGCCGGGGCGGCCATCGTCGCGGTGGTGATGATCGAGACGGTGCGGCGGCTGGGCCGGATCGAGCCCGGCGCGGCGATGGGCGTCGTCTTCACCTCGCTCTTTGCCTTCGGCGTGCTGCTGCTGGAGCAGAGCGACACCAGCGGCGTGCACCTGGATGTGGAGCATGCGCTGTATGGAAACCTTGAGAGCCTGATCTGGCTTGACGGAACAAGCTGGTCGTCCCTGTTCGACGGCGCGGCGCTGGCGAACCTGCCCGCCGAACTGCCCCGCATCGCGATGGTGGCCGCCGCGGTGGCGGTGCTCACCGTCGTCTTCTGGCGGCCGCTGAAGCTCTCGACCTTCGATGAGGGCTATGCCCGCACGCTCGGCCTTCCGGTCTCGCTGATCGGCTTCGCGCTGGTGGTGGTGGCCTCCGCCGCCGCCGTCGCCGCCTTCGACGCCGTCGGCTCGATCATCGTGATCGCCATGTTCATCTGCCCGCCCGCCGCCGCGCGGCTGATGACCGACCGGCTGGAACATCAGGTGATCTGGAGCGTCGTCTTCGCCGCCGTCGCCGCCGTCGGGGGCTATGTGCTGGCAGGCTACGGCCCGCTATGGATTGGCGCGATAAACGCCGTCAGCGCGGCGGGCATGATCGCCGTCGTCGCCGGCGCGATCATGGCGCTCGCCTGCCTGTTCGGCCCGCATCGCGGGTCAGCACGGATTGATCCGCTGGAAGACGCCTAGCTGCGCGGCTCCAGGCAGGCGCGGAACGACGACGCCATGTCCGTCAGGAGCGTGCCATAGAGGTCCGGCCCCGGCTCCAGCGACGCCCCCAGGGGATCGAGAATGCCGGTGCGCGCCTCAGTCCCTTCGGTGACAACCTTGATCAGCTTGGGCGTGAACTGCGGTTCCGCGAATACACAGGTCGCGCCGAGGTCCCGGATACGCGCCTGGATTTCACGAACACGCGCGGCCCCCGGCACCGTCTCCGGCGACGCCGTGACCGAGCCCGCAGCATGCAGGCCGAACCGCTCCTCGAAATAGTGATACGCATCGTGGAACACGACGAACGGCCGCTCGCGAACCGGCGCGACGATGCCCTGCACATCTTCACGGAGTGCCGTCAGGCGCCCCATCAGCGCATCGGCATTGGCCTCATACCGGGCCGCGTTCGCAGGATCGGCCTCCGCCAGCACATGTTCGATTGCATGAACCATGCGCCGCGCGTTCTCCGGATCGAGCCAGACATGCGCATCGACCGCGTCATGTGCGTGTTCCTCATGGCCGTGTTCTTCGTGGTCATGATCGTCTTCGCCATGGCCGTGCTCCTCATGCGCGTCTTCGTCATGGTCATCCTCGCCATGGCCGTGACGTTCGAAGGTCGCGCCCTCGCGGAAGCCCAGTCTCACCAGACCTTCCGTATCGATCAGTTCCACCGAGCGCGCATTTGAACCGAGGGTCTCGATCGGTTTTTCCAGAAACGCCTCAAGCTCGTGCCCCACCCAGAACACGATATCCGCTTCGGACAAGCTGCGCGCCTGCGACGGGCGCAGGCTGTAGCTGTGCGGCGAAGCCGCGCCTTCAACAATCAGACCGGGCTCGCCCACTCCGTGCATGACGGCGGCGACCAGCGAATGGATCGGCTTGATCGACACGACGACGTCGGGCGCGGCCTGCGCCGGTGTCAGACTGCCCCCCATCGCGGTGGCTGCGGACATGGCGGCAGCCAGAAGACCCGGGAACATCCGCATGAAACTCTCCTTGATATGTAATATCATAACGTTTTGCGCGTAATGGTATAACGTGCAATAACCCGGCGATCAAGAACCCCATCCGGCACATCGCATACAGGCCATGCTCGACACCAACACACCGCTGATCTCGCTGGACGGCGCGGGCGTCAACCGCGGCGGGCGCTGGCTGGTGCGCGGGATCGACCTGACGGTGCGCCGGGGCGAGATCGTCACCCTGATCGGCCCCAATGGCGGCGGCAAGTCGACCACCGCCAAGATCGCGCTGGGCCTGCTGGCGCCCGATGAGGGCCGCGCCGCCCGTGCGTCCGGCCTGACGGTCGGCTACGTGCCCCAGAAGCTGTCCATCGACTGGACCCTGCCGCTGACCGTCGGCCGGTTCATGTCGCTGACCAACCGCATCGGCGCGCGCGAGACCGCGGAGGCGCTGGACATGACGGGGATCGCGCATCTGGCGAAGGCGGAGGTGCGCCACCTGTCCGGCGGCGAGTTCCAGCGCGCGCTGCTGGCCCGCGCCATCGCGCGCAAACCGGATCTGCTGGTGCTGGACGAGCCGGTGCAGGGCGTCGATTTTTCCGGCGAGATCGCGCTGTATGAGCTGATCGCGAACATCCGCACGACGCTGGGCTGCGGCATCCTGATGATCTCCCACGACCTGCATGTGGTGATGGCCTCGACCGACAGCGTGGTCTGCCTGAACAACCACATCTGCTGCCAGGGCTCGCCCCACATGGTGGCCGAGAGCGCGGAGTACCGGGCCCTGTTCGGCGCCCGGGCGGCCTCGGCGCTGGCGGTCTATGAGCACGCCCACGACCACACCCATCTGTCGGACGGCACGGTGCGTCACGCGGACGGGACGATCACCGATCACTGTTACCCCGATGACGGGCATCACCACGAGGGTCACCACCACGCGGACGAACCCGCCCATGCGGAGGGTCACGGCCATGCTTGACGATTTCTTCGTCCGCGCGCTCGTCGCCGGGATCGGCGTCGCGGCCATCGCCGGTCCGCTGGGCTGCTTCATCGTGTGGCGGCGGCTGGCCTATTTCGGCGACACGCTGTCCCACTCCGCCCTGCTGGGCGTGGCGCTGGCGCTGGCGTTGCAGATCAACATCACCTTGTCCGTCTTCGTCGTCTCCGCCGTCGTGGCGCTGTCCCTGCTCGGCCTGCAACGCCGGGCCAGCCTGTCCTCGGACTCGCTGCTGGGCCTGCTGGCGCATTCCTCGCTCGCCCTGGGCATGGTTGCGCTGGCCTTCATGACCGATGTGCGGATCGACCTGATGGGCTTCCTGTTCGGCGACATCCTGGCCGTCTCGCGCACCGACATCCTGGTCGTCTATGCCGGGGGCGCGGCCATCTTCGCCATCCTTGTCTATATCTGGCGGCCCCTGTTCGCTGCCACGGTGAACCGCGACCTCGCCGCCGCCGAAGGCATGCGGCCCGAGGTGGCGAACCTCGTCTTCATGCTGCTGATGGCGACGGTGATCGCGATCTCCATGAAGATCGTCGGCGTATTGCTGATCACCGCGCTGCTGATCATTCCCGCCGCGACCGCCCGGCGGCTGGCGGGCGGGCCTGAATCCATGGCCGCCGTGGCCGCGGCGACCGGCGCGCTCGCCGTGATCGCCGGCCTGTTCGGCTCGCTGGAATGGGACACGCCATCCGGCCCGTCCATCGTGGTGGCCGCGCTGGCGCTGTTCCTGCTGGTACTGGTGCTGGGACTGGTGCCCGGGGCGGGGCTGCGGCGCGGCCAAAGCGAAAGCGCCCTGCGATGAATTCGCCGACACATGACCACACCCACGGCCACAAGCTGACCCGCAACCAGGCGCTGGTGCTGGGCGTGCTGGAGAAAGCCGACGGCCCGCTCAGCGCCTACTCCATCCTCGACCTGCTGCGTGAGGACGGCTTCCGCGCGCCGCTGCAGGTCTATCGCGCGCTCGACAAGCTGCGCGAGCTGGGCCTTGTCCACCGGATCGAGAGCCTGAACGCCTTCGTCTCCTGCAACCACCCGGCCGGGCAGGCCCACGGCGCGGTCGCCTTCGCCATCTGCGAGAACTGCGGCGGCGTCACCGAGTTCTCCCGGCAGGATGTGGTGAAGCAGCTGGCCGACTGGGCCCGCAGCGAGGGCTTCGAGGCCCACGCAACGGTCATCGAGCTGCGCGGCCTGTGCGAGGCGTGCGCGAAGGCGGCGTAACAGGCGCTCCACTCTCTCCAGATAGCGGACATCCCACCTCACCCCGACCCTCTCCTCTCCTTTGCGGCGCTTGTCGCCGCAAGGGCGACAAGAGGAGGAGAGGAAGCAACATATGAGCGGACATTCCAGCCCTCTCCTCCCCCGGAGGAGAGGGTGGTGAGCGCAAGCGAGCCGGGTGAGGTGGTGCGCACACCAAAAGGTCCGTATAGCGCCCTGCCCCGCCCCGTTTTGCTTGACGGCGCGCACACGGTCTGGGACACACCCGTTCCGAATTTCCAAACAACCAGAACGCTGAGGATCCTCCATGCCCGGGAACGTTGAGAACATCCGCCCCTACGGCCCCACCGCCGGCCGCGAGCACCCCGACCACTTCAAGCGCCCGGACACACTGGTGCTGGACATCCACGGCCACATCATGACCGAGGGCGTGGACGAGGAAGTCCGCAAGGTCGTCCCGGCCATGAGCCTGGACGCGGTGAAGTACGCCAGCCCGCTGACCCGTGAGCTGAACAAGAAGCAGAACGAGGAGCGCCACGAGGAGCTGGTGGGCGTGACCAAGCGCCTGGAAGACATGGACAAGATGTGCGTGGACGTGATGGCGATCTCCTGCCAGCCGCCGCAGATGCACTATGAGGCGCCGGACGCGCTGGGCCAGGAAACGGCCGAGAAGGTGAACAACAACATCGCGCGCGCCGTCGCCGAAGCGCCGGACCGCCTGATGGGCCTGGGCACCGTGCCGCTGCAGAACACCGACATGGCACTGAAGGAGCTCGACCGCATCACCAATGAACTCGGCTTCAAGGGCATCCAGATCGGCGCGAAGGTTGCCGGTGAGGAACTGTCGGCCGAGCGGCTGGAGCCGTTCTGGGCCAAGTGCTCGGAAATGGAGATCCCGATCCTGCTGCACCCGACCTCCTTCGCGTCGGAGCGCTTCGGGGCGCATTACCTGACCAACATCATCGGCAACCCGCTCGATACCACGGTGGCCGTGCACTACCTGATTTTCGACGGCGTGCTGGCGCGCCACCCGGGCCTGAAGTTCGTGGTGGTGCATGGCGGCGCCTTCGTCGCGGCCTATGCCGCGCGCATGGACCACGCCTGGGGCCAGCGCGAGGATTGCTGCCTGCACATCGACCAGCCGCCGACGAGCTACCTGAAGAACATGTATTTCGACACGGTGGTCTTCGCGAACGACCAGCTGGAGTTCCTGGTGCAGAAGTACGGCTCGGACAAGATCGTGCTGGGCACCGACTACCCGTTCGACATGGCCGACTACGACCCGACCGAGCATGTGATGGGCATCGACTCCCTCAGCAAGGCCGACAAGGAAGCCATCTGCGGCCTCAACTCGGCCAGGCTGCTGGGCGTGAACCCGGACGACTTCGCCCGCGCGAACCCGCAGCCCAACTGGAGCTGAAGGCGCGGCCCCGATGCGGGGCGGTGACAGGGTGGAATGAGATTAAGGCGGCCCGAGTGGCCGCCTTAGTTTCTTTGGAGAGCCTGTTAGTGGATTTTAATCAGTAGGCCTGACGCACAAGTCCGGCGCACAACAAATAACTTCAAAAGCTTGGAGGATAAATTGCGCGCAGCCTTTTTCTCATCGTGACCATTATTCGGCGTCGCCACGAGGCGCCAAGTCAGGAATTGATTGTTTTCTCGATCAGGTCGAATTTGCGCCCAGTCGGCATACAAAACAGACACTTGCCGCCACTCGCTTCGGCCCACACAGCTCCGATCTTCAGCAGCCCAGGTACGGGCAGCAGGTGCTCGACATCATCTTCCCGTTCTAGGCGGTGCAGGCAGCAGAGCTGCGAACGGAAGACAGGGCCAGGCAGGCCCATCCGGACAGGTAGTCCGGAACTTCAAAGGCCCGGTTCCAGGCAGGAACCGGGCCTTTTTGGTTTCCGCGATCCACCGGGTATCAGGCGGAATCGACGAGGTTTCCGTTCTCATCGACATCGAGGCCGGTCTCGCGCGCCGCCTCAAGGACAGACGGGTGCCAGCCTGGCTTGCCCGGATCCGGGCCGCCGACCACCGCGAGCAGCAGCGCATCCGGGTCGTCGCACGCGCAACGGAACCCCCGGTAGATGCCGACAGGGACATTGACCACATCGCCGACATCGAGCGTGACCGATTCCTCCTCGTCACCCTTCATCCAGTAGATTTCCCACTGGCCACGCACGGGGATGAAGACCTCCTCGGTCTCGTGCATGTGCAGCGCCGCGCCGCAGCCGTTCTTCGCCCGGATATACCCGACGCTGAACCCGTAGGCGGGCGCCACAATCTTCGGCGCAAGATTTGGATCGGCCACGTTCTCCGTGACGTTCAACCCGATGATGTTGATGTTCTCGCGTTCGTGCGCCGGGATCCTCTGGTCGAGGAACGCCAGCGTCGAGCCCTTCATCCCGGATGCGCGCGAAACATTGTTCGCGAGCATCTGTTCCCGGGTCACAACTGGAACGGACATGATTCTCTCCCTTTCCGGTTACGATGTTCCGCCCTAGCGACCCTTGGCCGCCAGTTCGACGCGGCGGGAATAACGCGGGTCGCCGCGCTTGATTTCGCCGAGCAAACGGGACGCCTTGAGCAGCAGCACGTCGTTGGTGCCGTCGGAATGGACGAAGCTCAGCCCGTCGCGCAGCAGCTTCTCGATCGGGTTCTTCTTCATGTACCCGGTCGCCGCCCACAGCTCGAAGGCCTCCATGAGGACCTTCACCGAATTCTCCGCCGCGTTGACCTTGCACAGCGAGGCGGCCACCGCATCGGGATTGCCCTCGCCCGCGGTCCAGCCCGAATACCAGAGATAGAACCGCGCGGATTCGATCAGCATGCGCATGCGCGCCAGCCGCTGGGCCTGGATCTGGTGTTCGAAAATCGGCTTGCCGCCCTGAACGCGCTGCTTGGCGTACTGAAGGGTGACGTCATAGGCCCGCTGCGCGACACCCAGCACGGTCGCGCCGGCCTGGATGTTGGAGCCGAAGCGGGTCAGCAGCGCACCGAGTTCGCCCAGCGCGCCGTTGGGCGTGCCGATCACGTCCTCTTCGGGGATCTCGACATTGTCGAAGATCATGGTGCCGTTGGCGACGTTGCGCTGGCCGAGCTTGTCCCAGATTTCCGTGACCGTGTAGCCGGGCGTGTCATGGGTCAGCATGAAGCCCGACATGCTCTTCAGCGGGGGCTTGCGCATGTCCGTACGCGCCATGACGTAGATGACCTTGGCCAGCCCGCCGTTTGATATGTAACGCTTCTCGCCGTTCAGGATCCACTTGTCGCCCTTCTTCTTGGCGGTCATGCGCACGCCGCCGTCGGGCTTGTTGTAGGGCAGGATCGAGTCACTGCCGGACAGCGGCTCCGTCGCCGCGGCGGCCAACAGGCACTCGGGGTCGTCCATCACGCGCGGCAGCCACTTCTTGCGCTGTTTGGCCGTCGTCAGGTGGCTAATCATGGTCATGATCTTCCACGTCTGGTCGAACGCCACCGCGATCCCGAGATCGCCGTAGGCCAGGTTCTCGCCCACCATGGAGAGCGTCATCACGTCGGCGCCGCCGCCGCCGTACTCCTTGGGCACGGACAGGGTGCGCAGGCCGAGCTTGTCGGCCTTACGGATCACCTCCCAGTTGAACGACTTGGCCGGGTCCGGCTCACGGTCGCCCTTGTCCGCAACGGGAATGATTTCCTCGATGGCAAACGTGCGCGCCTTGTCGCGCAGCGCCTCCTGCTGCTTCGTCAGTTTGAATTCGACCATCTGTTTCCTCCCTTTTTTGTTCGTTCGTTGCCGCGATACGGCACGTATTTCAATCGTCGTAGGTCAGCGCCCCGCGTCCCAGCAGGGTCTCGGCCTGCAGGTCCTCGAACAGGCTCTCGACCTCGGTGAAGTGCACGCGCCTGCCGATGGCGGGCTTGATCAACCCCTTGGCCATGATCTCCATGGTCTCCATCAATTCGGTCCGCGTCGAATGGCGCGAGCCGGTCACGATCTTTTCGCTGATCAGAAGTTCGATCGGGTTTACTTCCACATTGCCGGGCTTGGCGCCGATCACAACAGCCCGCCCGCCCTTCGTGAGCGCGGCTATGCAGGCGCTAAAGGTCTGCGGCGCACCGACATAGTCGACTGCCGCCTCGACGCCCTTGCCGCCGGTGAGCTTCTTCGCCGCCTCGGCCACGTCGTTGACCGCGCGGACATTGATGACCTCATCCGCGCCCCACTGCTTCGCATATTCCAGCTTCTCGTCGGAGATATCGGCCGCGATGACCCGCGCGCCGAAGGCCTTGGCGACCTGGATGCCGTGCACCCCGACGCCGCCGCCCGCGCCGATCAGCAGCACATCGTCGTGCGGCGAGATCTGCGCACGCTCGCGCATGCAGTGCCAGTTGGTGTTGACCGCGTCGGCGGCGATCGCCGCGCCCTCATAGTCGAGGCCTTCGGGGATCGGCAGGAAGTTTCCGGCTGGCAGGCACACATAGTCGGCATAGCCGCCGTCCACATGCACACCGACATAACCGCCATGGTTCTCGCACAGGGTCTCGCGGCCCCCGTGGCACCAGCGGCAGTACCCGCAATTGAGATAGAAATAGACCGCGCATCGATCACCCGGCTTGACGTTGGTGACCCCTTCGCCGACGGCGACGATATCGCCGCCCAGCTCATGCCCCATGACCCGGGGCGCCTCGCCGCCGAAGACACCCGTGCGCATGGTCACGAGCGTGAGTCCCACGCCGGCCGCGCGCACCTTCATCACCGCCTCGCCCGGACCGGGCTGCGGATCGGGCCGCTCCTCCAACGTGAAGGGCTGGCCCCATTCCTTGACGACCATCGCGCGCATGGCATCCTCCCTGGCTCGATTTCGGCGCTTTTCGTGCAGGCGTCTGGCGCACCTGCTTGAAATAGAACGCTAACAGGAATTGTTCGCGGAAGAACAACCGAATTGCGGCCGTTTCACATAGTGGAATATCGGCGAACCCCGGCAGCGGAGACGCGCGGTACAAAAGAAAAGCGCGCGCTGCATTCCTGCGGCGCGCGCCTTGAAAAATCTGGTGGTCAAATCCGGCCGGAGGGGTCCGGATCAGTCGTCGCGGTGGGTCTTCTCCATCCGCTCGTGACGCTCCTGCGCCTCGATACTGAGGGTCGCGATCGGCCGCGCGATCAGCCGGTTCACCGAGATCGGCTCGCCGGTGTCCTCGCAGTAGCCATATTCGCCGGTCTCGATCCGGCGTAGCGCCGCATCGATCTTGGAGATCAGCTTGCGCTCGCGGTCACGCGTGCGCAGCTCGAGCGAGCGCTCGCTTTCCAGAGACGCACGGTCAGCGATGTCGGCTTCCTGGCCGCTGGTCGACTGCATATTCAGCAGGGTCTGACCCGATTCACGCAGCAGCTCGGTCTTCCACTCCACCAGACGCTGGCGGAAGAACTCCTGCATCATCGGGTTCATGAACTCTTCGTTGTCGTCCGGTTTGTAATCCGGTGAAAGCATGTTGGACGCCATCTACCTTGTTCCCCAGAACCCAGTTGCGTTTCCCCTTTAAGGGGTCATTTTGGGCGCGGAATATATGCGTCCATCCCCCCTGCGGCAAGATGGAATGCGTGACGTTTCCGTGACGTACCAGTTCACGCGTCCCGATTCTAATTTATTGATTTAAATGTAAATTTTCGCGGACAGTGCAAATGTCCGGATAGATCGGCCGCTATATCGCCGACAGCTTTGCGAGCTCGACTTTAGCGCGAAGTTCGATTTCGTCGATGATTCCGGCGAGTCGTGGCTCGACACCTTCATGCCGGCGTGCTTCCAGCCGCGCGACGATCGATTTGAGCGTCGCCGTTGACAGCCCGCCAGTCAGGATCCCGATGCGGATCTGGTCGAGCCGGTCGAGCAGGTCTTCCGCACGGTCTATTTCCGCCTGGCGGCTGCCCTGGGTCGCATCGCCCCCGGCCTGCAGCGCGATCAGGGCCGCGACCGAGCCGATATGGGTCGATCCGGACACGGCCGCAGACGTCTCGTTCCGCGGTGCGGACATATGCGCTGCAAAGTCGCCCGCACCGGCACCATCCGCGCCGCTCTTTCGGCGTGGTGCATTGGTTCGGACGGAGCCCGTGTTGCTGATCTTCATGGTCTGGCCGTTTCGCGTTCGTGGCGACAGCCGGATCATCACCAAACGCAGTTAATACCCGGTTAAGAGCCTCATACCGGCGCGGACCCCGGCCCGGCCCGGAAGGTCAAGCCAACAGGGAAATTCTTGCCTCGTTCCCCGCACCGAGTTGCCGGTCTGGTGCGGCCCGCAGGAATTCGCCGTCAATTTTTTGAAGCAATATCATATGGTTACGGAATCACAACAACTGGCACGGTTCTCGCTTTGACGTTCGCGCGGAGAAATCCCGAATTCGCACCAACCGGTTGAACCATGCTTTTGACACGCCACACCATTTTCCGGACCGCCCCGCTTCGACGCGCCGCGTTTGCCCTCGCCACGGGCCTCGCGCTGCTGCTCACCGCCCCGGGCTCCGCCGACGCGCAGTCGCGCATCAAGGACATCGTCAATATCGAAGGGGTGCGTGACAACCTTCTCGTCGGTTACGGGCTGGTGGTCGGCCTCAACGGCACCGGCGACACGCTGCAGAACGCGCCGTTCACCCAGCAGAGCCTGATCGGCATGCTCGAACGCCTGGGCGTCAACACCCGCGACGACATTGCCAACCTGCGCACGGCCAACGTGGCCGCCGTCATGGTGACCGCCACCCTGCCCGCCTTCACACGCCAGGGCTCGCGCCTCGACATCACGGTCAGCGCGCTGGGCGACGCCACGAGCCTTCGCGGCGGTACACTGCTGGTGACCCCGATGCTGGGCGCCGACGGCGAGGTCTATTCGGTGGCCCAGGGCCAGCTCGTCGTCGAAAGCTTTGCCCATGCCCGTGGTTGACCGCGCTCGTGGCGCGCAATCTAATGCGATTCGTGCGTTCTCACCCATCACGACAGCCGGCATGACTTCCGATTTTGCACCGGGCGCCATCGTGCGCCACCCGAACGAACCCGATTGGGGTGACGGCATGGTGCAGTCGGCAATCGGCAACCGGGTGACCGTAAACTTCGAGCACGCCGGCAAGCGGATGATCGACGTATCCGTGATTGCCCTGCAACTGGTGGCGCATGATGAGCGGGAATAGCCCGAAGAAATTCCACCATCCCGGCGCCGGCCGGCGGCGCGCCCCGTCCCTGCCGAAGGGGCGGCAGGTCGACCCGGACGCCGTGGCCGAAATCACGGCGTTGCTAGATGAAGCGCCGCTCGTCCGCGACCGCCTGATCGAATATCTGCACACCATCCAGGACCGCTTCCACGGTCTTGCGCCCCGCCACCTAGCCGCACTGGCCGACCTGATGCGGCTGTCCATGGTCGAGGTCTATGAGGTCGCAACCTTCTACGCGCATTTCAATGTCGCGCGCGATGACGACACGCCCTTCCCCGCCCTGACCGTGCGGGTGTGCGACAGCCTGCCGTGCATGCTGGCCGGCGCCGACAAGCTCCACGATGCCCTCGAATCAGGATTGGGAAGCGACAACATCCGGATCGTTCATGCGCCCTGCATGGGCCGTTGCGACCGCGCGCCTGTTGTCGAGGCTGGCCACCGCAGTATCGACAACGCGGATGCGGCTACGGTGACCGAGGCGGTCTCGAAGGGCGACACCGGACCGAAGGTGCCCCCCTATCCGACCCTCAAACGCGCGCTGCTGGACGGCGCCTACTCGATCTTCAGGTCCTGCGCATCCGGTCAACGCAGCTATGACAGCGTCCGCGAGACCATCGAGAAATCAGGCTTGCGCGGCATGGGCGGCGCGGGCTTCCCGTCTTTCCGGAAATGGGATTTTGTCAACGCCGAGGACGGCCCGCGCGCTGTCGTCATCAATGCGGATGAAGGAGAGCCGGGAACCTTCAAGGACCGGTACTTCCTCGAACGCGCACCGCACGGCGTGCTGGAAGGCGCGTTGATCGCGGCCTGGGCCGTCGACGCGGAATCCCTCTGGATCTACCTGCGCGACGAATACCCGGTCGCCCGCGAAATCCTGCAGGCCGAGATTGCCGCCATTGAGGCCGAGGGCATCATCGGGCCGGGATTTATCCGCCTGCGTCGCGGGGCCGGCGCCTATATCTGCGGCGAGGAATCCGCGCTGATCGAATCCATCGAGGGCAAGCGCGGCCTGCCGAGACACCGCCCGCCCTATGTCGCCCAGAAGGGCGTGTTCGGGCAGCCGACCCTCGTGCACAACGTCGAGACGGCGTTCTGGATCCGCGAAATCCTGCAATCCGGCGCGGACTGGTACGCCGGCCAGGGGCGCAACGGACACGGCGGCGCAAGGGCCTATTCCGTCTCGGGCCGGGTGAAGGAGCCCGGGGTCAAGATCGCGCCCAACGGCATCTCCGTGCGTGAGTTGATCGACGAATACTGCGGCGGGATGGCCGAAGGACACGCCTTTACGGCCTACCTGCCGGGTGGCGCGTCCGGCGGGATCCTGCCGGCATCCATGGGCGACCTGCCGCTCACATTCGGCGCGCTTGAGCAGCATGGCTGTTTCGTCGGCTCGGGCGCCGTCGTCGTTCTGTCCGACCAGGACAGTGTGCGTGATGCAGCGATCAACCTGATGCGCTTCTTCGAGGATGAGAGCTGCGGCCAGTGCACACCGTGCCGCGTCGGCACGGAGAAGGCCGTGAAGCTGATGCAGGCGGGCGCGTGGGACAAGGGCCTGCTGGGCGAACTGTCAGCAGCGATGCGCGACGCGTCGATTTGCGGGCTGGGACAGGCAGCACCCAATCCCATGGACAGCGTCCTGCGCCATTTCCCGGACGAGGCGTAATTCACGCCCGATCTCTGGCCTAGATTCCTTCACCGTGCATGCGGGATTCGGGGTTCTGACCGACCGGACTGTCCGGCAGCCGCACAGTCACCGTCGTGCCGGCACCCCGCTTGCTGTCGATGGCGATCGAGCCTCCATGGGCCTCCACAATCCGCTTGGTGATCCACAGTCCGAGGCCTACCCCGCCCGTCTCGCGCGCCACTAGCGGATCCGCCGAACGGAAGGGCTCAAATACGTGCGGAATGTCCTCAGGATCGATGCCGCTGCCCATGTCGCGCACCGAGAGTTCCACATGGCCCGCATCTGCGCGCCGGCAGGTGACCTCGATCAGGCTTCCTGCCGGTGAGAACTTGATGGCGTTCGAGATCAGGTTCAGAAGCACCTGCCTGAGGCCGCGGCGATCCGCACCGATCATGAGGCCTGGCTCCGCGACCGAGTGATCAAGCACGAGATTGCGCTCCCGGGCGAGGTGCGAGGTCATGCGCAACACCTCGCGCAGGAACTCGTCTGCATCGATATCTTCGATATCGAGTGCATGCTGCCCGAAATCCGTGCGCGAGACATCGAGCAGGTCCTCGACGATCCCCAGCAGGTGTGTCGCGCTGTCGAAAACCACCTGCGCATAGTCGTGATAGACGGGATTGCCCATCGGCCCCATCAGTTCGCGCAGCATCACTTCAGAAAAGCCGATGATGGCGTTCAGCGGCGTGCGCAGTTCGTGGCTCATTGTTGCCAGGAGCTGGTTGGTCACGGAGTTTGCGGTCAGGGCGACATCGCGTTCGCGCTGCATTTTACGGGCGAGGCTCTCGGCCTCGACGCGCCAGGTTATGTCCCGGCCTATGCCCCGATACCCCATGAACGCCCCGGTCGCGTCAAACACGGGATCACCCGAGATCAAGGCATGGCGAATATCGCCTTGCACGGTTCGATAGGAGTACTCGAAATCCCGGAAAGGCCTGTACGCGGCCAAATCACGCGCATGGGCCTGCCACTTCTCGCGTGACTCCCCGCTGTCACCGTTGACGCCGATACGGTCGAACAGTTCGTGGCGTGTCATCCCCAGGGACTGATCCGCAGGGTATCCGTGATCCTCATGCGCGCCGAGCGACGCATAGGTAAATCGCTGCTCGGCATCCGTTTCCCACAACCAGTCGGACCCGACGTCCGCAAAGGCCCGGAAGCGCGCTTCGGTCATGGCCAACTGGTCGCGTGCCTCGCGGAGATTGTCGGAAGCGCTTTCCGCCGAGATGATTCCCGTCCGCGGGTGCCCCCCGATTTCCAGGGCGTGAACGAGCATCGCCGTACGGCCGGCCGCCATCGGGACTCCACTGCACCGGCAGCGGACGATTTGCTCCACGCCACGTGGATAGAGCGTCCAGGTCGCATCGACGGTCTCTCCACGGTCGAACTGGGCGGAGTATTCAGCCAACCGTGCGCGCGTCACATCCGACTGCGCGCCCATGTCCCGCGCATACAATTCTTCGGGACAATCCGCACGCCAGAACTCCAGCGCAGCGTCATTTGCCCATACGACCCTGTTGGACTTGAGATCGAACACCCAGATCGGATCGCGCAACAGCAGCCATCCGTAGGGATCGATCCCAAGCACGTGTTCTAATTCAGGAATGGTCCGGTCGGACGGCATGGGAGACTCCGGACGGGCAATACGCGCTCGGCGCCTCACCCGGCTCTTGGTTCAAGAGGCCCAGACCCTCCCCGCTGGTCCGAATACCAATTGCCATTCTAACGGAAATGCTAGTCCCCGAACACCCAACGGTAGATTCGGGAATCGTCCTGGTAACCGCCATTGGCCGCAAACGGCTCGTTGTTCCAGAAATCCTCCGCGACCTGTCGGTCCGGAAGCTCCAGCAGCAGCGCCGTTCCCACATTCACCAGCCCGTCAGGCGAGCGCAGCGGGCCCCGGAAAATGAAGCTGTCCTCGTAGGACTTGAAGTAGCTCTCATGCGCGCGCAGGTGCACGGCAATGAACGGGGCCGCATCCTCAATCTTGGAGCCGGTGCAGAAGAACTGCTGGAGCCCCTTGCGCTTGTAGTCCGCGGCGCGCTTCAGGAAGCTGTTCGACCAGCGCTTGACCTCGATCCGGTCATAGACGCCGGCCTTGTTCAGCGGGTCGTCCGCGATGAAGGCATCCGCCGCCGCCCGGTCGTCGAGTTGCACGAACCATGTTGTCGCCAGCGTCTCGGAAGCATCGTCGCTGACGATGTGCCCGTATCCCACGAGCCTCTCGCCAATCGTCTTCGCATAGTCCTTCTGGGCCTTGATGTTGGCCGCGCGCGTGTCCGCCGTACCCGCCTTGTCCCAGGCAAAGATCACCCACTGGGCCGGTTTCTCACTGTAGTACTTGCGCAGCTCTTCCGCGCTCAGCCCGTAGCGCGGGTCACCCGGCAGGTACTGTCCGACTTTCTCGTCCTCGGCCATGTCATGTTCCCGTTTGACGCGGATGCGTGTGGCAATTTTGTCATGTTCGCGCCCGAAACGACCGCCGGTCAATGCACACGCCGTTGACCCGGCGCGAAGGCGCGCCTACAAGCCGCGCCATGATCAATCGAACCGCATACATGAATCCGATGTGGAAACACGTCGCGCGACGCGCGAACGTGGGCGGTTCCTTTTGTGCCATGGCCAAGACCTGACATCAGCCACAGCACGAACGATCAAAGGACCGCCGGCCAGATGCACGGCGGTTTTTTTGTGCATGCGACCCGGCGGAACCTCTCAACCCCCTCCTTCGAGAAGAGGACCGGACCATGCAAGACCAAGACGAGATTATCCAAAGCAGCTACACGCTGAGCGACGACATCACGGCCATCGACTGGTGGCGCCTGGCAAACATCTACGCCGAGGCGAACCTGTTCGACCGCAAGCCGTTCGACATCGCGCGCGCGTTCAATGCGAGCTACGCGTCGGTCTTCATGTTCAACAAGGGCAAGCTGGTCGGCGCGGCGCGCGCCGTCTCTGACGGGGTGTACTACGCCACGGTGTTCGACGTGTGTGTCGACCCGGCTCACCAGGGCAGCGGTGCGGGACGGCTCCTGATGGAGGGCCTGCTGGCGAAGCTTCCGTTCGAACGGATTTTCCTGACGTCCGTGCCGGACAAGAAGGGCTTTTACGGAAGGCTCGGCTTCCTGCCACAGACCAACGCCATGGGCCTGTACAGCGGCCCGGCGCTGGACAGCGCAGTGCAGCGCGGCGTGCTGGTGCGGGCGGACGGCTAGCCTCACGCACAGGTTATTCCGGCGCGGTGCAAGGCCGGGTTAAACATGTCCGCCGGACATGCACCGGCCTTGCAATCGCGAACCGGGAGGTTCCAAATGACGTTTCGCTTTCCCTTCACCAGATGGATGCTGGCGGTGCTGGTCGCCGCGGCACTTGTGTTTGCCATGACTGAAAACTCCGACGCCCAGGACACGATCACCACCTCCAGCGGCCTGCGCTACACCGACCACGAGGCCGGCGCGGGCGAAAAGGCCGCCGCCGGTGACAGCGTCATCGTCCATTACACCGGCTGGCTCTACAGGGACGGTGAGAAAGGCAACAAGTTCGACAGTTCCGTCGATCGCGGACAGCCCTTCTCCTTCCCGCTGGGCGCGGGCCGGGTCATCAAGGGCTGGGACGAAGGCGTCGCGGGCATGCGCCCGGGCGGCAAGCGCACCCTGATCATCCCGCCGGCGCTGGGCTACGGCGCATCGGGCGCGGGCGGCGTCATCCCGCCGAACGCGACCCTGATGTTCGACGTCGAACTGATCGAGATCAGATAGATACTGGACACGTGCCGCGCCCGCGCGGCACGCTTTGTCCATGAGCGAGCGCATCACATTCACCCTCGACGGGCGTGAGGTCACCGCCGCGCCGGGAGAGACCATCTGGCAGGTGGCCGCGCGCGAGGGGATCCACATTCCCCACCTGTGCTACGCGCCGGAGCCGGGGTATCGGCCCGACGGCAATTGCCGCGCCTGCATGGTCCATGTCGAGGGTGAGCGGGTGCTGGCCGCGTCCTGCCTGCGCCAGCCCACGGACGGCATGGAGGTCTCCACCACCGCCGAGCGGGCCGCAAAGGCGCGCGAGATGGTGCTGGAACTGCTCGCAGCCGACCAGCCGGACCGCGCCACGGCCCACGACCCGGATTCCCGCTTCTGGCAATGGGCCGACCGGGTCGGTGTGTCCGGCAGCCGGTTCCCGGCCGACGATGCGCCCAAACCCGACACCAGCCATACGGCGATGGCGGTCAACCTGGATGCCTGCATCCACTGCAACCTGTGCGTCCGCGCCTGCCGTGAAGTCCAGTCGAACGACGTGATCGGCATGGCCATGCGGGGCGCGCATTCGAAGATTGTCTTCGATTTCGACGACCCCATGGGCAACTCAACCTGCGTGGCCTGCGGCGAATGCGTGCAGGCCTGCCCGACCGGCGCTCTGCTGCCCGCGACCATGCTCGACGAAAACGGCGTCGGCGTCGGTAAGGCCGACCGCACGGTGGACAGCGTGTGCCCCTTCTGCGGCGTCGGCTGCCAGGTGACCTACCACCTGAAGGACGACCGGATCGTGAAGGTCGAGGGCCGCGACGGCCCGGCCAACGAGCAGCGGCTTTGCGTGAAGGGCCGCTTCGGGCTGGACTATGTGCACCACCCCCACCGCCTGACCACACCACTGATCCGCAAGGAAGGCGTCGGCAAGCGCTGGGACGACGAGGTCGATCCGGCCGATCCCTCGACCCATTTCCGGGAAGCCACATGGGAAGAGGCGCTGGACTTCGCGGCCGCCGGGCTGGCGAAGGTGCGCGACGATCATGGCGGGCAGGCGATCGCCGGCTTCGGCTCGGCCAAGGGCTCGAACGAGGAGGCCTACCTCTTCCAGAAGCTGATCCGCACGGCCTTCCGCACCAACAATGTCGATCACTGCACGCGACTGTGCCACGCCAGCTCGGTCGCCGCGCTGATGGAGACGGTCGGCTCCGGCGCCGTCACCGCGCCCTTCACGGCGGCCGAAGACAGCGACTGCATCATCGTCATCGGCGCGCGGCCGACCGAGAACCACCCCGTCGCCGCCACCTATCTGAAGGCCGCCGCCAGGCGCGGCGCGACGCTGATCACCATGGACCCGCGCGGCTACGCACTGACCCGCCACGCGGACCACGTCCTGCAGTTCAAGCCGGGCACCGACGTCGCGCTGCTCAACGCGATGATGCACACCATCGTCACGGAAGGCCTGGTCGATGAGCAGTACATCACCGGCTACACCGAGGGTTACGAGGCGCTGCGGGACTCCCTGTCAGGCTTCGCGCCGGAGAAGATGGCCGAGGTCTGCGGCATCGACGCGGAGACCATCCGCACCGTCGCGCGCACCTACGCCACCGCCGAACGCTCGATCATCTTCTGGGGCATGGGCATTTCCCAGTCGGTCCACGGCACCGACAATGCCCGCTGCCTGATCTCGCTGGCGCTGATGACAGGACAGGTCGGCCGACCCGGCACCGGCCTGCACCCGCTGCGCGGCCAGAACAATGTGCAGGGCGCGTCGGACGCGGGCCTGATACCCATGGTCTACCCGGACTACCAGTCGGTCGCCGACCCGGCGGTGCGCGCACGGTTCGAGACGCTGTGGGGCGTTGAGGGTCTCGACGAAAAGCCGGGCCTGACCGTGGTCGAGATCATGGATGCGGCGCGCGCAGGCGATATCCGCGGCATGTACGTGATGGGCGAGAACCCGGCCATGTCCGACCCGGACCAGCACCACGCCCGTCAGGGCCTCGCCTCGCTGGACCACCTTGTCATACAGGAAATCTTCCTGACCGAGACCGCCTTCCACGCCGATGTGATCCTGCCCGCCTCCGCCTGGCCGGAGAAGACGGGCACCGTCACCAACACCAACCGGCAGGTGCAGATGGGCCGCCCGGCCTTCGACCCGCCCGGTGACGCGCGGCCGGACTGGGAGATCATCCGCGACATTGCCAACCGGCTGGGCCTCGGCTGGCCCTACGCGCACCCGCGCGAGGTCTACGAGGAACTGCGGCTTGCGATGCATTCCATCGACGGCATCTCCTGGGACCGGCTTGAGCGCGAGGACGCGGTGATCTACCCGTGCCACGACGAGGACGGGCCGGGCACCGAGATCATGTTCGCCGCCGGTTTCCCGACAAAGTCAGGGCGCGGCAAGTTTGTGCCGACCGAGCTGGTTCCGCCGGACGAGTTGCCGGACGCCGACTATCCGATGGTGCTGTCCACCGGACGCATGCTGGAGCACTGGCACACCGGGGCGATCACGCGCCGCGCGACCGTGCTCGACGCGCTGGAGCCGGAGGCCGTTGCCTCGCTGCACCCGCGCGAGATGAAACGCCTCGACATCTGGCCGGGCGACGCCATCCGTGTCTCGACCCGGCGCGGAACCGTGGAACTGGCCGCACGCGCCGACCGCGACGTGCCTGAGGGCATGGTGTTCATCCCGTTCTGCTTCGCGGAAGCCGCCGCCAACCTGCTCACCAACCCGCAGCTCGACCCGTTCGGGAAGATCCCCGAGTTCAAGTTCTGCGCCGCAAAGGTCGAAGCCGCCGAGCGCGCGGCGGCGGAGTAACAGCCCCTCTCCCATAGGGAGAGGGGTTTGGGGTGAGGGGTTAAAACCTTACCGAATATTCTCTCGAAAGCGATAACCCCTCACCCGGCTCGCTCACGCTCGCCACCCTCTCCCCATGGGAGAGGGTTTAGTTTGACTTGCCCCTTCCTCCCACCGGAAACTCCGGCCCAACAGGGAGGAACAAAACCATGGTCGAGCTTCTGGACACACCGAAGATTTCCGTCGCGGAGATGGAGAAGAAGCACGTCGTGCGCTACGCCGACTGCAACGGCTCCGACCTCGCCTATCTGGACCAGCGCCTGCCGGGCCATGAGCGCGAGATCGTCAACGTGATCGGGATGAACGTCACCGAGAACATGGACGACCCGGACCTGGTGCCCAAGCTGGGCAACGCCCACGGATTCTCGCTGGTCTACAACAAGGCCCATCCGGGCAGCGGCTCGGGCCCCGCCTTCCATGTCCACCAGACCGAGGAAATCTTCGTACCCATGAAGGGCACCTGGGAGGTCGTCTGGCTGGAGGACGAGGAAGAGCGCGCCATCGCGCTGGAGCCGCTTGATGTGGTGAGCGTGCCAATCGGCGTCTATCGCGGCTTCCGCTGTGTGTCTGGAGAGGACGACGCGCTGATGCTCGCCATCGTCGGAGGGCCGGATGCGGGCCATGTCGCCTGGCACCCCAGCGTCATCGACGCCGCCCGCGCCACCGACCTCGAGGTGGATGACGAGGGCAACCTGAAGGAAATCGCGGCGGAGTAATAATTTCCCTCTCCCTATGGGAGAGGGTTTTCGATTCATCATCGCCAAAAAGAAAAAGGGCCGGTGCGTGTAACGCAACCGGTCCCCCTCAGATCCAAGACAGAGCATTTTCTACGGGCAGGATTTTGTTTTCCCTTTTCCCGTCCGGATGACGCGAACGTCACCCGCATCTTTGCTCCACTCTCCTCCCCTCCCTCGGGCCGTACTGCACACCGCCAGGTTATGTGCGGTCGGTGTGCGGCGCCGGGTTTTCCCCTTCGCCATTGGAGCGCGATTAAAGGGACTCTTCTGCTCAGAGTCAAATCACTTGCGACTTTAGTCGCACTTTTTCTGATCACCCATGATCCGCGCCGCCTCGGCCACGTCCTCGGGCCGGTTGATGTTGAAAAACGGGTCCACCACCGGCGCGGGAAACGCCACCCGGGAAAGCCGGTGATTCCCCGTCCAGACGTCCACTTTGCGGATGTCCTCGACCACCAGGGCGTGCCGCAGGTCGTCCACCAGCCGGACTGGCCAAATTCCGAACACCGGATGGGCACGCCCCTGCGATTCGGCACAGGCGAGGTCCACCGAATCATCCGAAACGGCCTCGAACAGCCGCGAAACGAGGTCTTCGGGGAAGAACGGTGCGTCGGTCGCGACCGTCACGATCCACGCGCAGTCCGGCGCGTTCGCCCGCGCCCATTCCATGCCCGCCAGCACCCCGGCCAGCGGCCCGGCGAAACCCTCGACGGTATCTGCCACCACCGGCAGGCCGAAGGCTTCGAACCGCGACGGGTCGCCGTTGGCGTTGATGACGATGCGGTCCACCTGCGGCGACAGCCGATCGATGGCGTGGGAGAGAAGCGGCCTGCCACCAACCTCGGTCAGCGCCTTGTCGCCACCGCCGAGCCGCCGCGCCAGCCCGCCTGCGAGGATGACGCCTACCGCGTTCAAGCCGCGCCCTTCCGCGCCACGTCGGGCGGTACGTCCTCTCCGGCATCGGCGTCGAAGACGATGCGTTCCTCGCCCGCCAGTGCCATGAAGCGCCTACCGCGCGCGCGGCCGATCAGGGTCAGCCCCGCCTCGCGGGCCAGCTCGACACCCCAGGCGGTGAAGCCGGAGCGTGAGACCAGAATGGGAATGCCCATATGGACGGTCTTGATGACCATCTCAGAGGTCAGGCGCCCGGTCGTGTAGAAGATCTTGTCGTCGGCGCGCACATCGTTGAGCCGCATGTAGCCGGCGATCTTGTCCACCGCGTTGTGGCGGCCGACATCCTCCATATAGACCAGCGGGCGGTCGCCCTCGCACAGCACGCAGCCATGTATCGCCCCGGCAGCGAGGTAGAGGCTCGGCGTGGTGTTGATCTCTTTCGTGAGCGCGTACAGCCAAGAGGTGCGCAGCGGCGCATCCGGGTTCAGCGTGACACCTTCGAGGGATTCCATCAGGTCGCCAAACACCGTGCCCTGGGCGCAGCCGCTGGTGAGCGTCTTCTTCTTCAGCCGCGCCTCGTAGTCGGTCTCCCGGTCGGTGCGGACCACGACAACACCAAGGTCGTCGTCGTAATCGACACCCGTGACCGTGTCATCCGGCAGCAGCATGTTCTGGTTGGAGAGATAGCCGACGGCGAGCCAATCCGGGTGGTCGCCGATGGTCATCATGGTGACGATCTCCTGCCCGTTCAGGAACAGGGTCAGCGGCCGCTCCACCACCACCCGCGCCTCGACCGGGTTGCCGTCCTGGTCGATACCGGTGACCGGCTCGGTCAGACGCGGGTCGTCGGGATCGGGGGTGATGCGCGAGGTACTCATGGCCGGGAGGGTAGAACAGGCAGGGCCATGCGGAAACCATTCTCCCTCTCTGCCCCTTGGGGGCGGAGAGGGTCGGGGTGAGGTGGGGTTCGAGGATACCTTTCCAGGATACCCACCTCACCCGTCTCGCTTTCGCTCGCCACCCTCTCCTCCCAAGGAGGAGAGGGTTGAGGGTGGACATTCCAGCCGGGCTATACACATAGTGCATTTGTCACGAAATATCAGATAATTACATATTTTTTGCAGGTTTTCATACAATAATGAACACCCTTGGTGACGCCTTCATGCAGGCGGGCGCGCTGCTTGCCGGGTTCGATGCCGACCTCCTTGAGATCGTCGGGCTGTCCCTGCGCGTCAGCCTGACCGCCGTGGCAGCGGCCTGCCTGATCGGCTTTCCGCTCGGCGCGGCGGTGGCGCTGTTCAAATTCCCGGGGCGCGGGGCGGTCTCGCTCCTGCTGAACACCTTCATGGGCCTGCCGCCGGTGGTGGTCGGCCTGCTGGTCTTCCTGATGCTGTCGCGCAGCGGCCCGCTGGGCGTGCTGGGCCTGCTGTTCACGCCGACCGCCATGATCGTCGCCCAGGCATTGCTGGTGACTCCCATCGTGGCGGCGCTGACCCGCCAGATCGTCGCCGACCTGTGGCGCGAATACAGTGAGCACCTGCGCTCCATCGACGCCGGGCCGGGCGCGCGGCTGGCGACGCTGATCTACGACGCGCGCTTCTCCCTGGTGACGGCGGCGCTCGCCGGGTTCGGCCGCGCCATCGCGGAGGTCGGCGCGGTGATGATCGTCGGCGGCAACATCGACCACGCCACCCGTGTGATGACCACCTCCATCGCGCTGGAAACCAGCAAGGGCAATCTTGCCGCCGCGCTGGCGCTGGGCTTCGTGCTGCTGACCATCGCGCTGACGGTGAATCTGGTGGTCCAGGTCTCGAACACGGTCGCCTCCCGCAAGGCGGCGCTGGCATGAGTTCACGCGATACCATCCTGCCGCTGGAGATCCGCCGCCTCGTCTTCGAGATCGACGGCACGCGCCTGCTGCACGACATCGACCTGACGCTGGCCGCGGGAAAGCGGACTGTGATCCTCGGCCCCAACGGCGCAGGCAAGAGCCTGCTGCTGCGCCTGTCCCACGGCCTGCTGGAGCCGACCTCCGGCGAGATCGTCTGGCGCGGCGCGGGTACGCGCGAACGCTCCATCCGCCATCAGGCCATGGTCTTCCAGCGGCCAGTGATGCTGCGGCGCTCGGCGCTCGCCAACCTGACCCACACCATGAAGGTGCGCGGCGTGCCGCGTTACGAACGGCGTGAGCGCGCCCACGCGGCACTCGCGCTGGCAGGCCTGTCGCGCCTCGCCGAGCGCCCGGCCCGAGCCATGTCCGGCGGCGAACAGCAACGCCTCGCTCTGGCGCGGGCATGGACAAGCGAGCCGCAGGTGCTGTTCCTCGACGAGCCGACGGCGAGCCTCGATCCCGCCGCCAGCCGTTCGGTGGAGACGCTCATCGGGGGGTTCCATGCCGCCGGCACCAAGATCGTGATGGCGACCCATGACCTGGGACAGGCACGGCGGCTGGCCGACGAGGTGGTGTTCCTCCACAAGGGCCGGCTCCTCGAATACACGCCGGCAGACGAATTCTTCGACAACCCCAGGACCGACGAAGGCCGCGCCTTCGTGGCGGGAGAACTCCTATGGTGAAGCGTGTTCTTGCGGGCCTGGCGCTCGCACTGTCATTGGCCGTCGCGGGCGCGCTGCCCTCGCAGGCCCAGGTCCTTACCCTCGCCTCGACGACCTCGACCGAGAATTCCGGCCTGTTCGGGGACATCCTGCCGCGCTTCACCGCGGATACCGGGATCGCCGTGCGTGTCGTCGCGGTGGGGACCGGCGCGGCCCTCAACCTCGGCAGGCAGGGCGACGCCGACATCCTGCTGGTCCATTCCCGGCCCGACGAGGACAAATTCGTCGCGGATGGCTACGGCGCCTACCGGCGCGACGTGATGTACAACGACTTCGTGATCATCGGCCCGAAGAGCGATCCTGCCGGGATCGCAGGCACTCATGACGCCGTCGCGGCCCTCGTGGCGATAGCGAAAGCCGGATCGCCTTTCGTCTCGCGGGGAGACGACAGCGGCACCCACAAGGCTGAACGGCGGCTATGGGCGCAGACCGATATCGATCCCGCCAGCGGATCGGGCAGTTGGTACAAGGAGGCAGGGGCCGGCATGGGAGCTACTCTGAACACGACCTCGGGCCTGAACGCCTACACGCTCAGCGACAGGGGCACCTGGCTCAGTTTCCGCAACCGGGGAGACCTCGACCTGCTGCTCGATGGCGATCCGCCGCTGTTCAATCCCTATGGTGTCATCCCGGTAAATCCCGAAAAGCACCCCCATGTACAGTTCGACGCCGCCGAGAAGCTGGCAAACTGGCTGACGGGTCCGAAGGGCCAGGCCGCCATCGCCGCCTTCAAGGTCAGTGGCCAGCAACTCTTCTTCCCGAACGCAAAGCGCCGGTAGCCGGCGGACCGGAATGCTGTCACATCAGGGCGATTGACGGCTCTGCCCGTGCCGGTCACGCTGCGTCCGGACTGACCGGCGGGCCGCATGCTTCGTGCATTCCTTTTTCTGATCATCCTCGCTGTCACTGCAGCGGGCGGCAGCGCCGGTGCACGCGCGCAGAGCGAACACCCGCCACTGATCGGCGTGACCTCGATCGCGTTCAGCGCGGAGATACAGGCCATCGTCGACGGAATGCGGGACCGCATGGCTGCGCGGGGCTATGCGCCTGGCACCACGATCACCATGCAGATCCGCGATGCGGGCGCCAACGGCGACCTGGCCGAGCAGGTCGTCCGCGACTTTGCAAAGGCACGCGCGCGCATGATCGTAGCGATCACCACACCCGCCATCCGGACCGCGCTGGAGGCCGATTCCCGCATTCCCGTCGTGGGTGCCACTATCCCGTTCGAAACGGCGACGGCTTTGAGCAACGAGTACCGTCGGCGCAAGCTGACGGGCGTGGCGGAATCCGACACCCGCGATGACCAGCTCGCTCTTGTCCGTATGGTCGCCCCCGAGGTGTCGGTCGTGGCCATCCCGGTGGACCCGGAACAGGGGCCGCTTGCCGAGCAGATCCAGCCATGGATCGCTTCGGCGCGGAGCCACGACATCACGGTCACGCCGCTCGCGGTGTCCATCGCGCGCAACGCCATCGCCGATACCATCGGCGACCTGGAGCCGGGGCAGAGCGCATTGCTGCTCGACCGCGCATTACTGCCCGATGCACCCGTGGAAGCGCTCGCGGAAGCGGCCGCCGGGCGAAAGCTGCGCCTGTTCGCCACCGACGAGGACAGCGTCATCCGCGGCGCGCTGGCCGCAATGGTGATCGACCCGTTCGGGATCGGCCAGCAGCTGGGAGAGATCGTGGCGGATATCCTGGAGACCCCGTCCGCGGCGCGGCTTCCCTTCCGGCGCGCGCGCGCATCGCATCTGGTACTCAATGAGGACGGGCGCGACCTGATCGATATCGCCGCTGTCGAGGAATCACTGGCGGAAAACCAGCGCTCGGTGATCGACTGGGCGGAAGATGCCGGTCCGCGCCCGCGGGTGAAGCCGGCCCCGCCGTCACCGCCCGCGCCGCTGGGCATCGTGCGCGGCATTACCGTGCCGACACCCCGTTCCAAACCACAGCCCCCACCCCGCTGACGTCATAGCCGCCGAGTTCTCCCGCGCGCAGCTCGAACGCAGGCGTGCGGGCGAAGTTCAGCAGTGCCTGTACCGGCGGCTCGAAATACTCACGCCGCCGGATGACCAGGTCGAAACGCTCGCGGTGTAGCGGCACGAAGTCGAGGCGGAACATGCCCGCAGCCGCCGCCACGGCGAGGCCCGCATCGGCCTTGCCGTCGACGATCATCGCCGCGAGATCCGCTTCGGTCCGGGCGACGGCCTCGGCATAGGTGAGGTCGTCGGCCTCGAAGCCCGCCTCCGCGCAGAGCTGTTCCAGCAGGACGCGGCTGCCCGCGCCTTCCTGGCGCCTCACGACGCGTGCGCCGCCGCGCAGGTCCGACACCTTGCGGATGCCCAGCGGATTGCCCGCGCCCACCACGAGACCCTGCTGGCGTTCGGCCCAGCCAATCACCACGACATCGCTCGAGGCCAGCAGCCTCTCGACCCAGGGAATGTTGTACATGCCGGTCTCCGGATCGCGCAGGTGCGCGCCGCACAGCACCGCCTGCCCGTCGGCCACGCGCTGCATGCCGTTCAGGCTGCCACCGGACAGGAACGCGAGGGACGAGCCGCTCTCGCGCACCGCCCATTCCAGCAGCGGGTCATGGCTGCCCGCGATGACCGGGGGTACCGGCGCCGCCGCCACAACCCCGGACGAGACATTCTGCAGCACCCAGCGATCGATCAGCGGACGCGGAAACAGCCACTTGCCCGAGACCCGCGCGCAGGGAATTTCCTCACGCCGGATCAGGTCATAGACCTTCCTTTCCTTGATGCGCAGGTAATCCGCGACCTCGCGGGTGGTCATCATCTCTGGCACGGAACATGCCTCCATACTCTTGTACGGCATGGTGCCGGACACACGGGAAATGCGCATAAAGCTGCATAAATATGTCTGAAACCACGGAAAAGGTCCAAACCGCTGATGCGGCCCCCTACTTTCCGTTCGCGGAATGTACTACATATCCGTCCATGAATTCAGAGACTTCACAGAATGCGAATCCCGGCGTGCAGCCGCTGATCGACCCGTTCGCGCGGCCGATCTCCTATCTGCGTGTGTCCGTCACCGACCGCTGCGACCTGCGCTGTGTCTACTGCATGGCAGAGGACATGACCTTCCTGCCCAAGCGCGAGGTGCTGTCGCTTGAGGAGCTGGACCGGCTGTGCTCCCGCTTCGTGGAGATGGGTGTGCGCAAGCTGCGCCTTACCGGCGGCGAGCCGCTGGTGCGCAAGAACATCATGTGGCTGGTCCGCCGCCTCGGCCGCCATCTCGACACCGGCGCGCTGGACGAGCTGACACTCACCTCCAACGGCACCCAGCTCGCACGCTATGCCCATGAGCTGGCCGATGCGGGCGTGAAACGCATCAATATCTCGCTGGATACCCTCGACCCCGTGAAATTCCGGGCGATCACCCGCTGGGGGGATCTCGACCGGGTGATGGAGGGCATCGCCCAGGCGCGCGCAGCCGGACTGGCCATCAAGATCAACGCGGTCGCCTTGCGCGGCGTGAACGACAAGGAAATCGACCGCATGCTGAGCTGGTGCGGCGAGTGCGGGTTCGACCTGACCTTCATCGAGGTGATGCCGCTGGGCGAGATCGGCGAACAGCGCCTCGACCAGTACCTGCCGCTGTCGATGGTGCGCGCGGATCTCGAGAAGCGCTGGACGCTGACCGAATCCAGCCATGCGACCGGCGGGCCGGCCCGCTATTTCGATATCGCGGAGACGGGCCAGCGCCTCGGCTTCATCACGCCGATGACCCACAATTTCTGCGAAGCGTGCAACCGCGTCCGGCTCACGTGTACCGGTACCCTGTTCATGTGCCTGGGCCAGGAAGACGCCGCGGACCTGCGCGCACCTCTGCGCGCCAGCGACGACGATGCGCTCCTCACCCAGGCCATCCAAGACGCTATCGCCCGGAAGCCGAAAGGCCACGACTTCATCATGGACCGCCGGCGCCGGACTCCTGCTGTCGGCCGCCACATGAGCGTGACCGGGGGCTAGCGTGCCAAGCCGATGATGTACCACTCCGCCGGAACATCAGGCCTCATCCACGTCACCATTCTGGCCGTGTCCCTCTTCGGCGTGCCGGCGCTCAACCTGGCATTCGAGGAACAGATCGGGCGCAGCCAGGCCCAGGACGTTCTGGAATATGGCGAGTCCGGCAACTTCAAGAGCAAGTTCTCGGACGGGGCGCTGAATACCGCCCTGCTGACCGAGGCAAACTCCGACCGGACGGAATCCGGCATCGATCCGGATTCAAACTCGGACACGGATTCCAGCGGCGACTAAGGCTTCGACGAGCCTGGCGATTCACCCGTGGAAGAGAAGGCGTCGGGTGATCCGGCGGAATCCGCGGAAGCAGAGAAGATTGCCGGCGGTGAGGCCCAGGGCTCCGCCGAAGTCCTGAACTCGGGCGGCGGCGGCGAACGTATCACGCCCGGCGACACGGGCAAGGAAGAGGAACTGGAGGACGTCCCGACGACCCGCGAGATCGTCATCTTCGTGAACCTTCGCCCCGATCCGGAATCGGCCGAACTACCGAAGGAAACCGTCGGCAAGCCCGATGCCCCCTCGCCCTACGCCTCGTTCTCCGACGGCGAGAAGGTCGAGCGCGCGCCCGCGCTTGAAACCGCCGAAGCCCCAGATTTGTCGGGACCACCCCAGTCCGGCGACGTCGAAGGCCTGAAGTCCGGCGAGGCCGATGACGGGCGCAAGAGCGAGCGTGACGCTTCGCTGGCGGCAGCCCGCGAACTCGGCGCACACCTGCCTCCCGACGCGCCTGCCACCTTCCAGACCGAAGAAGTCGGAAACGCACCCGAGACCATGCCAGTCGGGGAGGTCGCCTCCCTGGCGCCCACGGAAAACACCGTCTCCAGCACGCCGGACGAAACCGCATCAGGCACCGAGACTCCCCTCGACAAGACCACCGTGGCCGAGCAGGCCGAGGGGCAGCCGGGCCTGCCCGAGCAGAACAACGATGTCGAGGCCGAGGACCGCCCGTTACCCAAGGACATCGTGCCGCAGCCCGAGCTGGTTGAGACCGTACCCGAGAAGGAAATCGCCGGCGATCAGGCTCCCATCGCCCCGCGCGAGGACCGGCAGCAACTCCAGGAGCCCGAAATTGCCGGCGCGCCGCGGCCCGAACTAGGCGGCAACCGGCTGGGTATCGCGGAAGAGAAGGAAGGCGAACGCGGGCCGCTCAACGAGATCGTCCAGCCCGCCATTGAAGTTGCATCGGGCAACGCGGAAGCCACGGAGGCAATCTCGCAGACCGAGGAATTGCGCGAAGGCGTCCGGGAAAAGGGCGTCCGTGACGCGCAGGAAACCGACATCAAGGGCGAACTCGCGCCGCAGGTCGCCGCCGTCGACCCCGGCACAGAGTTCCGCGCCCAGGACGCCGGTCCCCAGGATAATTCCGCGCTACTGCGCGACGTGCCCGAGCCGATCGCCAAGGTCGTCGCCGAGATTGCCGGCGACAACGAGGAACTGGCGCGCGCCATCATCCAGGGGGCGCCGATCGACCGGAAGGGCGGCAACCCCATGTTCGGGCAGGCCCGGATTAACGAGATTCTCCAGAAGGCCTCGGACAATGGCCTGGCCAAGGCCCAGACCCAGCTCGCCAAGCGCTACCTGCTCGGGCTTGTCGACGGCGTGACGCCCGACGAGATGACCGAACTACTCCGCAACGCCTCGGAGCGCGGCGACCGCGATGCCCAGCTGCTGCTCGGCGTTCTGCTCGCAGAGGGCAAGATCGTGCCCAAGGATACCGTGCAGTCCCACGTGCTGTTCGACCTTGCGGCCTCGACGGGCAACGAAAGCGCGGAAGAGATGCTCCCCTATCTCGAGCGCCACATGCAGCCGCGCGAGGTCGTCGATTCCCGCCGCCTGGCGCGCGAGTACAAGCTGTTCCTGGAAGCGACCGCCGCCCCGCGCCTCTACGGCTCGGAAGGCGAAGGCCTGGCGGACAAGCTGCTCGACGCCGCGGCCGCGGGCAACACGGCGAAGATTGCCGAACTGCTGTCTCGCGGTGCGGACCTGGAAGGCGAGGACGTCTCGGGCCGGACCGCAGTTATCAACGCGGCCTGGCGCGGCGAACCGGAAGTGGTCGACCTGCTGATCGGCCTGGATGCCGATTTGAACGTGGCCGACTTCGAAGGCCGGACCGCTGTCTCATGGGCAGCCAGCAACGGCCATACGGAGATCGTCAAGAAACTGCTCGCCCATGGCGGCCTGCCGGACACAGTCGACAAGGAAGGGCTGACCCCCTTGATGCGCGCCGCATGGAATGGCCATACGGAAGTCGTCAAGGCACTGATCGATGCCGGCGCGCCGGTGAATGATTCCAGCGATGACGGCAAGCGTGCGCTCGACTACGCCATGGAAGGCGAGCACCCCGAGATCGTGAAGCTGCTGCGCGCCTACGGCGCCTAGCGCAACTCGATCCGGTGCGCGAAGGACGCGCCGTCCGTGAAGGTGATCTGCTCAAACCCGAGCAGGTGGGCGAGATCGAAGAACGTATAGCGATCGGCTTCCGGATCGTCCCGGAACAACTGCGTGCCCCGCGCCACCGCCGTCATCATCGCAAACAGGCCCCGTGCCCGGTACAGCGTGTTGTAGGCGTTCTCATTCAGCGCCGTGATGATCATCTTTTCCGCTTCCGTGCCTTTCGCGTAGATCGCGAATTGCGGGGGATACGGGTTCTTGAGCATCTCGTTGGTCATCACCGTGACGAACCCGACCCGCCGGATACGGTCGCTCCCCGGCAGGGTGGGGACGCGCGCCTCATAGACCTCCATGGACTTCGGCTCGGGATAGTAATAACCCGCATGCCGGTCGTCCGACTGCGCAAGCGCCGCTCCCGGCAACACGGTCAGACCCAGAAACGTAGCCACGGTGATGGTTCGGGCGCGCAAGTTCATAACCGCTCTCCGGTTTGGGCCCCGTACGGCAGGGGCATGCCATCGCGTGAGCGCATTCATATCACCGACCGCCGCACCCTGCACATGCGCGAAACATTTGTGCGGCGATTGGTAAGGCTGCGGGTCCATGGCATATAGTGGCGCGCAGTAAGTCCCGAGCAGTGAGCGCCCGCCCGTGTCCGAATCCCCAGGTTCCGCCGCGAACAGCAGCAAGATCGCGTTCGTCGCCGCCGACTTCGACAACGCCCAGGCGGCGCTGCGCGACCTTGCGAAGGCGTATCCGAATGTCGAACCGGGCGAGGCGGACATCATCGTCGCGCTGGGCGGCGATGGCTTCGTGCTGCAGACCCTGCGCCGCTTCGTGGAGCACAAGGTGCCCGTTTTCGGGATGAACCGGGGCTCGGTCGGCTTCCTGATGAACGACTTCAACCCCAACGGTCTCGTCGAACGCCTCTCGCGGGCGCAGGCGGTCACGCTCTATCCGTTGCTGATGGAGGCCACGACCGAGGACGGGAAGACCCACGAATCTCTCGCCATCAACGAGGTCTCGCTGCTGCGGGAAACCTACCAGGCCGCAAAGCTGGAAATCTCGATCGACGGCGTGACGCGGATGGAGGAACTGATCTGCGATGGCGCGCTGGTGGCAACACCGGCCGGCAGCACGGCCTACAACCTGTCTGCGCACGGACCGATCATCCCGCTGAATTCGGAAATCCTTGCACTGACCCCCATCAGTGCGTTCCGTCCCCGGCGCTGGCGCGGGGCGCTGCTGCCCCATACGGCAACGGTCGTCTTCCGCATCCGCGAGGCCCGAAAGCGCCCGGTGAGCGCGACGGCCGACGACTTCGAGGTCCGCAATGTGGTCGAGGTCCGCATTCGCGAGGACCGTGACCGCAGCTTCCAGCTTTTGTTTGACCCCGAAACCAACCTCGAGGAACGCATCCTCAAGGAGCAGTTCGCACCGTGACCGTACAGCCTGGCCCCGCACGGCCGGGCAGTCCGACACCGATTGTCGAACTCACCCCGCCTGACATATCTCCCTACCGCGCCGGGAACACTGGCATCCCGTTTGTCACCAGTTTCGACAGCGGGATCGATGGGCCGCACGCACTGGTCTGCGCCCTCACCCACGGCAACGAGATTTCCGGTGCGATCGCCCTCGACCATGTGATGCGCCACGATGTGCGGCCGGCCGCGGGACGGCTGAGCATCGCCTTCATGAACACCAACGCCTACCACCAGTTCGACCCGACGCGGCCCCACGCGTCACGCTACATCGACGAGGATTTCAACCGGCTCTGGAACCCGACGATCCTCGAAGCACCGCAACACAGCATCGAGCGGCGCCGCGCGCGTGAACTGCGCCCGCTGGTCGACGACGTCGACCTCCTGCTCGACCTGCACTCGATGCAGTCCGGGGAAAAGCCCATCCTGCTCTCCGGCCCAACCGGGAAGGGACGTGCATTCGCGCGTCGCATCGGCGGCAATGCCACGATTGTGAGCGACATGGGACATGGCCGCGGTACGCGCATGCGAGACTACGGCCGCTTCAACACCCCCGGTGACCTGCGCAACGCAGTGCTCGCCGAGTGCGGCCCGCACTGGAAGCACGTGACCGCGGAGATGGCGATCGAGACGGTCTACCGGTTCCTCGCGGTGACCGGGGTGGTGGCCCCCAGCGCATTGCCGGTCGAGATTCCCGATGTACCGCGGGCGGCGTCCTGGGTCGAAGTGACGGGGCGTTTCGTCCCAGAGACCGGGGTCGCCCAGTTTTCCCGGGTCTTCGAGAACCTGGAGACGGTCCCGGAAGCGGGTACCGTGATCGCCCATGACGGCCCGCGCGAGATTCGCACACCGTATGACAACTGCATCCTGGTGATGCCGGCACGACGGCTGGTCACCGGCCAGACCGCCGTGCGCCTCGGCCGATTGCGGAGTTTCGATGACGATGTCTGCTGACGCTCCCGCCCCTGAGCCCCGGCCACCAGTGCGCCGCCTCAAGCTTGCGGACCTTTTCCTGTTCGCGCGCACGGTCATCATCGGCACGTCCGGCGGGTTCATCTTCTCGACCCTGAACCTGCCGCTGCCATGGATGATGGGCGCGATGTTCGCGACCGGCACGCTGACACTGGGCAAGGTCGAGATGGCGATGGATTCGCGCCTGCGCATGGTGATGATCATCGTGCTGGGCACGCTTCTCGGCAGCGCTTTCTCCCCGGAGATCCTCGACCGGATCGCGCTATGGCCAATCTCGCTCGCCGCGCTCGCCGCCTATGTCTTCCTCGGGACGATCGCGGCCTACAGCTACTTCCACTTCGTCGCGGGCTTCGACCGCAAGACGGCCTTCTTCGCGGGCGTGCCCGGCGGGCTGAACGAGATGGTCACCCTCACCCAGGCCGTGGGCGGCGACGAGCGTCAGGTCAGCGTCGTACATTCCACACGCATCTTCCTGGTCGTGATGACGCTGCCCTTCCTGTTCCGCATCCTCGAGGACTACCAGCCCGGCGCGCGCACATTCGGGGGGGCCGATGCCACCTTCACACTGGCCGATGCGGCCATCATGGGCGCGGCCGCCATTGTCGGGTTCTACGGTGCACGGCTGGTCCGCCTGCCCGCACCGCACCTCGCGGGGCCGATGGTTGCCAGCGCGACTGTTCACCTGACCGGGCTGACCGGCGCCTCCCCGCCCTTCCTGCTGGTGGCCACCGCACAGGTGATCATGGGTGCATCGGTCGGCGCACGGTTTGCGGGGCTGACCTTCCGCGATCTCGGCCGGATCCTGCGGCTGGGCGGTGCCGTGACCGTGATCCTTCTGGTCATCTCGGGTGCATTCGCGCTGGGCCTGAGCCAGCTGACAGGCATTCCCTTCGATTCCCTGGTGCTGGCGTTCTCACCCGGCGGCCTGACGGAAATGAGCCTGGTCGCCCTCGCCCTCGACATCGACACGGCCTTCGTCGCCACCCACCACATCGTGCGGATCAGCGTGGTCGTTATGGCGGTGCCATTCCTGTTCAAGTTCCTGAACCGCGGCGAGAAGTATCCCGGCAAACAGGATAGCGATCCCTAGCCGAAGCCGCCCGGGCGGCTTATGTTCGGGGAAACCAGCCCCAACAGGGAAATTGAGAGATGATTGTCGAACAGGTCTGGACCGGGAACAACGGCCGAAACTTCTTCTACATCGTCGCCTGCTCGGATACGGGCGAGGCCGTGGCGATCGACCCCATCGACCCGCCGAAGTGCCTGGCGGTCGCGAAGGAAAAGGGCTGGAACATCACAAAGGTGCTGAACACCCATGAGCACGGCGATCACATCGGCGGCAACAGCGCCGTGATCGCGGCCACGGGCGCCAAGCTGATGGGCCCCTACAATGCCGGCGACATGATCCCCGACATCGAGGAAGGGCTGCGCGAAGGCGACCGTGTGAAGCTGGGCACCACGGTCGACATGCAGGTCATGGAGACCTATGGCCACACGATGATCCACATCTCGCTGCTGGGCGAAAGCGACGTCCCGCACATGCTGTGCGGCGACACGATCTTCAATGCCGGTGTGGGGCACTGCAAATCAGGCGGCCATCCCGAGACGCTCTACGCCACCTTCCGCGACAAGATTTCCGCGCTGCCGGACGAGACCCGCATCTATCCGGGCCACGACTACATCACCAACAACCTGCAATTCACGCTGGACCGTGAGCCAGACAATGCCGAAGCGAAGAAACTTCTGTCGGAAGTGGAAGGCCAGGACCCGGACAACGCGCTGATCACGACGCTGGGCCTGGAGCGCAAGGTGAACACCTTCATGCGGCTCGGCAGCCCCAGCGTGGTCGCGGGCATCAAGGAGAAGTTCCCGGAATTTGGCGACAGCCCGACCGAGGAACAGGTCTTCCTGGGCCTGCGCAGGCTGCGCGACAACTGGTAGGCCCCAACGGGCACGAGTTAAAGGAGCGGGCCTTTCGGCCCGCTCTTTTCGTTACGGCAGGAACACCGTCGAGCCGGTGGTCTTGCGCGCCTCGATGTCCTTGTGGGCCTGCGGGGCATCCTTCAGCTTGTAGCGCTGGTTCACCGGCACCTTCACGGCGCCGCTCTTCATCGCCGCGAACAGGTCCTTCGCCCGCGCCATCGTCTCCTTCCGCGAGGTGGTGTAGTTCACCAGCGCACAGCGCGCGATGTAGGGCGAGCCCAGGTTGCCCGTCGCCGCAATATCAACCAGCGGCGGCTTGCCCGAGGCGCTGCCGAAGCTGATGAGCGTGCCGCGGTGGCGCACGCTCTTCATGGATTCGTCCCAGGTCTCCTTGCCGACGGAATCATAGACCACGTGCACGCCCTCGCCTTTGGTCAACTCGCGAACCATTGCGGCAAACTTCGGCTTCGTGCGCGCCACGACGATGGGATGGTGGCAACCGTTTTTCCTGGCGAACCTCGCCTTGTCTTCGGTGCTGACGGTGCCGATCACTGTCGCACCCAGCGCCTTGGCCCACTGGCACATGATGATGCCGACACCGCCCGCGGCGGCATGGACGAGGATCGTGTCACCCTTGCGCACCTTGTAGGAGTCACGCAGCAGGTACTGCGCCGTGATGCCCTTGAGCAGCGCCGCTGCGGCGGTCTTGTCGTCGATGAAGTCCGGCAGCGGGATCAGCGCATCGACCGGCGCGACACGCGCTTCCGAATATCCATCCAGCGGCATGCCGCCGATATAGCCGACCCGGTCACCGACCTTCAGGGCACGAACACCGGGGCCGACCGCCTCGACCACGCCGACGGCCTCGTTGCCGATGCCGCTGGGCAGATTAACCGGGTAAAGACCGGTGCGACGGTAGGTGTCGGCGAGGTTCAGCCCGACCGCTGTGTGGCGTAGCAGGACTTCGCCCTTGCCCGGATCGGGCACCTCGACCGTCTCCCATTTCAGGACCGACGGCCCGCCATGCTTGTAGATACGGAATGCCTTGGCTTGCATTGCTTCCTCCCTGTTTGTGTTACGCCCGCTGGTAGAGCTGGACGAGATTTCCATCCGGGTCCCGGAACGAGAGCGTGCGCCCGTGATCACCCATGTCACGGATGCCGAGGATTTCCGCGCCCGCCGCACGCAGCGCCCCGGCCGTAGAGTCGATATCATCCACCTCGAACACGATGGTCGCGCCCACTGCACTTTCAGGCGCTTCCTCGTTCGACGCCATCGCAAAATTGACGCCGCCGGCCTTGAACTGGGTCCACTTGTCGCCGTCCTGGAAGATGAGATCGAGCCCGAGCGCGTCACGGTAGAACCCGACGGCCCGCGCCATGTCGGATGTGACGTAGTACGCATTCTGGAGTTTCTGGACGGCCATGATTTCGCTCTCCTCAGTTGGTCCCGTTGCGCCGGAACACGACAGTCAGGTTATTGACGGGCATCTCGAAGGTTTCGACATGCCCAAAACCCGCCGCCTCCGCCACTTCGCACACCGTATTCAGTTCCCGCAAACCCCAGTCCGGGTTTTGCGCACGCAGTGAGATATCGAACTCTCGGTTGCCGTCGGACGAATACGTCCCGTCCACGACAAACGGTCCGTAGAGACTGACCAGCCCCCCGGCCGGCAGGAGTTCCGCCGCGCCGGAAAGCAGGTTCAGACAGGTCTGCCAGGGCGAGATATGGATCATATTCGCGTTGATGACCGCCGTGAGGCCTTCATGTGTCACGTTTCCCGACCAGGCTGCATCCAGCATGTCGAGATGCAGCGGGGACAGCAGGTTCGCCTGGCCGGACTGCGCCGCCAGCCCTTCCAGATACCCCACGAGTTCCGCATCCGTGTCGCTGGGCAGCCAGCCGAGATTCGGCATCTCCCGGGCAAAATGCACCGCATGCTGTCCACCCCCGCTGGCAATCTCCAGAACGATGCCCGACTCCGGCAGGATCCGGCGAAGCACGTCCAGGATTGCATCCTTGTTGCGGTCCGCCGCCGCGAACATGGGACGGTCAGGCGTCATCGACGTCTTCCAGATGCACCAGAATGCGCGCATGCAACTCGCGCGTCTCGGGATCGTGCAGGTCGTGAAGGTCGAGTGCCTCGACCAGCAGCGCGACGTATTCGTGGCACGTCCCACGTGTACCACGCGCATGGGCGATGATCCGCGCGGCCTCCTCCAGCGGCGCGAGCCCGGCGTAGTTCCGGTGTGCGCGGTTCGCGACGAAACCGAGCGTGGGGACCGGCCCCTGGTCGGTCTCCGCCTCGATCCAGGTGGGCACATAGACCCCGCCCGCCATCTCACGCCGCCACAACGCGTCGAGGATATCCTCGCGCCCCTCGTCCGGGACTCGGAAGGCGACGCCCACGCACTCCCCGCCCGGCTCCAGCGCAAGGCCCAGTCCGGGGCGCTCGAACGAACCGCGCGACCGGATGGTCCAGAACGAGAAGGCGCGCTTGTGGGTCGGCAGTCGCGCCGCGCGGGTCTCGACGGGATCGAAGCGCGGGTCCCAAATGATCGAGCCCGCACCGAACACCCAGAGCTGGTCCGGATCGGGTGATGCTGCCAGCGTATCGCGCAGGTTCTCGTTGCGCTGTTCGTCACTCCATTCGATGAAGGACGTGGGCGGCGGATTGACGGGAAATTCGCTCATGGGCGCAGACACGATGGAAAAGCGGGACAAACGAAGCACAGAAACCGTGCGCAGGCTCGCACGCGGCGCTATTGTGCCACGCAACGAATAGCACACACGAGGGGAGATGCTCGGATGTCCGGAGCAGACTTGAAATCGCACACCATCGGCTGGATCGGAACCGGCAAGATGGGCTACCCGATGGCCGACCGCCTGATCCAGGCGGGCGCGGACGTCAAGGTTTACAACCGCACGGCGGCCAAGGCCGAGCCGCTCGGCGTTGAAGTCGTCGATAGCCCCGCGAAGCTTGCGAGCCGCGACATCATTTTCGTGATCGTCACCGACGACAAGGCGTTCCGCGAGGTCATGACCGGCCCCGAGGGCGTGCTGTCCGGCGACACGCTGCCGAAGGTGATTTCCGACAGCTCCACCGTATCGATGGAAGCGTCAAAGGAAATCCGCGCCATCTGCGAGGCCAAGGGCGTGCACTTCCTGGCCACACCGATCAGCGGCAACGGCCACGCCGTCGCGGCGGGCAAGGCGATGCTCGGCGTCTCCGGCCCGCGCGAAGCCTATGACATGGCCCGTCCCTACATCGCCCAGCTTGGCCGGGCGGAGAGCTATATCGGCGAAGGCGACGTCTCGCGCCTGGCGAAGCTGGCCCACAACGTGATGCTGGGAGTGGTTGCCCAGTGCCTCGCCGAAATCACGGTCCTCTGCGAGAAGGGCGGCATCAAGCGCTCCGACTTCCTGACCTATTTCAACAACAGCGCCATGTCCTCGATCTTCACCAACTATAAGGCCCCGGCCATGGTGAACCTCGACTTCACCGCCACGCACACCTCGAAGATGCTGCGCAAGGACCTCGACCTGGCCCTCAAGGAAGCCAAGGACCTGGAGGTTCCCATGCCCGTCACGAACCTGACCCGCGAACTGGTTCAGGCGCTGATCGGGCTTGGCCACGGCGAGGACGACTTCGCCTCGATGATCAAGGTACAGGCCGCACTGGCCGGCTACGAGATCGAGCCGGAGAACATCGAAGTTTCCGACGGCCTTAAAGACGCCGCCGAGTAGCCGGAGCCGGAGAGCACCCATGCCCGACGATACGCCGCGGCCCAACTCGCCGGAGGCGCGCGATGCCGCGTCGATCATCCACCCGCTGACCAATCTCAAGGCCCATCTTGAGAAAGGCCCCGTCGTCATCAACGAGGGCAAGGGCGTGTGGGTGAAGGACATCCACGGCAAGGACTACATCGAGGGGATGTCCGGCCTGTGGTGCATCTCGCTGGGTTACGGGCAGGACCGCCTGGTTCAGGCCGCCGCCGACCAGATGGCGCGCCTGCCCTACTACCACCTGACGAACCACAAGAGCCATTCGCCGGTCATCGACCTGGCGGAAAAGCTGCTTGAGATCGCGCCGGTGCCGATGTCGAAGATCTGGTTCGCCAATTCGGGCTCCGAGGGCAACGACAGCGCCGCGCGCATCGTCTGGTACTACTGGCACGCCATGGGCAAGCCGGAGAAGCGCAAGATCATCGCGCATCACCGGGCCTATCACGGCAACACCATCGCGTCGGCCAGCCTGTCGGGCATGTACTACAACCATGCCTCCTTCGGGCTACCGCTCGACGGCTTCCTGCATGTGACGGCGCCGCACCACTATCGCCACGCCAACCCCGGCGAGAGCGAGGATGATTTCACCACACGGCTGGCGGACGAACTCGACGCGCTAATCGAGGCGGAAGGCCCCGACACGGTGGGCGCGTTCTTCACCGAGCCGATCATGGGCTCGGGCGGTGTGGTCGTGCCGCCGGACGGCTATTACGACAAGGTCCAGGCTGTGCTGGACAAGCACGATATCCTGCTGGTCGCCGATGAGGTCATCACCGGCTTCGGGCGGACCGGCAACATGTTCGGCACGACGACCATGGGCCTGAAGCCCGACATGATCGTTTGTGCCAAGGGCCTGTCGAGCGCCTATATCCCAATCTCGGCCCTGATGGTGAACGCGCGCGTGTTCGACGCCATCAGCGAGGAGAGCGACCGCGTCGGCGTGTTCGGCCTGTCCTTCACCTATTCCGGCCACCCGGTCTCCGCTGCCGTGGCGCGCGAGGCACTGCGCATCTACGAGGAAGAGAACATCGTCGGCCATGTCCGCGCGATGGAGCCCCACTTCCAGGGGGGCCTGCGCGAATTCCTCGACCATCCGCTGGTCGGCGAGGTGCGCGGCAAGGGCCTCGTCGCCGGCGTGGAACTGGTGAAGAACAAGGCGAGCGGTGAAGCGTTCGACCCGAAGCTGGGCGTCGGCCCGTTCTGCAACGCACGGGCCGAAGAACACGGCCTCATTGTAAGGGCGATTGGCGACACCATATCCTTTTGTCCGCCCCTGATCATCAAGCAGGACGAGATCGAGGAAATGCTCACCCGTTTCCGGCTTGCCCTGGATGACACACTGGAAATGGTCCGCGAGAAGGGGTTGATTGCGGCCGAATAAGGTTTCGCAATCATGTTGAGTGCTTGGGCTTTACTTGGCGCAGGGCTTCTCCTGCTCGTCGGCGGCGGCGAGATGCTGGTCCGCGGCAGTTCGACTGTCGCCCGCCGGATGGGCCTGTCGCCGCTGATTATCGGGCTCACGCTGGTCGGTTTCGGAACATCGACACCTGAACTCGCCACCAGCGTGAACGCCGCGCTCTCAGGCGCACCGGACATCGCCATCGGCAATGTGGTTGGCAGCAATATTGCGAATGTCCTGCTGATCCTTGCGACGGCTGCCCTCATCAGCCCCCTCGTGTGCCGGCGTGATGCGATCATGCGCGACGGACTGGTGGCACTGGGTGCAACAATCGCCGTGATTGCGTGCGGATACGTTGGCGTCTTGGGACGTACCGGAGGGCTGGTTTTCCTCGCGGCCCTCGCCGCCTATGTCTTTGCCACCTATCGGCTTGAGCGCAACACGGCCAGCGCCAGCAGCGAAATGCACCGCCACGAGGCTGAGTTCACTCCGCCCGTCCGCGGGCCCGTCTGGCTGCCGGTGATCGCGACGATGGCCGGGATTGCCGCCATAGTGGCCGGTGCTGCCCTGCTCGTGAACAGTGCCACGCAGATCGCCCGCGGCGCAGGCATTTCAGAGGCCATCATCGGCCTCACTCTGGTCGCGGTCGGCACTTCATTACCGGAACTGGCAGTCTCGATCATCGCCGCTATCCGGCGCGAGGCCGATATCGCGTTCGGCAACATCGTCGGCAGCAACATATTCAATGTGCTCGGAATTCTGGGTGTCACGGCGATCATCGAGCCGCTCAGGTTCGATCCAAGTTTCATGGTTCTCGACATGTGGGTCATGCTCGCGGCCATCATCAGCCTGCTGTCTTTTGCGACCACCAGGTCGCGGCTTGAGCGCTGGGAAGGCGGTCTCCTTCTCGCTGTCTATGGCGCCTACATGTTCGTGCTTTTTCATCCGGGTGCACTTTCGGCAATCGGAGAATTGTTTCCCGGGTGACCTGCGTGGGTTGATTTGCAGAGAGTTCGGCTGACTCCCGCTTGCCCAAATCTCTAGAATGGAACAGCCCTGCCGCAATTCATTCGGCAACGCTGATCGGAGAACACGATGCCTGACAGCCTGATTTCCAAAACCGCGACCGAACTTCTCGACCTCTACGCAAGCAAGGAGGCCTCGCCGGTCGAGGTGACGGACGCGGTCCTGGGGCAGATCGAGAAGCACAACCCGACGCTCAACGCCTTCATCCACCTCGACCCCGACGCGTCGCGGGCCTCCGCCCGGGCGTCCGAGGCACGCTGGGCGAAAGGCGCACCGGAAGGCCTGATCGACGGCATTCCGCTGTCCATCAAGGACCTGACGCCGACCATCGGCATGCCGACCCGGCGCGGCTCGCGCACCACCGACCCGAACGCGCCGCAGGATGTCGATGCTCCTGTTGTTGCCGCGGCGCGGCGCCACAACGCTGTTCTGACCGGCAAGACCGCCACGCCGGAGTTCGGCTGGAAGGGCATCACCGACAGCCCGCTGACGGGGATCACCCGCAACCCGTGGAACCCGGAGCGCACGCCGGGCGGCTCGTCCGGTGGCGCGGCAGCGGCCTGCGCCTCGTTCATGGGCCCGCTGCACCAGGCCTCCGACGGCGCCGGCTCGATCCGCATCCCCGCCGCGTTTACGGGTTTGTTCGGGATCAAAGCGACCTACGGCACCGTGCCGAACTTCCCGCGCGCCTCGCATATCGGCGACATGGCGAACTTCGGGCCACTGGCGCGCACCGTGGAGGATGCGGCGCTTCTGCTGACGGTCTTCTCCGACCGGCCCGACCCGCGCGACTTCTCGACCTCCCCCGTCCAGGGCCAGGACTGGCGCAAGGGTCTCGAGGACGGCGTTGCCGGCATGAAGATCGCCTATGCGCCGACGCTCGGGGGGTACGGCTGGTCGGATGACGATGTGCGTGCGGCCGTCGATGCCGCTGTTGAGACCTATCGTAAGCTCGGTGCCGAGGTGGTCGAGGCCGAACCCACGGTTCCCGATTACCGGCACCTGATCGACGCGATCTGGTCCTGCGCCGACCGCTGGATCCTCAACCAGATGACCGAGGAACAGCGCGCGCTGGTCGACCCCGGCTTTGCCGCCATCGCAGAATATTCAAAACGATACAACGAGATGGATGTGATCGGCGCCTATGCCCAGGCGGGTGACCTGGCCACGGCCATGTCGATCTTCATGGCGGACTATGACCTGATGATCACGCCGTCGATGCCGCTGGAAGCCTTCACGGCGGGCCAGTACCGTGCGCCGGGACAGGAGACCGGGGAATGGGCCGAATGGTCGCCCTTCACCTACCCGTTCAACATGACCAAGCAGCCCGCCGCCTCCGTGCCCTGCGGCTTCGGCGACGAAGGCATGCCGGTGGCGTTCCAGATTGTCGGCCGTCACTGGGAAGACGCGAAAGTGCTGCGCGCCGCACGGGCGTATGAACGCGAACACCCATTCGCCATGCCGGACGGCTACCTCTAGACGGCGGGCAGCCCCGGCGGGCGGCGGTCGCGCCACGGCATCGCCTGCTCCAATTGGCCGGACAGCCGGAACAGCGTCGCCTCATCGGCAAATCGCCCGACAACCTGGACTGATACCGGGAAGCCTTCCTCGGTCTGGCCCGTCGGCAGGCTGATCGCAGGCGCGCCTGTCAGGTTGAACCAGACGGTGTAGGGCGAGAAGGCCGCCACCCGGTCCCAGTATTCGTCGGCGTTATCCATCATCATGTCGAGCCAGCCCAGCTTCGGCGGCATATGGCCTAGCCCGGGGGTCAGCAGCACATCCCAGTCAACATGGAACGCCGCCATCCGGCGGCCGCAGCCGTGCATGCGGCCCTGCGCCAGGAACACGTCGTAGCCGGTGATGCTCTTTCCCTTCTCGGCGGTGGCCGCGACCACCTTCTCCACCTCACCCTCCAGCGGAAGGCGGCCCTTGGTCGGGTGGGATCGGATGGTCTGCGCCGCATTGGACGCCATCAGGGTCCGGAAGATTACCTGCATCTCGTCATTGTCGATGGGCGGATCCGTCTCCTCGACCGTGTGTCCCATATCCGCCAGCACCTTGAGGGTTTCATCGAGCACCCGTTTGTGCTCCCCGTCACACACGGCGCCCGTACTGCCACCATAGGTGAACGCGATGCGCAGCTTGCCGGGATCGGCGGACACCTCCTGCAACCAGGGCCGCGCCGGCGGCGGTGCAAAATAGGGATCGCCCGGCGCGGGTCCTGCTGTCGCGTCCAGGATGGCCGCCGTGTCGCGAACCGAGATCGAGACCGTGTGTTCGGCAACCGTGCCACCCGTGCGCTCGCCCAGCCCTGGCGCGAAACTGTTGCGCCCGCGCGTCGGCTTGAGGCCCACCAGCCCACAGCAGGAGGCAGGCACACGGATCGAGCCGAAGCCATCGCTCGAATGGGCCGCCGGCAGGATGCGTGCCGAGACGGCAGAGGCCGCCCCGCCGGACGAGCCGCCCGGTGTCACCTCATCGTTCCAGGGATTTTTCGTGGGCCCGTAGAATTGCGGTTCGCAGGTGATCGACATGCCGAATTCGCAGGTGTTGGTCTTGCCGAAGATCGTCATGCCGGCCGCCTTCAGGCGCCTGACGGTCTCGCTGTCGAAATCGGGGACGACGTCTTCCATGAACTTGCTGCCCCCGGTTGTGGGCGTTCCGGCAATGGCCGCACCCAGGTCCTTGATCAGGTACGGGGCCCCGGAAATGGGGCTTTCCGGCAGGCCGGACGCCGCCATGTCCCGCCCCATGTCATAGAGCTTCTGGACCACGGCGTTCAGCGCGGGGTTGCGGGCCTCGCACCGCGCAATCGCGGCTTCGAGCACGTCCGACGCCGTTACGTCGCCCGCGGCCACCAGCGCCGAGAGCCCGACGCCGTCATAATCCTCGTATTCGCTGAACCCCGGCATACCCTACCCCCTGTTGAAAGCCGCCCGCCGTTTGTCCACTCTCGCCCATCGCGTAACAAGGGTCCACTCACCCGCGGTACTTATGACTCATTCGAACATCCTCATCGGCACCGCGCTGACATTCGGTGCCGCCGTCGCCTTCGCGGGGAACTCCACCGCGGCAAAGCTGGCCTATGAGGGCGGCGCAAACCCGCTGACGTTCCTGACGATGCGTTCGGTGCTGGCCGCGTTGCTTGTCCTGGCCATCATCATCCTGACGGGACGCAGCGTCTACATGCCGATGCGCCGCCGGATCGCGGCGCTGGGCATTGGCGTGCTCGCCACGGTCTATTCCTACGGCCTGCTGTCCGCGATCCAGTACATCCCCGTCGCGCTGGCCGTGCTGATTTTCTACACCTTCCCCCTGATGACGAGCCTGTACACCTGGATCAGCGGCCGCGAGAAACCGAGTATCGCCGCGCTGGTAGCGCTCATTACCGCATTCGCCGGCCTGATCCTCGCGCTGGATGTCCGGGGCGGGCACCTGAATGTCGAAGGGGTGACGCTGGCGTTCATCGCTGCGATCGGCCTGACAGCGGTTGTGCTGCTCAACAACCGGATGGTCGGCGCGAGCGACCCGCACCCGGTAACCTTCCACATGATGGTCTCGATGACGGTCGTGTCGATCATCGTGGCCATGCTGTCCGGGGGATACGCGATCCCCGACAGCGGTACCGGCTGGTTCCACCTGACCCTCGGCACCTCGCTCTACGCGGCCGCGATCGTTACGATCTTCATCGCGTTCTCGCTGGCCGGAACGGTCGCCACCTCGCTCACCATGAATGTGGAACCCGTGAGCAGTGTCGTCCTGGGTTTCCTGATCCTGGGCCAGGCGCTGAACGCGTGGCAGGTCGTCGGCGTGGCTCTGGTCATTGCTGCGGTTCTGTCGGTACGCTTGGCAGATATCCGACGCTCAAACGCGGCAAGGGACGCCTCAGCATGAAAGACCTGACTGAACACACGAATGCCATCGCGGAAATCCTGAAGGCGCGCGGTGAGACGGTTGCCGTCGCCGAGACTTCGGCAGGCGGGCTTGTTTCCGCGCAATTGCTCGCGGTCCCGGGCGCCTCTGCCTATTTCGTCGGCGGCGGCGTGCTTTACACGGCGGATGCACGCGAGGCGCTGGCCGGCATCACCGACGCCGACATGTCGGGCATGCGTTCCAGCAGCGAGCCCTTCGCCGAACTGCTGGCGAAGACACTGCGCGAACGGCTGGGTGCGACCTGGGGACTCGCGGAGACGGGTGCGGCCGGTCCCACCGGGAACCGGTATGGCGATGCCGCGGGACACACTTGCGTTGCTGTCTCCGGTCCCGTCAGCCGGGTCCGCACCCTGGAAACAGCCGACCGCGACCGGAACGCCAATATGTGGCGCTTCGCGGAGGAGGCTTTCGACCTGTTGCGTGAATGCCTCGCGTTTGAGCAATAAGCTGCCCGGACGGTTGGCATCGGGTTTGATTTTGCTACAATCGGGCCAATCTGGAGAGATCCGGTGGGGGAGTAATTTGCCGGCATTTCCGCCACGGAAGGCTTGGCTCCGCACCAAAAGTGAATATCCAATGGGAAACACAAAATGACCACCAAGGCTTTGCTGGCCGCAGCGGCGATGCTCGCCCTGACGGCCTGTGCCGGACAGCAACTCGACAAGGCTGCCAGCACACCCGCGAATAGCACAGAATTCGACAACGCCCTTTCGGCCGGCTACCTCAAGCTGGCCCGTGACGAGTATGCGGAAAGCGACTACGCCGACGCCGACTACTTCGCGATGCAGTCGCTGGCGGCCGGCGACCCGCAGAAGGTCGTGCCGGTTCCCGAAGCGACCTCGCGCAAGCTGCCGCAGGCGGATGCCTTCTATGTGGCAACCGCACAGACCGAACTGGTCGAGGTCCTTGACGCGGGCGCCCGCGTGAAGGTTCCCCAGCTCGCCGCGGCCGCGCAGGTCGCGTACGAATGCTGGATTCAGGAACTCGAGGAGAACAACCAGCCTGAGCACATCGCGGCCTGCCGCGACCAGCTCGACGGGCTGATCCCGGCGATGCGCAATGCCATCGCCGAAAACCCGAAGGCCAAGCCGCTGAAGGGCAAGCCGCTGAAGGGCAAGCAGTTCAAGGTATACTTCAGCACCGGTTCCGCGCGCCTCGACGATGCGGCCAACAAGACGATCGGCGAGGCCGTGGCCTACGCCAGGAACTTCAGCCCGGTCCGCGTCGTGGTCGCCGGTTACACGGACACGTCCGGTTCGGCCGGTGCCAACAAGGCACTTTCTGACCGTCGTACTGCCGTTGTCGCGGCAGCGATGCGCATCCGTGGCGTCGACACCAAGTCGATCCGCTCACGCGGCTATGGCGAGGAGTTCCTCGACAAGCGCACGGGCGACGGAGTTGCCGAAGGCAAGAACCGCCGCGTGGAAATTTCGGTCGCGCCGTAAGGGCACCGGACACCCGGAACAGACAAGGGCGCCGGAATTTTCCGGCGCCCTTTTTCTTTCTTTGAACCCAACCGCGGCCTAAGCGACTTCGCGCACTTTCGCTGCGTTAGCCCGAACATTCTGCACCAGCACGCGGATCAGCGCGCGAATGAACGGATCGACGTCCGATAGCTTGGCCTCGAAGACATCAACAGGAATGACCTTCAGGATCGCTGATTTCGAGCATATGGCGCTCGCCATGCGCGGTGCATTGTCGACCAGCGCCATCTCTCCGAAGACCGCCCCACTTGTCAGTGTGCCCAGCAGAATGTCCTGCTTGCCGGGCCCGCGCGACTTGTGAATCTCGATCTCGCCGGACTGCACGATGTAGGCCTCGGCACCCAGGTCGCCCTCCTGGAAGACAAGGTCACCCGCCTGATAGGCAAGGGTCCCGAATTTCCACTCGGATTTGGCGCGCTTCGGGTCCATTGTCTCACTAGCTTGGCCGTGATGGGATTACCTCAGACCAGAGTGGCAACGGGGCCTGAACAAATGGTTGACGACAACCCGGGCCCACTTCGCGCGTTCACGCGATGAGAATGGAAATGGTGCGGGCGGCCGGACTTGAACCGGCAAGGCCGAAGCCGAGGGATTTTAAGTCCCTTGTGTTTACCAATTTCACCACGCCCGCATCCCGGGACATGCTGCTGCTATACTTGTAGCGAACTGCGCGACGCGCCGACAAACGCCAATACGAGACCCGCATGGACGGTTACGACATTGCACGCCTTATCGCGTTGATCGGCGCCCTCATTCTGGTGGCGCCCGCCCTGGTGATGATCTTCCGCGACCGCGCGGCGGCGAAGCGCAACGCGGTCATCTGGATCGCCATCGCGGGCGGACTGGTACTGTTCTGGACGGCCGTCTTCCAGGGCTGATAGCCAGCGCGAAATCGGCGACTAGTCGTCGGACTTCGGCACCTCGACCCCGCCTTCGACGGGCTCCCCGCCCAGATTGCGGATGAGGTCGCATAAACGCGCCGCTGCCTCTTCCAGTCGGTCCGTCTCCGGCCCCCGGAACACGAGGTTCGTCCCCGGCCGGCCGTCGAAGAAAAACGGATAGCTGCCGATATCGATATCGGGATAGGCGTCCTGCAGCAGGCTGAGTTCGGTGGCGATGGTGCCTTCGGGCACATAGCTGCCAACGGTGAGCGATTCCAGCGTCACCCCGCCCTTGAGGTGCGGCTTCGCACCCTCGAACATCGCCTGCATGATGCGCGGGATACCCGCCATCACGAAGACGTTCTCGACCTTGTAGCCCGGCGCGCCGCTGATGGGGTTCTCGATCAGTTCCGCGTGCTCCGGCGTCTCGGCCATTTTCAGGCGCGCCTCGGTCACCTCGACCCCCATCTGTGCGATACGCTCGCGCAGCAGCCGCTCGGCCTCGGGGTGGCGGATCAGCGTCTGGCCGAACGCCTTGGCCACACAGGCCGAGGTGATGTCGTCATGGGTCGGGCCGATCCCCCCGGTCGTAAAGACGTAGTCGAATTTCGCACGCAGCGCATCCAGCGCCTCGATGATCTCGCTCTCGATATCGGCGACGACGCGCGCTTCGCGAAGCTGGATGCCCAGCTTGTTCAGCTCCAGGCCCAGAAAGGACAGGTTTGCGTCCTTGGTGCGGCCGGACAGGATCTCGTTACCGATAACCAGGACGGCGGCGGCAACACGGCGGGTTTCAGTCATCGGTCTCGTGTCCCCGGAACTCAGGATTTTTCCTGTGTGTAGCCCAGGCCACGCATGCACTGGGCGAACAGTTTGTCATAGCTGCGCGCGGCGCGCAGGTCTCGGGTGTCCTGGACCACAGCACGTACATCGTCCCGACCGCCTGAAATGGAACTCCGGATGTCGCGGGTGACATTCTCGTCGCGCGCGCTCGCGCGCTCGGCCGCCGCGCGGCAGGACGCCTGGTCGACTCGCGCCTGGTCCTCGTCAGCTCCCGCTTTCACCCAGGCCCCGCCGGAAGACGCACAGGCGGCGAGTCCCGCGACGGCGATGACGGTCAGGAAGGACGTGAGGCGCATGGGTCAGCTTTCGCGAAATTGTTGGCAAACGCAGTATCACGCGCCAACGGGCCAGTCAAAAGAACGACATTGTCGCATGGTTGAAGCCCGGCGGGGCGCCGCCTAGTTTGCCCGGACCATGGAATTCCCCGACCCCCTTATTCGCGGACGGCTGATCCGCCGCTACAAGCGCTTCCTGACGGATATCGAGATCACCGGCGACGACGGCGTGGCGCGGGACATCACCGCCCATTGCCCGAACCCGGGTGCGATGCTGGGCCTGGCTGCGCCCGACAGCGAGGTCTGGCTGTCGCCGGCGCGAAATCCCGCACGCAAGCTGAAATACACCTGGGAACTGACGCGCGTGGGTGAACATCTGGTGGGGATCAACACCGGCCTGCCCAACGCGCTGGTGGCCGAAGCGCTCGCCGCGGGTACCATCGCCGAACTGGCCGGCTATGACAGCATCCGGCGGGAGGTGCGCTACGGGGAAAATTCCCGGATCGATTTCCTGCTGAAAGCGGACGAGCGGCCGCCCTGCTACGTCGAGATCAAGAACGTCCACCTGAAGCGCGACATGACCCCGGACAGCGGCCTGGCCGAATTTCCCGACAGTGTGACCGCGCGCGGCGCCAAGCATTTGCGCGAGCTGGCCAGTGTGGTGGCCGGGGGCGGACGCGCAGTCATGCTCTATATCGTGCAGAGGGGCGACTGCGACCGCTTTGCGCTCGCCGGCGACCTCGACCCGGCCTATGCCGCAGCCTTCTCAAATGCCCGGCAACAGGGGGTTGAGGCAATCTGTTATGCGTGCGAGGTTGCGCGCGATTCGATCGTCGTCGCGAACGCGCTGCCGATCGACGAAGACTAGAACCAGCCCGATTTCCGGAAGTTTCGGCCCCATGACCGACACCCAGTCCGCGCCTCTCGATTCAGAATCCCGCCGCATCCGCATCCACGATGAGGCCGGGTTCGAAGGCATGCGCCGCGCCGGCCGGCTTGCCGCAGAGACGCTGGACTACATCACGCCCATGGTGGTGCCGGGGGTGACGACCGAGGAACTCGACCGCGCCTGCTACGAATTCACCATGGATCATGGCGCGATCCCTGCGCCGCTGGGCTATCGCGGCTATCCGAAGTCGATCTGCACTTCCGTCAACCACGTGGTCTGCCACGGCATTCCCGGCGAGAAACGTCTGGCGGAAGGCGACATCGTCAACATTGACGTCACCACCATCCTCGACGGCTGGTACGGCGACACCAGCCGCATGTTCAACCTCGGACGGGTCAAACGCATCGCCGAGCGGCTTGTGGACGTCACCTTCGAGGCGCTGTGGAAGGGGATCGAGGTCGTGCGGCCCGGTGCCACGGTGGGTGACATCGGCTACGCCATCCAGACCTTTGTTGAGGCCGAACGCTTCTCCGTGGTGCGCGACTTCTGCGGGCACGGGCTGGGGCAGGTCTTCCACGACGCGCCATCGATCCTGCACTACGGCACGCCGGGGACGGGCCCCGTCCTGCGCGAAGGCATGTTCTTCACCATCGAGCCGATGGTGAATGTCGGCAAGTACGATGTGAAGATCCTCTCCGACGGCTGGACCGCGGTCACCAAGGACCGCTCGCTGTCGGCCCAGTTCGAGCACTCGATCGGGGTCACTGCCGACGGCTGCGAGGTGTTTACGCACTCGCCCAAGGGCTGGGACCGCCCGCCCTACGAATAGGGCGGCGGCGCACCGTCATGGCCGATGCCGACGACCGCAAGGGTCACCGCAACCGGCTGAGAGAGCGGTTTTCCGCCGACTACGGCGCATCCATGCCGGATTACGAGTTGCTGGAACTCCTTCTGTTCCATGCCGTCCCGCGCAAGGACACCAAGCCCCTCGCAAAGCGCCTGATCGACCGGTTCGGCAGCCTTGCCGCCTTACTCGCAACGGACGCGTCCGCCATCGCCGAGGTCACTGACAGCGGCCCCGCCGTCACCGTGCTGCTGAAAGCCGTCAACCAGGCCGGCCGCCGCCTCGCGAAGGAAGACCTGCGCGTCCGCGACAACCTCGGCTCATGGGACAAGGTGATCGACTATTGCCGGGCCGAGCTGGGCCATCTGCCGCGCGAGAGCTTTCATGTGCTGTTTCTCGATCACCAGAACGGCCTGCTGGCCGCCGAGGAACAGAGCAAGGGAACGGTCAACCAGACTTCGGTCTATCCGCGCATCGTCCGGCGCGCCGGGATCGTTCCTGAATAGACCAAAGACATCGCATTCCTCGCCTTATGCGTGTGCCCAAGGATCGCTCTACAATACTTAAAAGATGGTTAACTTCATCTTGCGGTATGGGGGTATGCAAGGATTCTCTGAACCTGCCCGAATCCCAGGTAATTCAGTCGCGATAGCCCGGTTCCTCGCGGTTCAGGACATCCATCAGGGCCGCCAGATGGCGCGTGCCGTATGCCGGATCGTCAAGAATCTGGCGCTGGGTCGCCTGAACGATCTGGGTCGGTATTTCGCGCAAGGGTAGTCCCGTACTCATGGCGAGGACCTGATTCTCGCAAGCCCGTTCCAGGTAGTAGAGGTCATCCCACGCATTCGCGAGACTGCGGCCCACCACCAGCACACCGTGATTGCCCATGAACATGACATCGCGGTCACCCAGCGCCGCGGCGATGCGGTCACCCTCGGCATTGTCCAGCGCGAGTCCATTGTAGTCCGTGTCATAGACGACACGATCATGGAAACGCACGCCGTTCTGGTTGACCATGCGCAGGCGCTGGTCCTCCAGGCTGGTCAGCGCCGTCGCATAGGGCATATGGGTGTGCAGCACGCATCGCGCCTGGGGCAATGCCTTGTGGACCCGCCAATGGATATAGAGCGCGGTGTCCTCGACCGGCCCCTCGCCTTCCACGATGTCGCCCTCGGCGTTCATCAGGACAAGACTGCTCGCCGTCATCTGCGACCAGTGGCGGCCATGGGCATTGATGAGGAACAGGTCGTCGCGGCCCGGCACCATCAGGCTGAAATGGTTGCAGATGCCTTCGTGGAACCCGAGGCGTGCCGCCCAGCGGAATGCGGCGGCCAGCGCCTGCCGCGCGCCGCCGATATCGTCTTCCAGTCCCATCCGCGTCTCCCGCTCCGTGCCTGCATACATCCAAACTATCCACGCAATCCAACCCCGGCAACGCCCGACTCGTCTTGCCGGGGTATCACTCGCGCGCCTAGTTTGGCCCGACATTCAACCGAAGGATCGAGCAGCGATGATCCCCCGTTACAGCCGCCCGGAAATGACCGCGATCTGGGAGCCGGAGAACAAGTTCCGCATCTGGTTCGAGATCGAGGCCCATGCCTGTGATGCGCAGGCCGAACTGGGTGTGATCCCCAAATCCGCCGCCGAGGAAGTCTGGAAGAAAGGCGCGTGGGAGATCGACCGGATCGACGAGATCGAACGCGAGACGAAGCATGATGTCATCGCCTTCCTGACCAACCTCGCCGAGTATGTGGGCGATGATGCTCGGTTCGTCCACCAGGGCATGACGTCGTCCGACGTTCTGGACACCTGCCTTTCGGTGCAACTCACCCAGGCGGCAGACATCCTGCTGCAGGACATGGACGCGCTGCTGGCCGCGCTGAAGAAGCGCGCGATCGAGCACAAGGACACCGTCTGCATCGGCCGCAGCCATGGCATCCATGCCGAGCCGACCACCTTCGGCGTCAAACTGGCGGGCCACTACGCCGAGTTCGCCCGTTGCCGCGAGCGCCTGTCGGCCGCACGCACCGAGATCGCGACCTGCGCCATCTCCGGCGCTGTCGGCACGTTTGCCAACATCGACCCCTTCGTCGAGGAACACGTTGCCGAGAAAATGGGGCTGATCCCCGAACCGGTCTCCACCCAGGTGATCCCGCGAGACCGGCACGCCATGTTCTTCGCGACGCTGGGCGTTGTCGCAAGTGCCGTCGAGCGTCTGGCCACGGAAATCCGCCATCTGCAGCGCACCGAGGTGCGCGAAGCCGAGGAGTTCTTCTCCGCCGGGCAGAAGGGTTCCAGCGCCATGCCGCACAAGCGCAACCCGGTGCTGACGGAAAACCTCACCGGCCTGGCACGCATCGTGCGCTCGGCCGTAGTACCGGCGCTTGAGAACGTCGCACTGTGGCACGAGCGCGATATTTCGCACTCCTCGGTCGAGCGCATGATCGGCCCCGATGCGACGGTCACCCTCGATTTCGCGCTGGTCCGCATGGCCGGTGTGATCGAGAAACTTCTGGTCTATCCCGAGGCGATGAACGCCAACCTGGAAAAGCTCGGCGGGCTGGTGCACTCCCAGCGCGTTCTCCTGGCGCTCACCCAGGCGGGGATGAGCCGTGAGGATTCCTACCTCGCCGTCCAGCGCAATGCGATGAAGGTGTGGGAACTGCCGGAAGCCGAACGCGAAGGCGCCTTCCTGTCCTTCCTGCAATCCGATGACGAGGTCACGGCGAAGGTCCCCGCAGAGGTCCTGGCCGAATGCTTCGACCTCGGCTACCACACGAAGCATGTGGACACGATCTTCGCGCGCGTCTTCGGAAGCGCCTGACCGGCGCGATGGCTGACGCACGGCTGCCGACCGAACTGTGGGTCAGTGCCGGCCTGCGGCAATGCTCAATCGAGGCGGTACCCGCCGTCGTCGTTCACAGGGGCGAACGGCAGTCGGGCACTGTGATGCTGATGCTGGACCGTCTGGACCGCGGCGTCGTGATCCTCACCCAGCAGCGCGATCTGGACGGCAAACTCTCATGGTTCGCCGCCAATGACGGCAACGCCTTCACGTCCGCCGACGCACACGCCTATGTGGAGCGCGCGCTGGCCCGTGACCCCGATCTATGGGTGATCGAGATCGAGCACCGCGAAGGCTGGCACCCGTACGAGAGTTTGTAGGCTACTCGACGCCTTCGACGACGCGCATGTCGCGCGTCACGCCGCCGTCGAGTGCCTTGAGCGCGGCCTGGTAACCGTCGCTGTCATGGCACGCGATGGCTGCGTCCACCGACGGAAACTCGATAACCGTGGTGCGCTCAACCAGCCCGGCCTCATAGGCCTTTGTAGCCACACCGCGCGTGATGAAAACGCCGCCGTGTTCCGCAACGACCGGCCCGGCGAGCTTCGCGTAGGCCGCCATCTTGTCGGCGTCGCGGATTTCCTTGTACTGCGTGACCCAGTAGCCCTTGGCCATGACTATTCCCCCGCCTCGATCTGGCGGACGGCCTCGGCCATCAGGTCGTCCATGTGCTTGCGCACGATGTGCTCGGACGTATCCAGGCCCTTGGCCTGCAAGTCGCCATGGACCTTCTCCAGCACGTCATCGTCGCCGGGACGCTCGAAATCGGACTTCACGACTTCCTTGGCGTAGGCCGAAACCTCTTCTCCGCTCAGACCCATGAGCCCGGCCGCCCACTCGCTCAGAAGGCGGTTGCGCCGCGCGGTCGCTTTGAACCGCAGCTCCTCATCGTGCTTGTACTTGTTCTCGAAGCCTTTTTCGCGTTCGTCAAAACTCGCCATAACTCGGTCTTGCTCCCCTTGCGGACTTGCCGTGTGCTGTTGCGCCATAGATATAGTGGTCCGACCCGCCCGATTGAAACGAAAATTCATGTGCACATTCGTCATTCTCCGCCGTCCGGGCCATGACTGGCCTGTGCTCATCGCCGCGAACCGCGACGAAATGACCGACCGGCCCTGGAAACCGCCCGCGCGACACTGGATCGACCGGCCGGACGTGGCGGGCGGGCTGGACGAACTGGCCGGCGGCACCTGGCTGGCGGTCAACGACACCAATGTGGTCGCCGCAGTGCTGAACCGGGAGGGCTCGCTGGGCCCGACGGTGGGCAAGCGCTCGCGCGGCGAACTGGTCCTGGAGGCCGCAGACCATCCCGATGCCGCCATGGCCGCGGAGGCCCTCTCCGCGCTCGACGGCAGTGCCTACCGTTCCTTCAACCTGATGATCGCCGACAACACCAACGCCTACTGGATTCGCGGTACGGAAGCGCCGCGCGTCGAGGTCGTGGAGGTGCCGCCGGGCCTGCACATGATCACGGCGGGCGAACTCGATGACACTGGCAGTTCGCGCATCGGCCGTTTCCTCCCTAAGTTCCGGGCCGCCGACGAGCCGGATCCCGACGCGGGCGACTGGTCCGCCTGGGAGCGCCTACTGGCCACGCGGCTGCACGACAGCGAGGAAGACCCGCGCGAGACCATGTGCATCGTGACCGACAGGGGCTACGGCACCGTCTCCAGCACGCTGATCGCGCTTCCCTCGGCCGATCACCCGGAACGCAGGCGCATCTGGAAATTCGCCGCCGGACGTCCCGATACCGTAACCTACGCGCCCGTCGACGCCCCGGAGGTAGCCGCATGAAGATCGAATCACTCGACCACCTGGTCCTCACGGTCGCGTCCATCGAGACGACCTGCGCTTTCTACGCCAACGTCATGGGCATGGAGGCCGTCACCTTCGAGGGCGGGCGCACGGCACTGCATTTCGGCCGGCAGAAGATCAACCTGCATCTCGCCGGGCACGAGTTCGAGCCCAAGGCCGACCGGCCCGTGCCGGGCAGCGGAGACCTCTGTTTCCTGACAGAGAAACCGATTGCCGACGTCGTCGCGCACCTGAATGAGCAGAAAGTGGATATCATCGAGGGACCGGTGGCGCGCACGGGCGCCGTGGGGCCGCTTCGTTCGGTCTATTTCCGCGACCCGGACGGCAACCTGATCGAGGTCGCGAACCTCGTACGGACGCCCTGAGGCAACAGGAACCATCAGGCGGAACACAAGGGAGGGAGCATCATGGCAGACAAACGTTTCGATATCAGCGGACGTGTCACTATCATCACCGGAGCGGGCCAGGGCCTGGGACGGGAATACGCGCTGGCCTTTGCCGAGGCCGGGGCCATCCCGGTTCTGGCGGAGCTGAACGGCGAGAACCTCGCCACCGTCGCGTCGGAGATCGAGGCGGCCGGCGGCCAGTGCCTGCCCGTCCAGACCGATGTGGGCGACCTGGCCTCGGTCGAGGCGATGGTCGCAAAGACGCTCGGGACCTACGGCCGCATCGACGTGCTGATCAACAACGCCGCCGTCTTCGCCACCATCCCGCGCCGTACCTTCGACGACATCCCGTTGGAGGAATGGAACAGGGTGATCCATGTGAACATCACAGGCTCCTACCTGTGCGCCCGTGCCGTGGCACCGGCCATGCGCGAGGCCCGGCAAGGCCGGATCATCAATATCTCCTCCGGCACGGTGCCGCAGGGTGTGCCCGGCTTCCTGCACTACGTGACGTCGAAGTCGGCGATCATTGGAATGACACGCGTGCTGGCGCGCGAGCTTGGCGATTACAGCATCAACGTGAATACCATCATGCCGGGCTACACTGCCACGGAGGTCGATCACGCGAGCATGGATGGCGGCCTGCACGAGTTCATCCAGAACAAGCGCGTGCTGAAACGCGCCGAGACCCCGGACGACCTTGTGGGCGCGGCGATGTTCCTCGCCTCACCGGCCAGCGCCTTCATTTCCGGCCAGACCCTGGCCGTGTGCGGCGGCGAGGTGATGGTCTAGGAATCCCGCCTATTCGAAGTCCATATCCTGCTTGAAGCCGCCGCGCTCCCACTGCAGAAAGTTGACCATCTCGTATGCGGCGGACGCGTCGAGAGTCTGGTTGTGCTGGGCCGCGACGTAGCGGTTCACAGCCCTCTTGGTCCACGCTAACGCCAGCGGCGGTTTCTCGAGCAGCTTCCCGACCAGCCGGTCGACCTCGGCATCGAGATCGGCGAGCGGCACCGCGTAGTTGATCATGTGCAGGTCCGCGAGCTGGCGGGCCGTATATTCCTTGCCGAGCATCAAGTATTCCTTGGCAAGCGGCGGTGCCATGTACAGCGGGACCAGCGACGCTCCGCCGTCCCCCGGTACAATAGCGAAGGGCGGGCCATAGGGGGCCACGTCTCCCATCGCCATATGCATATCGGCAATGCGCGCATCCTCGCGCGCGACGATGATATCGCAGCCGAGCATCAGGCTCTGCCCGAAACCGACCGCGTCGCCGTTCACCCGCGCGATTACCGGCTTTTCCATCTCCGTCAGGGCCTGGTGCGCCCGGATGATACCGTTGAACACCTTCCATGAGCCCTTCGGGTCGTTGTGACCGCCCAGCGCGCCCGGTTCCTCGTAGACATCCGTGCGCGGCGCGACCATGAACTCGCCATCCCGCGCACCGGTCAGAATAACGACGCGTACACTCTGGTCGTCGCGCAGCTTGCTCAGCGCCAGCCCGATCTCCCAGTGAAAATCGAGCGTGCGGCCCGCCTTGATGCCCTCAGTCAGGTTGATCATGTGGATCACCGCGACCTCGTCGCGCCGTTCGATCCGCAGGGTACCGAAATCCTCGTCTTTCATGTCGTCGTCTCCTCTAGAGGTACTTCGCGAACCACGCGACGGCTTCGGACATGCCGATCTCGTGCATCTCGGGACTCACGAAGTAATAGGATTCGTAATGGTGAGCGCCGGGCAGCTTGACCAGCTTCTTCGGCTCACCGAGTTGCGCGTAGCAGCCGAACTGCTCCTCCGGCGGCACCGTCGCGTCGCGCTCCGCGTAGATCACCAGCACAGGGCGCGGCGAAATCAGGTGAGCCACCTTCTCCGGACTGAAACGCATGCAGGTCTCCGCGCTTTCCAGGTCGTAGTCCGAGACATAGTGGCCGTGCTTCTGGTGGTGTTGCTGGATCACGTCGAGCGTGTGCGGATCCGTCAGCATGATATCGAGCAGCGGCCAGTAGGTGTGTTCGCCGGTGGTCACGCGCTTTCGCGCAGCCGCCGACACGTCGTCCTGGAAATCAAGCCATTCGTGGGGGCGCCGCGCCTGCTGCATCCAGCGCCGGCCGTCCGAGACGCCGACCGAATTGACGATAACCTTGATCCGTTCGTCGAAGGCCGCGCACCAGATAACAGTCGCGCCACCCCAGCTCGTGCCGTAACAGCCCATGCGTTCACGGTCGACACCCTCGACCGTCTCCATGAAGGTAAAGGCGTCATGGACGTCCTGCGCCTGCTCCAGCGGGCGATGGCGGCCGCGCTCACCGCCGCTCTCGCCGAAACCGCGATGATCCGGAGCTAGCACGAAATAGCCCTCCTCCCAGAGGCGGCGGGGCACATCCATGCCATAGACCTCCTTCATGCCCGAATATCCGTGCAGGCAGACGATCGCCGGGCGCGGCGGATCACCGGGCTTCCAGTCCTTCGGTGTGTAGAGGTGGGCGGCAATCTTTATCCCGTCGCTGTAGTAGATGATATCTTCCCAGACCTTTTCACGTTCGGTCATGGCCTTCCCCCGGGTTATGGTTTTTCCGGAGAAAGTCTGTCATCGCAGGACAGGCGGCACAATTGCGCATCAGCCCGGAGGTGATGACGTGAACGATATCGACCTGAAAGGCCGCCACGCGGTCGTGACCGGCGGGGCAAAGGGCATCGGGCTCGCGATTGTGCGCCGGATGCTGAAATCCGGCGCGCGGGTCAGCGCGTGGGACATCGACACCGCCCGGCTGGAGGCGGAACTCGCGCCGCTGGGTAACAATGTGCGCGGCGATGCGGTTGACGTGACCAAGCCAGACGCCATCACGGACGGGATCGCCCGCGCCACCGGCGCCTTCGGCAACATCGACATATTCGTCAACAATGCGGGCGCGGTCGGCACGCTCGCCAAGGTCTGGGAGCAGCCGGTCGAGAACTGGCAGCGGATGCTCAACCTGAACCTGACGGGCACGTTCCTGTGCTGCCGCACCATCGCGCCGCACATGATGACCAACGGCTATGGCCGGATCGTCAATATCGCCTCCAACGCCTCGAAGATGGGCACGCCCAACAACGCGCCCTATGCCGCCGCCAAAGCGGGTGTGGTCAGCCTGACCAAGACACTCGCCAAGGAAGTTGCAGGGACCGGCGTCATCGTCAACGCCATCGCACCGGGCGGGGCAAACACCGAACTGTTCGACAACCTGACCGATGCCTATCGCGAGCAGATCGCCTCGGCCATGCCGCTGGGACGGCTCGTGGAGCCCGACGAAGTCGCCGCGATCGCGTGCTGGGCCGCGTCGGAAGACTGCTCCTTCACCACCGGGGCGGTGTTCGACATCTCCGGCGGCCGCGCGGATTACTGATCCCGGTCAGTAGGGCGTCCCGTCTTTCCGCGAAAACACCCACTGGCCTTCGTCGTCCTGGTCCGCGCGCAGGTCGTCGTTCGGATAGGTCGCGCCGTCACCCGCTGAGCGATCACCGATCTCCAGATAGGTCATCGGCTGATCCGTGTCATTCCGCAACTGGTGTGCCACGCCGCCCGCGGGAAATCCGGCGCACATGCCCGGAGACAATGGTTGGACACCCTCGTCCGTCACAAGGGTCGGGTGACCTGAGACCACATAGATGAACTCGTCCTGGGTCTTGTGGCGATGCATCAGGGCGGATTCGCCGCCCGGCGCAAGCTCCGTCAGGTTCACGCCGAAGTTCGTCAGACCGAACAGGTCACCCAGTGGCCGCTTGACCCTGCCATTCATCCGGCTGGCGAAGGGTTCGGGATAGACCGACGGTTTTGCGCGCTTCGGCGCCTCTGCGGCCAGGATCGCGTCGGTCCGGCGAGATTTTTCGGTCATGAAACAGCCCTTTCGAACAGGCACCTGACAAGTCATCCCCAGGCGTTCTCATTGTCCGCCCGGCACCGAATTGGTATACCTCGCGCGCGCAGCAATGCCGACTCGCGATCCCGCCCGGCATGTGCAGAACCCGCGGAAAACCCAGCCATGACGCGACGCAGAAAAATTTACGAGGGCAAGGCCAAGGTCCTGTTCGAAGGCCCCGAGCCCGGCACACTGGTGCAGTACTTCAAGGACGACGCCACCGCCTTCAACAACCAGAAGAAGGGCGTGATTACCGGCAAGGGTGTGCTGAACAACCGGATCTCAGAATACCTGATGACCCGGCTGGGCGAGGTCGGCGTTCCGACCCATTTCGTGCGCCGGTTGAACATGCGCGAGCAGCTTGTTCGTGAGGTCGAGATCGTTCCCGTCGAGGTGGTGATCCGAAACATCGCCGCCGGCTCGATCTGCAAGCGCTTCAACATCGAGGAAGGCACGCCGCTGCCCCGCTCGATCGTCGAGTACTATTACAAGAACGACGAGCTGGGCGATCCGCTGATCTCCGAGGAGCACATCACGGCCTTCGGCTGGGCGGCCCCGAACGAGATCGACGACATGCTGTCGCTCAGCCTGCGAATCAACGACTTCCTGACCGGGCTGTTCCTGGGCATCGGCCTGCGCCTTATCGACTTCAAGCTGGAGTTTGGGCGCTGGTACGACGAGAACGACCAGATGCGCATCGTGCTGGCCGACGAGATCACCCCCGACGGCTGCCGCCTGTGGGATGTCGAGACCAACGAGAAAATGGACAAGGACCGCTTCCGCCGCGACATGGGCGGCGTTGAGGAAGCCTACCAGGAGGTGGCCCGCCGCCTCGGAATCCTGCCCGAATCACAGCAGCAGGACATAAAAGGTCCGGCGACCATACAGTAACCCCAACCCGGGACCGTTCCCTTGAAAGCTCGCGTCCACGTTACCCTGAAGAACGGCGTTCTCGACCCCCAGGGCAAGGCCATCCACCACTCGCTGGAAGGGCTCGGCTTCGACGGCGTGGAAGACGTGCGCCAGGGCAAATTCATCGAGATCGAGCTGTCCGAAACCGACGCCGAAGCCGCGAAAAAGCGCGCGTCCGATATGTGCGAGCAGCTTCTCGCCAACACGGTGATCGAGGATTATTCGGTCGAAATCGAGGGCTGACGCCGGTATGTCCGCAGCCGTTATCGTATTCCCCGGATCGAACTGCGACCGCGACGTCGCGGTCTCCCTTGAAGCCGCCATGGGCCGCGCGCCGCTCATGGTCTGGCACGGGGACAGCACCCTGCCCGATGTGGACCTGATCGTGGTTCCCGGCGGCTTTTCCTATGGCGACTACCTGCGCTCCGGCGCGATGGCGGCCAACAGCCCGATCATGCGCGAGGTCGTCGCCCGCGCGAAGGCCGGCACCCCGACACTGGGTATCTGCAACGGCTTCCAGGTCCTGACCGAATGCGGCCTGCTGCCGGGCGTCCTGATGCGCAACGCCAGCCTGAAGTTCGTGTGCCGGGACGTGGATTTGCGCGTCGAGCGCACCGACACGCCCTTCACACGGGGCTACAGCGAGGGCCAGGTGATCCGCATCCCCGTCGCGCACCATGACGGCAACTACTTCACCAACCCGGACACGCTGAAGTCGCTGGAGGACAACCGGCAGGTCGCCTTCCGCTATTGCGATGCCCGGGGCGCGCTGACCGAGGAGGCGAACCCCAACGGTTCGCTGTCGAACATCGCGGGCGTGCTGAACGCCGCCGGTAACGTGCTGGGCATGATGCCCCACCCCGAGCGGCTGGCGGACCCTCTGCTGGGCGGCACCGACGGCGCGCCCATGTTCACGGCGCTGGCGGAGGCACTGGCGGCATGAGCGAGGCAGCGACACGCCCGAACGACCTGATGGGCCTGAGCGAGGACGAGTACGACACCATCCTCAACATCATGGGCCGGGAGCCCAACTTCACCGAGCTGTCGATCTTCTCGGTGATGTGGTCGGAGCACTGTTCCTACAAATCCTCCAAGGTCTGGCTAAAGACGCTGCCGACCGAGGGACCGCAGGTCATCCAGGGGCCCGGCGAGAATGCGGGCGTCGTCGATATCGGCGACGGACTGGCCGCGATCTTCAAGATCGAGAGCCACAACCACCCGTCCTTCATCGAGCCCTATCAGGGTGCGGCGACCGGCGTCGGCGGCATCCTGCGCGACGTGTTCACCATGGGCGCGCGCCCGGTGGCCAACATGAACGCGCTGCGCTTCGGCTCGCCCGACCACCCGAAGACGCGCCACCTCGTCGGCGGCGTCGTGGCGGGCATCGGCGGCTACGGCAACTGCATCGGCGTGCCCACTGTCGGCGGCGAGGTGAACTTCGATCCCGCCTACAACGGCAACATCCTGGTCAACGCGATGACCGTGGGGATCGCCAACACCGACAAGATCTTCTATTCCGCCGCCGCGGGCACCGGCCTGCCGGTGGTCTATGTGGGCTCCAAGACCGGGCGTGACGGCATCCACGGAGCGACGATGGCTTCGGCCGAGTTCGACGACGATTCCGCGGAGAAGCGCCCGACCGTGCAGGTCGGCGACCCCTTCACGGAAAAGCTGCTGCTGGAAGCCTGCCTCGAACTGATGGCGACCGACGCCATCGTGGCCATCCAGGATATGGGCGCGGCCGGCCTCACCTCCTCGTCCGTGGAGATGGCCAGCAAGGGCGAGGTCGGCATCACCATGGTGCTCGACGACGTGCCCATGCGCGAGACCGGCATGCAGCCCTTCGAGTTGATGCTGTCGGAGAGCCAGGAGCGCATGCTCATGGTCCTCAAGCCCGGCCGCGAGGATGAAGCGCGCGCGATCTTCGATAAGTGGGAGTTGGATTTCGCCGTCATCGGCCAGACCAACGACAGCGAGCGGCTGGTCCTGATGTGGCAGGGCGAAGTCGCCGCCGATATTCCCGTGCCCCCTCTGGTTGCCGCGGCACCCGAATACGAACGCTCGTGGACGATGACGCCGCCGCGCGAGGTGATCGGCCCTGATGCGGTCTCGGCGCCGATGGACCCCGGCGCGGCACTGCTGACCCTGATCGAGAGCCCGGACCTGTGTTCGCGCCGCTGGATCTGGGAGCAGTACGACCACATGGTCATGGGCGACACCGTGGGCCGCCCCGGCGGCGATGCCGCACTGGTGCGCGTACACGGCACCAACAAGGCGCTGGCGATCAGCACCGATTGCACACCGCGCTACGTGGAGGCCAACCCGATCGAGGGCGGCAAGCAGGCCGTGGCGGAATCGTGGCGCAACGTCACCGCGACCGGCGCGACGCCGCTGGCGGTCACCAACAACCTGAACTTTGGCAATCCCGAGCGCCCGGAAATCATGGGCCAGATCGTCGGCGCCGTGCAGGGCATGAGCGCGGCCTGCCTGGCGCTGGACAGCCCCGTCGTCTCCGGCAACGTGTCGCTCTACAACGAGACCAACGGCCAGCCGATCCTGCCGACCCCGGTGATCGGCTGCGTCGGTCTGCTGGACGACCTCGACAAGCGCGCGGGCATGGCCTTCGGGGCCGAGGGAGAGGCCGTGTTCGTGGTCGGCGAGACCACCGGCTGGCTCGGCTGTTCGATCTACCAGCGCGACATGGCGGGCGGCACGAACGGCGCGCCGCCGCCGGTCAACCTCGAGGCCGAGCGCCGCAATGGCGATTTCGTGCGCGACAGCATCCATGCGGGACTGGTTAGCGCCTGCCACGACGTCTCGGACGGTGGTTTGGCCGTAGCGCTGGCCGACATGGCCATCGCGGGCCGTCTGGGCGCAGAGATCGACCACAAACCCGGCCTCGCTGTGCACGCCTGGCTGTTCGGCGAGGACCAGGCTCGTTATGTCGTGACGACGGCCGATCCGAGCAGTTTTGCGGCGAAAGCCGAGGCCGCCGGGGTGCCCGCAACACGCATCGGAACGACCGGGGGCGCCGCGTTGACACTCCCCGGGGCCGGACCTATATCCGTCGAAAGCCTGCGCGAGGCGCATGAGCGCTGGCTTCCGGAATACATGGCGTCACGCTGAGCCTTCGGCGCGGCACTTCGAACAACCCGGGGGAGCAACCGACATGCCCATGGCCGCGAGCGAAATCGAGCGCATGATCAAGGACGCGATGCCGGACGCCGACGTCCGTATCGACGACCTGCGCGGCGACGGCGACCATTACCTGGCCTATGTCGTTTCGGCCGCTTTCGAGGGCAAATCCCGGGTCCAGCAACATCAGATGGTCTATGAAGCCCTGAAGGGGCGGATAGGCGGCGAACTGCACGCGCTCGCGCTGCAGACCTCCGTTCCCGAGGCCGGCTGAGCGACATCATTGGAGGTCGATATGAGCGACAATCCCGTAACCGAACGCATCAAAACGGACATTGAGGGCAACGACGTGATGCTCTTCATGAAGGGCACCCCCGTCTTCCCGCAGTGCGGCTTCTCTGCCGCGGTGGTCCAGATCCTGAACCACATGGGTGTTAAATTCGGCAGTGCCGACGTGCTTGTGGACCCGGAAATCCGCCAGGGCATCAAGGAGTTCACCAACTGGCCGACCGTGCCCCAGCTTTATGTGAAGGGCGAGTTCGTCGGCGGCTGTGACATCGTCCGCGAGATGTTCGAGACAGGTGAGCTGGAACAGCTCTTCGAGGAAAAGGGCGTCGCGCGCGAAGCTGCCTGACGCATTCTTCTCAGCTAATCTTGACGGGCCGCCTTTGTGCGGCCCGTTCGCTTTTCAGGCCCAGCCACGGAACAAAGCTCATCCTTCGACAGGCTCAGGATGAGGCTCTAGAAAGCAACCTCACACTGAGCCTGTCGAAGTGCGAGGTTGCTCGCACCGGGAGCGAACCCTGTCAGACCAGCACACACAACCCGCGACGCGCCGCAGCTTCACCCGTGAGGAGACCGCAGGGCTCGCGTTCGGGATCACGGGATTCACGATCTGGGGCCTGACGCCGCTCTATTTCAAGGCGCTCGGGGCCCTTC
>JAYOFE010000012.1:0-11648 GCA_038117045.1 Alphaproteobacteria bacterium | reverse complement strand
GGATTCACGATCTGGGGCCTGACGCCGCTCTATTTCAAGGCGCTCGGGGCCCTTCCCGCTGCCGAGATCGTCTCCCACCGGTTCATCTGGTCGATGGTCTTCATGGTGCTGGTGCTTACCGTGTCGCGCCAGTGGCCCGCAGTGGCACGCGCCATGACACGGCCACGGGTCCTCACCGTGTTGCTGGTGACAGGGGTTCTCATCGGGACCAATTGGCTGGTCTTCATCCATGCCGTCCTTGTTGACCGGATCGTCGCCGCCAGTCTCGGCTACTTCCTCAATCCCCTCGTGAGCGTGCTGCTGGGCTTCGTATTCCTGCGCGAAAGGCTGACGCCGTTGCAGTTGTGCGCCGTCGGACTGGCAGCCTGCGGCGTCCTCACCCAGGTCATTGCCTATGGAGCGCTGCCCTGGATCGCGCTGGTGCTTGCATTGACCTTCGCAACCTACGGACTGTTGCGAAAGAAGGTCGATGCCGGTGCAGCGGTCGGCCTGTTTCTGGAAACGGCCCTGTTGCTGCCGGTCGTGCTGGCCGTCCTGGTCTGGCTGGAAGTCGCGGGGACCGGCGCCTTCACGAACCGGGGGATCGGGTTCGACCTGTTGCTCGCCTTTGCCGGCATCGCCACCGGACTGCCGCTGGTCCTCTACGCGGCCGGCGCGCGGCGTGTGAAGCTCTCGACGATGGGCCTCCTCCAGTATATCGCCCCGTCAGGAAATCTTCTGATCGCGGTCCTGCTGTTCGGGGAACCGTTCACCCGGGTTGAGGCCACCACCTTCGCATTCATCTGGTCGGCGCTGGCCGTCTATACCGTGGAAATCTGGCGCACCCGGATCGTGTGATGTTTCACCGCATTGAATACCCGGCGCACGCGGCGCAATATGCGCGAAATCACCGGCTCACAAACCCCGGCTCCACGGAGGGAGAATCACGATGTCCCTGTTCTGGCTCGACCACGTCAACATCCGCACCACCAATCTCGACGAGATGTCGGATTTTTATGAGAACATTCTGGGTCTCAAGCGCGGACCGCGTCCCAGTTTTGCCTTCGGTGGCGCCTGGCACTATTGCGGCAAGAACGCTGTCGTCCACATCGTGGAATCCGCCAAGAAGCTGAAGACGGTGGAAACACAGCTCGAGCATTTCGCCTTCCGTTCCAACGGTACGGTCGCGGCCTTCCAGAAGAAGATGCGCGAAACGGATACGCCCTACAATGTGGTGCCGCTGACCGATATCAACATGATCCAGGTAAACGTCTTTGACCCCGACGGCAACAAGATCGAGGTCCAGTTCGCCGCCAGCGAAGCCGATATGGAACCGTTTTACGGCTCCGCCAAGGCCAAGCGCCGCATGAAGAAAGGCGAGGAACTGAACGCCACCGGCATCCTTCCCGCCGGCAAGTCCAAGGCCAAGACCACGAAGAAGAACAAGGCGCTGGGCATTCCCAAGCCGATCAAGACGCCGACCAAGCGTCCGGTAAACGCCTGACCTGTCGCCGCCTTCGGTTCCGCACACTCACCTATTTGTCATTTGTTGGTGAGCTCCGGACCGGGCCATAACGGCCCGGTACCCAGTGTTTTACGGAGCCGGAACCATGGCTTTCAGATTACCCCGAACGATTGCACGCGCCGGACTGGCTGTCGCCGTTGTCGCAGGAGTATCCTTCGGCACGGCACAGGCGGAGGACTACGGCGCACGGGTCGGCGAGGCCATCCCGCACCAGCTCGAAGTCCCCGACCAGACCAGCCAGGTCCAGAGCTTCGTCACGCTGAAGAAGAATCGCGGCCTCATCATGCTGTTCTCACGCTCACTGGCGTGGTGACCCACCTGCATTAGCCAGGCGGTCGCCTGGAACGACAGGATTGATTTCATCCACGAGAACGGCTTCGAGGTCGTCTCGATCACCTACGACGATGTGGACACCCTCAAGCGTTTCGCCGCGCGGCGGCAGATCAAGTTCCCGCTGCTGTCGGACTCCAAAAGCGAGGCCATCCGCGCCTTCGGCCTGTTCAACGACGGCCCGCCGCCGGAAAGCCGGTACTACGGCACATCACTGCCGCAGGTGGTGGTGGTCAACGCCGACGGCATCGTCACCCACATCTTCTCCGGCCACGGCTACACTGCCGACGAGGAGATCGAGGGGATCGTCAAACGCGCGGTGCAGGGTTCGTCGAGCTGACGCACACCCAAGGGATTGGAGCGTGAACTGGGGCGGGTCCATGACCTGCCCCTTTTGTTTGTCCGGAACGCCAGAACGAAAAAGGCCGCCCCGGGGACGGCCTTTTCCTGAATTCATCGGGAAACGAACCGGTTACAGCGAGTAGAACTCGACGACCAGGTTCGGTTCCATCGTGACCGGGTATGGCACGTCGGCCAGCTTCGGTCCGCGGACATAGGTGCCCTTGAGCGCGTTCAGGTCGACGTCGAGGTAATCCGGCACGTCGCGCTCGGTCGAAGCAATCGCCTCGAGAACGATCGGCACTTCGCGGGACTTTTCCTTCACCTCGATCACGTCGCCGTCCTTTACCTGGTAGGACGGGATGTTCACGCGCTTGCCGTTCACCCGGATGTGGCCGTGGTTCACGAACTGGCGGGCGGCGAAGATCGTCGGAACGAATTTCATGCGGTAGATGACCGCGTCGAGGCGGCGCTCCAGCAGCTCGATCAGGTTCTCGCCCGTGTCGCCGCGGCGGCGGACCGCCTCATCGTAGTAGCGGCGGAACTGGCGCTCGCCGACATCGCCGTAATACTTGCGCAGTTTCTGCTTGGCGATCAGGTGGAGGCCGTAGTCGGACGGCTTCTTGCGGCGGCGGCCATGCTCGCCCGGGCCGTGCTCACGGCGGTTGACGGGGCTCTTGGGACGGCCCCAGAGGTTCTCGCCGAGACGGCGATCAATCTTGTATTTAGCGGAATGCCGCTTGGACATGGTTCGAATCCGTTTCTTTGTGTTTGTTGTCCCGGTTGGCGCCGCATACATCCTGCACGACACGGGTACGGATCGTTGTCCGAACCACGTTCCCGGGAATTGCGGCGCACTATAGGGATCGGCGGGGCGATGTCAAACAGGGATTGGCACCGCCGGACCGGCATTTATCTCGTGTTTTCAGGCATATGACCCCATGACCGTAAGATCGACGCCGCCCGCCGGGAACAAACGGCACCTCAAGGGGCTCACGGTCACGGTCCTCGGGGTCCTGGTACTGACCCCCGACGGCGTGCTGACCTCCCTCGTCACCGTCGCGCCCCTCACCCAGTCGTTCTGGCGCGGCCTTTTCATGGCTATCGCACTGTGCGCGTTCGTCATCCTGCGCTACGGGCGCGACGCACCCGCCATCTTCGGCCGGCTGCGCAGCCGGTCCCACCTTGCTGTGGGGCTCCTGTTCGCCGTGTCGTCCATCGGCTGGGTGCTGGCGATCACGTCCACGAGCGTTGCCAACACGCTGTTCATAGTGGCCTGTGCGCCGCTGTTCTCCGCGATCTTCGCCTGGGTTTTCGTCGGAGAGCGCACACCGCCGCACACCATCGTGGCCATCGTGATCGCGATCTGCGGAATCGCGGTCATTTTCGCCGAGGGTCTCGGACGTGGCGACCTGTTCGGAAATCTGGCCGCCGTCGGCACCGCCTTCGCCTGGGCAGGCATGGTCGTGATCCTGGAACACGCGAAGATCGAGGACCCCGCACCTTCACTGGCCCTGGGCGGAATCCTGGTCGCGCTCGTCACCCTGATTGCGGCGCCCACACTGGCCGTGTCCGGGGCCGATCTCGGCTGGATCGCGATCCTGGGCTTCCTCATCCTGCCAGTCTCTTTCTTCCTGATCGGCCTGGGCCCGCAATACATTCCCGCGCCGGAGGTCAGTCTCATCATGCTTCTGGAGGCCGTGATCGGGCCGTTCTGGGCCTGGCTGTTCATCGATCAGGTCCCGTCGGACCGGACACTGGTCGGCGGTGCCGTGATCCTGGCAACACTGGCCGTCCACTTCGCCTACGGCCTGCGCAAGGAATGAAGCGCCATCGCAATTCCAGACTAATCCGGCGGCGCGCGCAGACGTAGAAACAACGAAGCGGCTATCCGGAGCACCTGACATGACGCTGGAAGTGACGTCCCTTTATGCCGGGCTGCTGTCGCTGCTTCTTTTCTTTCTAAGCATCCGTGTAATCAGGCGTCGTCGGGCAGCCGGGATCCCCATCGGTGACGCGGGCGACCTTTCGCTGATCCGGCGCCAGCGCGCGCAGGGAAACTTCATCGAATACGTGCCGATCGTGCTGCTACTGATGGCGCTGGCCGAAGCACAGGGTACGCAGGTTCTGGCGCTGCACTTCGTCGGTGCGGTCCTGCTGGTGGGCCGGATTGCGCATGCCACAGCGCTCAGTTCTATCAAGGGCAATATGGTGTTTCGTGTCGGCGGCATGGCCCTCACGTTCACGAGCCTGATCACCACCGCAATCCTGAACCTAGGCCTCGCCGCCGGATTCGTCGTCTGACGGCCACTCCCCGCGCCTGCGCTTGGCATTCTGGGTATTCTGCCAGCTCCGCGTCAGCGCGCTGATGATCCCGTGGAAGGACCGCACCTCCTGCTCGGTCAGGCGCGCGCGCTGGAGCATGGCACGGATGTTGCGTGTGGCCGTGTCTCTCAGGTCCGGCGAGCGGAAATAGCCGCCTTCCTCCAGCCCCTGTTCCAGCCGCTCGAACAGGGCGACCAGTTCGTGCTTTTCCGCCGGCCATGTTCCGGGAGTCGACATCTGGTCGGGCAGCGTGTCGTCGCCCACCGTGAACCACTCATGTGCCACCAGCAGCACCGCCTGGGCCAGGTTGAGCGAGGAATAGGCAGGATTGAGCGGCACGGTGATCACGGTGTCGGCGAGAACGATGTGTTCGTTGACGAGACCCGAGCGTTCCGGCCCGAACAGGATGCCGACCGACTCGCCGCGCGCTTCGGCCGCGCGGATTTCCGTTCCTGCCTGGCGCGGCGTCACCACCCGGACCGACATCTCGCGCGGGCGCGCCGTGGTGGCATAGACCGAGGTCAGGCCTGCGACTGCTTCTTCCACGCTGTCACACAGGATCGCGTTGTCGAGGACCTGTGTCGCACCCGACGCCATGGTGACAGCACGCTGGTTCGGCCACTCCTCGCGCGGGTTCACCAGCGTCATCCGGTCAAGGCCGCAGTTCAGCATGGCACGCGCGACCGCGCCGATATTCTCGCCAAGCTGCGGCTCCACGAGGATCACCCGCGGCCCGCCGGTCATGGACTGTTGCGTGCGGTCGGTTCCCGCCATCAGCTCGATACTCCCCTGCGCCCGAGCGCGAGCGCCATCATACCCGCACCTGCAAACGCCAGCGCGAGCGCGATCAACCCCAGCCCTGTCAGGGCGAAGGCACCGGTCATGTCGACAAGCCCCGCGAGCGGGCGGCTGTAGAACGGTGACACGGCCAGTCCCAGAAACTGGCAGAAGGTAAAGCCGCCGACCACCCGCCCACGCAACCGCACCGGCGCCACTGACAGGAGCCAGGCATTCAGTGAGGGCACAATGATCCCGAACCCCAGGCCGGACACCACCATGCCGGCCAGCACCTGCGGGGCGCCGTCCGCAGAGGCTGCCAGAAGGTATCCGCAGCCCAGCAGGAAATTGCCCGCCGCCATCAGGGTTTCGCGCCCGAACCTGCCCCGCAGGAACCGGAATGACACCGCCGTGACCCCGGTCACGAGGTTGAACAGGGCCACAGCAAAGCCGGCAACCCGCGCTTCGGGCACGCCGATTTCCGGCAGAAGGAAAGGGGCCTGCGAAGGCACGAGGAAGGTGAACACCATGCTCAGCCAGACAAGCGCATAGACCAGCGCCAGCGACCCGACCGCAAGGCGCACGCCCGGACCCGAATCCGTCGGATTGTAGGCCCCGGATGGCTCGCCACGGGATTGGGAGACAGGTTCCTCGATCGCCAGCCAGACCAGCGGCAGGACGACCAGCGCCAGCGCATACATGGCGAACGGCAGGCGCCAGTCACTCTCGGCAAGAAATCCCGTGATCGTGGTGCCGAATGCCATCGCCGCGGTCATGGTTGCGAACTGGAGTCCCGCCATCCGGTTGCGCGCTGCGCCATCGTAGAAATCGCCGACCAGCGTCATGGCCACCGTCAGGATCATGCCGACCGCAATGCCCACGAACGCGCGGCTGGCAAGGATCGCATAGAACCCTTCCAGCCAGATCGGCGCCAGTCCGGCAACCAGATAGACCACGAGCGCCGAGATCAGCACCGGCCGGCGGCCGAAACGGTCTATCACCAGCCCTGCAAGGGGTGCGGACAGGGCGATGAAGAGCGCAGCCATGGTCAGCACCATGGGTGCGAGCAGGCCGATGTTCGGGATGTCCGCAAAGGCCCGCGCGATGGCCGGCAGCGCCGGGGACACGCCTGCCATCCCGAAGAGCGTCAGGCCGCTGGCCGACAGGATCGCCACCGCGCGCAGGCCGGGCCGTGCACCACGACCGGCAGGTAGGGCAGGCATCACACGCAACACTTCGCCGTCAGAAATTCCGGGACGAGGAGCGCAGCAGCTTGTAGACGATGGCGTCGTCGAGCGCCTCATAGGCCGCGTCGATGATGTTTGGCGATATTCCCACGGTGCCCCAGCGATGGCCGGTCTCGTCCGTAGACTCGATCATCACACGGGTGACGGCCGCAGTCGCCTGTTGTGGCGTCAGGATTCGGACCTTGAAGTCCACCAGCCGCATTTCCCCGAGTTCGGGGTATTTCGGCAGCAAAGCCTTGCGCATGGCATCATCAAGCGCGTTCACCGGGCCGTTTCCTTCGGCGACCTGCATGGTCGCCTCGCCGTCGATCTCCATCTTCACCACGGCCTGGCTGATGGTCGTGACCTCGCCGCGCGCGTTGAAGCGGCGCTCGACCTCGGACCGAAAGCTCTCCATGCGGTAGAAGCGCGGCAGGTCACCCAGTGCACGCCGCGCCAGAAGCTCAAAGCTCCCCTCCGCGCCGTCATAGGTGTAGCCCTCGAACTCGCGGGCCTTCACGTCCTCCACAAGGCGCGAGATGCGCTTGTCGGAACTGTCCACGTCGATCCCGGCATCCGACAGGCGCGACAGGATGTTCGAGCGTCCCGCCTGGTCCGACACGACGATGTGCCGCTGGTTGCCGATGGAATCCGGCGGCACATGCTCATAGGTCACCGGGTCCTTCTGGACCGCGGAGACATGCAGCCCGCCTTTGTGGGTGAACGCGCCCTCGCCGACATAGGCGGCATGGCGGTCCGGCGCCCGGTTGAGCAGTTCATCCAGTAGGCGGGATACACGGGTCAGCTTGCGCAGCCCCTCCTGGCTCACGCCGGTCTCGAACGCGCCGTCGTACTTCAGCATCAGGTTGGCGATCAGGGTGATCGTGTTGGCGTTGCCGCAGCGTTCTCCCAGCCCGTTCAGTGTGCCCTGAACATGGCGCGCGCCCTCCTCCACCGCCGCCAGCGTGTTCGCCACAGCGTTGCCGGTGTCGTCATGGGTGTGGATGCCCAGCCGATCACCCGGGATATGCTCGGCCACCTCCGCCACGATGCGGCGGATTTCGTGGGGCATGGTCCCGCCATTGGTGTCACACAGTACCACCCAGCGCGCACCCGCCTCGTAGGCCGCCTTTGCGCAGGCCAGCGCGTAGTCCGGGTTCGCCTTGTAGCCGTCGAAGAAATGCTCGGCATCGAACAGCACCTCGTCCTTGCGGGTCAGCGCATGGGCGATGCTGTCGCCGATCATCACGACATTGTCCTCGCGCGGAATGCCCAGCGCGAGATCCACATGGAAATCCCAGGTCTTGCCGACCATGCAGACCGAATCCGCTGCCGTGGACAGGATTGCGTTGAGGCCCGGATCGTTGGCCGCCGAATGGTCGGGACGCCGGGTCATGCCGAAGGCCGTGAAGCGCGCGCGCTTCAGACCGGGCGAAGACTCGAAGAAGGCGTCGTCCACCGGGTTTGCGCCCGGCCAGCCGCCCTCGACGTAGTCCACGCCCAGATCGTCGAGCGCGCGGGCAATCGCGCGCTTGTCATCGACGGAGAAGTCCACGCCGCGCGTCTGCGCGCCATCGCGCAGGGTCGTGTCGAACAGGTAGATACGCTCAGCCATATCGGTCAGCCTTCCCGCCGCCAGGTGGTGCCACCCGCACCGTCTTCCAGCACGATACCCTGGGCGAGAAGCTCATCTCGGATCTCGTCAGCTCGGGCAAAGTTTTTCGCCGCACGCGCCGCGTCGCGCTCGGCCACCAGCGCGTCGATGGCCGCGTCACCGCCTCCCTGGAACCAAACATCCGGGCGTTCCTGGAGAATCCCGAGCAGCCGGCCCACCGCCCTCAGGCGATCGGCCGCCGTTTCGGCTGCCTCCGTGTCGCCGTCCTTGTCGGCGGCGAACACGGCATCCGCCGCGGCGTGCACGGCGGCAATCGCGGCCGGCGTGTTCAGGTCGTCTTCCAGCGCAGCAACCACGCCTTTCGGGATTTCCCCGTCCGACGATGTCCCGCCCCTGACCAGCGCCAGCGCCCGGTACCACCGGTTCAGTTCCTGCCGCGCCTCACGCACACCGTCCCTGGTGAAGTCCAGCGGCTGGCGGTAGTGGGTCTTGAGGATGGCCAGGCGCAGCGCCTCGCCCGGGAATTCCTTGAGCAGGTCCGAGACGGCGTAGAAGTTGCCCAGGGACTTGGACATCTTCTCTCCCTCGCTCATCAGGTAGCCGTTGTGCACCCAGTAGTGCGCGAAGGACGTGTCGGGATGGGCGCAGCGCGACTGGGCGATCTCGTTCTCGTGGTGCGGGAAGACGAGGTCCACCCCACCGCCATGGATGTCGAAAGACGCGCCAAGGTGCTGTTCGCTCATCGCCGAGCATTCGAGGTGCCAGCCCGGGCGCCCAAAGCCCCAGGGCGACTCCCAGCCCGGCTGGTCTCCGGTCGAGGGCTTCCAGAGCACAAAGTCCGACGGGTCACGCTTGTACGGCGCCACCTCGACCCGCGCGCCCGCGATCATCTCGTCGCGGTTGCGGCCCGACAGCTTCCCGTAGTCCGGCATGGACGGCACATGGAACAGCACATGACCCTCGGCCGCATAGGCATGTTCCTTCGCAACCAGCGTCTCGATGAGGGCAATCATCTGGGCGATGTGCTCGGTCGCGCGCGGCTCCACATCCGGCGGCAGGCAACCAAGCGCCGCCGTGGCCGCGTGGAAATTCTCGGTCGTGCGCCGTGTCAGCGTGTCGATGGTCTCGCCGTTCTCCGCCGCCCGGTCGATGATCTTGTCGTCCACATCGGTGATGTTGCGGGCATAGGTGACGTGTCCCGCGCCGTATTCCTGGCGCAGCAGCCGGGCCAGCACGTCAAAGACCACCAGAGGGCGCGCATTGCCGATGTGGATGTCATCATAGACGGTCGGCCCGCAGACATACATCCGCACATTGGACGGATCGATCGGCTCGAAGGCCTGCTTGCTGCGCGTCAAAGTGTTGTGGAGATGAAGAGTCATCGCGGGGTCCCGGGAAATGGCGTGCACTTCGCGCGCGGCTGACCCGCGCACGGACAGGGGCTGTCAGGCGGTAATTCGCCCACAGGCAAAGCAACATCGACGGGAGTGCCGGTCAGTCATGGCCGCGTGTATAGCGCCCAATGGAAAACATGGCAATTCAGGGGTTTGCCGCCGGGTCAGCCGATTACCGGCACATAGGTCCTGCTCCGCATGCGCTCTACCGGGAAGGCGGCGATTTCATTCAGCACCGGGATAAGACAGATTTAAAAATGCGAATTATTATTTCATTATATTTTATACATGGTTGTATTTTTATACCCGAAGACCAATATTAATCTTCATATCAACAAAATAATAAAAAGGATTCATAACATGTCTTTCAAGAAATTCTCCACCGACGAGAATGCTCGCCAGGATTCCAAGAATACCGCAAAGCCCGCCTCCGGAGCCGAGAAGCCCCCCGCTGCCGTAAAGCCGGAGGAGAAGACCGCAGACACACAGAAGTCGTGATCCCGGCGCCGCGTGCACTTACGAAAAGACATACCGAATGTCGCGAAGACAACTGAGTTGCCTGCTATCAGTTTGCCTGGTTCTTGGGCTGGCAGGCGCCGCGCATGCGCAATCGACGCGTGCCGAAATGCCGGCCAACGCACACCCAAATACATACGGGTCCGGGTGGGAATGCGATAACGGCTTCCGGAACAAGACCGGCAAGACCTGCGACCGCATCGTCGTGCCGCCCAACGCGTATCTTTCGGGGTCATCTTTCGGGCGCGGCTGGGTGTGCGCCCGCGGATACCGGGAGGACCGAGAGGGCGGGGTTTCCTGCGAGCGCATCGCAATCCCGAAGAACGCGTATCTGAGCGCTTCGGGCGTGGACTGGAACTGTGAGCGCGGGTTCCGAAAGGAACGATCCGAATGCGTCGCAGTTCAGGTCCCTGAAAACGCGTATCTCGACGAGACATCCTTCCAGACCGGGTGGAAATGCCTCCGCGGGTTCCAGGAAACGGGCAACCAGTGTGCCCCCATCACCGTCCCCAAGAACGCGCACCTCAACTACACCGGCAATGGTTGGGACTGCGACCGCCCGTTCCAGAGGGTGAACAAGTCATGTGTGCTGCCGTAAGCGTCACTTCGAATTTCTGGAACAGCCGCGCTGGCACTCGCCGAATGGAACATGCCCTTGCCTGATGACGACCCCGTAAATCTCGACAATCACCGCGGCATGACGGCCCAGAAGGAAACCCTGGACCGGCGTGAGAAGCTGCAGGCCTTCCAGGACGACCAGCGCGCGCTGCAACGCCGCCAGGAAGAACTCGAGGCGTTCCTTCTTGCCGAGCCCGCCGAGAACTGGCCCGCTGTCGCCGCCAAGGCCGAGTACCTGATCCGCCTGTTCTCCGATACGCCCCAGGCGCAGGATCCGCGGCGCAAGAAGCTGATCGCGACCGTGCTGGGAGAGATCGAAGAACTCAACACGCAAAGGCAGGACGACTGATGAGCCACAATGTAACAACGACAGAACTGGCCGAGATGGAACCCGGAGAAGACCACGTGGCGCGAGAGCGCAACTGCCTGCGGTGTTCCACGATATTCACGAGCGCCTGGGCCGGTGAGCGTATCTGCGCACGCTGTAAGGGATCCGAATCCTGGAGACGGGGCAGCCCGATGCATTCGCACCCGACGCGACCCAACCGGCGCTAGGCCTTGCCCCTGAAAGCATTGGTGATCGGGTAGCGGCGGTCCCGCCCGAAGGCGCGGCTGGTCAGCTTGACCCCCGGCGGCGCCTGGCGTCGCTTGTATTCCGACAGTTCCAGAAGACGCCAGATGCGCTGGACGGTTTCCGGCTCAAAGCCCTTCGCTTCCAGGTCCTCGGCACCGAGGTCCTCCTCGATCAGCCCGTGCAGGATCGCGTCCAGCACCTCATAGGGCGGCAGTGAATCCTCGTCCTTCTGGTCGGGGCGCAGTTCAGCGGACGGCGGCTTGGTGATGATCCGCTCGGGGATCACGTCACCCGCCGGGCCCAGCACGTTGTCCGGGAAGTTCTCGTTCCGCCAGCGGCACAGCGCGAACACGTCGGTCTTGTAGACGTCCTTGATGACCGAATAGCCGCCGTTCATGTCGCCATAGATGGTGGCGTAGCCGACCGACAT
>JAYOFE010000011.1:0-107468 GCA_038117045.1 Alphaproteobacteria bacterium | reverse complement strand
CTTGATCCTCCGTTCACTAAAATACACGGTGGACCAATTCAAAGGGGGTGGATCATTGCCCACCGATGACATGCATTGACGCAAGGCGTATTATCACTTTGCTAACCATTTCGGACCCGTTCCCGATCGCACATCCGTAAAATGCCAGCCAACGATATCCTGATTCTGGACACGGTCACGAAACTCGACCGCTCGGCCTTCGGGAGGATTGCCATCGCGGCTTCCCATGGCGGGGTGTACGCGGGTTATCTTGCCGCACGATGCGGCGTGCGGGGCGTGATCCTCCACGACGCCGGTATCGGGAAAGACCAGGCGGGCATCTCGTCCCTGCCCTATCTCGACGGCCTCGGGATTGCCTGCGCGACTGTCGACCACACCTCCGCGCGGATCGGCAGCGGGGCGGAAATGGCCCGGAACGGTATCATCAGCCATATCAACGAGAGCGCCCGTGCCGCGGGATGCGCGCCGGGCCAGTCGGCCATGGACTGCGCCATCGCAATGGAAACGAACCGCGCCCTTGGCGGAGAGGTTGCAGGCTATGACGAGGCACGGTTCATCCTGCTGGAACAGCCGGGCGAACCGAAGGTGATCGGCTGCGATTCTACCTCGCTCGTGCGCGCGGAGGATGAGGGACAGGTCGTCGTCACCGCATCCCATGGCGACCTGCTGGAGACCTCACCCAGTTGGGGAAACCGTCCTTATGTGCTGGCCGCGATCTTCAACGACGCCGGCTCGGAAAACCCCACCCGCCTGCCGGATCTCGACACGCGCGGCATCGCAGGCGCCACTGTCTCGACCGACAGCGCGCGCATCGGCGATGCCCGCTCGACTTATGAAGACGGCATCATCTCCCACATCAACGAGAGCGCACGGGCGCGCGGCGCGCGCGTGCGGATGACGTGCAGGGAGTTCGTCGACCGGATGATCGACAGCGAGCGGAGCTCCTAGGCCAGCAGATCCCGGGCCCGCGACGCGATGCGGTCCGCCTTGATCTTGTAGGCCTCCTCAAGGGGGATCGAAAACGGGATGGGAATGCGCTCGCCTCCCAGCCGTGCGACAGGGATTCCGAGTTCCTCAGCGACTTCCGCCGCGATCTCGCCACCGAACCCGCCGACCCGCACCGCCTCGTGGACGACCAGCAGCTTTCCGGTCCGCGCCGCCGACGCCATCACAAGATCCCGGTCCCAGGGCCAAAGCGTGCGCAGGTCGATCACCTCGGCCGAGATGCCGTCACCGGCAAGCAGTTCTGCAGCTTCCACCGTCACGCCCAACTGGGCGGACCAGCTGACAATGGTCAGGTCACCGCCGGACCGCACGGTGTCACCCTCACCGAGCGGCGTTTCGGACTGATCGGCTTCATCGACTTCCCCCTTCATGCCCCAGAGGCCCTTGTGCTCCATATAGACCACGGGGTCATCGCAGCGGATCGAGGCCTTGAGCAGGCCCCGGTTGTTCGCCGGCGTCGAGGGCGTGACGACCACGAGGCCCGGCACATGGGTGTACCAGGCCTCCGGTGACTGGGAGTGCTGGGCCGCGATGCCGCCACGGATACCGATGGGCATGCGCGCGACCATCGGCACACGCCCCTGCCCGCCGAACATGTAGCGGGCCTTCGCCGCCTGGTTCACCAGCTCATCGACTGCGCACATGGCGAAATCGGAAAAGCGCATCTCCGCGATGGGCCGCGTCCCGGCCAGCGCCGCACCGACGGCGGCACCCATGATGGTCGATTCCGAGATCGGGGTATCGACAATGCGGTCATCGCCGAATTCTTCCTGAAGGCCCCTGTACTGGCCCGCCATGCCCCCTTCGTAGCCGAGGTCCTCTCCCAGCGCCCAGACAAGCGGATCACGCTGCATTTCCTCGCGCAGGGCCAGCCTCGCGGCTTCGGCATAGGTCATCTCGCTCATTGTACGGCCTCCCCGGCCTGGGGAGCCCCGACATCCTGTACGTCCGTGAACGCCAGTGACGCATCCGGCCAGGGCGCGTTCATGGCGTCCTCGACATAGCTGTCGATCTCGGCCTTCACCTCCGACTGGAGTTGCGAGATGTCGGCATCGCTCATGCCGTTGTCCCGCAGCCAGGCCTCCACCCGCCCCATGGGCTCGTGCTTCAGGGCCTCATCCACTTCGGCCGGGTCGCGGTACCCCGCCTTGTCGTGCGCGAAATGCCCCCGCAGGCGATAGGTCATCGCCTGGATGAGCTGCGGGCCGGAGCCGTTGCGAATTTCCGAGACAACCCGTGCGGCCGTGCGGTCCACCTCGAACAGGTCATTGCCGTCGATGGTCACGGCAGGAACGTCGAAGCTGAGCGCCCGTGCCGCGATTCCCTCGCCCGCCGTCACCAGCCGGGTGGTCGTCGAGGCGGCGATCTGGTTGTTCTCGCAGACGAACAGGACCGGCAGGTTGTAGATCTTCGCCCAGTTCAGAGCCTCCATGAACGGCCCCCGGTTGATGCCGCCGTCGCCAATGAAGTTGACGACGATGCTGTCCTTGCCGCGCAGGCGCAGTGCCTGGGCCGCGCCAACCGAGATCGTGCAGCCGTCAGCGATCACGCCGTTCGCGCCCAGCATGCCGACGGAAAAGTCGGCGATGTGCATGGAGCCGCCCTTGCCGTTGCTGGTGCCGCCGGCCTTGCCGAACAGTTCCAGCATCATGGCGCGCGGATGCGCACCCTTAGCGATGGAGTGGCCGTGTCCTCGATGATTGCTGGTCAGGTAGTCGTCATCGCGCAGGTTCTCGCAGATGCCGACGGCAATGCCCTCCTCGCCGATGTACTGGTGCACGGAGCCACGGACATTGCCTGCAAAGAAATTTTCGCCCGCGGCCTCCTCGAAGGCACGGATCACCAGCATCGTGCGGTACATGGCCGCCACTCGCGCCGGCTCATTCGCCAGATTGTCGCTCAAGCTTTCCTCCCCCTGTCACGCACCGCAAGGCACGGGCCGCGAGTATCGCGTGCACGTGCACCTGCGGTAAAGCGCGCTCGGGGAGAGCCGAGGTGCGCGCCCGGCCGCTACTCCGCGGCGACCGACATCCTGGATGTCTCGCCCAGGGCCTTGTTGACCCGCGGCATGACCTCTGTCGCCATCAGTTCCATGGACCGCTTGCCAAGTGCCGGATCGACCCAGTCGTGGCCCGCATAGACAAGTGTGCCGAAGTCGCCCACTTCCTCGCGGAAGGCCAGGATGTCGTCGACGATCTTGTTCACCGAACCGGCCATCACCAAGGTGTCGACCATGAAGTCCGGAGTAACCTCGCTCTCCGGCTGGTCGCGGTCGTTCTTGAACAGCTCGATCTTGCCGGCGCGTTTCAGCTTCTCGCCGAGCTGGCGGAAGTAGAAGCGGTAGGGTGACTGCGGACCTTTGCCGTACGCCTCGGCAACCTTGTCGTCGTCGGCCACGAAGATCGAACGGGCCACGCGCCACTTCGAGGGGTCGGGCTTCTGGCCCACATTCTCGCAGCCCTGGGCGTAGTTCGGCCAATGGGTGGCCACCCATTTCTGCTGCAGGAAGTTGGCCGAAACCAGGATCCAGCCGCGCTCGCCGATCTTGATGACGCCCTTGGAATAAGGCGCCACGACCGTGCCGAAGATCGCTGGATGGGGGTCACGCTGGTAGGGTTTCAGGATATAGCCCTCCCCACGTCTTCCTGGTGGGTCTTCGCGGTGGAGATCGACCAGTACTTGCCTTCAAGGTTGTAAGGCGGCTCGCCCGTCCACAGTGCGATGATGTGGTTGATCGCTTCCTCGAACTTCTCGTTGCGGTCGATGTCGAGCGTCCCGAAGACCTCGGAGTCCGATTGTAGGTTGCCGGGGCTGATGCCCAGCATGAACCGGCCCTTGAGCATGTGATCGACCATCGCCGCCTCGCCCGCCAGCGCGGCCGGATGGTGATGGCCGAGGTTCGCTGTACCCGTGGCCAGCGTGATGTTCTTCGTGGCCTCCGCGACTCAGGCGATGAACATCAGCGAGTTGGGGACGGGCTCGAAACGGTCGGTGACATGCTCGCCCATATAGGCTTCCGCGACGCCCAGCTTGTCCGCCAGTACGAAGGCCTCACGGTCTTCATGCAGCGTCTCGCTGATCGGCCGGTCGGCCGGATGCAGCGGCATCGTGAAAAAACCAAGTTCCATGTCGGCGTCCCCCGTTTAATGATCATTCTATAAATAATTAGCTTGCGCCCCGGTGGTTTGAGGCAGATCAATTTCCCCAAGAAAAGGACATGTGATCCAGCGAAGAACATTCCCGAAAGGCCGGGCCCTCCGGTTGACGGGAGGACGAGGCATGTCAAACATGGCGCCTCCGCAGCGCGGCCCGTCCGGGCTCACCGCGCGGGCAATCCGTTCGGGGGGACAGTTCGATGAATGACAGCGGCGGCAATGCCACCGTGGAGTTCAGTGGCGGCGAGGCGATCGCACGGATGCTGCAACTCCATGAGGTCGGCCCGATGTTCGGTATGGCCGGGTTCCAGCTCCTGCCCTTCTACGACGCCGTGCGTGAACTCGGCCTCGCCCACACGCTCATCAACGACGAACGCTCCGGTGCATTCATGGCGGACGCCTGGGCCCGTGTCACGGGCCGGCCCGGCGTGTGCGACGCGACACTCGGCCCCGGCGCGACCAACCTGCTGACGTCACTGACGGAGTCCCTCAACGCAGGCATCCCGCTGGTCGCCATGATCGGCGACACCAACCGCGCCCATGCCTGGAAGAACATGACCCAGGAGACCAGGCAGGTCGAAATGCTGCGCCCGGCGGTGAAAGAGGTCATCCGGGTGGAAGTCGGCGAGCGCATCCCCGAACACATCCGCTACGCCTACACCATCGCCACCTCGGGGCGCCCCGGCCCGGTGCTGCTCGACGTGCCCGAAGACATCTGCCACGGCGTGTTCGAGTTCCCCGCCGACGACCTCTACGCCGACCCGACCGCCATCCGCGCCCCGTCACGGCGCACCCGCCCCGCCCGCGACGACCTGGCACGCGCAGCAGCGATGCTGGCCGACGCGAAACGCCCGGTCATCTTGGCGGGCGGCGGCGTGCACATTTCCGGCGCGGCGGATGAACTGACGGCGTTTGCCGAGGAACAGGCCATCCCGGTCGGGCACACGCTGTCCGGCAAGGGCGCGATCGCCTGCGTGCACGATCTCTCGCTCGGCCTGTTCGGACGCTACTCGCGCACGGCCAACGACGTGCTGGAGACGGCGGATGCGATCCTTGTGGTCGGCTGCAAGCTCGGCGAAATCGCGACCAAACGTTACACGGTGCCCCGTGCGGGCATCCCCATCATCCATCTCGACATCATGCCGGAGGAGATCGGCCGCTGGGCGCGCACACAGGTTGCGCTGGCGGGCGATGCGCGCGAGGGCCTTGCCGATCTGCGCGAAGCCTTGGCCGACGGGGCCGAGGCGCGCCGCGTCGCCCGCGCGGACTATCTGTCGGAGGTGCAGGCCGGGAAGGCCAAATGGCGCGCGGAGGTCGAGGAACGCCTCACCTCCGACGAGGTACCCGTCAACATGGCGCGCATGATCCACGAGTTGAACAACGTGCTCCCCGAGGACGCGATACTCGTTGCCGATGGCGGCTTCGCGGCTCACTGGACAGGGCTGATCTACGACACCAAGCGCGCCGGGCGCGGCTACATCCCCGACCGGGGCATGGCCTCGATCGGCTATGGCGTGGCGGGCGGCATCGGCGCGCAACTGGCCGCGCCCGACCGGCCCGTCTTCACGCTCACTGGCGACGGCGGGCTGAATATGACACTTGGCGATCTGGAAACCGCGGCACGGCTGAAAGTGCCGGTCACGGTGATGGTCGTAAACAACGCGGCGTCGGGCTACATCAAGGCGCTGCAGCACGCCATGTTCGGCGGCCGCTACCAGTCGGCCGACCTGTCCGACCTGAACTACGCCGTCCTCGCCGAGGCGCTGGGTTGCAAGGGCATCCGCGTGGAACACCCGGACCAGCTCGCCGACGCCTACCGAACGGCGCTCGCCAACCGCGAAGGCCCGACCCTGATCGACGTGGTCGTCACGCGCGACGCCGGCAAGATGCTGCCCGGCGTGGACAACCGCACCTCCCCCATCAAGAAGGGCGACCGGATCGCCTAGGCGACCCCGCTCGCATACAAACACAAACGAAACCCTGCGCTCATTTGGAGGAGTACCCCATGAAACTGATGACCTTCGATGCCGGAAACGGTGCCCGTGTGGGCCTGGCCACTGACACCGGCGTGGTCGATCTGACCGCGAAGGCCGGCGTGACCTCGCTGCGCCAGCTCATCGCCGACGGCAAGGTCGCGGATATGGCGCAGTACGCCGGTGCCGACGCCGACCACGCGCTGGACGACGTGACCTTCCTGCCGGTGGTGCCCGACCCGGTGCACATCTGGTGCGTGGGCGTGAACTACATGGACCACCTGCAGGAGGCCATCGATGCTGGCCTGCCCCGCTCCATGTCCGAACACCCGATGATCTTCGGCCGCTACGCGGACACGCTGGTCGGCCACAAGCAGAACCTGCTGAAGTCACCGGTAGTCCACAAGCTCGACTATGAGTGCGAGCTGGCGGTCATCATCGGCAAGGGCGGGCGCTACATCAAACCCGAGGACGCGTTGGATCACGTCATCGGCTATTCCTGTTTCAACGAGGGCAGCGCGCGCGACTGGCAGTACCACACCGCCCAGGTCGTGCCGGGCAAGAATTTCCAGGGCACCGGCGGTTTCGGGCCGTGGATGGTGACCACCGACGAGATTCCCGACCCGCAGGTCCTCGATATCTCCACCGTGCTGAACGGCGAGACGCTGCAAAGTGCGAACACCAAGGACATGATCTTCGACGTGAAGACCATCATCTCCTATGTCTCGCACATCTCCGAACTGCAGCCGGGCGACGTGATCGCGTCGGGCACGCCCTCGGGCGTCGGCCAGTCGCGCGAGCCGCAGGTCTTCATGCAGCCGGGCGACTCTTGCGAGATCCACATCGAGAAGGTGGGCGTGCTGGTCAACCCGATCGCGGAGGGCTAATCCCTTATCCGGTGCTGCGGCGGCCGAACAGGCGGCCGTCGATCAGCGCCAGGCCGAGCGCAATGAAGGCCATGCCGATGAACTGTTCGGTTGTCAGGCTTTCGCCAAGCACAAGAATGCCCAGAAGTATCGCGCTGACCGGGGCCATAAAGTTGACCAGCATCAGGTTCGTCGCTCCGGCCGACGCCAGCACCTTGTAGTAGATCAGGTAGGCCAGCCCGGTCGAAAGTACTGCCAGTCCCGCGACCGCGCCCCAGCCGGCCAAGGATGGCACCGGCAGGTTCCACGGATGGTCGAACAGCAGCACGAAAGGCAGCAGCAGGACGGCCGCCATAGAGACCTGCCCGGCAGCGACCGAAATCGGTGACATGTCCCTGCGGCCGAAGCGGCGGCCGAACACCGCGGCGATCGAGTAGGACACCGCCCCGCCGAGCACCGACAGTTGCGCAAGCAGGTCATCCCCAATCCCGGTAAGGGCTTCCGGGCCGATCAGGATGGTCACGCCGACGATACCCGACAGCACGCCGAACCCCTTGATGGGCGTGAATCCCTCATCCTCCGTGAAGAAATGGGCCGTGATCACCGCAAACAGCGGCGTCATAGCAATCAGGATCGACGCCAGGCTGCTCTCGATCCGGGTCTGTCCGTAGGCGATTAGGCAGAACGGCAGGGCGGAGTTGAACACGGCCATGATCGTCAGGATCAGCCACATGCCCCACCCCTTCGGCACGCCACTGCGCCGGATGGCGACGATGCACCAGAGGAACAGCGCAGCCCCGCCCACACGCAGGGCCATGATGGAAAACGGCGGGAGGTCGCGGAGCGCGATCTCGATCAGGAAGAACGCACCGCCCCACAGCAACGAAAGGATGGCGAGCAGCCCCCATTCGCCTGCCGTCATCTGCAACCCGGTTTTGGCCGTCATCGGACGGCGCCGTGCACGCTGTTCCGTTGCAGGAGACGACCGTCGATCAATGCGAGCCCGAACGCGATAAAGGCCATGCCGACCACCTGTTCCACCGTCAAAGCCTCGCCGAGGATGAAGATGCCGAGCAGCAGGGCGCTGACCGGCACCAGGAAATTCACCAGCAGGATATTGATCGCCCCTGCCGCGCCGAGGATGCGGAAGTAGATCAGGTAAGCCAGTGCCGTGGCAAGAAGCGCGAGCCCCAACATTGCGCTCCACGCCTTGAGACTGGGCGCCTGCAGGGTCCAGGGCTGATCCACGACCAGCGCGAACGGGATGATCATAAACGCGGCCAGGGTCATCTGCCCGGTCGCCATGAATCGCGGGGAGACCTTCCAGCGGGCGAACCGGCGGCCATAGATCGCCGAACCGGCATAGCAGAGCGCTGCCCCGATAACCGCGATCTGGGCCACGAGGTCCGTCCCGAGACCTTTCAGCACGCCCGGCCCGATCAGGAACACGACCCCGGCGATCCCGCTGGCCACCCCGGCCAGCTTGCCCGGCGTCATGCGCTCGTCGCTGGTAAAGAAATGCGCCGCGACGACCGCATAGAGCGGGCTGCTTGCAATGAGGATCGCCGCCAGCCCGCTGCTGATATGCAGCTGTCCCCATGCAATGAAGAAAAACGGGACGGCCGTGTTGGCCGTGGCCATCACACCGACGGCACCCCAGACCTTGAGTTCACGCGGGATCGCGACCCCGGCCATCAGGATGTAGATCCACAACAGGATCGCAGCCAGGCCGACCCGAAAGGCAATCACCGTCAGCGGCGGCACCTCGGGAAGAGCAATCGCGTTGAAGAAGAAGGTCCCGCCCCACACACCCCCGAGAATGGCAAGCAGCAGCCATTCGACCGGCGTCATGCGCAGGTTGGTCGCGGGTACCGACACCCGGTCAGCCTTCGAACATGTGCCGCAACTTGGCGACCGCTGTTCCGGGCGCGGTGAACACCGGCCGGCCTTCCACCGGCGCGATCTTCTGGGGCACGAGCCCCATGGAGAACTGGCCAAGCATCAGGCTGTCGCAATCGGTGATCTTCGCCGCCGCTGCGACCACCAGGTCGTCATGCTTGTTGCGGTCCCCTTCCAGAAGCACCTCGAACGCACCATCGGCAACGCCCGAGACCAGCTCATACGCAAGGCCGTTGGCCTGTGCATAGCGCTCGATGTCGTCGGATAGGCACTTGATCGTGCCCGGTGTGGTCGCGAGGATTCCCAGCCGGTTCCCTTCTGCAAATGCGGCAGCAATCATGGCCTCGTAGGAAGTCAGGACTGGCACATCCATGCCCTCACGCCCCGCCTCGACAAGGCGGCCGAACACGGAGCCGCAAAACAGCACGGCATCCGCGCCACATTCACGCGAATAGCGCAGCAGCCGGGCGATCCGGGCATAGGACTCGTCCGGCATCACGGCCGGCACGGTCATGTCCTCGTTGATGAAGTCCGCATAGAGCGACTGGTCCAGCAGGCACACAGGCTGGGCATCAGGCCAGAGTTCCTCGAAGGCAGCGCGGACTGTGGGAAAGGCGACCTCGGTGGGTGAGACGACGCCGATACGGGGCGATCCCATGGGAACTCCTGTGAAAGATGACGGGGAAATCTAGTCACTGGGCACGCGTTTGTCGAAGCGCATAGGCCGTGGCTTACTCAACTCATGGATGTATCCTGATGCCTAGCCCAGCAAACGCTTGAGCTTCCGCACGCCAGCTTCGGGCGCTGTCAGAACAGGCCGCCCCGGCACGACCGCAATGGCCTGCGCCGCGCGGCCCATGGAGAACTGGCCCAGCATCAGGCAGTCGCAGTCGGTCATCTTCGCGGCTGCCGCAGCAACCATCCTGTCATGGGTCTCGATGTCGCCCGCCAGGATGATCGGCCGGGCTGCATCCTCGATATGGTCGGTGATCGTGCAGGTCAGGTTGTTGGCTTTAGAGTAGCGGTCGATGTCCTCAACGAGGCATTTCAGCGTGCCCGCCGCGGTCACGAGGATTCCGAAGCGATCGCCGCACGCAAAGGCTTCCTCGATCATCGCCTCGTAAGAGGTCAGGCACGGCACCGTGATATCCGTCCGCGCCGCTTCCACCCAGCGCCCGAAGACGGAGCCGGTGAAAATCATCCCGTCCGCGCCCGCGTCAGCCGCATAATGCAGAAGCTTGGAGACCCGTTCGCCCGTCTCCTCGGTCTGCGGCTTGCCTCCCGCGAAATCGGCGTAGAGGGACTCGTCGATCAGGTTGATCAACCGAGCCTCCGGCCATTCGGTGTGGAACGCGTTCGCGATCATTTCCGATGCGATTTCCATCGGCGAGACGACAAATATGCGTGCTGTCATGGTTATTCCTCCCGCCCACATCCTAGCGGCCGGCGCGGTGCCGCGAAATCGCCTGGACATGCCGTCTTAAGGAGCGAGCCATGCGCACACCGGGGGCTGGCCCCCTGCCCTGCGAGGCGGCAATATCGCCGCCAACATACCCCAAGGAAACGCGAACATGACGGACATCCATATCGTCGGCATCGGCATGACCCCACTGGGCAAGTTCCCGGACAGGTCGGTCAAGGACCTCACCAAATCCGCCGTGGATACGGCGCTCGCCGATGCGGGCGCGGCGATGGATGACATCGAGGCGGCATGGTTCTCCAATACCCGCCAGGGGATGATGGAGGGCCAGAACACGGTGCGCGGCCAGTGCGCGCTGCGCTCCATGGGTTTCGAGGGCATTCCCATCGTCAATGTGGAGAACGCCTGCTGCTCCTCCTCCACCGGGCTGAACCAGGCCTTCGCCTATCTCAAGGCCGGGCTGGCCGACGTGGCGCTGGTCGCGGGCACGGAGAAGATGTTCTACCCGGAAAAGCGCGAGCTCATGTTCCAGGCGTTCCGGGGCGGCTGGGACGTCCACACCCAGGAAGAGACCGAGCGCAACCTGCTGGCGCTGGGCGAAGGCCTGGAGTTGCCGCCCGAAGCGCTGGAGGACACCGGCGAGCATTCGGTCTTCATGGATATCTATGCCTCGCTGGCACGCCAGCACATGAAGAACTTCGGCACCACCCAGCGCCAGATCGCGGCGGCGGCATCAAAGAGCCACTTCCACTCCACGATGAACCCGCTGGCCCAGTACCAGAAGGATTTCAGCGTCGATGACGTGCTCAACGACCGCCTTATCTCCTGGCCGCTGACCCGCGCCATGTGCGCCCCGTTGTCGGACGGCGCGGGCGCGCTGGTGCTGTGCAACGAAGAGGCGCTCGAGCGCTTTGACAAGGCCCGCGCCGTGAAGGTACTGGCCTCGTCGCTGGTCAGCAGTTCCAACCGCGACCCGAACGACTTCGACCACCACCTCGGCAAGATGGCCGCCGACCGCGCCTACGAGATGGCAGGCGTCGGCCCGGAGGATGTGGACGTGGCCGAAGTCCACGACGCCTCGGCCTATGCCGAGATCGTGCAGGTCGAGAACATGGGCTTCTGCGCGCGCGGCGACGGTGGCGCGCTGGCCGAGAGCGGCGAGACGCGGCTCGGCGGGCGCATCCCGGTCAACACCTCGGGCGGCCTGCTCTCCAAGGGCCACCCCATCGGGGCCACCGGCGCGATCCAGATCCACGAGCTGGTCACCCAGCTGCGCGGCGAGGCCGGGAAGCGCCAGGTCGAGGGCGCGCGCATCGCCGCGGCGGAGAACGGCGGCGGCTTTTACGGCATCGAGGAAGCGGCCACCGTGGTGACCGTGCTGGGGCGGTAGTTAAGGCAAACAGCACCCACCTCACCCGGCTCGCTTCGCTCACCACCCTCTCCTCCATGGGAGGAGAGGGTCGGGGTGAGGTGGGATGGCAGAGACTCTTCGACCGCTGCTAACCTCCCCACATGTCCGACACCGATCGCATCGCCGAGCTGGAAACACGCCTCGCGCACCAGGAGCATAACATCGACGAATTGTCGTCCGTGGTGGCGGAACAGGCGCGCCTGCTCGACCTGCTGCGCGAGCAGTTGCGCCGGATGACGGAACGCGTCGAGACGGTCGAGGACGCCCTGCCCGGCCAGACAGCCGACGACAAGCCGCCGCCCCACTACTGATGCCGACCGCCGCCGACTGGTACGTCTATGTGCTGCGCAACACCGCCGGCACCACCTATACCGGGATCGCGCTCGACGTGGCTGCGCGCCTCGACGCGCACAACGCCGGGACCGGCGCGAAGTTCACCCGTGGGCGCGGGCCATGGGCGGTGATCCATACAGAAGGCCCGCTCGATCACGGCGACGCATTGCGCCGCGAGATGGCGATCAAGAAGGACCGGAAGTTCAAGGCAGGTCTTTAACGCGCATCACCCGGCGGGATTGGCAGGCAGAAACGCCTGATCGCTCACCTGACCATCCAGGTTGACGAACATCATGCGCGCGGGCAGGTCCGAGCGGTTCTGCCAGGCATGCATCGTGCCCAGCTGGACGACCGTGTCGCCGGCCTCAAGCAGGGTTTCCTCCGTGTCGAGGACGAGCACCACTTCCCCTTCGAGCATGATCGCGTAGTCCACCGTGTCTGTGACATGCATGGCGCTGCCCCCGCCGGGCGGTACATCGACGACACGAAACTTGCTGGAACCGGCCGTGTCGGGCCGGTCGACCGTCGCCCACAATTCTGCCGCCGGGCGGCCATCGGTACGCACAGTCAACGACGGATCGAGCAGCTCGTCCCGCGCGATCATCGATCGGCCTGCATCATCGTGTCCCGTGACGACCCGCCGGACTATGCCCTTCATTTCTTCATCTCCAACAATCCACAACGGCAAACATAGCATCGCCCATCCGGACACCGGTCCGTTGCGCATGACGCATTGTGAGGCGACGGCCCCGCGGCGTATTCTTTCGCCAAAGGGAGAACTTTCATGCACGACAAGACGTTTCTGCGCACATTGCTGGAATACAACGAGTGGGCGAATGACGAGACCTATCGCAAGGTCGCGGAACTGCCGCCCGAGGAAATCACCAAGAAACGCAAGACGCTGCTGGAATCGATCTTCGTAAGCCTGCACCACCTGCACAACACCGACACCATCTGGCTGTCCCACATGCAGGGCAGCAAACACGACTACGGGAACCTGCGCGAGGTGCGGATTACCGACTTCGACGAACTGCGCACCGCGCGCAAGGCGAAGGACAAGGAGATCTACGACTACTTCGATTCCCTGTCCGAGGCGGACCTGGACGAGGTGGTCGAGTACGAGCTGATCGGCGGCAACACCGGCAAGCTGACCCGCACCATGTGCTTCATGCACATCGTCAACCACGGCTCCTACCACCGTGGCTGGATCGCTGACATGTTCGGACAGGCCGATGCCCTCCAGCCCACGACCGACATCCCCGTGTTCGAGCGCGCGCGACGGCAGGCGGGCGAACCGCCGCTGCCGGTCTGACGGGAGGCTGCCATGCCGACCGAACCCGTCCGCCAGGCCGACCCGAGCGAAATCCCGGTCATCGACATCTCCGCGCTGATTGACGGCGATGACGCCGCATGCAAGGCTGCCGCCGGGCAGATCGTCGACGCCGCCGAGAACACCGGGTTCTTCTATGTGGTCAATCACGGCGTACCGGCGGAACTGGTCGAGGGTGTGTTCCGGACCGCGGATGAATTCTTCTCCACGCCCGCGCCGGAGAAGATGAAGCTCGGCCTCGCCAACTCCACCTGCTTCCGTGGCTACCTGCCGCTGGATTCGAAAGGCTCGGACCCGCGCCAGCGGAACTACCTCGAGGCCTTCCAGATGGGCGAGGAGCATGACGCGGCGGACGAGTACGAGGAGATGCTCTACGGCCCGAACCAGTGGCCGGAACAGCCTGCCGACCTCGAAGACACGATGATGGCCTATCACCGGGCGATGGACACGCTGGCCGACCGGCTGCAGCGCGCCTTCGCCATTGGCATCGACTTTCCCCAGGACTACTTCCTGCGCTTCTACCAAAAACCGCTGAACCAGCTTCGCCTGCTGCACTACCCGCCGCACCCGCCGGAACTGGAGGAAGGCGTGTTCGGCGCGCGCGTCCACACCGATACCGGTGCGTTTACCATCCTGCTCCAGGACCAGAACGGCGGGCTGGAGGTGGAATCGCGCACCGGCGAATGGGTCGCGGCCACCCCGATGGAAGGTGCGTTCGTGGTCAATGTCGGCGATATGCTGGAGAACTGGACCAACGGGCGCTTCATCTCGATCAGGCACCGGGTGATCAACCGGTCCGGCAACGAGCGCTACTCGGTGCCCTACTTCCTGAACCCGGACCTCAACGCGCTGGTCGAGCCGCTCCCGGAGTTCACCGGGCCCGACAACCCGCCGAAGTTCGAGCCGGTCCATGTGGGCAAGTTCCTCTGCCACCGATTCGATTCCATCTGGCCGCGCAAGGCCGCCTGACCCGCATATCCGGAGTTCCCCATGCGTTGTGAAGTCGTCGCCGTCGGCACCGAATTGCTGCTCGGCCAGATCGTGGACACCAACTCGTCGTGGATCGGCGAACAGCTCGCCCTGATCGGCATCGACTGCCTGTTCCAGGTGAAGGTCGGCGACAATTTTGGGCGCATGGAATCCACCATCCGGCAGGCACTGGAGCGCTCCGACGCGGTGATCTGCTGCGGCGGGCTGGGCCCCACCCAGGACGACATCACACGCGACGTGATCGCGAAGATCATGGGCGTGGAGATGGAGCGCGACAACGCCATCGCCGCCCATATCCGAAACATCTTCGAGGGTCGCGGCCGCGTAATGCCCGAGAACAACCTGCGCCAGGCCGATGTGCCCGCCGGCGCCAGCACCATCGCCCAGATGCCCGGCACCGCGCCGGGGCTGGTCTGTCCTGTGGGAGACAAGGTGATCTATGCCGTACCGGGCGTGCCCCATGAGATGCGCGAGATGATGGAAGGCACCGTGCTGGGCGATCTCAGCCGGCGCGCAGGCGATGCCGCGATCATCCATTCCCGTGTGATCCGCACCTGGGGCTACGGCGAATCCGCCATCGCGGAGACGCTGGCCGACCATGTGGAGGCACTGGACAGAAGCGGTCACGCCACCATCGCCTTCCAGGCCAGCGGCATCGAGGGCATCAAGGTCCGGGTGACCGCCAAGGCCGAGAGCCACGCGGCGGCGGAGAAGATCATTGCCGCCGAGGAAGCGCTGATCCGCAAGAAGCTGGGCGACCACATTTTCGGCGTCGATGACCAGACCATGGAATCGGTGGTGCTGGACCTGCTGCGCGCGCACAAGCTGACCTTCGCGGCGGCGGAGAACCTGACCGGTGGCATCCTGTCCACCCGCGTAACCGCGGTTGATCCGGGCATGGATGTCTTCAAGGGAGCCACCGTCGGCCCCCACGGCACCAGCGCCGACGCCAAGGCCATGTCCGGTGAGGACCGCGCCGTGGCCGCGGCGATGCACGCACGTGAAACCATCGGGGCGGATATCGGCGTTGCCGCGCTGGCCCCTCTCGCGGGAGAGGAATTCCCGCCGGGCACGGTGTTCGCCGCCGTGGTGCTGCCCGACCGGGCCGAGGCCCGCACGGTCGCCCTCCCCGGCGTCCTGTCGCGCATGCGCAGCTATGCCGTGATCACGGTGCTCGACCTGCTGCGCAAACAGCTTCAAGGCGCCGCGTGAGCAACACCCCGGCGGACGACCGGAGCCTGTTCGACCGGGAAATTCTGGCCTACGCGATCATTATCGGGGCGTCACTGATCTTCGCCTCGAACCACGTCATCGCCCGTTATCTGGGCGGCGTCATCCCGCCCATGGGCTTTGTGTTCTGGCGCATGCTGATCGGCGCGGCTGTCATCCTGCCCTTCGCGGGCTGGGGGCTGATCGCGCAGCGCCGCCTGATCCTGCGCCACTGGAAACTGTTCGCGCTGATGGGACTGCTGTTCGTGCCAATCGGCAATGGCGGCATCTACGCCGCCTACACCTTCACCACCGCAATCAACGGCGGCGTGGTCTCCGCCGTACAGCCGGTGCTGACCGTGCTTCTTTCGGCGCTGCTGTGGCGCGACCTCATCAACCGCAAGCAGGGCATCGGCATCGTGATCGCGATTGTCGGCGTGCTGGCGATCATCGCGCGCGGCGACCCGCATACGATCCTGTCCCTGCAATTCAACATCGGCGACCTGCTTATGCTCGGCGCGACCGCCGCCGTGTCGCTCCACAACGTGTTGCTGCGCCGGGTACCGAAGGAAATCTCCGTCCCGCAGCTTATGATCGCCATCCAGCTTTTCGGACTGGTGGTGGCAACCCCGCTCTACATCCTCGAGACGATCTACATCCGCCCTGTCCCGTTCACCGGCGAGGCCGTCGCCTCCCTGCTCTGGGTCGGCATCGCCGTGACGGCGCTGGCAGTAGGGCTGACCAACACCTCGATCCGCCGGCTGGGCCCAAACAAGGCCAGCATTTCCAACTACATGCGCGTGGTCTTCACCGCCGCACTAGCGATCCTTCTTCTCGGCGAAAGCTTCGAGGGCTATCACATGTTCGGGCTCGCAGCCGTGATCGGCGGTGTCTTCCTGATGACGCGCGGGCGTTCGGTTCCCGCCTGAGATTTACCGCAGCGGGGAGAACGGCACCGGCTTCAGGATCTTCGTCTCCATCTTCACGATGAGCTCGGACTCCTTGAGTGCCTTCACGTATTCCAGCCAGCCAGGGTCCTCGTACATCGCCGTGCGGCGGCGCTCGCGGTCACCCTGGTCGGCATAGCTCCACATGTGCACCACCTGGCTCAGATCGCCGACATCGCAGGTGAACATGCCCACGAAGCCTTCCAGGTATTTCATCTGGTAGGGCAGCGCCATGCGTTCCCAGAGTTCGAGGAAATCGCCGGTCTTCACGGGCTTCGTGTAGTAGGTGCGATGGTCGATGATCATGTCGGTAAACTCCTGTCGGGAAACACCGCGACGGGCGCGGCAACAAATTCAATGGTCGGACCGGACGCCTCCGCCCGCCCGACGATCCACCACGCAATCGCCAGCGCGATGAATGCGAGCAGGACTAGCCGCAGCAGGCGGAAGAAACCGAACATGCCGCCGGAACAGCCCGCCTACTGCGCGTAGCTCGGGTCGATCCGGTCCAGCCGGCGCAGGAAGGCCGGCCAGTCGGCGGTGCCGCGGCCCGTGTCATGGGCCTTGCGCTGTTCGGCATAGTGATCGAGCACTTCCTTGGACGGCATGACGAACTTGTCGCCCGCCGCCTGCTGCCGGAGCTGCATCTTGCAGGCAACTTCCAGCTCACGCATGCGCATGAAGGCGTCGCGCATCGACTTGCCGACCGTGACCGCGCCGTGGTTGCGCATCAGCAGCGTGTGCTTGTCCCCGAACGCCGCGGCGATGGCCGCACGCTCGTCCAGGTTCTCCGTGATGCCCTGATAGTCGTGATAGCCGACATTGTTCCAGAACTGCATGCCGGACTGGGACAGCGGCAGCACGCCGTCGGGCTGGTTCGCCACGATGATCGTCTCGGGGATGTGCGTGTGGTAGGCGGCGTTGATGTCCGGCCGCGCGCGCATCAGGCCGCCATGCAGCGTGAAACCCGGGCGGTTCACATGCAGGGACTCGTCCACGTCGTCATTGCGGCTGTCCACCTTCACGAGGTTCGAGGCCGTCACCTCCTCGTAGAGCAGCTCATGCGCCTTGATCAGGAAGAAGTCCGGCTCGCCCGGCATCCGCATCGAGATGTGGTTGTAGATGCTGTCGGCCCAGCCGTAGAGGTCGCACAGCCGGTACGCCGCCGCGCAGTCGACGCGCGCCTGCCACTCTTCCGGGCTCACCTGGTCGCGGAGCGTCGGGACGTCACGCAGTTGGACAACATTGCTGCTCATGATCTTGTGATCCTTGCCTTTTCGACCCTCTCTCTAAGGGAGAGGGTGGTGAGCGAAGCGAACCGGGTGAGGGTTTACGGTCCTTCGCAGTGCACTCCCAAATATCTTACCCCCTCACCCCAACCCCTCTCCCCATGGGAGAGGGGCAGTTGCTACATACGAACGATCTTGCCCGGGTTCATGATGTTATCGGGATCGAACGCGCTTTTCAGCGTCCGCATCAGGCTGACCGCCTCTCCATGTTCTGCGACCAGGAAATCCATCTTGCCCGCACCCACCCCGTGCTCGCCGGTACAGGTGCCGCCCAGCGCGATGGCGCGCTGGACGAGGCGTTCGTTGCATTCCTTCACCCGCTTCAGTTCCTCGGGATCGTCCGGGTCGAGCAGGAAGATGCAGTGGAAGTTGCCGTCGCCGGCATGGCTGGCAATCGGCACCTCAAAGCCCGAGGCGCGGGTGTCCTGCGCCGTCGCCAGCAGGCACTCGGCCAGCCGCGAGATCGGCACGCACACATCGGTCGAAAGCCCCTGCTTGCCGGGCGCACGGGCGATACAGGCGTAATAGGCATCGTGGCGCGCCTGCCAGAGCTTGTTGCGCTCCTCCAGGCTCGTCGTCCACTGGAAGGCCGAGCCGCCGAACTCGTCGGCAATGCCGCGCACCAGTTCCGTTTGCTCCTCCACCCCGGCTTCCGTGCCGTGGAACTCGTAGAAAAGCGTTGGCTTGGCCTCGTAACCCTCCAGGTCCGCGTAATCGATGGTCCATTCCATCATCAGCGCGTCCAGGAGCTCGATCCGCGCCACCGGAATGCCGGACTGGATGGTCAGGATGACGCTGTTCACGGCGTCCTCCAGTGACGGGTACTGGCAGACCGCGGAGGCGATCTTCTCCGGGATGCCGTAGAGGCGAAGCTGCACCTCAGTGATGACGCCCAGCGTGCCTTCCGAGCCGACGAACAGCCGCGTCAGGTCATAGCCCGCCGCCGACTTCTTGGCCCTCCCGCCGGTCTTCACGATGCGGCCGTCCGCCGTGACCACGGTCAGGCCGAGGACGTTTTCCTTCATGGTGCCGTAGCGCACGGCGTTGGTGCCGCTGGCCCGCGTCGCCGTCATGCCGCCCAGCGATGCATCCGCGCCCGGGTCGATGGGAAAGAACAGGCCCGTATCGCGCAGGTACTCGTTGAGCTGCTTGCGGGTCACCCCCGCCTGCACCCGGCAGTCCAGGTCCTCAGCGTTCACCTCGAGAATTTCGTTCATCTTGCTCATGTCGATGGTGACGCCGCCATGGGGCGCCGTGACATGGCCCTCCAGCGAGGTGCCGGTGCCGAACGGGATGATCGGTGTGTGGTGGGCCGCGCAGATCTTCACGATCTCGGCCACCTCCTCGGTGGATTCAGGGAAGCACACGGCATCGGACGGGACCGGCTTGAAATAGTCCTCGCCGCGACCGTGCTGCTCGCGCACCGCCATGGAGGTGGTGATGCGGTCTTCCAGCAGTTCCTGCAGGGCTTCCAGGACCGGCGATCCGGCCTCGGCGCGCGCATAGCTCGCGTCGGTCATCGGGCGTTTCCTCTAAGTATCCGTTAGTCAGAACCTAGCATTTTGGATGCTTCCGGGCCTAGATCACCCGCACTTATCGTCACCCCCGCGCGCCATCGCGGTTTGCGCTATGACAGATACGCTTTCAGGGGTCCATTGACTCAGTCGCATGACTGGTCTGGCATCGGCGTTAATGGACTCCCGCGTGTTTATCCGCCGTCGCGCATAGCGCGAAGGCGGGCGCGGGAGTGACGAATTATGGAAACGGAAACGCGTCATGTCCCTCCCCCTCGACGGAATTCTCGTGGTGACTGTCGAACAGGCCGTCGCCGCGCCCTACTGCTCCTCGCGTCTGGCCGATGCCGGCGCGCGGGTCATCAAGGTGGAGCGGCCGGACGGCGACTTCGCGCGCGGCTACGACCGGGTCGCCAAGGGCCAAAGTGCCTATTTCGTCTGGCTCAACCGGGGCAAGGAATCCATCGCGCTGGACATCAAGGACGCGGGCGATGCCGCCCTGCTCCGCCGCCTGATCGGCGAGGCCGATGTCTATATCCAGAACCTGTCACCCGGCGCGGCGGCGCGCGCGGGCTTCGGCTCGGACGAGATGCGCGCGGCCAACCCGAAGCTCATCACCTGCGACATCTCCGGCTATGGCGAGGACGGCCCCTACCGCGACATGCGCGCCTATGACCTGCTGGTGCAGGCCGAAAGCGGGCTGGCCTCGGTCACCGGCACGCCCGACGGGCCGGGCCGCGTCGGCGTGTCGGTGTGCGACATCGCCTGCGGCATGGCCGCCCACGCCGCGATCCTGGAGGCGCTGATCCACCGGGAACGCACGGGCGAGGCCCGCGCGCTGAAATCCTCCCTGTTCGACGGCATGGCCGACTGGATGACCGTGCCCTACCTGCACGAGGTCTATGGCGGCAAGGCGCCCGAGCGCGAGGGCCTGCACCACCCCTCCATTGCGCCCTACGGGGCCTATGCGGCGGAGGACGGGCGGCAGGTCGTCTTCGCGATCCAGAACCAGCGCGAATGGCGGCGGCTCTGCGCGGATGTGCTGGGAGATGCCGATATGGCCGACGATCCGCGCTTCCACGACAACGTGGCGCGCGTCGAGAACCGGCCTGCTCTGGACGCGGCGATCGACGCGGTGTTCTCGACCCTGTCGCGGGAGGAGATCGTCGCCCGCCTCGACAGCGCACATATCGCCTACGGCAATGTCAGCAGCGTCGCGGATTTCGCCGCGCACCCGCAGCTTCGCAAGATGGAAGTGGAGACACCCGAAGGTCCGCTCGACATGGTTGCCCCGCCCGCCCGGATCGTTGGCGCGGAGCCATCACCGAAGCCAGTGCCCGCGCTGGATGAGCATGGGGAGAAGATACGCAAGGACTTTGGCTAAAAAATCGCGCCCGAACGCACCAACCCGATCACCAGCCCCTGGAGCAGCAGCACGCCGAGCCAGTGGGCGCCGTCGATCAGCGTGTGCGCCCAGCTCGACATCTGGAAGCGATGGTTGATCGTCATGGTCGTCATCACCAGGCCGATCCAGAGCGCGACCGCCAAGGTCACGCCGCCGACCGGCGTCTGCATGTCGAGCGCGAACATCAGGTTCATCAGGACATAGGCGATGACCAGTTGCCCGACGATGGCGATGATGTAGGGCAACGGGCCCGCGCCGGCCTTGATCTCCGCCTCGGTCTTGCCGATCGCCGCCAGCCACGGCTTCGACAGGGCGATATAGAACGCCGCGCTGAACGCGTAGCTCGCGGCGAACGCAACAGGCAGTGCGACCCAGTCCACATTTCCGAAAATCATGCTGTCCTCCCCTGATTATCCGGCCGACAGAACGGCCCTGGCGAGAAAACGCACTACATTATAAACGTCATGGCCGGACTTGTTCCGGCCATCCACGTCGGCATGTCACGCTCCGCCATCCGGACTACCGAAGGACGTGGATGCCCGCAACAAGTGCGGGCATGACGGATTATTAAATCCAGTCTCGTCAATCCAGCGTCGGGTCGATCACCACCTTGCCGATGCCCTCGCGGGCCAGAACGCGGCGCTGGGCGTCGGCGGCCTGGCTGAGCGGGAAGACCTTGTCGATGATGGTCTTCACCTCGCCGGTCGCGGCGCGCTCGAAGGCCTTGGCCAAACCGCCCGGCTGCTCGCGCGGCTCACCGATGATGTGGAGCTGGTTCAGGTAGAGATAGCGGATGTCCAGCGGCACCTCGAGGTTGCCCGAGGCGTTGCCCGCCGTGACGAGCTTCGCGCCCTGCGCCATCGAGTAGATAACCTTCGGGAAGAGTTCCGGGTCGGCCACGTTCTCGCACACGCCGTTCACGCCCTTGCCGCCGGTGATGCTGCGCACCTCCGCGGTCAGGTCCTGGGTTCGGTAGTTGATGCCGAAATCGGCCCCCACACCCATGGCCGCGGCAACGCCTTCATCGGTGCCCGCCGCCGCGATCACGTTGGCGCCGTTCCACTTGGCGACCTGGATGCAGACCGCGCCGAGGCCGCCAGAGGCGCCCATCACCAGCAGCCAGTCGCCCTCTTTGATGCCCAGCACCGCTTCCACCTGGCTGGAGGCCGTGCCCAGATGGCGGCCGATCACCGTTGCGTCGTGGAAGTTCAGGTTGTCCGGGATCGGCATGGTGCAGCGCGCCGGGGTCTTCAGGTATTCCGCATAGCCGCCCCAGGTGGTCACACCGAGGAAATCCACCGGGCCCAGGCCGGGGATTGTCACATGGGCCTCAGGGTCATCGGTCGGGATGAAGATCGAGCAGAAGACGCGGTCGCCGACCTTGCGGTCGGTCACGTTCGCGCCGACCTCGACGATCTCGCCCGAGGGATCGACACCGGGGATGTGCGGCAGCTTGGGCTTGCGCGCGTACTTGCCCGCCTGCACGACCATGTCGAGAGTCCGGTTCACGGAAACCGCACCGACCTTCACCAGCACGTCGTCGGGCCCGACCTTCGGGGTTTCGACATCTTCGTAGGACAGCTTCTCGGGTCCGCCGAACTCGTGCAGGACAATCGCTTTCATGGGTTTCCTCCCCCGGTTTTGTTGTTCTGGTGTCTAGGTTTCCAGTGGTCGCGCGAAGCTTAGTTCGTGGCCGTCCGGATCGACCAGATGAAAATAGCGCTCGCCCCAGGGCGCGTCCGCAGGCGCGGTCTCCGGCTCGAAGCCGGCCTCCACCGCGCGCACGACCATCGCGTCCACATCCGAGACGTAGAAAATCGCCCGGCCCCACCAGGACAGCCTCGTGCCCTCCGGCTGGGCGGTGATGTTCAGATACGCATTGCCCGCCGCAAAGGACGTGAACGCCGCGCGTCCGGCCCGCCATAGATACGCTCGAAGCCGAGCGCCCCGTAGAACGCCACCGACCGCGCCATGTCATGGGTGCCGAGCGTGACGGCCGACAATCCCTCGACTTTCGGCGCGTCACCCATCGACCGGCGGTCAGCCCACCTTCACCGGCTTGCCGCTGGCGGCCGACGCCACGACCGCCTCAACCACGGCAATGCCGTGGACGACGTCCGCATCGGGCACCGGATAGGCCGAGCCGCCGGAACATGCCGTTGCGAAGGCCTCGAGTTCGGCATTTTCCATGCTGAAGCCGGAGAAGTCCCTCGAGATGGCCTCGACCTTGCCGGTCGCGCCGGTGATCGGGCCGCTGCCGTTGGGCGTGAACTCGAAGGAGGACAGGTCCGGCTTGCGGATCTCGAAGGAGCCGCCAAGGCCAAACGCTTGCATGCGGAAGCTCGGCGCCGTCGCCAGCATGTTGGCCATGTAGCCCGACATGCCGTTCTTGAACATGAACAGCATGGAGGACGTGTCGTCGGTGTCGTTCGGCACCGCGCGGCGGAAGGACTGGCAATAGACCTCGTCGATCTCGCCGAACAGGTTGATGTAGGCGTCGATGACGTGGACGCCCATCGGCGTCAGGCCGCCGACCGGGGTCTCGTTCCTGTCGGCGCGCCATGCGTCGGCGGCGAGGAACATGCCGTTGGGCGCACACATGGTGCCCTCGACATGCATCAGCGTGCCCAGGGTGCCGTCCGTGACCAGCTTCTTGGCCTCCGCGATGGACGGGTGAAAGCGGCGGTTGAAGCCCACCGAACAGACCACGCCCGCATCATGGCAGGCGGCGATCGCGGCTTCCGCATCGGCCTTGGTCAGCGTGATCGGCTTTTCGCAGAAGACGTGCTTGCCGGCCGCGGCGGCGGCCTCGATCTGTTCGCGATGCTTGGAATGCGGCGTCGCCAGCACGATGGCATCGAGATCGTCGATCGCAAGCAGGTCCTCGAAGCTGTCCACCAGCTCAAAGCCCTTCTCGCTGGCGTAATCCTGCACCTTCGACTTGGTGCGCGTCGCGCCGTGCGTGAACTTGATCTTGTCCGACTTGCCCTGGACCGAGTTCACCAGGACCTGGCCCCACCAACCGAGACCGACAATTGCTGCGTTGACCATGCTTCTTCCCCCTTCGGGATACGTTCTGAATGTGTCCGGGCAGGATGCCATGTTTGACGGCCCGGCGGAATGCTCCCACCGGCGAAATTTCGTTCCGGAATGTCACGAGCGGGCCAACGGCGGGCCTTCCACGTTCGGTCGTCGTTCCTGCGCCCGCCTTCGCGCTTTTGCGCTACGGCGGATAAACAGGCAGGAACCCATTAACTCAGGCAGCAGCCCGGTCAGGCATCGGCGTTAATGGACCCCTGCCTTCGCAGGGGTGACGAACAGAGGGTTAGGCGGGACTTAAGTATTCGGCCAGCCTCCGAGTGGTTATACTCTCCGTAATCGGGCACCAAATCCGGGATGCCCGGCCAACCATCCAAACAGGGGGAAAGCATGAGCCTTCGTGTCGGTGTCTGCGGTCTGGGAATCATGGGCGGGGCGTTCGCCGCCAATCTGCTCAAGGCCGGTTTCGAGGTGACGGGGTTCGACCCGGTCAAGTCCAAGGTCAACGCGCTGGTGAAGGCCGGCGGCAAGGGCGCGAAGACCTGCGCCGAGGTCGCCCGCAAGTCCGACGTGGTGATCACCTCCCTGACCTCTCCAAAGATCCTGCACGCCGTGGTGTCCGGCAAGGACGGCATCCTGGCCGGCGCCGGCAAGGGCCTGATCGTGCTGGAGACCTCCACCCTGTCCATCGAGGACAAGGACGCTGCGCGTGAAGCGCTGGCCGCCAAGGGCGCGATCCTCATGGACAGCCCCGTCAGCGGCGCGGGCAAGCAGGCCCTGACCGGAGAGATCACCGTCATGTGCTCCGGTGCGAAGAAGGACTTCAACCGGGTCAAGCCGGTGCTGGAGGGCTTCTCGATGCTGCAGTACCACGTCGGCCCCTTCGGCGACGGCATGAAGCTGAAGATGCTGATCAACATGCTGATCAGCGTGCACGGCGCGGCCTTCGCGGAGGCGATCACGCTCGCGCGCGCCTCGGGCATCGACCTCGGCGTCTTCGGTGAGGTGTTGAAGAAATCCGCCGGCAACTCCCGCGTCATCGAGTATCGCGGCCCGCTGATGCTTGCCGACGAATACGCCGACCCGAAGGTGAAGACCGCCGACCTGACGGTGATGATCAAGGACAACAACCTGATCGAGGAATACGCCAAGTCGAACAATGCGCCGGTGCCGGTCTTCCAGGCCTCCATGTTCTCGGCCTATGCCGCGCAGGCGCAGGGCTACGGCTCGGAAGACCCGGGCGTGGTGACCCGCATCTACGAGCAGATGGCCAACATCCCGCGCAAGAAGCGCGCCCCGGCCAAGCGCAAGAAGAAGTAGATGGCGCTGGAAGCCGGCGTTATCGGGCTGGGCAATATCGGCGGCGGCGTGGCGCGCAACCTCGCCGCCGCCGGCCATTCGGTCATCGGTTACGACATCGATACGGACCTGATCACGGCACGCGGCCTCCGCGAGGCCGAGGATGCCGCCGAGGTGGCGGAGAATGCCGATCTGGTCGTGCTGGCCGTCAACACCATGCCCGCGTGGCGCTCCACCCTGGCGGCCATCGCGGCGACCGGGCGGCGCGGGCTGGTGGTCGCGGACCTCTGCACCTTCCCCATCGAGGACAAGGCAACGGCGCATGAGGAACTGCGCCGGGTCGGGATTTCGCTGCTCGACTGCCCCGTCAGCGGCGCGCGGCCCCAGGCCGATGCGGGCGAGCTGGCCATGCTGGTCAGCGGCGACGTGGACGCCTTCGATCGTGTGAGGCCCGCGCTGGAAAGCTTCTGCCGCACGGTCTCCCATGTCGGCGCCTTCGGCACGTCGTCTAAGATCAAGTATATCATCAACCTGATCATCTCGATCGAGAACCTGGCCTGCGCCGAGGCCTTCCTGCTGGCCCGCAAGGCCGGGGTGGATTTGCGCCAGATGGCCGACGCCGTGATGGACAGCGCCGCCCATTCGAAGATCTTCGAGATCCGCGCCGAGAAATGGATTTCCGGCGACTACACCGACCCGACGGCGGAACTGGCGATCCAGCTCAAGGACAAGGACATCGTCCGCGATTTCGCAGCCTCGGTGAACGCGCCGACGCCGCTGTTCGACGCAACCATGCCGTACTACATCGCCGCCGCTTCCCAGGGCCGGACCCATGAGGACGCCGCCTCGATCCTCGCCGTGCTGGAAGCCATGGCGGGCATCCCGCGCGATCCGGAGTAACGATGGACTGCGCATCCGCGCTTTGACCGCATGGGGCCCGCGCGCCTATGATTTGGCCATCCAGAGGGGAAACACCATGACCGTCAAATATCACCTGATCAGCTCGTTCACCTGACCGTGGGTTCAGCGCGCCGTGATCCTTTTGCGTGCTAAAGACATCGACTTCAACGTGACCTACGTCAACCTGCAGGACAAGCCGGACTGGTTCCTGGAACTCTCGCCCCACGGCAAGGTTCCGGTGCTGAAGGTCGGCGACGAGGTCCTGTTCGAATCCAACGCCATCGCGGAATACCTCGACGAGGTCGTCCCGCCGCGCCTGCACCCGGAAGAACCGCTTGCGCGGGCGAAGAATCGGGCCTGGACGGACTATGTGCCAACCTTCGCCGGTGCCATGAGTTCCATTCACTACTCCAAGACGAAGGAGGAGATGGAGCAGGCGGTGGCCGACGCGCCGGAAAAACTCGCCAAGATCGAGGGCGCGCTGGAAAGCAGGGGCAATGACGGCCCCTACTTCAACGGGCCGGACCTGGCGCTCGTGGATGCGGCCTATGCGCCGTTCCTTCAGCGACACCTGTTCGTGGACCGGGTGCTGAAGAACAAGGTCATCGACAACTACCCGCTGACCAGGGCCTGGGCGGAAACGCTGCTGGCGGACGAACGGGTCACGGGCGCGGTGCCGGACAACTTCGAGGAAGAGTTCATCGCCAGCCTCAAGCGGCGCGGATGCTATGCCTCGCAGTTCTACGAGGCCGAAGCCGCCGAGTAATTGAGGCCGGAAACGGTCTCGGGGGGAGACATTGGCAGAAGCCGACCACAGGACCGCCGACAACCCCGGCGGCTACCGGCCCGACGACCCGCGCTACGGGCTGTCGGGCCAGGCGCTGCTGGACTACTACCTGGCGCGCCCGACCCAGTTCTACATCCGCAGCCACTACAGGCCGGACTGGAAGGACAAGCGCGAGGCCGCCATGGACGAGCACCTCGCCCATGTCCGCGCCCACGCCGACCGCATCCAGTTTGCCGGCCAGCTGCTGAAGGATGACGGGTCCGAGCCCATCGGCACCATGTGCATTGTCCAGGCGGACGACCGGGAAGCCGCGAAGGCCTATGCGGCGGGCGACGGCTATGCGAAGGCCGGGATGCTGGAGGAACCGGAGATCATCCGCTTCATCAGCTCCAAGCGGATCGGCCAGCTCGACCGCGATCCCGACCCGACGCTGCAGATGTTCGTATGCGAATGCATCGACGGGCCGGATGCCGCGCGCCTGCGCAAGGAAAGCGCGGCGGACCACCACGCCTATCAGGGCTCGATCATCGACAAGTATGTGGCCCACGGCCCGCTGCGGTCCGACGACGGCCAGACCCTGGTCGGCAGCCTGTTCATCGTCGAGGTCGAGGACCGGGCAGCCGCGGAAAAGCTGGTCGGCGACGAGCCGATGACAAAAGCCGGCGTCTTCTCCGACGTGCGCATCTTCCGCTGGCGCTACGGCAAGTCCATCTCTCCCTGAACCGGGCCGGTCACCGCGATGAGTTCTGTCTGGTATTTTCTCACGTGGGTATTTGCCAAACCCCTTTCTGTTATTCATCGAGCTAACTTTGGTGTCGAAGCGTTTTGTATCGGCTTCGGAATGTTTTTCGGCACGATGGTGCTTATGTTTATAATTCCGTTGGTCCTAGATATTTCTTCACTAATACCTTTCCCCATTGCGTTTATTATTTATATTATTATTGCTCTTCCATTTCTATTCGCTGTGTTCATCAAAACAATTAGTTAAATGGTTAGAAAGAATTGACCGAAGCGTGGACATCGGAAGCAACGGGATTGACAGTGTGACCAAGAAAATTGCCATCCTCGGATCGGGCGCCAACGGCACGGCCATCGGCGTGGACCTCGTCCGCGCCGGGCTGGACGTGAAGCTGATCGACCAGTGGCCCGCCCATGTCGAGGCGCTGCGCGCCAACGGCGCGGTCATCAACATGGAGGGAGAGACGATCCGGCAGGAGGTCGATGCCTACCACCTGTGCGACGTGGCGACCTTCACCGAGCCGTTTGATGTCGTCCTGATGCTGTTCAAGGCCTATGACACGCCCTGGGCCTCGCGGCTGATCGAGCCCTACCTGGCCGAGGACGGGATCCTCGTCGGGGTGCAGAACGGCTTCAGCTACGAGGCCATGGCCGGGGCGGTCGGCGTCGAGCGGGCCATGGCCTGCGTGATCGAGGTGGCCTCGGAACTGCACGAGCCGGGTATCGTCAAGCGCTCCTCCCCGCCCGACGGCGGCTCATGGTTCGCCATCGGCAGCGCCGACCCGGCCACGGCGGGGCGCGAACCGGAGATCGCCGAAATCATGCGCCATGCGGGCGTGGTCGAGATCGTGGACGATATCCTCGCCGCCAAGTGGATGAAGCTGGTCAGCAACGCCATGACGCTGGCCACCACGGCACTGACCGGACTCCCCATCGACGAGGCCGTGGAGCTGCCGGGCATGCGCGAACTGATGCTGAAGGCCGGCGGCGAGGCGTTGTCGGCGGGCAAGGCGCGCGGGCACCCCATCGTCCCGATCTTCGGCCTGACGCCGGAAGACATGGAAAACACCAACCAGCTCCTCGAAATCCTGCACGAGAAGCTGATGTCCTTCACCCGGCCCGACACACTGACGACGGTCCTGATGGACCACAACAAGGACCGGATGAGCGAGACCAATGACGTGAACGGCGAGGTGGTCTCCACACTGGCGGCCAGGGGCCAGAGCGCCCCGGCCAACGCCGCGGTCGTCGAGGTGACGGACCGCATCCGGCGCGGCGAGATCGAGCCGAAGCCGGAGAACATGGACCTGATCCGCGAGCTGGTCGCGATCTAGAGCAGAACTTTCCGCGCCCAATAGTCGTCACTCCCGCGAAGGCGGGAGTCCATTATCGCCGATGTTTGAGCGGGTATGCGCCTGAGTTAATGGACCCCTGCCTACGCAGGGGTGACGAGCGGTGATTGCGTGAAAAACGAGCGCTCCCTTCCAACGTCGGCTATCACGCGAATTCCGTGCGGCCTTTCATGGCCAGCATGCCGTCCTCGTTCGCGACCCAGACAGACAGCGCGTCCGCGCCGTCCGGCGCGGCGTTCACCGTGAAGGTCTCGATATCCATGATCGGGCGCTGGCCGCGGAACTCGAACTTCGAGACGCGCCTGTCGGGCATCGCGCGCCCGGCCAGCCCGACCATCATCGTCGCCAGCAGCGGGCCGTGCACCACCAGCCCGGCATAGCCTTCGGTGCCGGTGGCGTATTCGCGGTCGTAGTGGATGCGGTGGCCGTTGAAGGTCAGGGCCGAATAGCGGAACAGCAGGGTCGGGTCGGGATCGACCGTCTTGGTCCATTGTGCGTTGTCCGGCGCGGGATCGCCCGGACGGGAAGACGCGCCCTGCCCCGTTTCCCCGCGATAGACGATATCGTGTTCATCGACGACGGCAAGACCGCCGCTGCCCGACAGTTCGTGGCGCACGGTGACGAAGACCAGACGGCCCGTCCGCCCGGTCTTTTCGGCGATGCTTTCGATGGTGGAGACACGCGTCGCCGGCTCGCCAAGCTTCAGGGTGCCCGGGAACGACACCCGGCTGCCCGCCCACATGCGCCGCGCGGGCCCGACCGGCGGCATGAACCCGCCCAGCACCGGATGGCCGTCGCGCCCCAGGCCGGAGCGCGGGGCGATATCCCAGAAATAGAGCCAGTGCCAGAGCGGCGGCAGCGCGTCGCCGTCGTGCAGGCGCGCCTCGCCGGTATCGAGCGCGGCCTGCAGCGCCACGCAGCGCTCGGTCACCAGCACGTCGTGCCGCTCCTCGCTACGTCCGACCCAGTCCTGGAGGTTCTGGTCCTGACCGCCCACTGCGTGCCTCCTAGAACGTCGATTTCCCGCTTCCGCGGCCCAGGCTTTCAACAATCACGCCCGATATGAACTCGGACAGCACCTTCCGGTCCGATGTCAGCGGCCGGCAGTTCAGCGTCGCCAGCCAGAGAACCTTGCCGTTTTCCGCATCGCGCAGTTCGGCCTTCACGTCGAGCTGCTGGCCGAGCGATGTGCGGCCCTGACGGTCCCCGCCCCGGCTTTCGCGGATCGTGTCCCGCAATTCGCCGATACCCACATCCCGGCCCGGATCGCGCTCGCGTCCGGCATTCAGCTGTGCCTGATCGGTGCCGCCCGCCGGCACCAGACCGAGAAACGCGGACTGCGATTCCAGATTGAAGACCAGTCGCCCGTCCCGGTTCGTCCCGTGGCCACTATCGCGGAGCGTCTGGAGAAAGATTTCCCGGAAGGCGAGCGATTGCTCGGTCTCGTCGAAAATATCCAGCCAGTAGACGGCATTGACGGGAATCTTCTCGAGCGGAAAGGTCGAGATATCACCCTCGCAGGCCGGTGTATCGAACCCCTTCACGGAAAGGTTCTGGGCCGCCGCCTCGCGGGCCCATCCGTCCATCAGAGGGGCACCCACCAGCACCAGGACCGCAAGGGCCGCGTGCCGGAAATTCAGGCCATCGCGCATTCAAACATTCCTTCTCGCCGGAACCGTACAACCCATAGTGTATAGAGATTTCGTGGCAGGCCAACTCAATCGGCCAACTCAGTCAGCACGGGGCGGGTCCACCGTCGAGGCCGCCGGGCTAACAGGCCGCACCGTGCGCGGGGCTTCCGGCCGCGCCAGCAATGTCGTGCCGACAACGATCACGGCGGCACCGATCCAGGTCCACATATCCGGAAATTCGGCGAACAGCACGAACCCGATCACCGCAGCCCAGACCATGCGCATGAACATCGCCGGTTCCACCAGACTGATGTCCGCCAGCTTGTAGGCCTGCACGAACAGCAGGTGACCCAGCGAGCCGAGAATGCCGATCACCACCAGATAGGCCGTTTGCTCGATGGTCGGTGTCTGCCAGTAGAACAGCGCCGGAACCAGCGTGATCGGGGTCATCAGGATCGTCAGATAGGCGACAATGGTTGCCGGGCTTTCGGTCCGCGTGAGAATCTTCGCGATCATCTTGGAATTCGACACCGCGACGGCCGAGAGCAGCACCAGCCAGACGCCCGAGCTGATTTCAGCAAAGCCCGGGCGCACCACGACGAGGCCGCCCGCGATGGCGAAGCCGATCCCCAGCCAGCGGATCGGCCCGACCCGTTCGCCCAGAAACATCATCGCCAGGATCGCCACGAACACCGGACCGACCAGGCTGACCGCCGTCGCATCCGCGACCGGCATCAGCGCCAGTGCGGACATCCAGGACAGCATCGACGTTGCGTTGAGGAACGCCCGGCCCACATGCATGGGAAACCGCTCGGTCCGAAGAAGCATCACGAGGCCGGTGCGCGCAATGATCGGAATGAAGACGATCAGCCCGAAGAAGGTGCGGAAGAACGCCACCTCGAACGGATGGATCCCCTGCTGGGTCACGAAGCGGATCGTGTTGTGCATGGTCGCGAAAAGCGCGCTGGCCAGCACGATCAGAAGGATACCGCGCACACCGGCCGGGATGGCATCGATGCGGGCGTTCAGGGCTTCGAGCGTCAACGCCGTCGTCCCCGGTGCCTACGCATTCAGGGCACGCCAGACCTTCTCGGGCGTGGCGGGCATGTCGATGGCCTCGACCCCGCTGTCCGAGAGCGCATCGACCACCGCGTTCATCACCGCCGGCAGAGCACCGCTGACACCGGCCTCCCCCGCGCCCTTGGCGCCGAGCACGTTGGTCTTCGCGGGCACCGGATGGTCGAGGAAAATGATGTCCGGCACCTGATCGGCGCGCGGCAACGCGTAGTCCATGTAGGAGCCGGTGACGAGCTGGCCGTCATCGTCGTAGATGACGTTCTCCATCAGCGCCTGGCCGATCCCCTGCACCACGCCGCCATGCACCTGACCGGCGGCCAGCAGCGGATTAATGACGTTGCCGAAGTCATCCACCACCGTGTAGCGCACCACCTCGGTCTCGCCGGTGTCGGGATCGATCTCGACCTCCGCGATGTGCACGCCGTTCGGGAACGCCGAGGGGGCGGTGTCGTGGACGAGGTTGACGTCGAGGCTGTCCGGCAGGCCGTTCGCACCGCCCAGTTCGCGCGCCTTGTCCGCCAGGTCCAGCAGCGTGATCTTGCGGTCGGTGCCGGTGATCCGGAACTCGCCCCTGTCGAACTCGATATCCTCAACAGCGGCTTCCAGCACATGACCGGCGACGGCCTTGCCCTTCTCGACCACCTCGGCTGCGGCCTCGTAGAAGGCGCCGCCTGCCGCGATCACCGAGCGCGAGCCGCCCGTACCGCCGCCGACAAGCAACTCGTCGGAATCGCCCTGCAGCAGGTCGATATTCTCGAACGGGATGCCGAGCCGCGCGCTGACAATCTGCGCGAAGGTCGAACGGTGGCCCTGGCCGTAGTCCAGCGTGCCTGAGACCATGGTCACCCGGCCGTCGTCGCCGAAACGGATGCCGCCGTGTTCCTTGCCCGCCGGTGCCGTGACCTCAAGGTAGGAGCACACGCCGATGCCGCGCTTCCTGCCTCGCGCCGCCGAACCGGACTTGCGGGAGTCGTACCCGGCCCAGTCGCTCGCCGCGACCGCCTGAACCAGCATCGGCTCGAAATCGCCGCTGTCGATCACCTGCCCGCTCGCCGCCGTGAACGGCATGGCGGACGGGGCCACGATGTTGCGCCGGCGCAGTTCGATGGGATCGATCTTCATCTCGCGCGCGGCCTTATCAACCAACCGCTCCATGATGAAGTTGCCTTCCGGACGGCCCGCGCCGCGATAGGCACCGATATAGACCGTGTTGGTGAACACGCACTTCATGTTCACGTCCACCGCCGGGGTCTTGTACATGCACGGCAGGTTCTTGCAGATGTTGACCGACTGGGCCAACGGACCGGTTCCCGTCAGGTAACCGCCCATATCGGCCAGCCCGTGTACCCGCGCGGCCAGGAAGTGGCCGTCCTTGTCGAGCGCGAGTTCCGCGTCGAACTGGCTGGCACGGCCCTGGTGATCGGACAGGCAGGATTCGCTGCGATCGGCGGTCCACTTGACCGGGCGGCCGAGCTGCTTGGCCGCCAGCATGATGACCGGATATTCGTGATACGGCATCGCCTTCATGCCGAAGGATCCACCCACATCGCCGGTGATGACGTGAATCTTCTCCGGCTCGCAGTTGAACACGGCGTTGGCGAGGATGTTGCGCATCCCCATCACGCCCTGTGAGCACACATGCAGGACGTAGCGGTCCTCGCCGGTGTCGAAATCACCGATGGCCGCGCGCGGCTCCATGGCCGAGACGAAGCAGCGGTTGTTCACCAGATGCAATTTGGTGATGTGCGCGGCCTCGGAGAACGCCTTGGCCGTGGCTTCGGCATCGCCCATCTGGAAGTCGAGACAGACATTGCCCGGCGCTTCCTCATGGAGCTGCGGGGCACCATCGGCCAGGGCCTTGTCCAGCGACGTGACAGCCGGCAGCGCGGTGATGTCGAGTTCCACCAGTTCCGCGGCATCGCGTGCCTGCATGGCGGTTTCCGCGATCACGGCGGCAATGGGTTCACCCATATGGCGGACGCGGCCCGTGGCCAGCACCGGGCGCGGCGGCTTGATGAGCGGTGTGCCGTCGCGGCTCTTCAGCGGCAGGTTGTTGGGCAGCGTGCCCAGCCCGGCCGCGGCGATGTCGTTGTGGGTCAGGACCGCCAGGACACCGGGAGCCGCCTTCGCGGCGGAAATATCGACCGACTTGAGCTCACCATGGGCCACGGGCGATCGTACGAAATAAGCGTAGGCCTGGCCCGCGAGGTTCTTGTCGTCTGTGTACTTGCCACCACCGCGCAACAGGCGCGGGTCTTCCTTGCGAGAGACAGGCTGGCTGACCGCATACGGTCCGGTGCCGAAGATGATGTCGTCCACGAACTCACTCCCCCAACGAAAGGTGCTGTTTCCCAAATGATAACGGGGCCGTGCGACGGCGTCGCGCGGAAACTCCGGCCCGCCCGGCACAACCGGGCGAACTTCAACAGATATAGGCTACTCGGCCGCCTGCGCGGTGTCGTCGGCACGACCGGCGAAGTGCGGCATCACCTCTTCGGCAAACTGCTGCAGCGCCTCGGACGAGCCCGAGAGGTCGTGGAGCAGGACATTGCGCACGCCAAGGTCGTAGAGCCTTTCGCAACGCTCGATCATTTCGTCGGCCTTGCCGATGATCGCGCCCGCCTCGGACACCTCGGTCGGGTCGCCGCGGTTCTTGTGCCGCTCGGCCGGTACGAAGGTCTTCGACTGGAATCGCGGATCGGTTGCAAGCACCTGCACTTCGGTCAGGAACTTGCCGCGCAGGACATGTGCCTCGGCCCGCTCATTGTCGTTGTTGGCGACCATCAGGCCACGCGTTACGGCGACCCGACTGGGGTCGAATTCCTGGCCCATCTTGTCCAGTTCGTCGCGATAGATGGAGATGCTCTCGCCGATGGTCTCGAAGGTCGGGACCTGCGCCAGCAGCAGGTTGAAGCCGTTGCGCGCCAGGCCGCGGATCGAGTTCTCGCTCGCAGCACCGATCCACATGGGCGGGTAAGGCTTCTGGACAACCGGCGGTTCCACGATGATGTCGTTGAAGGTCCAGCGGTCGGACTTGTAGGACCAGCGCTCGGTCTCCGTGAAGGACCGCTTCAGGAGCATGACCGATTCCTCGAAAATCTCCTGGGCATCAGCCATTTCCATGCCGAAGCCGTGGAATTCGTTGGCGCGATAGCCGCGCCCGATGCCGAAGTCGTAACGCCCCTTGGACAGCTGGTCGATGGTCGCGATCTGCTCGGCCAGCAGGATCGGGTTGTGCCACGGCACCACCACGACGGCGCTGCCCAGGCGGATCTTCGACGTGATGCCCGACAGGTAGGAGATGTAGTTCAGGGTCGCGGAAAGTTGCGAGAATCCCGTGAAATGATGCTCCACGAGCCACGCGCTGGTGTAGCCGAGCCTTTCGGCCAGCTGGATATATTCGCCGTACTCGTGATAGCCGAGCGCCGCCTCGGTGACGACTTCACCGGGAACCGCCTGTGCGCCGCCGAAAAGTCCGAATTTCATGCCATTCCTCCCTGTCCGCCGGCCATCCGGCCCCGCGGGTGTTGTCCCTATTCCGCTGCTTCGGCGGCCTGCCTGTCCACGAATTTCGGCATCACCTCTTCGGCGAACTGCTGGAGCGCCTCGAAGGAACCGGACAGGTCATGCAGCAGGATGGTGTTCACACCCTCCTCGCGCAAACGTTCGACCCGTTCTCCCATCTCGTCATTATCGCCCAAAACCGCGCCGTTCTCCGAAATGGCGTCGGTGTCACCCGAATTGCCCACGGGGCTGAACGCCTTGGGGCCGGACGACTTGTCCGTGGTGAGGACCTGGACCTCGGAGATGAACTTTCCGCGCAGGATATGCGCGTCGGAGCGCTGGTTGTCATTGTTGGCGACCATCAGGCCGCGCGTCACGGCAACCTTGTCCGGATCGTAGGGTTTGCCCAGCTTGTCGAGTTCGTCCTGGTAGATCCGGATTTTCTCACCGATGGCCTCGAAGGGGGACATCTGGTCGAGCAGCAGGTTGAAGCCGTTCTGGGCCACCTTGCGGATCGACGCCTCGCTGCCCGCACCCACCCACATGGGAGGATAGGGCTTCTGGACCACCGGCGGCTCCACGATGATGTCGTTGTAGGTCCACCGGTCGGACTTGTAGGACCAGCGCTCGGTCTCCGTGAATGACCGTTTCAGCAGCGCAACCGATTCCTCGAAGATGTCTCCGGCGTCCGCCATGTCGATGCCGAAGCCGTTGAACTCGTTGGCGCGATAGCCGCGCCCGATGCCGAAATCGTACCGGCCCTTTGACAGCTGGTCGATGGTCGCGACCTGCTCGGCCAGCAGGATCGGGTTGTGCCACGGGATCACCACCACCGCACTGCCCAGACGTATTTTTGATGTTATTCCAGACAGATAGGAGACGTAGTTGAGAGTTGCAGACAACTGCGAAAAGCCGGTGAAATGGTGCTCCACCAGCCATGCGCTCGAATAGCCGAGCTTCTCCGCAAGCTGGATGTATTCGCCATACTCATGGTAGCCCAGAGCCGCCTCGGTCACGACCTCGCCAGGTACCGCCTGGGCGCCGCCAAACAAACCGAATTTCATGTCTTCTGTCCCTCCCGGGTGTTGCGGCACACCGCCACCCGCTCATTTCGTCAACAATATCAGGCCTGTGGGACGGAGTCCCCTGCACCACGGGTATTGCTCAAAAACTGAGACCGCATGGCTGTCCGCTCAGGGATTGAGCCCGTCATAACGCACCACATAGATCCCGTGGTTCTTGTCGGAAATGAAGATATTGCCGCGGGCATCGACGATCACGTCCTCGGTCTGCGCCACCAGCTTGGAGGCCGGAAGCAGGCCCAGGCGCTCCGTGGGGTCCGGCGGCAGGAAGTAGCCCACCTCTCGCGGCTGGGTGGCCTTCGAGACGTCGTAGATGCGCAGGCCCGCGTTGAAATAGGTCAGGAAACAGAGGTCCTCGCCCTGGTACAGGATGTCCTGGTACTGGGGCTGGTGCTGGTTGTGGGGACCGAACCGGCCGCCGCGCTCGCAGAAGGTGCGATATGGCGCATCCTCCGGCGGGACCGGCAGCGGGAACAGCGAGGCCAGGCGCGGGTTCTGCTCGTCGGAGACATCGACAATGCCCGCATAGCCCAGCGGTTCCTCGCAGTTCTCCTTGATCGCCTCGGAATTCACGATCACGAGGTCCCGGCTCGGCAGCGGCACCGCGGTGTGCACCGCAATGAAGGCCTGGAACGGCGGCGAGAACGGCAGGTCGCTGATCATCGTGGGATTTGTCTTGTCGGAGATGTCGAGGACGACAAACCCGCCGGCGCTGTAGGGAAGATAGGCCCGGTCGCCTTTCACATAGGCCCCGCCGTGAAGCATGGTGCCGGGCTTCGCGCCGCCTTCCCCGCCGCCGACATGCTGGCCTTCCATCCACCAGCGCCCGACTTCCTTCGGGTTGCGCGGATCCTCGATATCGATGATCTGCAGGATGTTGCCCTGGTACCCCTCCGGCAGGCCTGTGGCGTACATGTAGCGCCCGCCGTCGTAGTAGTTGCGGTGGGTGCCGTCACCTCCCGTCTTCCAGTGGCTCAGGAGTTCGGGGTTTTCCGGGTCCTTCAGGTCCCAGATCAGCGCACCCTCGCCCCAGGGCTGGCCCTCGACATGGCCCCAGCCCGGCATAATCTTTTCCTGCGAGGTGACCAGCAGTCCGTCTGCCACCTGTACCTGCAGGGTCCAGGTGTTCGGGGGGCCTTCGACATGGCGCACAAAGCGCGGGTTTTCAGGGTCCGTCACCTCGATGACGTGAAAACCGGAATGCCAGAAAAGGCCGGTGTAAAGGAACCAGCGGTCCCCGTCCTTGTGGAGCGCCAGCTTGAAGGCGGGCTTCTTGTCACAATCGGTGTAGCCGATCGCGGTCACGTTCTTGGAAAACGCCTGTCCTGCCGGAAACGCCATCTCTCTCCCCCGGATTTGTTTCTTGTTCGTGAGACGAGACTAGGAGCGCGGCGCGCGCGCTGTAAAGCACTCCGCTGCATGGCTATATTGCGAGCCTATCAACGACAACGACCTATCCGAGGAAACCCGCATGTCCGAACGCCTGATCGCCGTCATCGGCGCCACCGGGGCCACCGGCCGGCACCTGCCGCCGCGCCTGGCCGAGCGCGGGCTGAACCTCCGCTACCTGACGCGGGACCCGGACGCGGCGCGCCCGACGCTGGGCGCGGACGCCGAGATCGCGCCCATGAGCCTCGACGACCGCGCCTCGCTGGAGCGCGCCTTCGAAGGTGCCCACACGCTCTATCTCAATTCCGGCCACAGCCCGGCGTTGGAAGAACAGCAGACCAACGCCATCGAGGCCGCGAAGGCCACGGGTATCGAACGCATTGTCAAACTGTCGGGCAACATCGACTCCCCCGCCCCCATTCCCGAAGCGCACAAGACGCTGGAGGGCAAGATCGCCGCCTCGGGCCTGCGTTACACCTTCCTGCGCCCGAATTTCTTCATGTCGAACCTGCACTACGTCGCCGCCGGCCTGACCCAGGGCGACACCTTCACCAGCGCCATTCCGCGCGATGTGAAGCTGAGCATGACCGATCCGCGCGACGTGGCCGACCTCGCCGCCGTGGTACTGGCGGAGGACGAGGGCCATGACAGCCAGGGCTACTACCAGACGGGCGCCGCCGTATCCCTCGACGAGGTCGCGCAGACGTTCTCGCGCGTGCTCGGCCGCGACATCCGCTATGAACAGGTCGATGTCGATAAATGGGAAGAGATGGTCACCGGCCGTGGGCTGCCGCCCTGGCTGATCGAGCATCAGGTCAAGATGATCGGCTTCGCCGCGAACGGCGCCTACGCCTATGAGACCAACGCGACCGAGGACATCGTCGGCCACCCCAAGCGCACGCTGGAAAGCTTCATCCGCGACTATGCGGATGCGTTTGCGATTTCAGGCTAGCCGCCTCCGCTAGTTGCGGAGATACGGCTTCAGCATGGCCTCATCAACCTCGACGCCGAGGCCTGCGCCTGCGGGCAGTTCGGCCTGGCCGTTGACGACCTTCACACCCGACTTGGTCACGTCGCCCTTGAGGTACTGATTGGTGACGCTGACACCCCATTCGATGGACGGGGCGGCGGCGGCGATGTGCATGACGGCGGCGCTGGAGACGCTGGATTCGGCAACCTTGCCCGCCAGGTTGACATGCATGCCCAGTTCGTCGAACAGCTGGGTCGCCTGGAACGCGCGGGTCACGCCACCAAGCTTGATCATCTTCAGGCTGCCGCCCTGGGCCGCACCCATTTCGTGGTGCTTGCGCACGTCGTCGAAGTTGTGGAGGCCCTCATCCGCGCCGATCGGGCAGGCTGATTCCCTGGCGATCTTCGCCATACTCTCGACGTCATGGCCCATCACAGGCTGCTCGAGGAAGTCGAGGGATTCGCTCGCGCCGCGCACATAGGCCAGCGCCTCATCGAGGCTCCAGCCCTGGTTGCAGTCGGCCGACAGCTGCACGCCGCCGTTCACCGCCTTGCGAATGGCATTGGTGCGCTCGATGTCCTGCTCGACGGGCTTTCCGCCCACCTTGATCTTCATGTTGGTGACGCCGGCCTTCGCCTTCTCGGCAGCCTCGGCCACATCGACATCGATATTTCCGGTCGCCAGCATGTAGAGCACGGGGATCGAGGTGCGCTTCGTGCCGCCCAGAAGTTCGGCAATCGGCTTCTGCTGCGCCTTGCCGGCCAGATCGTAGAGCGCCATCTCGATGACAGTCTTGGCGCTGGCATTGCCATACATGCGCCAGTTCATCTCGGCGAGGTTTTCCTCGAAGGCGGCCGGGTCGCGGCCTTCCATGAAGGGCGCGAGGTATTCAATTGCCGCCATCATGCTCTCGACCGTCTCGCCGGTCATCGACGGGGAGGACGACGCCTCGCCCCAGCCCACGAGGCCGTCATCGGTCTCGATGCGCGCGAACACGTTCTCGGAGACCGCGATCTCCACACCCGACATCTTGATCGGGCGCTCCAGCGGCAGGTCGGCTGCAAACGGTTCGATTTTGGCGATCTTCATGGCGTTTTCCTTGGTCGCGGGCCTCGTCCTTCGTCAGGCTCAGGATGAGGCCCTCATGTTGAGCTTGACGAAACAGGAGGGCCGGTTAGCGGCCCCGTTTCAGTTCGCGCGTTTTCGGCTTCGTGCCGGGCGCGTATTCGGAAACCTCTTCATTCAGGAACTTCGTCAGCTTGCGCAGACGCTCGGAGGACTGCTTGCGGACGGCATCCACATCACAGCCTTCCCAGTCGTAAAAGCCCTTCCCGGCGGAAAGACCCACCTCGCCGCGCGCCACCATATCCTGAATCAGGGGGTTGGGGGTATCCGTCGGATGCAATTCCGGGACGATGGAGCGCTGGGCCAGCGCGTGGATTTCCAGCCCGGACGTGTCCTTCTGCTCGATCAGGCCGTTCAGGCACATGCGCGGCGCCAGCATCTTGCGCGCGGCCATGTCGATATCGGCCGGCGTCGCAACGCCTTCTTCGACCAGATAATACGCCTCGTGCAGGATGATGTGCTGCAGGCGGTTGATGAGGAAACCGACGATGGGCTTGTAGAGCGTCACGGCTTCCTTGCCGGTCTTCTCGACGGCTGCGGCAACGGCATCGACAACATCTTCCGGCGCGCCCGCCCCGGCCATCACTTCCGCCACGGCGGTCGTGTCCGCCGGCATGAAATAGTGGATACCCGTGAACAGCTCGGGGCGCTTCAGATCCTCGCCCAGTTCCTCCAGCGACATCCCCGACGTGCCCGTCGCGATGATGACCTCGTCATCGGGATAGGCCGCCTCGATCGCGGCAAAGACCTTCTTCTTGACCGCCACTTCCTCGGGCACGAACTCGATCACCAGATCCGGGGCTTCCGCCGGTAGTTCCGCCACCGCCGTCACACCCTCGGGAAGGTCCGTCAGCTCCGCCGCGCGGCTCGAGCGCACGATGGTGTTGAACCCGGCCGCCGCGAAGGTCGCGGACACACCCTTGCCCATCACACCGTAGCCGTAGATCAGGACCGTCTGGATTGGTTTTCTGCTCATGAATACCTCAAAATGTTCGCAGAACGCGCAACTTGCGTGCGCGCGATTGTGGCGTCTTGGCGGACTGTATATATCTCGCAGCCAAATCCACAACCCTGCCCGGGCCGCTGCACACGGCTATATCCGGCACCGGGGGTAGAACAAACAACCGAGGGGAGATTTCCGCACATGTCCAACCTGCCCACTTCCGACGATTTCAAGGACATCCTGTTCGAGGTGAAGGATCACGTCGCCTGGATCACCATCAACCGTCCGGGCGCACGCAACGCCTTCCGCGAGCAGACGCTGGACGAGTTGATCCACGCCTTCAAATCCACGCGCAACGACGCCTCGATCGCCTGCGCGGTCGTCACGGGTGCCGGCGACCAGTCCTTCTCCGCCGGCGGCGATTTCGGCGCGATGATGAAGCTGAACTGGACCAACGCCTATCACTGGAACGACCGGATGCTGGGCACCGCCATGACCATCCGCGGCCTGCCGATCCCCGTGATCGCCATGGTGAACGGCTGGTGCATGGGCGGCGGGCACGAACTCGCCCTGTGGTGCGATCTGGTGATCGCGTCCGACCGGGCCCATTTCGGCCAGTCCGGCGCCAAGGTTGCCGCCTGCCCGACGGTCGGCGCGACCCAGTACATCCCGCGCATCATCGGCGAGCGTCTGGCGCGCGAAATGATCTTCCTGGCCCGCACCTTCGACGCCGAGGAAGCCCAGCGCATCGGCCTCATCAATAAGGTCGTGCCGCATGACAGCCTGCTGGAAGAGACGCTCAAGTGGTGCGAGACCATCAAGGGGCACAGCGGCCAGACCATCCGCATGACCAAGAAGTCCCTCAACCATGAATCCGACCAGCTCTACGCGTCCTGGCAGCACGGCATGGAACTGCTGGCGCATGTCTGGGGCAGCGAGGAATCGCTGGAGGGCATGCAGGCCTTCCTGGACAAGCGCAAGCCGGACTTCATGAAGTTCCGCATGAAGAACAAGGAGATCGTCGATAAGTACCTCGACGACCTGGACAACGACCGCAACCAGCTCAAGTCGAACTGACGCTAAGCCCCTCCCCCAGAGGGAGAGGGGTTTGGGGTGAGGGGTTAAACCCTTTCCGGGAAATCCCCGACAGACCGTAACCCCTCACCCGGCTCACTTCGTTCGCCACCCTCTCTCTATGGGAGAGGGTCGAAACAGCGAGGCAGATGATGTCGGAAGACACCCCGAACGGCGCCCTTGAAGGCATCCGCGTGATCGACCTCACGCGGGTGCTGGCGGGCCCGTTCTGCGCGATGATGCTGGGCGACATGGGCGCCGACGTCATCAAGATCGAACAGCCCGGACGCGGCGACGACACCCGCGCTTGGGGGCCGCCCTTTGTCGGCGAGGAATCCGCCTACTACCTCGGGGCCAACCGCAACAAGCGCGGCATGACCCTGAACCTCAAGGAACCGGCGGCCCGCGAGGTGCTGGCCGAACTGCTGAGGACCGGCGACGTCGTCATCGACAACTTCAAGCTGGGCACCATGGCGAAGTTCGGCTTCGACGACGCCTGGTACGAGGAAAATGCGCCGCAAATCGTGCGGGCTTCCATTCTGGGATACGGATCAACCGGTCCCCGCGCGGGCCTGCCGGGTTACGACTTCCTGCTGCAGGCCGAAAGCGGGCTTATGAGCATCACCGGTGAGGCCGACGGCGACCCGATGAAACTGGGCGTGGCCATCGTCGATCTGTGCACCGGCATGTACGCGCTGTCCTCGATCCTCGCCGCGCTGCAGGCACGTCACCGCACGGGGCGCGGCCAGTATGTGGAGGTTTCGCTCTACGACACGGGCGTGTCGCTGCTCGCCAATGTGGCTGCCAACTATCTCGCTTCGGGCAAGCCGGCCGGGCGCTACGGCAACGGCCACCCGAACATCGTGCCCTACAACGCCTACCCGACCCGCGACGGCATGATCGCGCTGTCGGTCGGCAATGACGGACAGTTCCAGACCTTCTGCAACGCGGTCGGTCAGGACGAATGGGCGGACGACCCGCGTTTCGCGCGCAACCGCGACCGGGTCGAGAATCGCGACGCCTGCGACGCCATGATTTCCGAATTGCTGAAAACCGACGACACCGCCGACTGGCTCGGCAAGCTGCAGGGCGCGGGCGTCTCCTGCGCGCCGATCAACACGGTGGATCAGGCCCTGACGGCAGAACACACCATCGCGCGCGGCCTCGTCACCAAGGCGATGCACACGGTCGAGGGCGAGATCGATCTGCCGGGCATTCCGTTCCGCTTCTCGGACACCGAAGCCGCTGTGCGCCGCGCACCGCCCACGCTGGGCGAGCACACAAACGAGGTGCTGACGGAACTCGGCAAGTCAGCGGACGAGATCGCCGCCCTGCGAGACGCGGGCGCGATCTAGCTGCTGCCCGCACGCCTCCCCGCTTCTAGGAAAGGCCCGCGATCTCGTGGGCCTTTTCCGTATTCAGGCCAAGCTCTTCGCCCGCCTCCAGCAACCACGTCCAGGTCAGTTCCGGCAGGAAGATGCCGTTGGCGAGGCGCGCCTTGCGAGCGGCGCGCTCCGGATCACCCGGCACCAGCACCGGCTCATCCGGGTTGGCCGGACGGACGCCGGTCACATAATCCGACATGGCATCGACCTCGGCCTTGATCCAATCCGCATCGCCCAGGCGCGCCGGGTCGATCAGCACCATGGTCATGGTGTTAATAATCCCGTCGAGGCGCCTGTTGCCCGGCTGCAACGTGCCGCCGCCCGACAAGGCGCCGGACATCAGTTCCGCCATCAGGCACAGTGCATAGCCCTTGTGCTCGGCAAACGCGCGCAGCGCACCCTGTGGCTGGTTGAACATCACGTTCGGATCGCTGGACGGCTTGCCGTCGGAATCGATCAGCCAGGCGTCGGGCACCGTCTTTCCGGCATCGCGCGCGACCCGAATCTTGCCCATCGCCACGACGCTGGTCGCCATATCCAGGATGATCGGCTCGTCCGGATTGCCCGTCGGCATCGCCATGGTTACGGGGTTCGTGCCGAAACGCGCCTCCGCGCCCCGGAAGGGCGCGACCATCGCCGCGTGGTCGGTGACGTTGGTGAAGTGGATCGAGACAAAGCCCGCATCCGCGATCATCTCGGCATAGGTGCCCACGCGCCCGATGTGATGGGAGTTCTTCAGCGTCGCGACGCACACCCCCGTCTCGTGGGTACGCGCGATCGCGGCTTCCGTCACCTCCTTCGCGGTGCGCTGGCCGTAGCCCTTGTGCCCGTCGAACTGCAGGAACGCCCCGCCGTCGTTGACGCACTCGGCGGCGGTGTTCGGCACCAGAAGCCCCTTCTTCAGGTTCTTCACATAGGTGTTCACGATGCCGACGCCGTGGCTGTCATGCCCGGCGAGGTTCGCGCCGACGAGATGCTCGGACACGATCCGACACTCCTCGTCGTCACTGCCGCCAAGGCGGACGATTTCGTGGATGAGCGCGGTCAGCGCATCGGCCTGAACGGTTACATCACCGGCCATGACATTCCCCCAATGGATAACGGAAATCAGACGACGGGCGTGCGCCCGCCATCCACATTGATCGCGCAGCCGGTCACATACGACGCGGCGTCGGAGACCAGGAAGCATGCCATGTTGGCGAACTCCTCGGCCTCACCGATGCGGCCGAGAGGGATCTGCTTGCGCTGCGGCTCGAAGAACTCGTCGAAGGACTTGTCCGGCGCGTTTTTCGCGTGGCGGCGCTCATGCTGGCCCGAGCGGATCAGGCCGACCAGCAGCGCATTGACCAGAACGTTGTCCGGCGCACCCTCGCCCGCGAGCACCTTGGTCAGCGCCATGCCTGCCGCGCGCGACACCGAGGTCGGCGAGCTGTTCGGCGCGGGTGCCTTGGCCATACCGGCCAGCACATTGATGATCCGCCCCCATTTGCGTTCGGCCATACCCGGCATGGCCAGACGGCACAGCCGGATCGCCGCGAACAGCTTGAGGTCGAGATCGGCCTGCCAGACTTCATCGGAATGGCTGAGGAACGGCCCGATGGCTGTGGCGCCGGCGTTGTTCACCAGAATATCGACATCGCCAAACGCATCGGTCACCTTGGCCCATCCCTCGGCAACGGTATCGGCCCGGGATACATCGCAGGGGATCGCCTCGACCTTCACGGTGTTGCCGCCGAGGCTCGACAGCACGGATTGACGACCAGCTTCCAGCTTCTCTGCATTGCGCGAGACCATCGCGACATTGGCGCCGGATTCGGCGAACTTGCGCGCCATCGCGAGGCCCAGCCCCTCGCTGGCACCGGTAATCAGGGCTGTGCGGCCATCCAGGCGAACATCCATTTTTCTCTCCCCCGTATCGATTAGGCGGCGATAATACGACGCCCGGTGCGCTTTGACAGCGTTTGCGCAGCGGTGCAGTTTCTGGGCGTGCGCGCGCAGGGGAGAAGCGGGGCCATGACGTCCGAGACATTCCGGCATTCGTCCCATTGGGGGGCCTTCACAGCCGAGGTTGAAGACGGCCGCCTGACGGGCGTCCGCCCGTTCGCACACGATCCGTCCCCGTCCGCGCTGATCCATTCCATTCCAGAAGCCGTTCATGACGAGAGCCGGGTCGCACGGCCATCCATCCGCAAGGGCTGGCTGGACCGTGCGGCGGGTGGCCACCCGGAAAAACGCGGCATCGATCCCTTTGTCGAAGTGCCCTGGGACGAGGCCCTCGATCTGGTTTCCGGAGAACTGGCACGGGTGCGCGAAACCTACGGCAACGAGGCGATCTTCGGCGGCTCCTATGGCTGGGCAAGCGCCGGACGCTTTCACCACGCCAAAAGCCAGCTCCAGCGATTCCTGAACACTATCGGCGGGTTCACGGGATCGGTGCACACCTATTCCATCGCCGCCGGCTACGCGATCCTGCCCCATGTGCTGGGCAGCGCACGGGCTGCAATGACCGAAGCGACGAGCTGGGACTCGATTGTCGAGAACACCGAACTCGTCGTCGCGTTCGGCGGCGTACCGCTGAAGAACCTTCAGGTCTCAGCCGGAGGACCGGGCGAACACACCTCGGGGCCCTATCTGAAGGCCGCGCGCGAAGCCGGGGTCGCGTTTATAAACATCTCGCCGATCCGCAGCGACATGGCCGACCATCTGGGCGCTGAGTGGCTGGCCATCCGCCCGAATACGGACATGGCGCTGATGCTTGCGCTGGCCCACACGCTCGAAACCGAAGGTCTGGCCGACCGGGATTTTCTGTCCCGCTATTGCACCGGATACGAGCGCTTCCGCGCCTACCTGCTTGGTGAGACGGACGGCATCGCGAAAAGCGCGGAATGGGCCGGGCCGATTTGTGAGATCGCCCCGCAGACCATCGTCGCGCTGGCACGGCGCATGGCCGGCGCCCGCACGCTCATCAACACCAACTGGTCCCTGCAGCGCGGCGACCATGGCGAGCAGCCCTTCTGGATGACGGTGACGCTGGCCGCCATGCTGGGCGGGATCGGCCTTCCAGGACAGGGTTTCGGCTTCGGCTACGGAAGCATGGGCAATGTCGGAAATCCCCGCCGCCCCGCGCCTGCTCCCACCCTGAGCACCGGCGACAATCCCTGCGACAGCTGGATTCCCGTGGCCCGGATTGCCGACATGCTGCTGAACCCCGGCATCGCCTACGAATTCAACGGCGAAACGCGGACCTACCCGGACATCCGGCTGGTGTATTGGTCCGGCGGCAACCCCTTCCACCATCATCAGGACCTCAACCGGCTGGTGCGCGCCTGGCGCAAGCCCGATACCGTGATCGTCAACGAACCCTGGTGGACCGCAACGGCGAAGTTTTCCGACATCGTCCTGCCGTCCACGACGACACTCGAGCGCAAGGATATCGGCGCGACCTCGCGCGACCGCTACATCATGGCCATGGACCAGACCATTCAGCCGGTCGGTGACTCGCGCGACGACTTCGAGATTTTCCGCGCGCTCGCGCAGCGTGCAGGTACGGAAGAAGCCTTCACCGAAGGGCGTGAGCCAGAAGAATGGCTGCGCCACCTCTATGACAGGGCACGCCAGGGTGCGGCGCGCAACGACATCACCCTACCCTCCTTTGAAGATTTCTGGGAAACAGGACATGCCGAGATGCCGGCGCCCGACAAGCCGCTGGTGATGTTCGAAGAGTTCCGAAGCGACCCGCACGCCCACACACTGCCGACCCCTTCGGGGCGAATCGAGATTTTCTCGGAGACCGTCGCGAGCTTCGGCTATGACGATTGCCCCGGCCATCCCGTGTGGCGCGAGCCTCTGGAATGGCTCGGCGGGGCCATAGCGCGCCGATATCCACTCCACATGATTTCCAACCAGCCAAGCACGCGCCTGCACGGGCAAATGGACAACGGGCGCGTAAGCCGCGAGGACAAGATTGCCGGACGAGAGCCGATCTGGTTACACCCCGACGATGGAGTACAGCGCGGGCTCTTCGAAGGCGATATCGTGCGGGTGTTTAACGATCGCGGTGCCCTCCTCGCCGGTGTGCGTTTCTCTGAGGACGTTCGACAGGGCGTTGTCCAACTTGCCACCGGTGCCTGGTACGATCCCGAAAACCCCGCCGAAGCCAAAAGCCTCGATAAACACGGTAACCCGAATGTCCTAACGATCGATAAAGGCACATCGCAACTAGGCCAAGGCCCAATAGCGCATAGCGCCCTAGTCGAAATAGACAAATTCGAGGATAATCTGCCGACGGTTACGGCTCATAAGCCGCCGACCTTCATCGACGGTGCGAACTGAGCAATTGCTCCATGGTCAGAAAACGAACCTTCAAGCACCTTTCCTTCGCAAAAATGTCTTAGTAGCCACCACTGCCGCGTCTACAGGCGGCTTCATGAAAGGCAATGCAAACTAGCGGCTTTAAATGGATCCGGCTCCAACTAGTCCATCCGGCAACATTAAGAGTGCTCCCGCCTAGCACTCCATACCTCTTCATCGGCCGGTTTACATGGCGCGATAATCGAGACCTGTATCCTCCGCGAATGCCGCAATCAACCTCGAGGTGATCGGCCCGGGCACAGGCACCTTGGGCACGAAATCGTCCACCCCCGCCACCGGCAACGCGCACACCCCACTCGACGTGATGAACATCTCATCGGCCTGCGCGACATCGTACATGGTGAACAGGCGCTCCTCGACCGGGATCGACAGGCGTTCACATATTTCGAACACCACCTTGCGGGTCACGCCTTCCAGAATGTTGCGCTCGGGCGCGGTCCACAGCACGCCATCGCGCGCGATGAAGAAGTTGGCAACCGAATTCTCGGCCACATTTCCGTCCAGATCGAGCATCAGCGACAGGGCACCGCGCGCGCCCGCATCGAGTTCTGCGAGAAGCTGGTTCATCTTGCTCGTGACCTTGGCGCGGGTCTCGATGCACTGGGGCGGATTGCGCCGGGTCGTTGCGACGGAAAGGCGGATGCCTTCACGCATGTTGCGCGCGGTCGATCCGGTCTCTACCGGTTGCAGGAACATGAAAATGGTTGGCGGCCCTGCTGCCTCGTGTGCGGGCACGAAGGCGTCTCCGCCGCGCGTGACCCAATGTCCCAGCCGATACTGCGGCGTGTCGGAAAGCGCCTCCGCATTCGCCTCCAGAAGCCGCTGCGTCTCGGCAAGCATCCGGTCCGGGCCAAAGCCGGGATCGATGCGCACATAGCGCAGGGAGCGATACAGCCGGTCGATGTGGTCTTCCAGACGGTAGGCCTTACCATTGAAGCAGGGTGTCACCTCATATATGCCGTCTCCCCACATGAAGCCGCGCTCAAAGGGTGAAATTCGCGCCTCCTGCGCTTCGATAATCTCTCCGTTCAGATACACCAGCGGACTTTCGGCCATGGTACGGCAACTCCGGACATCTGCGTTTCACGCCTGCAACCCAAGCACAATTAGCTCTGGAGGACCACGGCGTCACACGCCTATGTTGCGCAGCTCACAGTGACGGGAATGCGGCGGATGGAATCGCGTAACGAAATTCTGGGCATTGTTCTTGTGCTGGGCATCGCTGCCTGCTTTGCCATGGCCAACACACTTGCCGGACTGGCCTATACCGGCGGCGCGGATGCCCTGTCCGTCTCGACATCTCGCTTCCTGCTGCCGGCCCTGATCCTGCTCGTGACCCTGGCCGTTCGCGCGCGGCCGATCCTCATGCCGAGGCGCGATGCGATCACCTCGATTGTCCTGGGACTGGTGACCGTCGTTTATACGTGGCTCCTGCTGTCGTCGATCGAGCTGCTGCCGGTCCCCCTCGCCGTCCTGATTTTCTATCTCTTCCCCCTCTTCACGACCTTCATCGTGTCGGCGCTGGGCTGGGAAAAGCTGCATCGGGTCAACATCATCGCGGCGGTGGTCGCGTTTGCCGGGCTGACGCTGGTGCTGGGCGTTTCCGGCGAAGGGCTGCACATGCTGGGCGTGTTCTATGCCTTCCTCGCCGCTATAGGGCTTGCAACGGTGTCGGCCGTAAGCAAACGGGTGATCCGGACGGGCGATCCCCGCCAGGCGACGCTCTATATGGCTGCCACGGCCACAGTGGCGTTCCTGCTGGTCACGCTCACGTCAGGCGAATTCCGCCTGCCGACCACGGAGCCCGGCTGGTGGGGATTCGTCGGAACGAACCTGTTCTACGCGGTCGCCATGATCGGCTACTTCGTGGCGATCTCGATGATCGGGCCGGCCAAGACGACGCTTTTCTCGTATCTGGAGCCCCTTGTCGCCACGGCGGCGGCCTGGATCCTGCTGGATCAGACGCTGGACCCGCTGCAGCTTGTCGGAATCGCCATCGTAATCGGCGCGCTGGTCGCCGCCGCGCGCGCGGGAATGCGCGCCGGACGGTCGAAGACCTAGCCCGGATAGGCAGGGAAGTACCGGTCCAGCCAGTCCTTCACGGCATTGCGCGCGCGCGTGCTGTCCACCGAGAACGGGAAATGATCGACTTCCGACATCAGCATCAGGTCGGTCGGCATCTTGGCGTGCGCGAACAGCTGGAGCGACTGATCGGTCGGTGTCACGGAATCGTCGGCAGCATGAAATAGCAGGCACGGGCGCGGCGAGATATTGCCGACAACGTCGTTGGCGCGGAAATCGAACATGCTCTGCGCCACTTCCGCCGGAAACTTCATGTGCACGTTCTTGCCCATATGACCGCGCAGGTGTTCGGGAATCGGGACGATATCCCAGCGGTCAACCATTAGCGATTCGCCGGTCTCCTTGAGGTGCTTCGGACCGTCCTCGAGAATCTTGAGAAAACGCGCCCACTCCTCGTCGGACTTGTGCTGAAGACGGAACTTGCTCTCTCCATCGCCCCAGCCGCATGACGAGATGACGGCGGCAATGCGCTCATCGACGCCGCCGGAATAAACCGCAACAGCCGCGCCGAAGCTGTGGCCGATCACGGCAATCCGATCGCCGTCAACGTAGGGCTGCTCGGCAAACCAGGTGACGGCGTTCTTCACATCCTCAACCTGGTCAAGGCAGTACACGCGCGCGGGCTCCCCTTCGCTGTCACCGCAACCGCGGAAGTCGAAGCGCATCGCGACATAGCCCCAGTCGCACAGCATGTTCGCCAGAATCTCAGGCGTGGACCCGTCCTTGCCCGTCCCGAAGCCATGGAGGACGAGGAAAGCCGGGCGCTCGCTGCCCGGCGCGAGGTCCGCGGGCGTGTGAACCACGCCGGCCAGGGTGAGACCGTCTGATTTGAAGGTGACTTTCTGTTCCACGTTTCTCTCCTCCTAGCCGTCGGCCCGCAAGGCCTGACGGTCGATCTTTCCCGTGCCGGTTTTCGGCAAATCGTCGCGAAATTCCACGATGCGCGGGTATTTGTAGGGCAACAGGGTCGATTTCACATAATTCTGCAGTTGCCCCGTCATCTCGTCCGACGCTTGCGAACCGGCGCGCAGGACGATCCACGCCTTGGTGGTCATCAGGCGGTCCTGCTCGATCCCCAGAACACAGCTTTCCAGCACGTCCGGATGCTCATTCAGGCAACGCTCGATCTCCAGCGGGTAGATCCACTGGCCACTGACCTTGATCAGATCGTCCGCCCGGCCATCGAAATGGTAGAATCCGTCCGCGTCCAGCGTGAACCGGTCGCCGGTATAGATCCAGTCGCCGCGCATGGTCTCAGCCGTCTTGTCCGGCTGGTTCCAGTAGAACGGGGCCTGGGAATCGCCCCGCACCCACATCGTCCCCGCCTCGCCCGGCGCGACGGGATTGCCGTCCATGTCGCGCAGATCGACCTCGTAGCCGGGCACGCGCTTGCCGCTGGCGCCCTTGACGATATCGCCGGGAAAATTGCTCACATAGATATGAAGCACCTCTGTCGAGCCCAGACCTTCGAGAATCTCGAGCCCGTAGCGCCGCTTCCATTCCTCGAAGGTGTCCTCGGGCAACGGTTCCGCAGCCGAGATACATAGCCGGACACTCGACAGATCGCGCTCTGCCGAGCCCTCATGCGCCACGAGCGCGTTGTAGAGGGTCGGAAGTCCGAAGAACACGGTCGGCCGGTGCTGTTCGATCGCGTCGTAGATCGGGCGCGGCTCCGGACGGCCCGGATTGAGCACAACGGCGGCCCCGACCGCGAAGGGGAATGTGACCGAGTTACCGAAACCGTAGGCGAAGAAAATCTTGGGCACCGAATAGACGATGTCGTCTTCGTCCAGCCCCAGGACACTCACCCCGTAGCTGAGATGCGTGTAGGCCATGTCGTGCTGCAGGTGCACGATACCCTTGGGCCGCCCCGTGCTGCCGGAGCTGTACATCCAGAACGCCATGTCGTCGCGGTGGGTGTCGGCCGCCGGAAGGGTCGCAGGATGGCCCGACACGAAGCCTTCCCAGGATACGGTCGGCACCGGAAACCCCTCGGGCAGATCGCCATTGGCCACGACCACCAGTTCGACCGCGGGCCCGCTTTCCAGCGCCTCGGCCAGCACGGGAAGCAATGCGGCCTCGGTGACGACAACCGGCGCGGCGCTATCCTCGATGTAGTAACGCAGCAGGTCGGCCGGTGAGAGGATGTTGATCAGTACCGGTACGAAACCCGCACGCACCGCCCCGAAGAACGCAGCCGGATAGACGGGCGTGTCATCGAGCAGCATGACCACGCGCTCGGAGCGGTCCAACCCGGCTCCCATGAAGGCGTGGCCCGCCTGGCTCGCCAGCACACAGAGCGCGTCATAGCTCAGCCGTACATCACCCGACAGGACGGCCGTGTTCCCGCCGCGCCCGGCGTCCAGATTGTCGAACAGGATGGCGCTGGCGTTGTAACGCTCCGGAACCGAGAAGCCGATTTCCTCGGCACCCGCCGTCACGCCATTGATGGGATCCTCAACGGGACCGGAATAGCTGCTGTGTTCGCTCACCCGACACTCCTCCCACCGGGTTTATAGCAATGCCCGGGCCGACAAACAGCGCGGAAAAAGCCCACCGCACGGATGCGGCGGGCTTCCTGTTCCGAAAACTGTGGTTCAGGCGTTCTTGCGGACCATGCGGTAGCCGATCAGCAGGATCAGGGCACCGACAACGGCCAGCACGAGGCCGACCACGAACCCGGCGAGCCCCCAGAACAGCGACGCAATCGCGCCGGCCCGGATGACCCCGTCGTGATAGTTGACGCCGCCGGACGCCTCCGCGAAGGCCGGGCGCGCACCGTAGATACGGTTGATGCGCGCGAACACCCCGAGAATTGCCGCTCCCGCGAACAGCATCGCGTGGATCCGCATCCCGGTATCCTCGGCCCCGGCGGCAATGCCGAGCCCAGAACCGCAGCGGCTCCCAATCCAAACATCGCTAACGCGTTCATATGCGCCCCCAGCTCAGTCGATTCCGGCCATCCGTATGATACGGCCTGCCCGGCCGGCGTCAGTCACGCCGTATGGCCCTTTTCGCAGGTGCAAAAAGCATCCGCGCTGATCTACATCAACGCATCAATATTACACCCGACTTTCGTTAAATACCCGTTTCCGCGAGCCGCGGAGCCATGTCGCTCCGCGACCCGCGTCCTTGTCAGTGCGCCAGTTCGTAGTTGGTCACGAAGTCCTCAGGCATCTGCGGTCCCCACAGGACGAGCGAATCTTCCGCACCCCACTCGCCGGTCTGCCAGTCGCAGTCTTCCGGGATGTAGTCGATGTCGGAGAAGAACTCGATCAGCCCGTCCCAGGGATCGCGCATGTAGTGGAAGAAGTTCGACCCGATCACATGCCGGCCGAAGCCCCAGCAGCTCAGGTGCCCCTTGCCGGTCATGCGCGCGGCGTTGAGGCCGATGTGATCGACATTCGCCATCTCGAAGCTCGCATGATGCAGTCCCGGGCCGTCGGATTTGGCCAGAGCCACCACATGGTGATCGCTGCCGCCTTCCAGATACATGAAGGCGATCATGTCGCCCACGCGGTCGGCCACACGCATGCCCAGAACGCGGGTGTAGAAGTCGATCTTGCGGTTCACATCGGGGGTGAATTGCAGGATATGACCCATCCGGCGCGGCCGGATCTCCGCATCGCGCTCCGTCGCGGCGCGCACGCCGCGCCGCTCGAAGTGACCCGGCGTATTGGTTGGCCATTCCGGCTGCGCACCCAGCGCATCGGGTCCGCCGAAAGACGGCGTGGCCTCGGCCAACTTCACGTTGACGAAAATGCCGTCCGGATCGCGCATCCAGATGCCCTCATCCGGCGACTCGTTTGGCGCATCCAGCAATTTGTCGCCATTGGCTTCCAGGCGCTGCTTGATTGCGGCCAGCCCCGCGTCGGTGCTGCCAAAACTGACATGGTGCAGGCGCTTGCGGCGCCCCTCGATCAGGCGCAACTGGTCCTGGTCGCGGCCCGCGCAGCGCACAATGCCCATACCGTCGCGCGCAGAGCCCTCAAGACCCGCATCGCGATAGAACGCCAGACCCGTTTCGACGTCCGGCACCTCAAGCCCCACATGCTGAAGATTTGTCACAGACATTTTCTTCCCTCCGCTTCTTGTTCGATCCATACGGTATCGTATGGTGAAACTAGTCCGCAGCGTGGGGCCGGACATTGATTTGCATCAACTTCGTTTTCGCGCGGATTTCCGGCCTTTCTTCAGCTCCGCCACAAGCTCCTGCGCGGCTTCCAGCAATGGCTCACGGTGTGTGTCGTCAATCGGCGGGTTTTCCGCGATTTCCTAGGCAGCCTCTTTCAGCATGTCGGCAAACAGGAAGTAATGGAGGTGGATACTGGCAATCCGGCTCTCCTCGCCCTCGTACATGAGGCGCAGGAACACCTCATCGCTGTCGGTATGCACCTCGAATGAGGCATCGCGCTTGAACGAACCGCGATAAAGCCGGTTCGGCAGTGAAATGGCGACCTCGCCCTGATCGAGTATGGGGCGCTTACTCATGTTCGTTCTCCGGATGCATATGAATTCCCGACTCCCTTAAACCCGCCATCATCGCGACAAACGTGCATTGTGTTACATCAAGAGCCGTTGCCCGCCCCGGAGGTCCGTTCCTTGAAAGCCGTCATCATCCCCGTCACCGCCTTCCAGCAGAATTGCTCCGTCCTCTGGTGCGAGGACACGAAAAAGGCCGCCGTCGTCGATCCGGGCGGCGATATCGAGTTGATCCGGGCCGCCATCGGTGAGCAGGACATCGAGGTCGAGAAGATTCTCATCACCCACGGCCATCTCGACCATGCCGGCGGCGCGGCGGATCTGGCGGAAAAGCTGGGTGTGCCCATCGAGGGGCCGCACCGCGAAGACCTGTTCCTGATTGAGAAAATGGCCGAACAGGGTGCGATGTTCGGCGTGCCCGGCGGCAAGCCGTTCACGTCCGACCGCTGGCTGGATCAGGGCGACACGGTCACCGTCGGCAATCTGTCCTTCGAGGTGCGCTTCTGCCCCGGCCACACGCCGGGCCACATCATCTATTTCGAGGCCGAATCCCAGATCGCCTTCGTCGGCGATGTCATCTTCCAGGGTTCGGTCGGCCGTACCGACCTGCCCGGCGGCGACCACGACACGCTGATCGCCTCGATCCGCGAGCAGGTTTTTCCCATGGGAGACGGCGTGACCTTCGTTCCGGGCCACGGCCCAGCCTCGACCGTCGGCCACGAACGCCAGACAAACCCCTACGTGCGGGACGCCTGACGGTTCCGGCTAGCGGTTCCTGGTGATCGGCTCGGTGCGCGGCACGAAGAACGACGGCAGCTCACTTTCCTGCAGGCCTTCGTACAGGCAGTGCTTCTTCGGATGCGCTTCATACTGCTCGTCCGGCGATGCATCGAGGCTCGGTGTGGTCGGAATACAGCCCGCGCAGTAGGCCTTGATGGTGCGCAACGGCGGCTCGCCCTTGATGGATTCGTACAGCTCCACCGCCGCGTCGATCTTGTCCTTCTCCGCCTCGGCCACCAGCACGACCGAGCCTTCCGAGCCCATAGCGCCACCGCCGCCGACATGGAAGACATCGTCGATGTCGAACAGGATTTTCAGCGCCTGGATTTCCGTGATCACGGTCGCGTTGGTCACCGGCATCATCCCGGTGCGCTGACCCGCATGATAGTAGAACGTATCCTGCCCCATATGACGGGCAGCCTGGATCACCGAGGGCACGGTCTTTTCCAGCCCGATGGGAATGATCAGATGCGATCCGCGCGCGGCCAGGATGCCCGAGGCGAACCCGATGGTTCCGGCCCCCGGATGGGCGCAGAACACGCCCGCATTGAAATCGGGATCGACAGCGTTGCCGCCCTTGATGAACACGCACTTGTCGTCGAAGTTGCGCAGCATTTCGTCCATGCGCGGTGCGGGCGGCGTCATCTCTCCCTTCGTAAGGTGAATGATCGGCGGCTTTTCTTCCGGCTGGGTCTGGCACAGCACATGGTTGATGACCTGGCCCGACAAATAGAAGGGCTTGTGCGGCACCTCGCCCATCACCTCCTCGGCGACGAACACATTGGTCGAGCCGTGGGCGATGATCAGCTCAGCGTTCTTGTGGGCGTACTGCACCTCCGGCATCGCGGCCACGGCCTTGCCGATCAGGCGGCGCCCTTCCCACGGTGTAAATACAAACGATGCGCGAAGCTTGGTCATGCTCAGGTTCCCCGGGTTTTCGGTTCGCGCCGTCGAGCGGCGCGTTCAGGCCGAACATACCACGCGCCCGCCCGGTTGCTTCCAGCCCCCACGGCACAATCATCTTGTCTGTTGAGCAAACCGGGGTTTGAAGACGGCGCACGCGGACCTATGTTCCCGGCAGACACGCAATCCGGCTTCCGATATCGAGGACCGACATGACGAACCCCGTGGAACTGGTGATCGGCCCCCGCACCCGCGACCTGGGCAGCTTCGAGGTCGCGCGCGTCCTGCCCTATGCCAAACGGCGCATGGTCGGGCCGTTCATCTTCTTAGACCGCATGGGCCCCAGCACCTTCGCGCCTGGCGTGGGCATCGATGTGCGGCCGCACCCCCATATCGGGCTCGCGACCGTGACCTATCTCTTCGAAGGCGAGATCATGCACCGCGACAGCCTGGGCTATGCCCAGCCGATTCGGCCCGGTGACGTGAACTGGATGTCTGCGGGCCGCGGCATCGTCCATTCGGAGCGCACGCGCGAGGAAATCCTCGATACCGAACGCACCATGTTCGGAATCCAGTCCTGGGTGGCCCTCCCCAAGGACAAGGAACAAAGCGCGCCTTATTTCAGGCATCATCCTGGCGACACCCTGCCAGAGGCGGAGAGCAACGGCGTGCACATGCGCCTGATCGCCGGGGCGGCCTTTGGCATGGACTCGCCCGTCGAGGTGGCCTCGCCCATGTTCTATCTCGACGTCAACATGACGGCGGGCGCCGTCCTCGACGTGACCAACGATTATCCCGAGCGCGCCGTCTATGTGGTGCAGGGACAGGTCGCCGTCTCCGGCGAGACCTATGACGAGAACAACATGCTGGTGCTGACCGAAGGGGCTGATGTGACCGTGGAAGCGCCCGAAGGCGCTCGGGTGATGCTGCTGGGCGGCGATCCCATCGACGGCGAGCGGATCATCTGGTGGAACCTTGTGGCCAGTTCACAGGACCTCATCGACCAGGCCAAAGAGGATTGGAAGGAAGGCCGGTTCGACATGATCGAGGGGGACGACGAGTTCATCCCCCTGCCCGAGAATTGAACCCGACATGACCACTCCCATTGCCATCACCATGGGCGACCCCGCCGGGGTCGGTCCGGAAGTCATCTGCAAGGCGTTGGCGAAACTCGGCCCGGAGGGTTGTCGGGATATCCGGATCATCGGCGCATTGACGATACTGGAGCGGGCGAACGAACTCTGCGGCACCGGTCTGACATTCGGTAACGAAGGCATACAGGTGATCGACCTGCGCACCGAGGGCGTCGAGGACGCCCCCGCAAGCACAATCTCCGCGGCCGCCGGGGAAGCGGCCTATCAGTACATTCTGGCCGCCGCCGGGATGGCGAAGTCCGGTGAGATCGGTTGCATCGTCACCGCCCCGATCAACAAGGAAGCGCTGCATGCCGCCGGCCACAAGTTCGACGGCCACACCGGCCTGCTGAGCCACCTTGCGGGCGGGATCAAGCCGAACATGCTGCTGACCTCCCCGACCCTCTCGACCATCCATGTCTCTGCGCATGTCTCCTTGGCCGACGCCATCCGCCGCTGCACGCGCGAACGCGTGCTGGAGGTGATCCGCGCCGGGCATGACCATTTCCGGCGCGTCGGCGTGGAGGCCCCGCGCATCGCCGTGGCAGGCCTGAACCCCCATTGCGGCGAAGGCGGCATGTTCGGCACGGAAGACGACGAGCAGGTCGTGCCCGCCGTCGCTGAAGCACGCGCGCTCGGCATCGATGTGGTCGGGCCCCTGTCAGGCGATACGGTCTTCGCCCGCGCCCATCATGGAGAGTTCGACCTGGTGGTGGCGCAGTACCACGACCAGGGCCACGCGACGGTGAAGCTGATTGCTTTTGATACGGCGGTGAACGTCACGGTCGGCCTGCCCTTCGACCGCTGCTCGGTCGATCACGGCACGGCCTTCGACATCGCGTGGACCGGAGCGGCCGACCACACGAACATGCTGGCCGCCATCGCCTATGGACGGAAGCTGGCGGCGGCCAAGAACTGACGCACCACGTCAGTTCGAACCGATAAACCGGTTCACCACAAAGACCTCACTGGCAAAGCCTGCGCAGTACGGCCCGACATGGGCGGCGAGCGCGTCGATCTTCGAGCGGATCGCTTCGCGTGCCGGGATCTGCCGCTCGACCGCAGCCTCGACATCGGCCCGCAGCCGGTCCATGTCGACGGTCGTGATCTTGCCGTCCGCCACCACCATGCGCCCGTCGATCATCACGTCGCGCACGCCGCTGCGGTCCTCGGCGAAGACGACCTGATTCACCGGGTCATTCAGCGGCACGTAGGTGATGCGGCTCAGATCGAGCATCACGATATCGGCCTTGTAGCCCGGCGCGATGTGGCCAATCTCGCTCTCCCAGCCCAGCGCCTTCGCACCGGCTTCGGTCCCCATCTGGAGCGCCTGCGCGCTTTTGAGCCATTGCTCGTAGTCGGGCCCCTGCACGCGCGAGAGCGTGCAGGCCAGCCGGGTGGCTTCGAACATGTTGAGCGCATCGGCGCAGGTGCAGGTGTCCGTCCCGATGGCAACGTTCACGCCCGCCTCCCGCATGGCGACGGTCGCCGCGACACCGGATCCCAGCCGCAGATTGCTCATGGGATTGTGGGAGACCGACACGCCCCGGTCGGCCAGCAGCTTCATGTCGTCGCCGGTCAGCCAGATGGCGTGCGCCGCGACGAGGTTCGGGGCCAGCACGCCGAGACTGTCGAGATATCCGGCCAGCGTCTTGCCGTAGAGTCTCGGGCTGGCCAGTGCCTGCACCTTGGATTCCGCCAGATGGGTCTGCATCAGCGCGCCGTATTCGCGCGCCAGGTCCCGGCAGGCGATCCAGAACGCCTCGTCGCAGTGATGCGGAATGGTCGGACCGAGGGCGAGCTTCACCCGCGCCGGATCGTGGGGCCAGTTGTGCAGCGTGTCCCGGCACACGGAAATGGCGGCATCGCCCGGCCCCGCCTGCAGGCCGTCCACCACCTCGCGCATGAGTTCCGGCAGTGCGTCGTAGAGCCCCGGAATGGACTGCCACAGGCCACGCGTGGACATCATCGGCGCGACGACCGCGCGCATGCCCACATCCATATAGGCCTGACCCGCCGCCTCCAGCCCGTCCCGCGTCGGCGCGGGACCTTCGGAGAACATGTCGAGGCAGGCGGTGCAGCCACCCAGCACCATCTCGCAGGCCGCGAGCTTGGCGGCGAGGTACTTGTCCTCCTGAGTGAACCCGGCCCCCGTATAGGGGTGGGAGTTCAGCAGCAGTTCCAGCGTCCAGCGGTCGCCGATGCCTTTTGCCAGCGTGGAGTTGCCATGGGTGTGGCCGTTGACGAGGCCCGGCATCAGCATCCGGTCGCGCGCATCAATAACCTGCGCATCGTCCGGCGCGGCCATGCCGGGTGCGCCGATCTCCGTAATGGTGTTGCCCCGGATCAGGATGTCCGCCGGCTCCGCCGTACGCTTCGCGATATCGAGCAACCGCCCGCCCCGGATCACCTGCACTTGTTCGGACATGTCGGAAACCCCTGATCCTGAAAGCAGGGACACATCCTAGCGCGGTTTCAGGGCGTGAGCGGCGTGAGTTTCCCCAGGTCGAGGATTTCTTCGAGCTTCGCGGCGAAGCTGAGGAGCCGCGCTTCCTGGAAAGGCGAGGCCACCAGTTGCAGGCCGATCGGCAGGCCGCTTTCGGTGAACCCGCACGGCACTGAAATCGCCGGGCAACCGGTCAGCGTGATCGCATAGGTGATGTAGATCCAGTCCACATAGTTGTCGAAGCAGTGACCTTCCACTTCCTCGATGTAGCGGATATCGACATCGAAGGGCGGCACGATGGCGGCGGGCAGCGCAAGCAGGTCGTAATCCGCGAACCAGTCCACCACGCGGCGGCAAAGTTGCGTGCGTGCGATGGCGGCACGGCCAATCTCGCCGGCGGTCAGCGCCATCCCCTTCTCGACCTGCCAGACCATCTCCGGCTTGAGCTGGTCACGATGGTTGTCAAGCAACGGGGCGGCGATGGCCGCGAACAGTGCCGCGCGCAGGGTCTGGAACATCTCCATCGCGCCGGAGAAATCCGGACACGCATCCGCCACGACTGCGCCTGCGTCGGCAAAGCGATGAGTGGCCGCCTCGCAGATCGCGGCGACCTCCCGGTCCACGGGACCGATGCCCAGGTTCGGCGTGTAGCCGACCCGGGCCGGAGCCTTCGGCGCACGCGCTGCATCGAGGAACGGCACCGACGGCGCTTCCAGCGACTTGGGATCGTATGGGTGGCGTCCCGACTGGGCGTCGAGCATCAGCGCCACGTCCGCGACCGTACGCCCGATGGGCCCTTCCGCTACGAGCGACTGGTGGATGTCCTGCCACATCAGCCCTGCGCCATGAGCCACGCGCCCGACGGCGGGCCGCAGCCCGACCACCGAACAGAAGCTCGCGGGCGTGCGCAGGGAGCCGCCGAGATCGTTGCCCGTCGCCAGCCAGGACATGCCGGTGGCGACCGCGACTGCCGACCCACCCGATGAGCCGCCACAGGTCAGGTCGGTATCCCACGGATTGCGGGTCTTTCCGAAGACCTCGTTGAACGTGTTCGCCCCGGCCCCGAATTCCGGCGTGTTGGCCTTGCCGATGACGACGGCGCCCCGCTTCTTCAGGGTCTCGACCATCACCTCGTCGCGCGCGGGCACGTTGTCGGTGAAGATCGGCGAGCCGTAGGTGGTGCGCACGCCCGCGACCTCGTTGAGGTCCTTCACGACGATGGGCAGGCCGGCCAGCGGCGTGGTCCGGTCTGCCTTCACGGCAGCGTCCCTAGCCTGATCGAAACAAGTGGTCACCACCGCGTTGACAGACGGGTTCACGACCTCGATCCGCGCGGCGGCGGCGTCCACCAGTTCCACCGGCGAGACGTCGCCCGCACGAAGGCGGGCGACAGCCTCGACCGCATTGAGGGCGATCAGTTCTTCATGAGCCGACATCTGGCAGAGCTTCCCGTTCAGCTAGGAGGAGCACGAAACCATATCTCCCTCTCCTCCCATTGGGGAGGAGAGGGTCGGGGTGAGGTTGTCCGGCGAACCGTGGCGCCAGTGGCGCCGCGTAAGTCGCCGGACAGTTTTTCTTTCGGCTGGCTTTCGCCGCCCCACCGGGGCGACGGTCCAGCCTCAAGCCCACCTCACCCGGCTCGCTGGCACTCGCCACCCTCTCCCCCCCTGAAGGGCGAAGAGGGTTGGTTATCGCGGACGTCCCGTCCGCACAGGAGATCAGTCTTCGCGGATGCCCGCCGGGCCCATCTGGGCGTCGGACAGACCACGCGGCTTGCCGACCCGCTCGGGCAGGTGGAAGCCGCCCTCGATCTGGTCCACATAGGGGCCGACACCCGTGCGCTCGGGCACCAGGATTTCGCGCTGGTGGTTGGCGGGGATCTTCCCGGCGAACACATCGTTGATCCAGTCCGCGAGGAAGCCGTAGAAGTCGATCCCGCCGAAGTTCGGGCGGTTGCGCGGGTTGTGGAAGTCGTTCTCGATCACCCACAATTCCTTCGGCGCGGGCACCTTCTCGTAGATCGGCAGCACCGTATCCAGCGGAGCCAGCGGGTCGTACTCGCCGGTCACCTGCAGCGCCGGGCACTTCACCTTCGCCGCCACATCGTCGAGCACCATCTGGGAGGCGAATTCATCGAACTCGTCCTCGTCATGGATGCCCGCCATGTACATGAAGACCTGCTTGAAGCGCGGCGAGGCCTGCTCGAAGATCGCCGTCTTCGGGCCGTAGCACGCCGCCGCCGTCGCGACGGCCTTCACCCGGTCGTCCAGCGCAGCCAGACGCATGCCCCAGTAGGAGCCCATGGAGAAGCCCGACACCGCGATGCGGTCGGGATCGACCTCGGGGCGCGTGCACAGATAGTCGATGGCCGCCGAGCCCGCGCGCTCGTAGTTGTCCAGCGTGACGCGGATTTTGCGGATGTTACTGGTCCCCTGCCCCGGCCCGTCGAGGTGCAGGCAGTTCAGCCCGCGATTGACGAAGGGGTGGTTCAGCGCATCGACGAAGGCTTCCTTCGTCATGTCCATGCCCGGGCAGAACACGACGGTCGGCGCCTTCTCGGCGCCCGGCACCATGTGCAGCACACCCTGGATGTAATTGCCCTCGAACGGAATCTCGACCCGCTCGATCGGGTGAGACGCGTACTGCATCACCTTGTCGAAGCACTTCAGCAGCATGTCGTGCAGGTAGATCTTCTCCGGATTGTCGTCCTCGAAGATCGTGTGCTGGGCCTCGCGGTAATGCTCGCTGGCCACCCAGAACAGCTCGGCGGCCGTCTGGGTGTGCCCCGCCTTCTCCGCCGCTTCGGCGATGGCGACGACATGGCGCGCGTGCTTGTCCACCACCCGGTGGATCTGGGCGTAGGACTTGACCTCCGGCGGCACGACCCGATTGTCGTACGCGAAGTTCTGGACCCGGCCCGTCGTCTTGACGATCCAGTCCAGCATCCACTGCTGATTGTCACGGCGGCGTTCGGTCTGCTTCGACATGGTTTCCCCCTGAGGTCTTTGGCGTGTACTCGCCATTTTGTGTGATACGCCCGACCTCTATACAAACACAGACACGGGTGGAAAAGCCGCCCGGCATCAATTCCGCCGTTCGCATACCGGACGGTACAGCAAGCGCCACGCATGACATGAAACGCGGTTTCAAACTGATCGTTCTTCTGGCCCTTGTCGCCGGGCTGGGGCCGATGTCGATCCACGTGATCCTGCCGGCCCTCCCCTCGATCAAGTCCGACTTCAACGCCAGCAACACCGTCACCCAGCTCACGCTCACCCTGGGTGTCATCACCATGGCCGTGGCGACCATCGGGTTCGGCCCCGCCGCCGACCGCTTCGGCCGCCGTCCCGTGACCATCTGCGGGCTGGTGCTCTACACCGCCGGCAGCGCGCTGTGCGTCTGGTCGCCGGACATCCAGCTTCTCGTAGTCGGCCGTGTCGTGCAGGCGCTGGGCGGCGGTGCCGGGATCGTGGTGGCCCGTGCCATCATCCGCGACCTCTACAACCGTGAGGAAACGGCACGGGTCCTGGGCCAGGTCATGTCGATCATCGTCTTCGCCCCGATCCTAGCGCCGGTCCTCGGCGGCTTTATTTCCGAGATACTCGGCTGGCACGCCGTGTTCATGATCGCCGCCGCCATGGGCTGTATTGCGCTGGCGGCGGTGCTGCCCGGCCTGCGCGAGACGCGACCCTCCACGGCACAGGCGCAAAGCCTTTTACAGGTGTTCCGGGCCTTCCCGGGACTGCTCTCGACCCCGGCCTTCGTCGCCTATGCCGGATACGCCGGGTGCGGCATGGGCATGTTCATGGTCGTGGCGGGTGGCGCACCATTCATGATCGTGGAATCGTTCGACCTCCCACCTTCGGCATTCGGCCTTTACTTCATGCTGCTGACGGGCAGCTTCTTCTTCGGGACACTGGCAAGTTCGCGCCTGTCCGAACGGGTCGGCCTCGACCGCATGATCCGGATCGGGAGCACCGGTGCGGCCGCATTCTCGATCCTGATCCCCGTGCTGTTCCTCTCCGGCGTGCATACGCCGTGGTCAATCTTCATTCCGGGCTTCGCGATGGGCCTGTGTCACGGGCTCGCCATGCCGAACGCCCAGGCAGGCGCCGTCAGCGTCAATCCGCAGCTTGCCGGTTCCGCGTCGGGCCTGATGACCTTCACCCAGCTCAGCATCGGCGCAGGGTTCGGCCAGGTCGCCGGGATGATTCCCCATGACACGCCCCTGCCTGTGGCTTTTTTGGTCTCGGCCGCAGGGCTGGGCGCATTCCTTGTCTACAATGTGCCGATGTTCTTCGAACGCAGGAAATCCCCGTGAACACAATCGCACTCGCCCTGACAATTATCCTGGGTCTCCTTCCCTCTGCGGGGGCGTTTGCCCAGACACCCCCGAACTCCGCCGAGATAGACGGATACTCGGGCCTGCACCGCGCTGCGGCCCTGAACGAACCCGCGGCCATCGGGGCGTTGTTGAAGCAGGGCATCGCAATCGATGTCCGGGATGACCACGGCCGCACGCCCCTGATGGTGGCGGCTTATCTGCGCCACTACGATACAGCGCGCGAATTGATCCGCGCAGGCGCCGACGTAAATGCCCTCGATAAGGACCGGTATGACGTCATCACCATCGCTTCCGTGGCTGACGATCCGGAGATGCTCCGCATTGCCCTTGAGGCCGGCGGCGACCCGACGCTTGTCACAAGTCCGTGACGGCACGGCCCTGATCGCGGCGGCGCATCTGGGCCATGACGAGGTGGTCCGGATCCTGATCGAAGCGGGCGCCCCTCTTGACCACGTCAACAACCTCGCATGGACCGCCCTGATCGAGTCCATTGTCCTGGGAGATGGAGGTCCGCGGCATGTCCGGTCCCTGCAGGCCATCATCGAGGCCGGTGCGGACGTGAACCTTGCCGACGGCCGCGGCGAGCGCCCCCTCACCCTCGCGCGTCAGCGCGCGTATACCGATATGGTCAAAATTCTCGAATCGCACGGTGCACAGCCCTGACCGATCAGGAACACGCCGCCGGAACCTGAACACACCTCATTGCCGGGAACAGACATGCCTACCGAACTCGAAGACCACCTCACCATCCGCAACCTGGTCGACAACTGGGTCGTCTATCGCGATGCCGGGATGTGGGAGAAGTTCCGCACCGTCTGGCACGACGACGGGGTGATGCAGGCCACCTGGGCACAAGGCACGGTCGATGAGTTTATCGAGCGCAGCAAGGCCGGCTGGGGCAAGGGCTTCAATGTCCTGCATTTCCTTGGCGGCAATACGGTCGAAGTGGCGGGTGACCGCGCCATTTCCCAGACCAAGATGACCATCACCCAGCGCGCGCCCGTGCACGAAGTACTGGTAGATGTTGTCTGCACCGGGCGGTTCTATGACTTCTTCGAGCGCCGCGAAGGACGCTGGGGCCTTGTGTTTCGCCAGCCGATCTACGAGATGGACCGAATGAATCCGGTCGACCCAGCCGCGCATCTCGAGCTCGACCCTGAACGCCTCGCACGCTTCCCCGAAGGTTATTGCCACCTGGCCTACCTCCAATCGCTGAACGGCATGGATGTGAAGACCGATATGCCCGGCCTGCGAGGCCCGGAGGTCGAGGCGCTCTATGAAAAAGGCCGTACCTGGCTGGACGGAGCGGACTCGCCCTTCTGAGCGTGCGCGGGTAAGGTTCCACGTCGTTTTCGGGAGGAGTGACAACATGCAGTTCGGCATTGGCCAGACCGTTCACCGCAAGGAAGATCCCAAGTTTCTGAGGGGCCGCGGGCGCTATGTCTCCGACATGGTGCTGCCGCGCCAGACCTATGCGGTCTTCGTGTACTCAAACACGGCGCACGCCGACATCAAGTCCATCGACACCTCGGCTGCGGAAGCCGCGCCGGGCGTCGTTGCCGTACTGACCGGCAAGGACTATGTGGCCGACGGCATGGGCCCGACGGGCGGTGTCATGCCCGAGGACATGGGCGGCCCGCCGGGGCACCGCACCTTCCACATGCCGCTCGCCGTTGACCGCGTGCGGTTCGTGGGCGAGCGAGTGGCCGTGGTCATTGCCGAAAGCGAGAACCAGGCACGTGATGCGGCGGATCTTGTGGATGTAGAGTATGCCGACCTGCCCTTCGTCGTGATGGCCGAGGACGCCGTGAAGGACGGTGCGCCGCTGGTCCATGACGAGGCCGCGAACAACACCAGCTTCACGCTCCGCCTCGGCAATGCTGACGAGACCGAAGCCGCCTTCAAACGCGCGCACCACGTCACCAAGCTGCACCTGCACAACAACCGCCTCGACGCGGTGACCATGGAGCCACGGGGCTGCCTGGGCGAGTTCGATTTCAGCAACGGGCGTCTGACCTTCTACACCAGCACCCAGAACGTGCACGGAATCCGGCAGGGCCTGTCGCAGCAGAACCTGAAGGTGCCGGAAAGCATGATCCGCGTGGTCGCCAAGGATGTCGGCGGCGGTTTCGGCATGAAAGGGCACGTCTATCCTGAGGAGGCGATCGTCGCGTGGTCCTGCAAGCGTGTCGAACGCCCCGTGAAGTGGATCGGCACGCGCGCGGAGACCCTCATGGGCGACGACCACGGCCGCGACATGACCGTCGATGCCGAACTGGCCATGGACGAGAACGGCAAGTTTATCGGCCTGCGCTGGCGCGGACTGCACAATGTGGGTGCCTATGTGGAGGGCGCAGGTGCTGTACCGGTGCTGTTCGCCGTGAAGCTGGCCCCGACCGTCTACAACATTCCGGCGGTCGACGTGATGAACAAGGCGGTGTTCACCAACACCTCGCCGACCGTGCCGTACCGCGGCGCGGGACGCCCCGAAGCCGTCTACATCATGGAGCGGCTGATCGATAAGGCGGCCCGAGAGATCGGGATTGACCGCGGCGAACTGCGGCGCAAGAACTTCATCGTGCCCGAAGAGATGCCCCACTCCACCCAGACGGGCTGGACCTACGACACGGGCGACTACGCAACCGCGATGGACAAGTGCCAGGCCATGTCCGACTGGGATGGCTACGAGGCCCGCAAGGCCGAGAGCGAGGCCAAGGGTATGGTCCGCGGCCGGGGTCTCGTCTACTACGTCGACAACACAGGCATCTTCAACGAACGCATGGAAATCCGCTTCGATCCGAGCGGCACCGTGACCGTGATCTCGGGCGTACTGTCCCACGGCCAGGGCCATGAGACGTCGTTCTCGCAGATGGTCTCGGAATGGCTGGGTGTCCCGTTCGAGGATATCCGCCTGTCCCAGGCCGACACGGACGAGGTCGCCATCGGCCGCGGCACCTATGCCTCCCGCTCGATGATGGTCGGCGGCAGCGCGCTCCAGGCTGCGGCAAACGATGTCATCGAGAAAGGCAAGAAGTTCGCCGCCCACTTCATGGAGGCGGATGCGGCGGATATCGAGTTCGCCGAGGGCAAGTTTGTGGTGGCGGGCACCGACAAGGAAATGCCGCTCAAGCAGGTCGCGCAGATGTCGTTCATCCCCGTGCACCTGCCCAGCGAGGAACTGGGGGTCGGCCTGCGCGGCGAAGGTGCCTTCGCGGCGGAAGTGCCCAGCTTCCCCAACGGCTGCCACATCGCCGAAGTCGAGATCGACCCGGAAACGGGCCATGTCCGGATTGACCGCTACAATGTCGTTGACGACATCGGCACGGTGATCAACCCGATGCTGGCCCAGGCCCAGATTCATGGCGGCGTGGTCCAGGGTGTCGGCCAGGCACTGCTGGAGGACGTGGTCTACGACCGCGACAGCGGCCAGCTCGTGGCAGGTTCGTTCATGGATTACGGCATGCCGCGCGCGGACACGATGCCGGAGATCAAGGTCGACTTCAGCCCGGTGCGCAGCAAGTCCAACCCGATCGGCGCGAAGGGCGTCGGCGAAGGCGGCACGGTCGCCGGCACGCCGACAGTCGTGAACGCCATCCTGGATGCACTCGCCCCCATGGGCGTCGAGGCCATCGACACTCCCGTGACGCCGCAGCGCGTCTGGAACGCGATCAACGCCGCCGGTTAATCCGGCGGCGCCTTCGCGCAGGAATATCTGCAACCCGTATCCAAACGAGCCAGTTTGATGAGTGCCCCGAGTGATGCTGCAGTTTCTTCGCAGCAGTTCGACCAACGTTTCATCCTGAAGCTGTCTTGCCCCGACCAGATGGGCATCGTGGCAGCCGTTGCCAGCTTTCTGGCCCAGCAGGACTGCAACATTCTGGAATCGGCGCAGTTCGACGATGAGGGTACCGGTCACTTCTTCATGCGCACGGTATTCGGCACCGGGCAGACCACTCCCGGGGCGGACAACCTTCGCGCCGCGTTCGGCCCGGTCGCAAAGCGCTTCAAGATGGACTGGACCCTGCGCGACCAGTCCGAGAAGCCGAAAGTCCTGATCCTCGTCTCAAAGCCGGGCCACTGTCTGAACGACCTGCTCTACCGCACGGGGACCGGCGCGCTGGGGATGGAGATTGTCGGCATTGTGTCGAACCATCCCGACCAGAAGCGCCTGGCAGACTTCCATGACCTGCCGTATCACCACCTGCCGATCACGCCCGAGACCAAGCGCGAGCAGGAAAAGCAGATACTGTCTCTCATCGACGAGACCGGCGCGGAACTGGCGGTGCTGGCCCGCTACATGCAGATCCTGACACCGGAGATGTGCGCGGACCTCACCGGGCGCTGCATCAACATCCACCATTCCTTCCTGCCCGGATTCAAGGGTGCCAAGCCTTACCACCAGGCCCATACACGCGGCGTGAAGCTGATCGGTGCGACCGCGCACTATGTCACGGCGAACCTCGACGAGGGCCCGATCATCGAGCAGGAAACCAGCCGCGTGAGCCACGCCAACGCCCCGGAAGACCTGGAGCGGATCGGGGCCGACCTCGAGAGCCTCGTCTTGGCCCGTGCCGTGCGCGCGCATATCGAGGACCGCGTGATCCTCCACGGCGACCGCACGGTCGTCTTCAACCAGAGCTAGCCGGGTCTAGCGTTCGCGGAACGCCTCGGAGCGGGTCTTCAAGACCGGCTGGATCAGGTAGTCGAGCACCCGTTTCTCACCGGTGTGGATATCGATGGTGGCCTGCATGCCCGGGATGATCGGCAGGTTCTCGCCTTCGTCCCCCAGCGTGCTGTCCCCTGTTTCCACCACGACACGGAAATAGTGGCGCCCACGCGCGTCGGTGTCGGCGTCGGCGGCGATGTTCACCACCGTGCCCTCCAACCCGCCGTAGCGGACGAAATCATAGGTGCTGATCTTCGCGACCGCGCGCTGCCCCACCGCGACATGGCCGACATCGCGCGGGTCCAGACGGGCCTCGATCAGCAGGCGCTCGCGCGTCGGCACGATTTCCATAATGGCATCACGCGGCCCGACCACGCCGCCGATGGTGTGGTAGGCCAGGTTCTGGACAACGCCGTCGATGGGGCTGGCGATGACGGCGCGTGCGCGCTGTTCCGTCGCCTTCTGCAGGCGCTCACGCTCGCGCGCAACCTCAAGCTCGACCAGGGTGATCTGTTCGGAAATCTCCCGCCGGAACTCAAGCTCGATCTCGCGGGCGTTCTCCCGCGCCTCGGCCAACGCAGCCTGCGCGCGTGGCAGGTTGGCATTGAGGCGTGCCATATCCCCGCGAATCTCCTCCATCTCGCGTTCACGCTCCAGGTGTTCCATGCGCGGCGAGAGTTCCTCGGCCAGCAGCGACTTGGACAACCGGAACCGCTCTTCCACGAGTGGAAGACTGCGGGACAGCGCCCGCCGGCGCGCCTCGTACTCGGTCACTTCCAGTTCACGTTACTGGATACGTTCCCCGGCAGCCGAGAGCCGACTTTCAAGTTGCGCACGCGTGAGCGCGAGGGCCTTGTTCTCTGCACTGACCAGTTGCGGATGCCGTGCGGCGGCTTCGGACGGATAGTCGGGCTCCGTTCCCGCCGCCAATGCCGAAAGCCGCGCCAGCTTCAGGGCCAGCCCGTCGATGCGGACCTGTATCTCCTCGCGGTTAACGCCACCACTGGCCAGGTCGAGCTCCACCAGCGGCTGGCCGATGGTGACGGCCTGCCCGTCGCGAACATGGATATCCTTGATGATCCCGCCTTCGAAATGCTGGACGACGCGAACCTGCCCCTGCGGCACGATCTCCCCCTCGGCAATCGCGACCTCGTCGAGGGAAGAGACAGACGCCCATGCCAGCAGGGCCAGCAACAGAACTGCAACGCCCAGCGCACTCAGCCGCCAGGAGTTGCCGAAGTTGCGCGCCGCGAGCGCCTCGAGCCGGTCTGCGGGCATATCGCTCACGACCGCCTCTCCAGCGGGACGGGCGCACCCTCACCCGAGAACAGCCGCGGCAGGATATCCCCGCCCGGCCCCGCCGCTGCGTGAGCGTGATGATGACCCGCTGATCCTCGCCGAATACTTCCTTGCCGACTACGCCAGGCAGGAACGCAAGACCTACGATGGTTTCAGCCGGGAGGCTGCGGCAGCCATCGTGGCCTATGAATGGCCCGGCAATGTCCGCGAACTGCAGAACGTGATCCGCAACATGGTGGTCATGAACGAGGGGGGACAGATCGGTGTCAGCGCCCTGCCGCCGCAAATTGCGACGTTGGCGCCAAACAGTGTCGCATCCGGAGAAAGCGCCGGCACGCCGCGGTCGGCATCCGCGCCGGCTTCCGGCAGCGTGCAGGTTGCGCTTCCAAACGCACCCGAAGAAATCAGGCCGCTGGAGGAAATGGAACGCGACGCCATCGAGCGCGCCATCGAGATTTGCGACGGAAATATCCGGATGGCCGCGACCTATCTCGAAGTGTCGCCCGCCACGATTTACCGCAAGCGCGCCAAATGGGACGAGGCCCCGAGCGCATAGGCGGTTTTGTCCCGTTTCGTGAAAATCCTGCCGTTTCACATTGTGCGGCAGTGTCGCATTCCGCGATGCGTCCCGGACGTACGGAATGCCCGCGCAAGCCACCACGGAAACGGACAAACTAGTTGAGAATTCTTTCTTAATCAATTGTTTCATAATTAATTTTCTACCGGACCTCTCATGAGCAAGAAAGGCGACGACCGTAAAGATCGCCGCCTTCTTGGGGGAGGAGAACACCACTCACTCAAGTGTCCTGACTACATACAAGCAATCGGTGTGCCAAGTTACGACCCTGCACTGCGCAACACATTCTCGATCCGATCGGCCAGCGCCTCGGCATCTTGGGCGACCTGGTTCATGAGACGTGCCTGACCTCTCAGGCCGGCCGCCTCACTACGAAGGGTCTGTATCCAGCCACGCATCTCCTCGCGGTCCGCATCCGTGACTGCGTGCGTGGGAACCAGGTCGCGGCCCGTGCCGCCGTTTCGCGATAAGAGATTCATACTTCGTTAATAAGCAAGCCACGTGCCAACAATCGGGCCTCGGACTTCGTGAGCAACCGAAACCTCTTCGGGAACATCCCCGCACGCGGTAGAAGTCCGTGAACGAGGAAACAGCCTTCACGAAACGAGACCTACACCATGGCAACTTTTGTACTGGTTCACGGCGCCTGGCACGGCGGCTGGTGCTGGGCCCGCATCGCGCCCCGCCTGCGCGCGGCCGGGCACATCGTCTACACCCCGACGATGACCGGGTTCGGGGAGCGCAGCCACCTGCTGAGCCAGGAGATCGGGCTGGAGACCAATGTCACGGACATCATGAATGTGCTGCTTTGGGAGGACCTCGAGGATGTCATCCTGGTCGGCGCCAGCTATGCCGGCATGGTCACGACCAGCGTTGCCGACCGGATGCCCGAACGCATCGCCGCCCTGGCCTACCTCAATGCCTTCATTGCCGCCGACGGGGTGTCCCAGAACGACATGCTGCCCGACTGGCGGCGCGAGATGATCGAGAAGGAGATCGCTAGCGATCCTGATGCCTGGCGGATGCCACCGCCGGAGCCGGAACTTTTCGGCGTTCGAGATCCCGAAGAACTGGAATGGATTCGCTCGAAAATGACCGTCCAGTCCGCAACGACCTTCCGCGACCGCGCGAGAATCACGGGCGGCATCGACCGCATCACCAACCGTACATTTATCCGGGCGACCGGCTACCCGAACAGCACCTTTGACGCGACGCTGAAGACATACCAAGAGCACCCGACCTGGAAGGCGCATGTGCTCGACACCAGCCATGACGCCATGATCACGGCGGCGGATGACGTCCTGGCAATCCTCGAAGGCATTGCGGCGGATTTGGACTAGTCCCGAACAACCCTCTCCCATAGGGAGAGGGGCTTTATCTAAATGGTAAGGGCCACTCCGAAGAGCGGCCGCAAATGGTAAGGGCCGCTCCGAAGAGCGGCCCCGTGAGCGGGCTTCATGCCAGCCCCATGGTCATATCGACCTTGTGTCTCTATCCGGCCAGAAGAGGTTGCTCCACCGTCCGCACCCAAGACCCTGGGTTGAACATGTTGCCAAACGTCTCACTCGACATTGGATCACCTCCTTTCGGTTGTTGAACGACCTCAAAACCCTAACATCGGATTCCGCGTCGCCCGCAACCGAAATCGACCAGTGCGCCGCGTGCGACGTCAGCCGCCAAAGCGCGTCTCGGGGACGCCCTGGATGCCTAGTCCGGTGATGCGGAACAGGCCGCCCGCAGCAAACTGCGGCTTGTTTTCCACGGCAAAATGCCCGTGCGCATCGGCCCCCGGATGCGACACCCGCGCCATCGAGGTGACGTATATCTCGTCGAGATTGTCGCCGCCGAAGATCACACTCGTGATGTTCTTCACAGGCATGCCGATCCGCCGCTCGACGGTTCCGTCCGGCGCATAGCGCACCAGTTCGCCGCCGGTCACCTGGGCGTTCCACATGCATCCCTCGGCATCGACCGTGGAGCCGTCGGCGACACCAATATCGTCCTTCGTGGTCGCGAAGACGCGCTTGTTGGAAACCGCGCCCGTCTCGATGTCGTAGTCGTAGGCCCAGAATTCCTCCTGGAAAGTGTCGGCGAAATAGAACGTCTTGTCGTCCGGGCTCCAGCACGGGCCGTTGGAACAGATGATCCCGTCATCCACCTTTGTCGCGGTCAGGTCGGGATCGAGCCGCCACAGGCCGCACAGGCCCTTTTCCTCAAGGTCGTCCATGCCTCCGGCGAAAAACCGGCCGCGGCGGTCCACCTTGCCGTCGTTCAGGCGCGAGCGGGGCTCGTCCTCCTCGATCTTCATGATGAGGTCGAGTTCACCGGAATCGAAATCGAAGAAGTAGAAGCCGTCGTCATTGGCCAGCACCGCGCCACCGTCCTTGCGCAGCGCGATCGCGCCGACATCGTGGTCCAGCGACCAGTTCTCGACCCTTCCGGATTTCGGATCCATACGCCAGATCGCAGGCTTGTCCACCCGCTGGCCGGTGCCATCGACCCAGTAGATGCGGCCTTCCTCGACATCCCAGATCGGGCTTTCACCCAAATGGTTTTCGCACATCAGCACGCATTCGATCGTGTACGGCATGTTCGTATTCTTTCCGAAATGGAACTATTCCGCGGCCAGCGCACGGTACTTTTCGGGCACCTCGAGGTTGAAGATGCGTGCGGCGTTGTAGCCGAGGATGTTGCGCTTGGACGTCTCGTCCAGGAACGGCAGGTCCCAGATCACCGACGGCAGGTCGAAATCCCAGTGCGGCCAGTCGGATGCGTAGAGCATCTGGGTGCTGGCGCTCACGGAATCCATCGTCGCCTTGAGCAACGCCTCGTTGCCGCGTTCCATCGGCTGGGTCGTGTAGAACATGTCGCGCATGTACTCGCTCGGCAGCTTCTTGAGCAGCGGCGCCTCTGACGTGCGCATCATGTACTCGTGGTCCAGCCGCTGCGCGATGAAGCCCAGCCACGCGATCCCGCTCTCGATCCACATGACGTTCAGCTTCGGGAAGCGCTCCGGCAGGCCGTTGATCACCCAGTTGGTGAGGTGCACGAGGTTGCACAGCACGAACGAGATCGCGTGCATCGAGATGAAGCGGTTGAGCTGCTTGGTGTACTCGTCCTGCCAGTTCAGGTGCGTGTGGAAGCCGAGCACCTGGCCCGCCTCCTCAAGCATCGCATACAGGCGCATGTACTCGTTCGAGTGCACCGGCTTGTGCCGCGAGGACGTCACGAGGAAGCCCGCCACGCCCGGCTTGCCGAGGAAGCGCTTGACCGTCTTCTCCGCCTCTTCCGGGTTGTTGAACGGAAGGTAGAGCATCGCCTTGACGCGCTTGTCCTCGGGCAGGACACGCTCGACCAGCCAGCGGTTGTACGCCGTGGCGAGGTGGATCTCCATTTCGGGCACGGGGTGCATGCCCAGGAACAGCAGTGCATTGGGGAACATGACCTGGTAGTCGAGCCCCATCTCGTCGATGCACTTTCGCGCCAGCACGATCTCGCGCGGCGTACCGTCGTCCTCGAGCTTTTCCTTGAGTCCCTGTCCGTGGGGGATGCGACCCCAGACGTTCTGCCACTGGAGGCCGGGCGTGTTGTTCAGGAAGGCGCCGCGCTTGGTGCCATCGCCGAAGGCATACGCCGCATCGTGGATCACCGGATCCTCAATGTACTCCATGATCTCGGGCCAGTTCTTGTCGTCGCCGACATGGGAGTCGATGTCGACGATGAAGACGTCATCGAAGTTGCGGGAGTTCGCCTGCTGGCGCGCGCGCGCGAGAAGCTCCCGGCTGTCGGTCCAGTCGTCGATCGGGCCGTAGGTACGCTTGAAATCGTTGCTCATCGTTGTCTCTTCCCTGCCAGTCCGCACCGGCTATTTGCCCTGTGGCGAGCGGTTGGTCCACATCGCAAGATCAAAAAGGTTCAGGTCCGCCACGCGCAGGAGCGCTGTGACGGTGACCGCCACATCGGTGGCACTCATGGTACCGGGATCACGCACGGGCATGAAATCACGCCCCTCCTCGTCCACCTTGCGCGCATAGAGACGCGCGCCTGCGGTCAGCAGTGCCCGCACGGTGTCGTCGGACACCTGCGAGGTCTCGCCACGTTCCAGTGCGCGCAGCGATTCCGCCAGCGCGGTTTCCGAAATCTCGGCCAGATCAGGTGTGGACATAGATTTCCCCGTCCCGCACCTCGACCTCGAACCCGCGAAGCTGCGTGTTCGGATCGCCCGGGTGCACGCCGGTGCGGATATTGAACTCGAACCCGTGCCACGGGCAGACGATATGGACGTCCGCGTCGACGTAGTTGAAGCCGTGGCTGCGCTTCTCGGAGTCCAGGACTTCCATCACCCGGTTGATGACCTTGCCCTGGCAGATCGGCCCGCCCATGTGCGGGCAGTTGTTTTCCCATGCGAAGAACTCGTCACCGAGCCGGAACACCCCGATTTCCAGGTCGCCGTCGGCAACGACACGGACCTGCCGGTCGCCGATCTCGTCGGCCTTCGCAACGTACAGTTCGCTCACAGTTTCATTCCCCCTGCCCGCTCTTCATCAACGGATTCACGTTGCACGACGCTTACCCCGCGCCCGCCCGGAGTGCAAGAAGACCGGAGGCCGCACAGCCGGCGCGCGCATCCGCCTCATGGCCGCGACGGGCGATTGCCGCTAACCTGTGACAACCCAGCCCAACGACAGCGGTGAATACTGAGACATGGACTGGTTCGATCCCGTTCTGCTGGCGCGCCTCCAGTTTGCGTTCACGATCAGCTTCCACATCACCTTCCCGGCCTTCACGATCGGGCTGGCCAGCTATCTGGCGGTGCTGGAAGCCCTGTGGCTGGTCACCAGGCGCGAGGTCTACCTGACGCTCTTCCGCTAATGGCTGAAGATCTTCGCTGTCGCGTTTGCCATGGGCGTCGTCTCGGGCGTGGTCATGAGCTACCAGTTTGGCACCAACTGGGGGCCGTTCGCGGAGAAGACCGCGCCCGTGCTGGGTCCCCTTCTTGCCTATGAAGTCCTCACTGCGTTCTTCCTTGAGGCCGGCTTCCTGGGCGTGATGCTGTTCGGCCTGAACCGGGTCGGGCCAAAGTTGCACTTTGCGGCCACGCTCCTGGTGGCGGTCGGCACGCTCATCTCGGCCTTCTGGATCCTGTCGGCCAACAGCTGGATGCAGACCCCCGCCGCCTACGTGATCGAGGATGGCCGTTTCATCCCGGAAAGCTGGCTCGGGGTGATATTCAACCCCTCGTTCCCCTACCGCTTCGTGCACATGGTGCTCGCAGCCTACCTGACCACCTCCTTCGCGGTCGGGGCCGTGGGCGCGTGGCACCTGCTCAGGGACCGGACCAGCGAGCCGGCACGGGTCATGTTCGCCATGGCCGTGCTGATGGCCGCCGTGGTCGCGCCGATCCAGATCTTTGCGGGTGACCAGCACGGCCTGAACACCCAGGAGCACCAGCCCGCAAAGGTGGCGGCAATGGAGGGCCATTTCGAGACGCAATCCGGCGCACCACTCATCCTGTTCGGCTGGCCGGACATGGAGGCCGGGGAAACGAAGTACGCGATCGGCATCCCCAAGCTCGGCAGCCTGATCCTGAAGCACAGCTTCGACGGCAAGGTCATCGGCCTCGACCAGTTCGACCGCGCAGACTGGCCATACGTGCCCATCGTGTTCTGGTCGTTCCGGGTGATGGTCGGGCTCGGGTTCCTGATGCTGTTCTATGGGCTCGCTGGTACGGTCCTCGCCGCGCGCCGGCGGCTGTTCACGAACAGGCTTTACTTCCGCTGGGCGGTGGCGATGGGCCCCGCCGGTTTTGTCGCGATCCTCGCGGGCTGGTTTGTCTCCGAGGTGGGGCGGCAGCCCTATGTGGTCTACGGGCTGATGCGCACGGCCGATGCGATCTCACCCGTCGGCGCGCCGGGCGTCGCCGGATCGCTCCTCGGCTTCTTTGTCGTCTACATGATCGTGTTCGGTGCGGGCGTTTACTACATGCTGCACCTCATGAAACGGCCGCCGGGTGAATCCCATGACACACCGGGAGATGATGCACCGACCCGTGCGGCCCCGAAGGCGGCCATTGAGGGCACGGCAGAGGACGGAGGACGGACATGAGCTTCGATCTCCCGACAATCTGGGCCGGCATCATCTGTTTCGCCCTGCTTGCCTATGTGGTGCTGGACGGGTTCGACCTCGGCATCGGTATCCTCTTCCCGTTCGGGCGAACCCGTGAGGAGCGCGACCGGATGATGAACACCATCGCGCCGGTCTGGGACGGCAACGAGACCTGGCTGGTCATGGGTGGCGGCGGCCTGTTCGCGGCCTTCCCGCTCGCCTATTCCGTGCTCCTGACAGCATTCTACGCCCCGCTCATAGCCATGCTGCTCGGCCTTGTCCTGCGGGGCGTGGCGTTCGAGTTCCGGTTCCGCGCGGAAAGGTCCCGACCCCTCTGGGACGCCGCATTCATCGGTGGCTCGACCCTGGCCACCTTCTGCCAGGGAATCATGATCGGTGCGTTCGTGCAGGGGGTTGAGGTCGCAGACCGGACTTACGCGGGCGGCTGGTTCGACTGGCTGAGCCCGTTCACAATCCTTTGCGGGTTCGCGCTTGTCGCGGGCTATGCCCTGCTGGGCACCTCATGGCTGGTCATGAAGACCGGCGGTGACCTCCAGGCTCGCATGCGGCGGCTGCAACTGCCACTCGGCGCCCTGGCCGTCCTTGCCGTGGCGGCCGTGAGCGGCGGAACGCTCCTGCAGGACCAGCAGATACTCGACCGCTGGTTTTCGAGTGCGAGCCTGCGCTGGATCTGGATCATTCCGGTGGTCTCGGCGATCTTCTCAGGGTGGTTCGTCATCGCCGTGCTGCGAAAGCGTGACGTCATTCCGTTCCTGCTCGTACTCGGACTGTTTGTTGTCTCCTTCGCGGGCCTGGCGGCCAGCCTCTATCCGCACATGATCCCGCCGGACGTGACATTCCGCCAGGCAGCCAACGCCGACAGCAGCCTGCGGTTCATGCTGGCGGGAGCGCTCGTCATGCTGCCGATCATCCTCGCCTACACCGGCTACAACTACTGGGTCTTTCGCGGGAAAGTCCGCGAGGGCGAGAGATACCACTGATGCAGGGCGCACCCGAAAGGCCGTTGCGGCACCGGCTCGCCTGGTTTGTCGGACTGTGGCTGGCGGGCGTGGCCACGGTGCTGTCGGTTTCATACCTGCTCCGGTTCGTGGTCGTTGGCTGAACTTTCAAACACTCTTGTGGCCGGCGAGCCCGGCATCCTTCACCGGGTAATGACAAGACTTTCGCCGGCGCATGTGATCCGGCGAATACGTGCTGGCGTAACGAGGACATTCAAACCCAAACCTCGGAGTTATGAGTGTCCCCCATCCGCAAGTTCGTTACGACCGCAGTAGTTGCCGGCGGCCTGGCGCTGTCCTCCACCGCTGCAATGGCAAAGGATATCGTCGACACCGCCGTGTCGGCTGGCCAGTTCAAGACCCTCGTGGCAGCCGTGCAGGCGGCTGGTCTGGTCGATACCCTCAAGGGCGACGGCCCGTTCACCGTCTTCGCACCCACCGACGAAGCTTTCGCAAAGCTTCCCGCTGGCACGGTCGAGAACCTTCTGAATCCGGAGAACAAGGATCAGCTCGTCGCCGTCCTGACCTATCACGTTGTGCCCGGCAAGGTGATGTCAGCAGACATCGCCGGCAAGAAGCTCTCCACCAAGACCGTCCAGGGTTCTGACGTCGATATCGACGCCACGAACGGCGTCATGGTCGATGGCGCCAAGGTAGTCGCTGCCGATGTGGAAGCCTCGAACGGCGTGATCCACGTGATCGATACGGTCATTCTCCCGAACTGACCCCGAACCTGTCTCCGCCCCTCCCCGGAGACATCTGCCGCCAGGCGGGATTTTCCTCCGTATCCCGTCTGGCGGCCTAACTTTTGAAGCAGGAGCGTTGTGGAATGTCTGAAATCGAAATCGGCTTTGTCGGCCCTGCGCCCTGCCCGGTATGCAGTTCGGAAACGCGCTTCTGGATGCAGGCGAACCAGCGCGCCATGTGTCCCTGCACAGCACGTCGCACCTTCACGGCCGAGGAACTTGGCATCACGGAATCCGGCGACAGCGCCGGAATCAAAGATTAGTCTTTTGCGAGTACCCGGATGCCCGACATTCTCCAATCCTTTGGATCAGGAATTGTTGCATCGGTGTTCGGCTCCGGGGGGGGTATCGGTGCAGCACTGACACGTGCTCTGCGCGACTCCCCCAACGTTGACCACGTCTTTGCATGTTCGCGCACAGCACCGGACAGTGATGATCGCGTCACCGGTCTCCCGTTTGACCTCTGTGATGAGGAATCAATCCGGAATGCGGTTGAAGCAATGGAGCGTAAAAGCCCCTTTCATGCTGTTTTTGTCGCGACCGGAATCCTCCACAACTCGGGTACGGGTCCGGAAAAACGTTGGAAAGACCTCTCTGCGGAAACTCTCGGGGACGTGTTTGCGGTGAACACGACAGGGCCGGCCTTGATCGCAAAGCACGCGCTTGACGGTCTTGCGAGAGGTCGGAAGTCAGTTTTCTGCGCCCTTTCGGCCCGTGTCGGAAGCATCGAAGACAATCGGCTGGGGGGATGGCACGCCTATCGAGCTTCTAAGGCTGCCCTGAACATGATCCTGCGCAGCTGCTCGGTCGAACTCGCACACAAGAATCCCGACGCCATTTGCGTTGCCGTACACCCGGGCACCGTCGATACGCGCCTGTCCAGGCCCTTCCAGAGGGGCGTTCCCGAAGGGCAGCTCTTTTCACCCGCGCTCGCAGCGGAACAGATTCTTCATGTCGTTGACGGGCTCGCGCCAGAGGACAGTGGCGGGTTCTTTGCGTGGGACGGCACGCGCATCGCGTTCTGAACAGGATCGGGAAGACAACGGAATGGATATGGTCCTCAAATATGGTGCGGTTTACCTTGCTGCACTCCTGACATTTCTGGTTCTGGACGGCATCTGGCTGGGCATCGTGGCGCGCGGTTTCTATGTGGACCAACTCGGACACCTGATGCGTCCGTCGCCAAACTGGGGGATCGCAGGCGCGTTCTACCTGATGTACGTCGTCGGCATTCTCGTCTTCGCCGTTCTCCCGGGTCACGGCCAGTCGTCGTGGTTGCTTGCCGCCGGGCTGGGCGCCCTGTTCGGCTTCATCGCATACGGCACCTACGACCTGACCAACCTCGCGACATTGCGCGGATGGCCGCCCCTGATGTCCATGGTCGATATGGTCTGGGGTGCCCTCCTGACCGGCACCGTGGCGCTGACCGGATACCTGGCTGCGCGGCAGGTCCTTTAGGCACAGGCCCGCAAGTCCACCGCTTGCGCCCTCAATTGCTGCGGCGCAGCGGAGTCGGGGAAACTGCCCAAGATTTTCCCACGATCCCATAATATGGTTAGTGGGAATTTTCCCATTTTTTCTTCTCGAAGGCATTTTGGGATAGCTGTTAGTCTTCCATGAAAACAATCATGGAAGCGTCATGGACGAGCTGCACAACCTCATCGAGGACATTGAAGACTTCTGCCGCCGACATGTGATGGCGGAGTCGACGTTCGGCCGGATGGCCGTGAACGACGGCAAGTTTGTCGGCCGCCTGAGATCCGGACGATCCGTGACAACAAAGACAATCTCCAAAGTCCGATCTTTCATGGAAGGCACCGCCCCCGCGATGGACACCAACTCGAGCGCGGGGGCCGAGCCTGCCGCGGAAGCATCCCCGGGACCGTCCTCGGCGGAGCGCGCATCTTCAGCCACGGCGCCCAGCCAGGCTGTGGAAGACAAGCAGGCCAACTTCCGCTTCTACGATAACCGTCAGAAGTACCTGATGTTCGTGAACACCTGCTCCGAGAAATGGGCGATTGCCGAGCGGGTGGGTATGGAACTCGACCAGATCAAGCCGAAGCTGCCGGCGCTGCGCGTCTTCGACGCAGGCATCGGCGACGGAACAGTGCTGGCCCGCGTCCTGCGCGACATGCACCGGCGGCACCCGACCGTTCCCTTCGTCGTCGTGGGCAAGGAGATCAGCCTCGAAGACGTGCGCCTGAGCCTGGAGAAGGTTCCCGACCGGCTGTTCGAGCATCCGGCGACCGTGCTGGTCGTCACCAACATGTACTACCGCGAGGCACCTTCGCTCATGCCCAGCGACGTCTCGACGGCGGCCGCGCTCAACTGGCACGAAGTCGCGCTTGAGGGCTCGACCGCGAACGAATTCGAGGAACAGATCCAGGCCCTGATCCCGACCCTGGCAGAAGGCTGGCAGGTGCGCACAAACGAGAAGACCGGCAACCCGCAGTATATCCGGCCATCGGTCATGGTGCTGTACCGGGAAGACCAGAAGTTCTTCGTCGACCCGATCATCCCGCGTCCTGGCCGTACGCAGGGCCAGTACGACCTGATCATCGCCTCGCAGCCCTACCGCGCCAACATGAGCGCCCAGTTCAAGGTGGAGAAGGTTCTCGCTCCGCTGGCCCGTGCTGTGGCGCCGGGTGGGCGCATGCTGGGCGTGCATTCCCACGGTCAGGACCCCGGGCTTGAAATCATCCAAGGCATATGGCCGGGCCACGAGCTGAAACAGACCAGCCGCCAGTTGCTGATGCGAACCCTGAAACAGGAACTCGGCAAGGCCAGCCGGGACCTGCGCTTCAACACCTATTCCGACAAGCGCGCGCTCTTCCAGTACGACATGCACACCCTACCCACGGAGATCGGCTCCAGCGCGGGTATCGGCACGTCGACGCTGTTCGCGGCGTGGAACGCTGCCATCTACGTCTACCAGATCGAGGATGAGCTGATTTCACGTGCCATCGGCAATGGGGACTACCTCGATGTGACACGTGACGTTCTCCAGAAGCACAACGGCCTCTGGTTCACGAACGAATCCTATGTCGTCACGCGCAAGGCAGGCTGAGGCCATGAACGCCACACGCCCCCTGCCGGGTGAAAGCGCCCTCGTCCGGACCCTTCTGGCCGGGGAGTTTGCCGTCACCGCCGAAGTTGTCCCGCCCCTGTCGAGTGACCCGGGTGAGCTTCTGGAAAAGGCCGCGCCAGCCAAGGGCTGCGTCGACGCGCTGAACGTGACCGACGGCGCCGGCGCCCGCCCGCACCTGGCAAGCCTCGCGGCTGCGGGCATCCTTGTGCAGCACGGATACGAGCCGGTGTTGCAGTTCACCTGCCGAGACCGCAATCGCCTGGCGCTCCAGAGCGACCTGCTCGGTGCGGGTGCCTTCGGCATCCACAACCTGCTCATCCTCGGCGGCGACGACCCCAAGGCCGGCGACCAGCCCGAGACCAAGCCGGTCTTTGACCTTGGCACGGTCGAGTTCATCCAGACGGCGCGCCAGATGCGCGATGACGCCGTCCTTCCTTCCGGCCGCGAGATATCGCATCCGCCGAACCTGTTCATCGGGATCGCCGATTCCCCGATGGAACTCAAGGCCGATTGGAAGCCGGATCGCCTGGTCGAGAAGATCGACGCCGGCGCGCAGTTCGCGCAGATGCAGTTCTGTTTCGATATCGGGGTTCTGGAACGCTATATCGCGCGCCTGCGCGACCATGGCATCCCCGACCGGCTTTTCCTGCTTCCCGGTATCGGCCCGCTGCTCTCGGCCCGCTCGGCGCGTTGGATGCGCGAGAACCTGTGGGGGGTAATCATCCCGGACGAGTTGATCGCGCGCATGGAAGGCGCAGAGGACGAACGCGCCGAGGGCCGCAAGATCTGCGTCGAACTCATCCAGCAGATGCGCGAGATCGATGGTATCGCGGGTGTGCACATCATGGCGATCCGCCAGCAGGAGGCGATCCCAGAGATCGTGGCCCAGACACAAATCGGCCCGGCACATCGCCGGGCCGACCCGTCATAGAGACTGCAGACCGCGCCCGAGCAGGCGCAGCCGGTTACAGGTTGAACTGATAGGCGTGCGGCACCCAGGCGTAGCCGTCGCCATGGGTGTCGATGTATCCCACCGACGGGAACGGCATGTGGAAGCCGATAGCCGGCATCTTCGCATCCGCGATCTGGGCCAGCAGGCGCTTGCGCGACACGATCGCCTGGTCGGGATCGTCATCCATGCCGAACTTGTATTCGGGATGCGCGATCGACACGGCGAAGTGGGCGACCGTATCGGACATGATCATCAGTTCGTTGCCGCCATCGTGGATGTGGTAGGCCATGTGGCCGGCTGAGTGGCCGTAGGCGTTTACGGCAGTCACGCCGGTCACGATGTCCTCGCCCGGCTTCACGAATCGAGCCTGGTCGGCCAGCGGCTCACAGATTTTCTGGAACATCGCCAGCGTCGGCGGACGGTGCGCAGGGATGTTCTCGCCCTTGCGCCAGAAGTCGAACTCGTCAGTGCCGAACACGACTTCCGCGTTCGGGAAGGTCGGCTTGTCGCCATTGGTCAGGTTGGCGATGTGGTCCGGGTGGCAATGGGTGATCACCACGATGTCCACGTCGGAGAGTTCATAGCCGGCATCCGCAAGGCGGGCGTTGTAGTGGCCCGCATTCGGCTGCGGGGATTTATCGCCGAAGCCCGGATCGAAGGCGATCAGCTTGCCGTTCGCCTCGACAAGTGTCGGCACGAACTGGTGCTCGAATTGCGGGAACGGGATGTGATTCCGGTCCGCAATCGCCTTGACGTCTTCAGGGCTCGCGTTGGTCCCGGTCACGGGATGAAGGTCTTCGCGATGCAGGAAGCCTTCCAGAATGTTTGTCACGACGAAATCGCCGAGTTTGAACTGATAGACGGTCGGGCGCGTCATGGCAGGTGCGTTGGAAACCACTCGATCCTCCTCCGGTACGTTGGCAAGGCTGTATAGCACTGCCACGCTCCGTCTTCAAAAGCACAGGGCTGTGGACGCAACGGCGCACGTTGACTTTGGCCGCAAGTCCCCGGAACCTGTGTTCACGGAGGACACGGACATGAACGAGACCGTCAATATTTCGGTACGCGCGCTCGGGGATTCCCTGGGCGGCGAAGTACTGGACCTCGATATCTCCCAGCCCCTGAGCCAGGAGACGGTCGACACGATCCGCGCGGCCTGGCTCGAACACCTTGTCCTCGTCTTTCGCGACCAGAACCTGACCGACGAGCAATTGACCGCATTCAGCCGCCGGTTCGGGGACCTCGACATGGTGCCCGGCTGGGAGCCCTTCTCGCCCGAGGGCCAGCCTGAGGTGCTCATCATCTCTAACGTGCGGGAGAACGGCACCACCATCGGCGTCCTCGGAGACGGCGAGGCGGCATGGCACACGGACATGGCTTATATCGACGAACCGCCCACCGCGAGCCTGCTCTACTCGCTGGAAATTCCGGACAGTGGCGGCGACACCAGCTTCATGAACATGTATGCCGCCCTCGACACCCTGCCCGATGACCTGCGAGGGGCGATCGACGGCAAGATCCTCAATCACGACTCCAGCCATGACAGCGGCGGCAACCTGCGGCCGAACCATTCCATGTTCGATGACGTGACGCGCGCACCGGGCGCGCGCCACCCGCTGGTCCGTTCACACCCGGAAACCGGGCGGGCAGCCCTGTTTCTCGGACGGCGCCTGCACGGCTGGGTCGTCGGCGACGAGCTGGAAACCAGCGATAAGCTGCTCGATGCGCTCTGGGCGCATTGCACCCGCGGCGACTTCATCTACCGCCACAAGTGGCGCAAGGGTGACCTCCTGATGTGGGACAACCGGGTGACGATGCACCGGCGCGAACCGTTCGATGCGTCGGCCCGCCGGGTCATGCACCGGACCCAGCTCAAGGGGATGGGCCCCGTCGAGGCTGCCGCCTAGTCGGTCGCCCCACCATCCAGCGGCAGGCGGATCAAAACCCGCAAGCCACCCTCCGGCCGGTTTTCAAGCTTTATCGAACCGCCCTGTGCCCGAATAATTTCGCGCGCCAGTGTCAGGCCGAGCCCGCTCCCGCCGGTCCCGCGGTTGCGGGAATTATCGAGCCGCTCGAAATCGCCGAACACGCGCTCCAGGTCTCCCTCGGGAATACCCGGGCCGTCGTCATCCACCTCGATGCGGACAGCATCCCCGTCCGCTTCCACACGCACGCGTGCGCGGGTCCCGTACTTGATGGCGTTGTCGATGACATTGCGCAGCGCGCGCCGCGTGAGGTTGGAGCGAATACGTGCCGTGACCCGCGCGTCCGACAGGAGTTCGACATCTGCCCCGAGTTCCCGAAAGTCCTCCGCCACGGCATCGACAAGCGCCAGCAGGTCGACCGCGCGCACCTCCTCACCCGACTGGCGCAGGCGCGCCAGCATCAGGATGTCCGCCAGCGTGTCCTCAAGCTCGGCAATGCTCGCGATCATCGCCGCGCGCTCGGCCTCGTCCTCGACGTTCTCCGCGCGCAGGCGCAGGGACGCCAGCGGGGTGCGCAGGTCGTGCCCGATCGCGCCGATCATCCGGTCCTTTTCCGTCAGCATCGCGGAGATCCGCTCGCGCATTCCATTGAAGGAATGCGTCAGCCGCCGGATGTCCTGGGGGCCGCCTTCGGCCACCGGACCGGTATCCCGGCCGTGACCGAACTCGTCCGCCGCACGCGTCAGCCGGGCCAGTGACGCCGAAGAGCGCCTCACCAGCCACAACAATGCCAGCACGATCACCGCATAGAGAATGCCGGTCTGTATGAGGATCCGGGCGAGAATCCCCTCTCCCACTGGCGGAACCGGGGTAACCAGGTTGATCCACAAACCATCGCCCATGTTGGCAGCCACAAGCAGCACATGGGGGTCACGCGCCGGCCGGTCACGCACGAATCCGGGCAACCACGGGCGCGAGTCCTCGCGCCGCGCCGGTGCAACCCTGATTTCCCTGATAGTCTGGCCGTTCTCGCGGAGTTCCTCGTAGATCCTCCGCTCCGCATGCCCGAAGCGCCTGATGTGTTCCGGCACCGCGCTCTCCGGCGTGACCCGCGCACGCCCGACGAAGCCATCACGCCGGTGCACCAGGGAGGGGTCGTTTCGTATCCGGTCCGCCACGTCAACGATCCGCGCCACGGACGGCGCACTGATGGCTTCCAGCCGCCGCTCCTCGCGCTCCTCAATCAGCAGGGCGGCATGGATTCCCTGCGCGATGAAAAGCGCCAGCGCGACCAGCAGCGCCAGTTGCCCGGCCAGCGTGGATGGCCAGAGCCGCATCACAGCCGGATCACGTCCGCCGCGAACGAATACCCGCCGCCCCAGACCGTCTTGATCAGCAGCGGAGATTTCGGGTCGGCCTCGATCTTGCGGCGCAGCCGGCTGACCTGGTTGTCGATGGCGCGGTCAAAGGCATGCGCCTCGCGCCCCTGCGTCAGGTCGAGCAGCTGGTCGCGTGTCAGCACCTGCCGGGGATGGCTCACCAGCGCGAGCAGCAGCTTGTATTCACCCGTTGAAAGCGGCACGGCAACGCCGTCCCGGTCAACGAGTTCGCGCTCGCCCGCCTTCAGCACCCATTCGGCAAAGGCATAGCTCTCGGATTCAGGTGCGCGTACGCGCGTGCCGCCAGCTCCCGCGCGCCGCAGTACGACGCGGATGCGCGCCACGAGCTCGCGCGGATTGAAGGGTTTGGTGACGTAGTCGTCCGCGCCGATCTCCAGGCCGACGATCCGGTCGGTATCCTCCGCGCGCGCAGTCAGCAGGATCACCGGCGTGTCGGTCGTCTCGCGGATATGCCGGCACAGGCTGAGGCCATCCTCGCCGGGCATCATGATGTCGAGGACCACAAGGTCGATTGCATAGGCTGCAAGCTGCTTGCGCGCATCAGCCGCGTTCGAAGCGGGGCTCACACGAAAGCCATGGTCCGAAAGGTACCGGACCAGCGGTTCACGGATCGACACTTCATCGTCGACCACCAGTATATGCGGGCGGGTGTCGCTCATGGCCCGATTTTAGACACGCGCTGCAAGGGGGAGAAGACGGGGGCGCGTGGCCCCCGTCCTTTGGCACCTAGCGGTGACCGTGGTCGTCGTCGTGTCCGCCCCGCTTCCCGCGGTGGTCGCGATCCTTCTCGAGTTCCTCTTCCGTGATGATGCCATCGCCATCCGTATCGATGCGCGCGAAGTGGCGCTCGGCCAGTGCATCGAACTCGGCCTGGCTGATCGCACCGTCACCATCGGTGTCGAGCTTCGCAAGGAACCTGCCGCCCCGCTCTCCACCGTGACGCTCCGCGCGTTCTGCCTTGCGATGAGCAGCAGCAGCATCAAATTCCTCGCGGGAAATCGAACCGTTGCCGTCCGCATCCAGCCGGTCGAACCGCTCGGTCTGGCGCATCGGACCCGCCGCCATCATTTCCGCAGCAGTCACGCGGCCATCGGCATCGGTATCCAGCTTCTTGAACTGCTCGTTCATCTTCGCCGTCACCTCGGCGCGCGTGATGTTGCCGTCCTTGTCGGCATCAAAATCGAACTTGCCGCCGGAGTGCGCCAGCGCAATTCCGGTCGAGAGCACAAGGGCCGTGATACCTGCCCCGAATGCCAGCTTCTTCGAATTCATGATTCAGTCCTTCTGTCAGTCGTTGCGCAGACTCATCATCTGCTTGCTGACAGTTATGGGGATCGCCTGTCCCGGAAGTTTGTCGCCAGGCAGGAAAATTGTCGCAATTTGTCGCAAGAAGCGGACAGGACTAGCCGTGCCGGAACCGCAAGAATGCGATGAAAATCAATGCGGTGGCGAACATGATCAGGCTGTAGGTCGCGGCCGGCACAACCGCTAGACCACCGCCGAACAGCAGGGCGGCCACTGCAATGGCAAGCGTGCCGTTTTGCAAGCCGCATTCGATGGAAATGGCGACCCGCTGGCGCGGCCCCGACGCAAACAGAGATGCGATCAGGTACGCCAGCACCATCATCGCCACATTGAGCACGAGCGTCACGAGGCCCGCCTGGGCGAAGTATTCGAGGATCTTGGCGCGCTCCTGGAAGATCGCCCCCACCAGCACCAGAACGAACAGGCCCGTGGAAACACGCCGTGCGATGGGTTCGAACACCAAGGCAAACGTTTCCGCAAAGCGGCGGACAGCAAGGCCGATCAGCGCCGGCACCGTCACGATCACAAACACGCTGATCGCGGTCCCGGTGACCGATACGTCGCCCGCTTCGCCGCCCAGCAACTGCGCGTAGGAAAACAGGACCACCAGCGGAATGGTCATGACACTCAGCAGGCTGACGACCGCGGTCAGGGAAATCGACAAGGCCACATCGCCCCTTGCGAACGCCGTCAGCAGGTTCGATGTTACCCCTCCCGGCGCGGCGGCGATGATCATCACGCCCATGGCCAGTTCCGGCGGCAGGCCCCAGAGCGAGACGAGGGCAAAGGCAACGGCCGGCAGCAGCACGACCTGGGACAGGGCCCCGACGAGGAAGTCCTTGGGCTGTCGCACGACCCGCGCGAAGTCATCGAATGTCAGCCCCAGACCCAGCGCGAACATGATGAACGCCAGCGCCAGCGGCAGAACGACATCTGTCACGATTCCCATGCGTCCCTCCCCCTCATGGATGCGTGGAAGAGACTATCCAGTGGCTGCGCGTCGCGAAAAGCCGGTTGTCATTCTTCGGGGATAGATGCCTGAGTACCCGACGGCCTCCCGATTGCACACAATCGTAACCTTTCGTGCCTTCGGGTTCGCCGATTCCGGAGTTATAGTGTGTACAAGTTACGGTCCGGGCCGTTCTCCTGGAAGCCGTTGGGGCAACAAACGAAAATGGGGGACACTATGACGTCATCGGATCACGTCAATCTCGAACAGTTCATGGAAGGCGTGCAGCGCCGCAATCCGGGAGAGACCGAATTCCATCAGGCTGTATACGAAGTCGCGGTCGATATCTTCGACTACATCGCCGACAAGGAAATCTACCACGAGGCCCAGATCCTGCGCCGGATCGCCGAGCCGGACCGTGTGGTGTCCTTCCGCGTCTGCTGGGAAGACGACAACGGCAATATCCGCGTCCAGCGCGGCTACCGTGTCCAGAACAACAACGCGATCGGCCCCTACAAGGGCGGCATCCGGTTCCACAAGTCGGTGAACCAGTCGATCCTGAAGTTCCTGGCCTTCGAGCAGACCTTCAAGAACAGCCTGACCAGCCTGCCCATGGGCGGCGGCAAGGGCGGTTCCGAATTCAACCCTAAGGGCAAGTCGAACAACGAGGTCATGCGCTTCTGCCAGTCCTTCATGACCGAGCTCTACCGCCATGTCGGTGAGGACACCGACGTTCCGGCCGGCGATATCGGCGTGGGCGCGCGCGAGATCGGCTACATGTTCGGGCAGTACAAACGCATCACGAACAAATATGTCGGCGTGTTAACCGGCAAGGGCCTCGAATACGGCGGCAGCCTCGTGCGTACGGAAGCGACCGGCTACGGCGCCGTGTACTTCCTCCAGGACATGCTGGCGGAAGCCAAGGACGGCATGGACGGCAAGACCGTCTGCATTTCCGGCTCCGGCAACGTCGCGACCCATGCTGCCGAGAAGGCCACGGAACTGGGTGCCAAGGTCGTCACGCTGTCGGATTCCGGCGGCTTCATCTACGACCCGGAAGGTTTCACCCAGGAGAAAATCGACTGGGTGAAGCAGCACAAGACCCACCGGCGCGGCCGCATCGCCGAATATGCCGATGAGTTCAAGGGTTCGGAATTCCACGAGGGCAAGCGCCCCTGGTCCGTCCCATGCGAACTGGCTCTGCCCTGCGCAACCCAGAACGAGATTAACAAGGATGAAGCCGAGATGCTCGTCGGGAACGGCCTGAAGGCACTCGCCGAAGGTGCGAACATGCCGACGGTCAACGAAGGCGTGGAAGTCTTCCGCGAAGCAAAGGTTCTGTTCGGCCCGGCCAAGGCCGCCAATGCCGGCGGCGTCGCGGTATCCGGACTGGAGATGAGCCAGAACAGCGCACGCATCTCCTGGACGTCGGACGAGTTGCAGAAGATGCTTCGCGACATCATGGCCAACATCCACACCAACTGCCTGGAATATGCGCGCCGGCCCGACGGCTATGTCGATTATGCCAAGGGCGCGAATATCGCAGGCTTCAAGAAGGTCGCGGACGCTATGCTGGCCTTCGGCGTGGTCTGAACCGCCCGCCCGACACAAGACAAGCCGCCGCGCCGGGACATCCTGGCGCGGCGGTTTTCATTTCTGCGCTTCAGTTCGGCCCGTTGGTCTCGAAGACGACATCGTTTCCATGTGCGGGATGTCCACCGCGCGCGGCGCCGGCCTGCGTGTCCCGGTAGAACGGCTCGAAGGCCGGTGACAGTTCCCGGCTGTTCGGCGGGGACAGCCAGAGCCGCATCAGGTGACGCCGCCTCTCGGGCTCGGGATAGTCCTCGAACGCCGTGCGCATGTGCAGCGTCGTGTGGTTGTTCAGGAACTGGATGTCGCCCGGCTCGAACATCATCGTGAGCTGGAATTCCGGGCGTGCGCAGATTTCGTCGATGAGGTTCAGCGCTTCCGTCTGCTCCGGTGTCTGGCCGGGCAGGTGATCCATCATCTCCGCCGAGCGGATATGGGTGCGCGTGTAGCGCGCCGCGAACTGGCCCTTGTGCATGGTGAAGATGGGCTGCCCGTAGTGCGGCGGTGTCCCCGGCAATTCGTTGCCCTGGAAACTCCAGTAATAGGGCTCGTACAGAACCTCCAGCAGGTCCGGGCGTGTGCGGAGGATCTCGTTGTGGACCGCCCCGGTGCTGACGATCCGGCTGAGCCCGCCTTCCTTCGCCGGCTGGATACAGAACAGCCCGGTCACATCGGCCGCATCCGCGTGATAGGTCAGCTCTCCCGCACTGGTGTAGCCGCGAAATTTTGGGCCATCGAGGCCTGTCCCGAGGTCACGCACATCGCCCAGCACGTCACCGCGCTTGCTCTGGGAAACCGCCTGGCCGAGGTGCAGGCCGATACCCCAGTAGATGAACCGCAGGTCGTCCTTCGTGTAGCGTTCCACCGGCACGCCGCGCAGCAGGAACAACCCAGTGCCTTCTTCCAGCTCAAGCAACAGGCGGTCCAGAACCGGCCTCAAGCCGGGCAACGGAAATTGCTCTTTCGTGAGGGTCGCAAGCGTCGCTCCGGCATCCAGAGCATGCCGGTAAGCCGCGTCGATTTCGGCGATGTCATTCCCGGTAAAACGGTACACCCACTTATCGGAGTTCTGGACATCCGCGCCCATCCAGACGGCCGGGCCGGTGAGGATTTCGCGCTGCAGGTTCTCGATTACAGGCATTTCGGACACACCCGAACTCTATCGACCTGCGCTGTCCGCAAAGGCACCGCGCGAGCGCGCCCAGGCGAGCAGCCCGATGATACAAGCGAACAGGATGATGGCGCTGATCGCCAGCGAGGACTGGATGCCGATCAGCCCGCCGCCGAAGCCAACCGTAAAGCCGCTGAAGGTGCGCCCACCCAGTGCCCCCACATTGAACAGGCCGATGGCGCGGCCGCGGATTTCGGCCGGCGCGTTCAACTGCGCGAGCGTCCGGCTCATGGAGTTAAACGACAGGTCGAAGAAACCGGCACATACCAGCAGGCAGAACGACAGGACGTAGTTCGACGACACGGCGAAGCCGAAGATCGCACACGCCCAGAGCATTGCGAGGATGAAGGCGGTCCGGGTCCGCGCCGGAAGCAGGTTGCGGGCCTCCAGGACGAGCCCGGCCGTCAGTGCCCCGGCGGCATTCGCTCCGAACAGAAGGCTGTAATAGAGCGTCTCCCCGCCATATCCGAGGTCCTGGGCAAACTCAGGCATCTGCGCCTGGTGGGCGTTGCCGACGATCGCCGCACCCAATCCGGCCAGCAACGACATCGAGAACACAACGGGCAGGCCGGAGACCTGCTTGAACGTGGAGACCATGTCGCCAAATCCGGAGATCGCCCGCTTCGCGCCATCGCGCACTCGGTTGAGCTCCTTCGGGTTGTTGATCAGCCACAGCGTCAAAGGCAGGTAGATCAGGACGTTGATGAAAATGCCGTTGGTCGCGCCGAACACGATCAGCAGTACGCTGCCGACACCCGGCCCAAGCAGGACGCCCAGGGTGATCGAGGTCGCCATCAGCCGGATCGCGCTCTGCAACTGGCGCGATCCCACCACCTCATGCAACAGGACCTGTCCGGCGGGTGCCCACAGGGCCCCCGCAATCCCGTGGATAATCAGCAGGATGACCGCGTGCCATTTCTCCAGCGTGTCGGTGGCGAATAGGAGGCCCCAGAACAGGGACACCAGCATGAATAGCCCCATGGAGACCTGGATGATCCGGCGCGGGTCATAGCGGTCCGCGAGCGCGCCCGCCCAGACTGACCCCAGCAGGAACGGCAGCCAGTGCGCGACCACGGCAAAGCCCGCCAGCGACGGCGAATGGAACTTCTCGAAGATGATCCAGTAGCTGATGACGTGCTCGATACTGTCGGCCATCATCGCGAGCGCCGCGCCGATCAGGTAGTTGCGCGCCGCCGGGACACGCAACGCCGCATAGGCCCGCGTGTCAGTCGCCGCGGAGTCTGGGGCACCGGTACTGGTCATGTTATGTCCGAGAATACAGGGCCTGGGTCAGATGTCAGGCCGCGTGCCGGTTCATGAAATCGGCAAACGTGTCCGCAATTTCCGGCTCGTATTCACCCCACTGGGTGAACGGGATCACGGCCTCGTCGGAATCCTCAATCGGCAGTTCATGAAGCTCGCTGCCGGGGATCATCCCGTGCACCATCCGGCCGATCCCGGAATCATGGGTCATGTCGTTACCGGGGATGATGATCACCGGCTTGTCCAGCGCATTCAGTTGCGCCTCGCTCACGCCGAAGATCGGCAGGCTCGTCCCCGCAACGAAGAGGTCGCGCAGGCGGGTCTGGATGTCGATGAACTCTTCCGCCGACATCTTCTTCAGGCGCTTCTCGTTCTCCGGGTTGGCCGCGATCCGTTCCGCGTATTCCGGCGTCGCGCAAACCGCGTCCATGCCGCCGGCCTCCGCCGCGCGTATGAATTTCTCGTAATAGTTTTCCGGCAGGCGGCTGGCGGCGAACGGGCCGCCGGTCACACGCAGGAGCAGGAGCCCGCGCACCGCGTCGGGATGGCGCAGCGCAAAGAACAGGGCGGTGCGGGCACCGGCCGAAGACCCACCGATAAAGGCCGGCACCTCACCCAGCTCGCTCAGCAGCACGAACATGTCGTCCGCCCAGACTGCCTCCTCCACCTCGTCCGCTCCCATCAGGATATCGGATGCACCCGTGTTCCGGCGGTCATGCAGCAGCACGCGGAACCCGTGCCCGGCCAGCTTTTCGGCGAGCGGCAGGAACTCGTCGTAGCCGCGGCGCCCGCCGGTCACCAGCGTGGTCAGCGGACCTTTGTTCCCGACAATCTCATAGCGGAGCTTGACGCCCCGGATATTCGTATATGGCATGAAAGCTAGTCCCCCCCGGACTCTCGACCACGTTATCCGGTCAGGTTATACGCTAGGCATATTCACCCCAACCGTTCTGTTGTCTGCCGACCATATGCCTGAAAACGCCGCTGCGACAGCCCCGGACCTGACCGACCGCGCCATCTACGAGGTCTGGGTCACCGACACCGTGCGCTATAGCGACCTCGACCCGAACAACCACGTCAACAACGGCGCCATCAACCAGTTCTTCGAGGACGGCCGCGTCGGATTCCGGCTGCAGCGCCTTGTCGAGGCGGCCGGCAACACCCTGACAGGGTTCGCCGTGGTCAAGTATGCAGCGACCTACATCTCTCCCGCCCACTATCCCGGCACCGTCGAGATCGGCACTATTGTCACCCGCGTGGGCAACTCGTCCTACGGGCTGGGCCAGGCGATCTTCCAGGACGGCAAATGCGTCGCTACGGCAGAGATCGTGACGGTCCACTTCGACCCGGCCACCTCACGGCCCATCCCCCTTCCCGACCCGATCCGCGCTGCTCTCGAAGGCGCCATGATCGCCGCACCGGAGACAAACGCGTGACCGACCTTTCCAAGAAAGCGCTGAACATCGAGGACATCCGCAAGCTGGCGAAGCGGCGGCTGACCAAGGCGCTGTTCGACTTCTGCGACAAGGGCAGCGAAGACCAGATCGCCATGCGCGACAACCGCGCAGCGCTCGACGCCATCAAGCTCATGCCGCGCGTTCTCAACAACACGTCCAAGCGGCACACCGAAATCGAGCTGTTCGGCAAAAAGATCGGTCTGCCCCTGCTGATCGGCCCGACCGGCCCGGCCGGCTTCGTCTGGTACCGGGGTGAGACCGAACTGGCTAAGGCCGCTGCAAAGAAGAACATCCCGTTCACGCTGGCCAGCACGTCCAATACGGCGATGGAACAGGTGATCCGGAACGGTGGCGGCACCCAGTGGTTCCAGCTCTATGTCTGGCGCAACCCCGAGGCTGCCTTTGTCACCGTCCAGCGCGCGCTGGATGCAGGGTTCGAGGCGCTGGTCGTGACCGTCGATTCACCGGTCTACAACAACCGCGAGAGTGACGTGCGCAACGGCCTCGTCTTCCCGCCGAAGATGAACATGAAGACCGTCATCGACGGCGCGCTGCACCCGCGCTGGACGATCGGCACGGCCGGGAAATACTTCCGGGCCGAGGGCCGCCTGCCGGCCTTTACCAACATCCACATCCCCGAGGAAGACAAGGCCGAGGCCACCGGCTACGTCTCCGCCAAGTCCAAGAGCTTCCTAAACCGCGACGACACCATGGACTGGGACTACGTGAAGCGCCTGCGCGAGGTGTGGCCGAAGAAGCTCCTGCTCAAGGGCATTCTCCACCCCGAAGATGCGCGCAAGGCGGTCGAGGCGGGCATCGACGGCATTTTCGTGTCCAACCACGCGGGCAACGTCAACGACACGGCCATGACACCGTGGGATGCGCTCCCGGCGATCGTGGAAGAGGTCGGCGGCAAGCTCACCATCATCGCCGATTCCGGCGTGCGGCGCGGCAGCGATGTCCTCAAGGGGTTGGCGCTGGGCGCGGATGTGATTGCCATCGGCCGCCCCACCCTGTGGGGTGTCGGCGCCGCGGGCGAACCGGGTGCCAGCCGGGCCCTCGACATTCTGGAAGCCGAGATCCTTCGCACCATGGCGGTGCTGGGCGTTGTCGACGTCCCGTCGATCACCCGCGAGCACATCCGCCTACCGGGCGAGCTTCCGGTCTCGGGGCACGCTGCCGCACGTTAGTTCACGTCCGCAACCGGCCCGGAACATGGACAAATGCCATGTTCCGACCCATGTTGTGGTCGATATGACTTCGCAAGCCGAAACTTTTGATACGGACGCATCCGGTCTGCCCGACTTCGGGTTCGACAACTCCTTCGCGCGCGAGCTTGAGGGCTTCTATGTCCCCTGGCAGGCCGCGCAGGTCCCGGAACCGCGCCTGCTGAAGTTCAATCACGCACTGGCGGCCGAACTCGGCCTCGATGCAGACGCCCTCGACACGCCGGCGGGTGCGGACATCTTCGCCGGAAACCGCGTTCCTTTGGGCGCGACGCCACTCGCCCAGGCCTATGCCGGGCACCAGTTCGGCGGGTTCTCGCCGCAACTCGGCGACGGGCGCGCGCTCCTGCTCGGCGAGATCGTCGACACAAGGGGCAACCGGCGGGACATCCAGCTCAAGGGCTCGGGCCGCACGCCCTTCTCTCGGGGCGGCGACGGAAAGGCCGCGCTCGGTCCTGTCCTGCGGGAATACCTGATCGGTGAGGCCATGCACGCGCTCGGCGTGCCGACGACGCGCGCGCTTGCCGCGGTCTCGACCGGCGAACAGGTGTATCGCGAGACCCCGCTGCCCGGCGCCATCCTGACCCGCGTGTCGGCAAGCCACCTGCGCGTCGGCACCTTCCAGTTCTTCGCCGCGCGCGGCGAGACGGAAATGGTGCGCCAGCTCGCCGACTACGCCATCGCGCGCCATCACCCGGTCGCGCGTGAGGCGGATAACCCCTACCTCGCGTTCTTCCAGTCGGTTGCGCGCGCGCAGGCGGAACTGGTCGCCTGGTGGATGAGCATCGGCTTCATCCATGGCGTCATGAACACGGACAACACCACGATTTCCGGCGAGACCATCGACTACGGCCCCTGCGCCTTCATGGATGCCTATGACCCGGCCACGGTGTTCAGTTCCATCGACCTGCAAGGCCGCTACGCCTACGCCAACCAGCCGCCGATCCTGACCTGGAACCTCGCACGGCTGGCAGAAACGCTGATCGCGCTGGTCAATCCGGACAAGGACCGGGCCATCGAACTGCTGACCGATGCAGCAAACGACGCACCCGGCCTGTTCGCGGATGCCTGGCTGGGCCGGATGCGCACCAAGATCGGGCTCGACACGGCCGAGGACGGCGACATCGATCTCGTGAACAACCTTCTCGGCGCGATGCACCAGGGCAAGGCGGACTTCACGCTGACGTTCCGCCGCCTGTCCGATGCCGTTCGCGGCGACAATGCACCCGTACGCGACCTTTTCGTCGATCCGGCAATCTTCGATGCATGGGAGACCGCATGGCGCGCCCGTCTGGATCGGGAGCCCGGATCCCCGTCAGACCGCGCGGACACCATGGACCGGGTGAATCCGGTCTATATCCCGCGCAACCACAAGGTCGAGGAGGCGCTGGCCGCCGCCGTCGACCGCAACGACATGTCGAAATTCGAGGACATGCTCGCGGTGATTTCAGCGCCGTTCGAGGAGGTCGCGGGACGCGAGGATTTCGCGCAACCGGGCACCCCGACCAACATTCCCTATCAGACCTTCTGCGGCACCTGATCTTCGACCATCTCCGCAAACTGCATGCGCAGCAGGGCCAGTTTGGGGTCGATATAGGTCCGGCAGAACGGCCGTTCGGGATCGGTGCGGTAGTAGTGGTGGAACCGTTCGTCCGACGGCTTGAACCCGGCAAACGGTAGCACCCGCGTCACCAGCGGCGCGTCGAACCCCGCCTGTAGCTTCGTCAGGATTACGCGCAATTCCCCTGCCTGCGCGGCATCGAGCGCATAGACCGCGCTGCGGTACTTGCCGCGCATCTTGTGTGCCGACGTGCTCGCATGGGTGCGCAGGTGGATATCCGTCAGGACATCCAGCCCGATCTCGTTCGGGTCGAAGGAGACCAGAACGGCCTCGGACCAGCCGTCGTCAGGCGGATCGGAGCGAACAAATCCCTGTGCCACGTCCCGGACGCCGCGCAGCGACTGGAACACCGCCTCGGTGCACCAGTGGCAGCCGCCGCCGAACCCGATACGGACCGTCCCGTCGCTCAGGCCGCGTTCTCGCGCTTCGGAAGCTTCCAGTTGGGCCGCGGGAAATGGCAGGTGTACCCGTTCGGGAACCGCTCCAGGTAATCCTGGTGCTCCGGCTCAGCTTCCCAGAAATCGCCGACCGGCTCCAGTTCGGTGACCACCTTGCCCGGCCACAGGCCTGACGCGTTCACATCGGCGATGGTCTCTTCCGCCACGCGCTTCTGCTCGTCATTCACGTAATAGATGGCCGAGCGGTAGGACGGGCCCAGGTCGTTGCCCTGGCGGTCCGGGGTCGTCGGGTCGTGGATCTGAAAGAAGAACTCCAGGAGCTCGCGATAGCTGATCTTCGACGGATCGAAGAAGATCTCGATCCCCTCGGCATGCATGCCGTGGTTGCGGTAGGTTGCGTTCGGCACGTCACCGCCGGTGTAGCCGACGCGGGTCCTGCCGACCCCCGGCAGTTTGCGGATCAGGTCCTGCATGCCCCAGAAACAACCGCCGGCAAGAACGGCGCGTTCGTTTGCATCAGTCATCGGGGTGGTCCTCCGTCTCCAAAATCTCATGGTGGGCGTTACTTGGGCCTCGCACCCCGTGTGATCAAGCGCGCGCCTGAGCCCCCTACTTCACCTTCACGTCACCGCTGTCGGAAATCAGCAGCTTCCAGTCCTCCGCCCGGGTACCGGCCAGGTCCAGATGTCCCGCCAAATAGTACAGGCGGTCGGTGTCCGGTCCCTCCGCCGTGCAGAACCGGTCCTGCAGGTAGAACGGCGGCGTCGCCTGGAAGTAAAGCCGGGCGCGCACCGAGGCCGGTATTCCCGACAGTTCGGCGCGCGGCACCGCATAGACCAGCTTGTCGCCGCCGCCGGTGACGTAGTCGGGGTCGTTGCCGACTGCCGTGGAACCGGCATCCTCGGCCAGGTCATCGCCCGCACCAAACGCCCTGGAGATCTCGCGGCGCTTGCCGACATCGAGGTAGCCGCTGGGCAACAGGCGGTTGTCCTTCACCTCGGCGCAGATCGACAGGAAGCTGGTCGTCAGCATGCCCTCCGGCTCGGCCGTGTGGCCGCAGGAGACCTCCGCCTTGTCCGGCGGTGCAGACACCAGCTCCTGGTAGATCTGCACCTGATTCTGCGAGGTGACTTCCTGGAAATGCGGCTGGTGCGCCCGCGATGCACGGTCGGCCGGCAGCGTGCATTGCGGTCCCCACCAGACCTCACCGGCCACCGGATCGCCGTTCGCGCCGATAATGCGCCCCACATCGTCCGTACGGCCGGACGCCCAGAGAACGTCACCGTTTGCATCCAGCACCTCGAAGGACAGGAACGCGCGGCGGAAGCCCACACCCGACGGGAACTTGTGGCCCACATAGTTGATGACCTCGACGTTGGCCCGCAGATGGGTGTCGTCGAGAGTGACGTCACCGACGTGTACATCGGCCACGTCCGACCGCGCGCTCGCATAGATGCGGTTTTCCGTCTGGACAACCGGCGGCACACCCTTGCTGACCAGCATCGGGTCGATCTTCGGCAGGCCCAGGATCTCCGGGAACTGTCGCGCCATGCGCACCAGGAACACGTTCAGCCCGACCAGCTCGTGCGACGAAAAACCTTCGCGCTCCTCCAGGTTGATGTCCTCGGGCAGCGCCGTAAAGTCCGCTGCCGGAAACCCGGTGCTTTCCTGGATGCTGGCGATCTTGCTGGTCTTCGGCGTCAGCGACGGAAGGTGGCACTCGGCACATTCCTTCCACTTGTCGCCCTGCCCGCCCGGCAGATCCGTGCCGTCCACCGAGGTGCCGGACCGGAAATCGCTGAAGGCCCATTCGGCATAGGTGGTCTGTTCATAGACATGGCCGATGTTCTTGCCCCGGTGCAGCACCGGCAGGTGGACCGTGTGGCACGAGGCGCAGATTTCCGACGTCTTGATCGCCGGGTCATAGTGCGGGGTGATGCCCAGCGCATTCTGCATCGACAGCGGCTTCGGATTCTCGAACGGTCCGGCAACCCCGGTCCCGTCGGTCATCAGGAACGAGCCCGTGAAGGTCCGTGCCAGCCCCTTGAGGCTGGGATTGAGCGCCTCCTGGCGTTCGGCCACACAGGCGTTGCGGGCATGATCGGCGTACTTCTCGGTTTCTTTCACCCCCAGCGCCATCTGGTGACAGACGAGGCAGGAAACGCCGTCGCGTGCCAGCGCGCCGTATCCGGCCTTCTCCACGCCCGGATTGTCCGCCGGCCAGGGCACCGAATTCACGTCTTCGCGCGAAAACGCCTCGCACGAACCGTCACGGATGTGGCTGTCGAGCTGCGCCTGGCGCTCGCCCAGAATCCCGTGGCAACCCAGACAGGTCGTCTCCACGAAGGCCGCGTTTTCGGGATGGAAGGTCTGGGTCTCGCTGGCGAGCTGCGCGAAGAAAATCGGGTCACGGCCCGCCAGCCCCATCGGCGACGTCCGCCAGGTCGCATAGGGCGACATGTTCACCAGCTTGCCCGTGTCGCCATCCGGCACCGTCATGTCGAAATGCAGGCCGGTGCTGCCCGCGTCGTGGCAGCTCAGGCACTGGTCCGAGGTCAGATAGGGCGCATGGTCGGCAGGCGCATTCGCCGGCATCCAGACATTGTCATAGGTCTGGGACGGCATCGCGACGACGGTCTTCGGGGTCGGTGCGATGGCGCGCCACGGGAATGCCTCGCGGAAACCCTCAAGCCAGGTCTCCAGCGGCATGTCACCGTCCGGTGTCCTGGCCGCCTTCGCCGCCTTGGCGAGCGCGACGTGATGGGCGGGCAGTTGCGTGTGCAGCGGCTCATTCTGGCTCAGATAGGCCAGCGGCTCACCGGGTTCGCCATGGATGTTCCGGGTCGAGGAAAACGTCAGGTTGTCGCGCGCCGAGGCGTGGCAGTTCACGCAATACTGGCCGAAGCCCATCAGCGGATAGCCGTTAACTTGCTGGTTGGCGGGCCAGTCGGGCGCCCAGCCTTCCCCGTCCCAGCCGAACCAACCCCAGAACCACCCGTCATGGGAGGCACCGCGGTCGCGGATCATCACCGCCGCACCAGACGTCGGCAGCAGTTCCAGCGGGTCGAGGCCCGCGCATTTGGCGGCGGGCGCGGGATACATTTCCTTGATGAGCATCGTGCCGTCGGGCACCGGCGATGAATCCGCCCCATGGCCCTCGTGCGACGCGGAGCGGTTCTTGCGGACCCAGTCGATCGCTTCGGGCGAATACCAGATCACCACCGGCGCATGCACACCGTGATCCGTGCCGATCCATTCGCCGTCTTCCAGCCGCGCTGTGTACGGGCCGGTGTCGCGCACATCCTTGTCGCGGACCCAGCCGGCTGCCTCGTTGCGGTGACAGAAATTGCGCAGGTAGTCGCCGAGCTTCGCTTCGTATTCGGCGAGCGGCAGCTTACCCGGCGCGCGCACGACCGGATCGAGCGCGGCGCACATCGCGGGGTCTTTCGGGACTAGTTTCTCGGCCTTGTGGGCCGGGCATGCATCATCCGCCTGCGCTGCCTGGACCACCATGGCCAGCAGCAGCGACGCCACGGCCACACGGCCGCCCCAGATCTTTTTCGAGTTCATCGTTCCTGCCCCAACCAGTCCTTGTGACGCCCAGTCTCCGGGGCGCACACGGGAGCGTCAACTGTCGCGGTGCAGCGCGGTATCACTGCGCCGCAGGATCAGCCACAGGCCGACCAGCACGATGGCCACACCGGCGATATGGTTGCCGGTCAGTTCCGTGCCCATGAACACCGCGGTCAGGAACAGGCCGAGCGGCGGCACCAGAAAGGCATAGAGCGACGTGAACGCCGCACCGGCACGGGCGAGCAGCAAGTAATACAGCAGGTAGGCAGCGCCGGTTCCCGCAAAGCCCGACAGTGCAATCGCCTCGAGCTCGGCGCGCGCCGGCAGCCTGTCCGGCACGCCCTCAACGATCAGGGCTGCCACGGAGAGGCCGATTGCGGCGAACACGACGATCCAGACAGTCAGAACATACTGGTCCATTTCTGCCGTGCGCTGGGCGGCGTAAAGGCCGTTGGCGACGAAGACCACACCCCCCGACAACATGATCGCGATACCGGTCACCTCTGCCCCCTGGCTCAGCAGGGTTTCAGGACCGGCAAAGATCACGATGCCCGCGACCGCGATGACGACCCCCAGAAAGTTCAGGGGGCTGGCGGGTGTGGTCCTGAGCACGCAGGCGCCGACAAGAAACGTGAGGATCGGCACTGCCGTGCCAATGACCGTCGCGAGATCGGGGGAGATGCTGTCTTCCGCGATCACCGAACTGAGCTGGGGAGCGCCCAGCGCCGTCACGGCCATCACCATCGGCACGACGGGATGCGCGCGCAGGGTCGGCCAGAGTGGTCGGCGCAGGCCCAGGCGCACACCGATCAGCAGGAACAAACCTGCGGCCAGCGCAATCGCCGCCGTCGCCGTAAACGGTGGCAGTCCGCGATCCGCTTCGGAGATGAAGAGATAGTTGGAGGCCCAGGCGAGAGACAGGGCCAGGAGGATGGCAATATTGGCAAGCATGCGTAGGCCCGCTCCGCGTGATCACCTCACCCTCGCATAGGCACATTGCGTCGCGCAAAGCCATGCTAGGCTTGGCCATTACGTCCACGGGGAAAGCGAATTTCTTGGCATCGCACGGCGGTTCGAAAAAGGTCATCTATGCGGCACTGGCCGGAAACGCGCTGATCGCGGTGACGAAGTTCGCCGCGGGCACCTATACCGGATCGTCGGCGATGATCTCGGAAGCAATCCACTCGCTGGTGGACACGGGCAATCAGGGCCTGCTGCTATTCGGGATCGCCCGCGCGCGGCGTCCCGCCGATGACGAACACCCGTTCGGCTACGGCATGGAACTGTACTTCTGGGCGTTTGTGGTGGCGATCCTGATATTCGGTCTGGGTTCCGGCATATCGTTCTACGAGGGCATTTCCAAAATCTCGGACCCGCACCCGGTCACCAACTTCGCAATCAACTATGCCGTGCTGGCCGCCGCGATCGTATTCGAGGGAATCGCTTGGACGATCGCGTTCCGGGAGTTCAACCGCATTCGGGGCAAGCGCTCGCTCATCGAGGAAGTGCGGCGGTCCAAGGACCCCACCCTGTTCACCGTCCTGTTCGAGGACACCGCCGCCATGCTCGGCCTGATCGTGGCATTTGCCGGCCTGCTGGTAACACAGCACCTGCACCTCGCCTGGGCCGACGCGGCGGCCTCCATCGTCATTGCCGTGATCCTGGCCGCGACCGCTGTCGGGCTGGCCTGGGAGACCAAGAGCCTGCTGACCGGCGAGGCCGCGCGCGCGTCCACCGTCGATGCGATCCGCGAGATTGCCCGCGCCGCACCGGCCGTCGCCGCGGTCAACGAGCTGCGCACGGTGCATTTCGGCCCGTACAACATCCTCGCCAATCTCAGTCTCGCCTTCCGGGACGGCGTTTCCGGTGAGGAGATCCAGTCCACGGTCACGGCCCTCGAAACCGAGATCAAGGAGCGCTTCCCCGCCATCGGCGACGTCTTCATCGAGGCGCAATCGCCCGAGGACCATGCGAACGCCAGCGCCGATTCCTGACAGCGCCGGCCGGATGCTCCAGCGCGACGCCGGCGGAGCGCACAAGAAAACAGACGCCAGCCAAAGATCGACGCGCGCGCGCCAGAGGAAGTACCATTCAGCCAGCGCCACTGGAGCCGCACATCGGCCCGGTAACACGACACAGGAAGAACAATGCCCCCCACAGAGGCCCCTGCGATTTCCGCCCACGGCGCAACGTTTCCCGCCGTCGGCTACGGCACCATGCTGTTCCCCGAGCCGGACAAAGCCGTTGGGCTGGTCAAGCACGCGCTTGACGTTGGCTACCGCCACATCGACACGGCGCGCAAATACGGCTCCGAGCAGTGGGTTGGCAAAGGCATCCGCGCCTCGGGTCTCGCCCGCGAGGAGATATGGGTCACCACCAAGGTCACCGAGGAAGACGCGAAGGCCGACGACTTTGCCCGCTCGGTGGACACCAGCCTCAGGACGCTCGGCCTCGACCATGTGGACCTGCTGCTTATTCATTGGCCGCAGCCCCGCGTGCCGCTGGAGGAGACCCTCGGCGCGCTGGCGAAGGCGAAGCGCGAGGGGTTGGCCAGGCATATCGGCGTGTCGAACTTCACGATCGCGCTGCTCGATGAGGCGATGGCCAAATGCCCGGAGCCGATCGTCACCAACCAGATCGAGTATCACGCCTATATCCGGCAGGACCGGCTGATCGAGGCATGCCGCAAGCACGGCATTCTGGTCACCTGCCATGTGCCGCTGGCGCGCGGCGAGGTCCTCAAGGACCCCGTCATCCGGGAAATCGCGAATACACATGCTCGCACACCGGCCCAGGTCGCACTGCGCTGGCTGGTGCAACAGCCGGACGTGGGGATCGTCCCGCGCGCACTGACCTTCCAGGAAATCGAGGAAAATATCGGCCTGTTCGACTTCGAACTGTCCGGCGCAGAGATGGACCGCATTGGCGCGCTCCGGGACAGGAACCTGCGCATTGTTGATCCGGAGGTGCGGCGGCCCGTCTGGGACGAGGGCTGAACCGTAGTCGTCTTGTCGCAGCGGAGCGATAGCGGCACCGGCCACAGCTGAGGACAGGCGCACGGCCGCATTTACCGTATCCCCGATCACCGAGAGGCCGCGCGCGGGGTTTCACAATTCCCGCGACGGGCGCAGGATAGCGAATCCGCTTTCCACATCCGGGCAGCCCATGATGTTCAGCACGACACGATCGCAGTTGGCCCGCACATTCCGGTTTCTGGGTTCGGGCTTCCTTGTTCTTGGCGCATTCTCAATATCCCCGGCATTTGCGAAGGACCTCCGGATCACGCTCGTCCAGGCGAATGATGTCTATGAAATGACCCCGGTCGGCGGCGGTCGGTATGGCGGCCTCGCCCGGCTGGAGACACTGGTCAAGCAACTGGAGGCCGAGAACCCCAACACCTACACCATTCTTGCCGGCGATCTCCTGAGCCCCTCTGCCATCGGCAACGCTAAGGTCGATGGCGCGCGCCTGCACGGAAAGCAGATGATCGATGTCCTAAATGCCATGGGCTGGGACTTCATGACTCTCGGCAACCATGAGTTCGACAACGGCCGGGACTCGCTCATCGCGCGGCTGTCCGAAGCCGAGTTCAAAATCGTCTCAAGCAATGTGATCGACAAGACGACCGGCATCCCCTTCCCGCACACCGCGCGCACCGCGCTGATCGAGGTCGAGGGCGTCCGGATCGGCCTCGGGGGAATCACGCTGCAATCCCTGGCCAAGGACTTCGTCACGGTTCTGGACCCCTTCGTCGAGGCGAAGACGGTGCTGGCCGAGCTAAAATCAAGGGACAATGCGGATATCGTCATCCTGCTGACCCATCAGGCCATCGACGAAGACGTACAGCTGGCGGAGCGCCTTCCCGGCATCGCCCTGATCGTCGGCGGGCATGAGCACGTAAACTACTACCGCCGCCGCGGTCCCGATTTCACGCCGATCGCCAAGGCCGATTCCAATGCGCGCTCGGTCTATATCCACGATCTCACTTACGACACGGACACTCATGCGCTGAATGTCGAGTCGCGCCTGCAGATCGTCGATTCACGCTTTGCGGAAGACCTGGAGATCGCCAAAAGGGTTGATGTCTGGGTCGAAAAGGCGTTCACCGCGTTGCGCGCCGACGGCTTCCAGCCCGACGCCGTCATTGCAAAAACCGATGTGCCGCTGGACGGGCTGGAATCCAGCGTCCGCTTCAGGGCCACGCGTCTGACGGACCTTATCGCGCAAAGTGCTGTCCGTGCCTTTCCCGGCGCCCAGCTCTCTCTGGTGAATGCGGGCGGCATCCGCATCGACGACGTCCTGCCCCCGGGCGACATCACGCAGTCCGACATCGTGCGCATCTTGCCCTTCGGCGGCGACTACGTGGAGGTGGAGATGTCGGGCGATATCCTGCGCCGCGCATTGAATATCGGACGGAAGAACAAGGGGATCGGCTCGTTTCTGATCCACGCCAATGTCAGCAGCGCCGATGGCGGCTGGCGGATCGGCGGCCAACCCCTATCGGATCAGGCCGTGTACAAGGTCCCCATCGCGGCGTTCCTGATCGATCAGGGCGACACGGGCCTCGAATTTCTGGCCAACAACCCGAAGATCAAACGCATCTCACCGAAAGGCGTGGACACGCGCTTCGCCCTCATCGACGAACTGTCGGCGCAGTATCCGCCCCGGTAGCACTTCTCCGTATCAGCCCGGGCTGGATGATACGGGCGCCACGCGGTTCCAGGGTGCTGCCGCGAGAATCCGGGCCATGCCGCAGAACCCGGTTACGCCCGCGAAGGTCAGGCCGGCACCGACAAAGCCGCTGAGCGCGAAGAACCAGGGCGACAGCAGAAACCCCAGGATGACGCCGGCCAACACTAGCGAGCCCGCCGCGATCTGGACCTGGCGCATGATGTCAATCGGTGCGTCGCGATTGAGATGGATGGGAAACCCGGCCGCCTTCCAGCCGCCCAGCCCGCGCTTGAGGTGATAGATGTCCGCGAACCCTGTCGCGAGGATGCGCTGCGCATTGGCGGCGGTCCGTGCACCGCTGGCGCAGTGGAACACGGCGACCTTGTCCTGGTCGCCCGAGAAATCCGCCTTGTCGAAGCCAGAAAGCGGGACATGCCGGGCGCCGATGATGTGCTCGCGCACATACTCCATCGGCTCGCGCACATCGATCACGATGGCCTTGCCGGCATCGAGCATGGATTTCAGTGTGGCCGCGTCCATCTCACGGATGGATGTTCCTGTGCTGCTCATAGAGACAGCCTTTCCTTGGTCTGCCGCGTGCATGCCCTTTTTAGGGGTCTGCGCCGGAATGCAATTTTCACAGTATTTAGTTGTGAAATGAAAAATTGCAATGCGACCAAGTGTTCAGTCGTGACGCCGTGATACCCGAAGATCGGACTGCACGGCCTGCCGGGCTTCATGGAACGGCCGTTCCCCCTTCACCGTGACGCGGTGGCCCATGCGCTCGTGCGGCCAGTAATCCCAGATCGCGAAATGCTGGGTGCAGCGGTTGTCCCAAAACGCGATGGCGTTTTCCGACCACGTGAAACGCACCTGGAATTCCGGGCGCTGCTGGTGGACGAAGAGCAACTGCAGGATGGCCTTGCTCTCGGCCGTGGTCAGGCCGTTGATCTTTGTCGTGAAGCCCGGGTTCACATAGAGCGCCTGGCGGCCCGAACGCGGGTGGGTGCGCACCACGGGATGCTCGGCGCTGGGATAGACCCTGCCCGTGTCATCGACGCCGCGCTCCGCGTAGCGTCCGCGATAGACGTGCTCGGATTCATGCATCGCCGTCTTGTCGGCCAGGAAGTCCTGCATCATCGGCGACAGGGTTTCATAGGCCGCATACATGTTGGCGAACAGCGTGTCGCCGCCCACAGGCGGCAGGACGCGGAGCTGCAGGCAGGAGCCGAGCGGCGGCTCGACATCACAGGACACATCCGTGTGCCAGTTGTTGCCGTCCGCGTATTTCGAGTTGGCGTCCGCGTGAATCGTCATGATTTCGGGATAGCCGTTCGGCCCGGGCGCGACCGGATGGATATGCGGCGGGCCGAAGCGCCGGCCGAACGCGATATGCGCCTCCGGCGACAGCGGCGGCTGGTCCCGGAAGAACAGGACCAGGTGATCGGTGAACGCCTGCTCGATTTCCTCGAACTGCGCATCGGTGAGGTTCTCGAGGTCGGCGCCCTTGATCTCGGCACCGATGACCCCGGTCAGCGGCTGGATTTCCATGCGATGTCTCTCCCCTGGCGGGAAGACTAGTCCGCCGCGCGTGCCGGGGAAAACCCTCGCGAATGAAGCGAGCTAGGCGCCCCAGTGGGTGGCGAACTGCGTCGCGACGACGCCCTCATAGGGCACATCGACATCAAGCAGCGAGACATCGCGCGCAAAGGCATTCATGCCGGCGACAAATTCCGGGGTCAGTTCGGGGCTCAGGAACGGCTGGTCGCGCCGGATGAGCTCCTCGATAAGGGCCGTATTGCCCGGCGGGAATACCTTCTCGGCGATCTCCGTGGCGAGCGCGGGGTTCGCAACGAGCGCCTTCTGGGCCGCCGCGATCGCCCGGACCGCTGCGGCGCAGGCGTCCGGACTGGTCTCGATCATCGTGTCGGTTGCCACAAGCACCGGCGCCGTGAAATTGAACGCCATGGCGCTGCCCAGCCCGCGCCGCACATCGAGCACCTTGGTCCCGCTGCCGCCCCGGATCGCCACCTCGGCGCCCATGGCGTTCGCCCAGAACCCGTCGATCAGCCCCTCTGCCAGTGCATTCGCGGCCGTCACGCCGAAATTCGTGCTGGGCCCGCCTGTCCCCAGCACCCGGACGATCTCGAGGTCATGGTCGGGATCAAGCCCGGCCTCCAGCAGAACGCCGCGAAAACCGTACTCGACGACCGGCGCGGCGCCGATCTTTAGCCCCTTCACCGCCGAGACGTCACCCGGCGCGGCCCCGAGATCCGCGCGAAGCACCAGCAGCCAGTACATCCCCTGGGACAGGGCCGCGAGCAGCTTGGCGCCTTCCCAGCGCGGGAAGGTGTTGAGCACGCCATGGGCGGACCCGGCGACGAAATCGATCTCGCCCGCCTTCAGGGTTTCGTAGGTACGGTCGACGGGGGCAATGAGCTCGAGCTCCATGTCGAGCCCCTCGTCACGGAAGCAGCCGAGCTCCACGGCCGCGATCGCGGGAAAGTACGAATTCGAGATGAGATCCGGTAACGCGATGTGCATCAATGACTTACCCAGGTTTTCTCACGTCACCACCCTACTCGGCGGCGACCGGAATCCCGTCCTCGCAGACATCGCGCAGAAGCCGCCGGTTGGGGACTATCACTTTGCCGTCGCGAATGACCAGCTGGGGCACAAGGCGCTCGTTGACGGTCAGCACCTCGCCTTCCGCATCGGCGAGCGCCCAGCGGCCGGAGACGGGATCGAGAACCGTGATATCGGCGCGCGAACCCACGGCCAGCGTACCGATCTCGTCTTCCTCGCCCAGGATTTTCGCGGGATTGAGCGTGACCTGCCCCCCTTAACCGGGTCCATTTGCTGAGTTAGAGAATTGGCATCTGGA
>JAYOFE010000010.1:0-124166 GCA_038117045.1 Alphaproteobacteria bacterium | reverse complement strand
CGCGTCGCGCATCAGGTTCACGTCGTTGGTGAAGCGCGAGATCAGCTTGCCGGTCGAGGTCATATGGTGGGTGCGCAGGTCGGCGCGCATGAGATGGGCGAACATCGCCTTCTGGATGGCGTTGATGACCCGCAGCGCCACCGACTGGCTGAGCACGCTCTGTCCATAGGAGGCCATGCCCTTGATGAAGGTGACAAGAACGATCGCCAGCGGCAGCAGCCAGATGACGTTGCGGTTCTTGGCCTCCAGCATGTTGACCGAGGTCTCGATCAGCTTGGGATAGGACGCCGACGCGCCCGCGACGACCAACATCAGCACCACGGCGACGATGATGCGCGGCAGGTGCTGGCGCATCCAGTCGCGCCACAGGCGCTTCATCAGGTAGCCGGTCGATTCCCTGGCCGCGTTGTCTGCCGAATCCTGCATGGCGCGGATCGGGTCGCCTCCTTGTTCGTGCGGGCGGATGGAGCCACAGGCCCCGTCGCCAAGGCAAGTCTAACATGCCCGTAAACCGTGCCGTTCGCCATGTACAGCGCGGGGTTCGCGGGGGCCTGTCTCGGGGCGGGAATGGCGGGCATACTGTCCCGCAAAACAGCCATGCGCAGGAGGAGAGACCCGTGACACGCATCAACATCATCGCCCGCGAGGACATGAACGCCGACCAGGCACGCGTCTATGACGCCGCCAAGGAAGCCGGCGGTCCCGTCGGCGGGCCGTTCTACGCCTATATCCGAATCCCCGACCTGTTCGAGACCTCACAGGGCATGCGCGAATGTATCGGCCGCACCCCGTTGACCGGGCGCGAGCGCCTGATCGTGTTCATGGCGGTCGCCCGGCACTGGAATGCCCGATACCCGTGGTTCGCCCAGTCGCGCAACGCGCTGAAGATCGGCATCGAGCGCGAGGTGATCGACGCCATCAATGACGGGGGCACGCCGGACCTGTCCGATGCACGTGAACGTACCTGCTTCGCCGTGGCGCAGGAGATGTTGCAGTCCTGCAAGCTGAGCGATGCGTCCTACGCCGCTGCGCTGGATGTGATGGGGGAGACGGACCTGATCGCGCTGGTGGCGGCGACCGGCCAGTTCATGATGACCTGCTGTACGGCCAACGCGTTCGAGGTCGATCCGCCTGCCGACCAGCCGGTGCCGCTGAAGCAGTAGGTGAAACGCTAGGCCGCTTCGCGGGCGTCCTGTGCGATGGGCGCGAGGTGGCCGATGAACAGCTCGACGCAGCGGTCCCAGGAATAGCCCAGCGCGTGGCGGCGGCAGTGCTCGGGGTCGGAGGTGCGCAGCGTCTCGACCACGGCGTAGGCGAGGTCCTCGTTGAGGCAGCCCGGCCCGTCGCGCCCGATGACGTCCAGCGGGCCCGGCACGGGATTGGCGGCGACAGGCACGCCGCTGGCCAGCGCTTCCAGCAGCACCAGCCCGAAGGTGTCGGTGCGCGAGGGAAACACGAAGACGTCGGCGGCGGCGAAGTGGCGGGCCAGCGCATCGCCGTGCTGCTCGCCCGTGAAGACCACGCCCGGGAATTTCGCAGCCAGTTCGCGCCGCTGCGGGCCGTCGCCTACCACCACCTTGGTGCCGGCCGTCTCCAGCTCCAGAAAGGCGGCGATGTTCTTCTCCACCGCGACCCGGCCCGTATAGAGCTGGATCGGGCGCGGCAGGTCGCGCATCGTCTCGGGCCACTCGTCATGGGGGCGGGGACGGAACAGGTCGGTATCGACGCCGCGCGTCCACATCACGGTGTTGTCGAAACCGCGATCGCGCAATTCCCGCTGGATGGTTTTCGTCGCCACCATCACGCGCTCGGCCTTGCCGTGGAAACGGCGCATCCAGGCATAGGTCCAGGACACGGGAACGCGCGCGCGGGCGTGGATGTATTCCGGGAACTTGGTGTGGAAGGACGTGGTGTGGGGCCAGCCATGGTCGCGGCAGATGCGCTGCGCGGCCTGACCCAGCGGGCCTTCCGTGGCGATATGGATCGCGTCGGGGGCGAACTCATCGATCATCCGGCGCATGCGCGGATGGGGACGCAGCGCAAGGCGGATCTCGGGATAGGTCGGGCAGGGGATCGTGCGGAACAGGTCCGGCGTGACGGTCAGCACCTCATGGCCGGCAGCCCTGCTGCGCTCGACCACCGTGTTGAGGGTGCGCACAACGCCGTTCTCCTGCGGGAACCATGCATCTGTGACGAGAGCGATCCGCATGCCAGTTACCTCAGCGCCAGAGACAGCTGGCGCACATCGGCCCAGTTGAGGATTTCCAACTCGCCGTTACGGTGCTCGACCAGTGCCGTGCAGCTTTCCACCCAGTCGCCGTCATTGCAGTAGAGGACGCCATCGAAATCGCGCATCTCGGCATGGTGGATGTGGCCGCACACAACCCCGTCCACGCCGCGTTTGCGGGCCTCCTCGGCGACGACCTCCTCGTACTTGCTGACAAACTGCACCGCGTTCTTGACCCGGTGCTTGAGGAATTTCGACAGCGACCAGTAGCGGAAGCCAAGGACGCGGCGGACCAGGTTGAACCAGTAGTTGATCGCCTGGACCGTGTTGTAGGCCCAGTCCCCCAGATAGGCGAGCCAGCGGGCGTAGCGCACCACGGCGTCGAACTGGTCGCCATGGGTGATCCAGAGCCGCCGGCCATCGGCAGTGGTGTGGTAGGCCTCGGACTTCAGGGTCACGCCGCCGAACACCATGTCGGTGTAGTCGCGCAGCATCTCGTCGTGGTTGCCGGGCACATAGATCACCCTTGTGCCCTTGCGCGCCTTGCGCAGAAGTTTCTGCACCACGTCGTTGTGGGATTGCGGGCAGTACCATGATTTCCGAAGCCGCCAGCCGTCGACGATGTCGCCGACGAGGTAGAGCGTGTCAGATTCCGTATGCTTGAAGAAGTCGAGCAGGTGCTCGGCCTTGCATCCGCGCGTACCCAGATGGATGTCCGAAATCCAGATCGTGCGGTACTTGTGGACCAGGGTTTCGCCGCTCATGTCCCGACCGGTTCTAGAGAAACTCGGCCCCTAGATATAGAAAAACAGTCTCAACATAAGCCTAAATATTGTAAAAATGACAATAATCAATGTAATAATAAATAAATAAAATATACACCGAACTGTAACATTAAAGTTGTTTCTGGGCGATTTCGGAGTGCCATGTCCCGCTGTCTCATCATCTTCAACCCGACCGCCGGTCCTCGCCGTCGCCGGCGGTTGCGCGCGACGCTGGCAGCCCTGCGTGCGAAGGGGATGTCGGTCACCATGTGCGAGACCTGCGCGCCGGGGGATGCGGAGCGCATCGTGCGCGTGGCCACCGGATGTTCGCTGATCGTCGCGGCCGGAGGCGACGGCACCATCAATGAAATCCTGAACGGCATCCGCGCCCGCAACGATGATTGTGCGCTGGCGATCATTCCGCTGGGCACCGCGAACGTGCTGGCGCGCGAACTGGGCCTCGATCCGGATTCACCGGAGATGATCGCGGCCGCGATTGCAGGCGAGGCGCCCCGGCCCGTGTCGCTGGGTGCGGTCAACGGGCGGCATTTCGCGATGATGGCCGGGGTCGGGTTCGACGCCCATGTGGTGGCCAATGTCGATGTGCGGATCAAGCGCCGGATCGGCAAGTTCGCCTATGTGGCGGCCTCGCTGTCGGAGCTGGTCCGCTACCGGGCGCGCACCTACCTTGTCGAGATCGATGGGCGCGACGAGACCGCATCCTCGGTGGTCATCGCCAACGGGCATTTTTACGGCGGCCCCTATGTGGTGGCGCACGAGGCCTCGCTGGACGATCCGCACCTGCATGTCTGCCTGTTCCGGCGGACCGGCCGCTGGAACGCGCTGCGCTACATGTGGGGTCTGCTGAGCGGCCGGCTGGACCGCTTCCCGGATTTCGATGTGGTGCCGGCCTCGCACCTGACCGTGCGCGCGGGCGAACTGTGCGGGACGGACGAGCCGGTCCAGGGCGATGGCGACATCCTTGCGCACCTGCCTGTGGAGCTCTCGGTCCTGGCGGGGAGCCTCAGGATCGCGCGCCCCGCGGCGTCAGCCTGATCAGCCGCCGCCAGCCACCGTCATGCCGTCGATGCGTACCGTGGGGCTGTTGGTGCCATAGCGGAACTCGAGGTTGTTCGCCGGGACGAGCGCGCGGAACATGTCCGGCAGGTTCCCGGCCACGGTCATCTCTGTCACCGGGAAGGTGATCTCGCCCTTCTCGATCCAGAACCCGGATGCGCCGCGGCTGTAGTCACCGGTGACACCGTTGACGCCCATGCCCATCAGCGCGGTGATGTAGAACCCCGCTTCGATGTCGGCGATCAGTTCTTCGGGAGATACGTTTCCCGGTTCCAGATAGAGGTTCGTTGCGCCGGGGGACGGCGGGCCGGACGTGCCGCGTCCGGCATGGCCGGTCGTCTCCAGGCCGAGCTGGCGCGCGGAGGCGAGGTCGAGCAGCCATGTGGTCAGCACGCCATTGTCGATCAGGTTGCGCCGCCTGTTGGCGATGCCCTCCGCATCGAAGGGCTTGGAGCGCTGCCCGCGCGGGCGGTGCGGGTCGTCCACCACGTTGATGCCGTCGGCGAAGATCTGCTTGCCCAGGCTGTTCTTCAGGAAGCTGGAGCCGCGCGCGATGGATGGGCCGGTGATGGCGCCGGCCATGTGGCCGATCAGGCCGCCCGCGACCCTCGGGTCGTAGACCACCGGCACCTGGGTGGTGGACATGCGCCGTGCACCGAGCCGGGAGACCGCGCGTTCGCCGGCGCGTGTGCCGACCGTGGCCGCGTCTTCCATGTCCGCGCGGTAGACGGCATGGGCGAAGTCGTACTCGGCCTCCATGCCAGCGCCCTCGCCCGCGATCACCGAGACACCGACCCCGCAATCGGTGCGGGCGTACTGGCCCGCGAAGCCGTTGGTGGCAGCCAGCGTGACGGCGGTGTGGCCCCAGCTCGCTTCAGCGCCGTCGGAGTTGGTGACGCCCGTGACGGCTCGCGCCGCGTCCTCGCAGGCGCGCGCCATCTCGACCAGAACCTCACCCGCCGGCTCGTCGGGGTCTTCCATACCCAGGTCGGGATAGTCCGTCGCGAGCTGGTCGGGATCGGCGAGCCCGGCATAGGGATCGTCCGGTACGGCGGCTGCCATGGCGAGCGCCCGGTCCGTCAGTTCCGACAGGGCCGCGTCCGAGAAATCGGTCGAGGATACGATCGCCTGCTTCTTGCCACGGAGGACCCGCAGGCCGAGGTCGAAGGCCTCCTGGCGCTCCAGCTTCTCGATCTCTCCCAGCCGCTGGGCATGGGAGAGCGAGGTGGCGCGGATCAGGACGGCATCTGCGGCATCGGCACCGCGCGCCCTGGCTTCGGACACAAGGGAAGACAGGCGGTCCCGGTCATCAATCGCGAGGTGATCGGACATGTCGCTCCTGCGGCGCGGCCGGAGCCGCGCGTTTGGGTTTTGCGCCTAGAAGCTGCCGGGCGCGAAGTACTCGATGATACCAATCACCGATGAAATCGCCATGACCCCGATCGTGATGACCATGCCGGCGACGCGGTTGAAGGCTTCGGCGTTGCCCATCAGGCCGATGGAGTGCAGCAGGCGGCCGACCATGAGGGCGGCGCCGAGGGTGAAGATGATAAGGGGGGAAACCCCGGCCATCTCGATCAGGCCCAGGATGATCATGGCACCGGGCATCCATTCGGCATGGTTGCCGTGGGCGCGGATCAGGCGCTGCATCTTGATGTCCGCGTTGTCGCCCCACATCGTCTCGTTCTTGATGCGGTAGGCAGTGACCCGCATTCCCAGGACGATTTTCAGCAGCACGAGCAGCGCGGCAAACAGCATTGTGTTGACAGGTGTGACGGTCGCGAGCGCTTCCATGATTTCCCCCTATGACGGCGTGGTCGGTTACCAGATCGGCTTGCCCGATCCCGGCAGGCCCAGATCATCCCACATTGCAGAAACTTTCTCGATAACCTCTTGATCCATCGCAATCTGGCGGCCCCATTCGCGGGTCGTCTCGGGCGGGATCTTGTTGGTGGCGTCGAGTCCGATCTTGCTGCCGAGGCTGGAGACGGGCGAGGCGAAGTCCAGATAGTCGATCGGTGTGTCCTCGATGATCGTCACGTCGCGTGCCGGGTCCATGCGGGTCGAGACGGCCCACATCACGTCCTTCCAGTCGCGCGTATCGATGTCGTCATCCACGACGATCACCCATTTGGTGTACATGAACTGGCGCAGATAGGACCACACACCCATCATCACCCGCTTGGCATGGCCGGGATAGGCCTTCTTCATGGATACCACCGCGATGCGGTAGGAGCAGCCCTCGGGCGGCAGCCAGAAATCGACGATCTCCGGGAAGGCCTGTTGCAGCAGCGGCACGAAGACGTCGTTCAGCGCCTCGCCCAGGACGGACGGCTCGTCCGGCGGGCGGCCGGTGAAGGTCGAGAGATAGATCGGGTCGCGCCGCATGGTGATGGCGCTGACATGGAAGACCGGGAACTGCTCGACCGAGTTGTAGTAGCCGGTGTGGTCGCCGTAGGGGCCCTCGTCGCCGTATTCGTCCAGGGAGACATGGCCCTCGATGACGATCTCGGCGGAGGCCGGAACCTTCAGCGGCACGGTCTTGCAGTTCACCAGTTCCAGCCGCTTGCCGCGCAGGAGCCCGGCGAACTGGTATTCCGAAAGCGTGTCGGGGACCGGCGTCACGGCGGCGATGATCGTGCCGGGATCGGCGCCGATCACCACGGCGGCAGGCAGCGGGTCCGGGCGTTCGGATTTCCAGCGCGCATGGTGCTGGGCACCGCCGCGATGCTTCAGCCAGCGCATATAGGTGGTGTCGCGCCCCGTCACCTGCATGCGGTAGATGCCCAGGTTGAACGCGTCCTCGCGCCGCCCGTCCGGATTGGGGCCCTGGGTCACGACCAGCGGCCAGGTGATCAGCGGGGCCGGCTCGCCCGGCCAGCAGGTCTGGACCGGCAGCTTCGCCAGATCAATCTCGTCGCCGGTCAACACCACCTCGTGCACAGGCCCGGAGGAGACCGTCTTCGGGCGCATCGCCATGACGGTGCGCAGCAAAGGCAGCTTGTCCCAGGCATCGCGCAGGCCGTCCGGCGGTTCGGGCTGGCGCAGGAAAGCCAGCGTCTCGCCCACGCTGCGCAGTTCCGACGGCTCGCGGTCCATGCCCCAGGCGACACGCTCGACCGTACCGAACAGGTTGACCAGCACAGGCATGCCGCCCGGGCTGCCGTCCTCGCGGGTCACGTTCTCGAACAGGACGGCAGGTCCGCCCTCCGCAAGAAGGCGGGTCTGGATCTCGGTCATCTCAAGATGGGTCGAGACGGGGTGCGAGACCTGGACCAGGCGGCCCGAGGTTTCAAGACGGGAGATAAAATCGCGCAGGCTGTCGTAAGGCATGACCCAGACTTAGACCGGCCGCACCAGCGTCCGTCAAGCGGCCACATGGTTGCACGAGGCAGTGTCGGTGCCGATGATGGCACGATGAACACGGACCCCTTCGAGACTGACCCGGTACTCGCCAACGCGGCCGGCTACCCCTACGACATCACCAAGCACTCGTTCACCTTTGTCGCGGGTGACGAGGCGCCCTTCGACGTCCGGCTGACCGGCGGGCGGCGGCCTGTTATCGGTTACGGTTCGAACCAGTCGCCGCTGCGCCTTCGCCAGAAATACGGGACGGACCATGCGCCGATCCCCGTCCAGCGCGCCTGGCTGGCCGACCACGATGTTGTGTATTCGGCGCATTTCTCCAGCTACGGGTCGCTGCCCGCGGCCCTGCGGTACATGCCGGGCACGCGCGTGGCGGTCGCGGTCAACTGGCTGAGCGATATCGAGCTGGCGGTGATGCACCCGACCGAAATCGATAACTATCATTTCGCGCGGCTCGAGGGCCTCTCGCTGGAACTGGACGACGGCCGTGTCCTGGATACGGCATTCGCCTACCTGAGCTTTCGCGGCCATGTCGGTGACGGCGAGAAACCCTTCGCCCTGCGCGAGGTGAAGGCGGAAAACCGGCAACTGCCGGAACTCACCCAGCTGGAGGCCCTTCGCCTCATGCGTGATCGACTGTCACCGGATGTCGATTTGCATGACTTCGTGCGTGCGCATATCGACGATGCCGCGGTCCGTGCGCAGCGGATTGGTGCTTTGGGGCAGGCGGCGCTGGCCGTGGCCCACGCCCCCCACGACGTTCTGGAAACCTGAACCTGATCGCTAGGCAATCGCCCGCGCCGCGATGGCTGCGGCGAACAGGATCAGGCCGAAATCACGGTTGGACTTGAACTTCTCCAGGCAGTCCTTCGGGTCGTCGAAATCGATTCGCGCCGTCTGCCAGGCGAGATGCGCCGCGCCCAGCGCGAGCCCCACCCAGAACGGCCAGGCGAGGCCCGACAGCCAGGCGCTGACGGCCAGCAGAACGACGCACACGGCATAGAACCCCGCGATCCACGGGCGTGAGGCATCGCCCAGCAGGCGCGCGGTCGACTTGATCCCGACCAGCGCGTCGTCCTCCTTGTCCTGGTGTGCGTAGATGGTGTCGTAGCCGAGCGTCCAGAAGAACCCGGCGGCATAAAGCACGAGCGCAGCGGGCGGCAGTTCGCCTGCGACCACGGCCCAGCCCAGCAGCGCGCCCCAGTTGAAGGTCAGGCCCAGCCAGGCCTGGGGCCACCATGTGATGCGCTTCATCAGCGGGTAGGGGACAACCAGCAACAGGCTGAGCGCACCGACCGCCATGGCGAAGATGTTGAACTGGACGAGGATTGCCAGGCTGACCAGCAGCAGTGCGGCCAGGAAGACGAGCGCGGCCCGCACCCGGATGGCGCCGGACGCCAGAGGCCGGTCGGCCGTGCGCGCGACCTGCGCATCGAAGTCACGGTCGAACAGGTCGTTGATGACGCAGCCCGCCCCGCGCATCAGCACCGCGCCGATGCCGAACAGGACGACCCACCAGAGGCTCGGCCAGTTGCCGTCCGGCTCGGCCATCGCCAGCGCCCACCAGCCGGGCAGCAGCAGGAGCCAGGTGCCGATAGGCCTGTCGAGGCGCATCAGCCGGATGTAGGGTCGTGTGGTGTCGGGGGCGTAGCGGTCGATCCAGTTGCCGCGCGGAATGTCGCTGGCCGAGGGAGGCGACGTGTCCGCGCCCGGCGCGGTATGATGCGGCGTGTCGTTCATAGGCACTTGTTAACCCAGCGGGCCGCGCGCCCCAATCCCGGAATATCGGATGCGCGAAGACAAACCGAGTTTTACGCGGGTGCGGCTGTTCGTCGAAGATGATCTGGCAGAGAGTGCCGGGCTGACGCTGGAGCGTGACCAGAGCCACTATCTGGCCAATGTGATGCGCAAGGGTCCGGGGGATCGCGTAGCGCTGTTCAACGGGCGTGACGGGGAATTCTGGGCAGAGATTGCGGATGTACGCCGCGGCGCGGTCGCGGTCGATATCGGCGAGCAGATGCGCGAACAGGCACCGGAACCCGATCTCTGGCTGGCCTTCGCCCCGATCAAGCGCGCAGCGGTGGATTTCCTTGTCGCCAAGGCGACCGAGATCGGGGTCTCCCGGCTGATCCCGGTGGTGACAGCGCGCACCAACACCGAGCGGGTCAACACCCGGCGGCTGCGCGCCAACGCCATCGAGGCCGCCGAGCAGTCCGAACGATTGACGGTGCCGGAAATCGACGAGCCGCTGAAATTCGCTGACCTTCTGCGCGACTGGCCGGACGGCCGTTCGCTGATGTTCGGTGACGAGACCGGTGCCGGACAGCCGGTCGCCGACGCCGCCCGCGCGCTCGCCGACGCCGGATCGCCGCTGGCGGTTTTGACCGGACCGGAAGGGGGTTTTGCCCCGGAGGAACTTGACCGGCTGAGGGAAACGACTTTTGTTACGCCTATCGGGCTCGGACCGCGGGTCCTGCGCGCGGACACGGCGGCACTGGCCGCACTGTCCGTGATTCAGGCCGTGGCGGGCGACTGGACGTCGGCACGCTTCGGCTGACCGGCCCATAACGGGGGAACGTAAAAAAATGGCAGCTCCGTCGTCGGGCGGCGGCCCGGTCATCGAAAGCAAGCAGCAGCTGATCGACTGGTTCGCGGAAGGGGAAAAGCCGGCAGCAGACTGGCGCATCGGGACCGAGCACGAAAAGTTCGCTTTCCGCCAGTCGGACCATGCCCCGCTGTCCTATGACGGCGAGCCGGGCATCCGCGACCTGCTGGTGGGCCTCCAGCGCTTTGGCTGGAAGCCGGTCTATGAGGGCGAGAACGTCATCGCGCTGTCGGGCGAGTCCGGGGCGAACATCTCGCTGGAGCCGGGTGGTCAGTTCGAACTGTCCGGTGCGCCGCTGGAGACGCTCCACCAGACCTGTGAGGAGGTACACGAGCACCTGAGCCAGTTGCGCGAGGTGAACGGCGAACTGGGTGTCGCGATGATGGGCATGGGCTTCCACCCCACCCTGAAGCGCGAGGACGCGCACTGGATGCCCAAGGGCCGCTACAAGATCATGCGCGAGTACATGCAGAAGGTGGGGACCATGGGTCTCGACATGATGCTGCGCACCTGCACCGTGCAGGTGAACCTCGACTTCGCCGATGAAGCGGACATGGTCCGCAAGATGCGTGTCGGCATGGCACTGCAGCCCATCGCCACGGCGCTGTTCGCCAACTCGCCTTTCCGCGAGGGCAAGCCGACCGGATATCTCAGCCTTCGCAGCCATGTCTGGACGGACACCGACAACGACCGTTCCGGCATCCTGCCTTTCGTGTTTGACGACGACTTCGGATACGAGCGCTATGTGGACTACGTGCTCGATACGCCGATGTACTTCGTCTACCGCGACGGCCAGTACATCGATGCCTCTGGCCAGTCCTTTCGTGATTTCATGGACGGCAGTCTGCCCGCACGGCCCGGCGAGCATGCGACCATGGGCGACTGGTCGGACCACACGACCACGATCTTTCCAGAAGTGCGCCTGAAGAAATACATCGAGATGCGTGGTGCCGACGGCGGGCCGTGGCGGCGGGTCTGCGCGCTGCCGGCGTTCTGGGTGGGGCTGCTCTATGATTCCGGCGCGCTCGATGCCGCCTGCGCCATGATCGCGGACTGGAGCGCCGAAGAGGTGATCGACCTGCGCAATGCCGTTCCCGCGCAGGGGCTGGATGCGCCGTTCCGCAACCGCAAGATGCTGGACCTGGCCCGCGAGGCGCTGGAGATTTCACGCGCGGGGCTGAAGGCGCGCGCGCGTACGGACTTCTGGGGGCAGGACGAAAGCCACTTCCTGGCGATCCTGGAACAGATTGCCGATTCGGGCCTGACGCCGGCCGAGAACAAGCTGGCGGCCTATGAGGGCCGGTGGGACGGCGACGTCGAACGCGCGTTCGAGGAGTACGCCTGGTAGCCGCACGCTACCGGTGCCGGTAAGGACTCCAGAGGGTAAAGGACAGCAGTGCCGCGAAGCCTGCGACACAGGCGAACACGATGAACGTGTCCTGGAAGGCGAGTGCCGTCGCCTGTGCCGCAACCATACGGCCCAGATAAAGGGTCGAAAGAGGGGCCTGTACGGCATCCGGCAGGCCGCTGCCAGACAACAATTCACGCACCCCGGCGAGCAGGCCGTGGGTGGCGGCATTGGCCTCTGTCTGGGTGGAGGCGAGCAGCTCGGCAAAGAAGGCTGTGCGCCGTTCGATGAAGATCGCCAGAAGGTTGATCCCGAAGGCGCCGCCGGCCTGACGGGTAAAGTTCAACATGCCGTTGGCCATGCCCATGCGCTCGGGCGGGGCGGCCTGCAGGCCTGCCGCGGTCACCGGCGGAAACAGCATGCCCTGTCCGATGCGGCCGATGACGACGAGTATGGCAAAGTTCCAGAAAGCCGTGTGGGCATCGGCCAGTCCCATGAACCATGTGGAGACCGCGAACAGTGAAAAGCCCAGCACCAGCGGCCAGTATGGGGGGAATTTGTCGCTCAGGCGCCCGGCGAGCGGCAGCACGATGCCGAGCGCGATACCGCCGGGCACCAGAACCAGGCCTGCGCGCGAAGGGGTGTAGTTCTGGACGAGCTGTACAAAGACCGGTTGCAGATAGAACGAACCGAACAGGGTGGCGCCGAACAGGAACGACACCATGCAAGCCAGAGCGAATCGCGGGTAGCGAAGCAGGCGTACGTCGAATATCGGATCATCGACATAGAGTTCCCAGAGCACGAAGGCCACGACCGACCCGAGGCCAAGGCCCAGCGCACCGAGCACGAAGTTCGAGTTCCAGCCCTTGAGCTGGCCGTTGGACAGGCCGGTCAGGGTTGCTGTGAGGAATACGGTCACCAGCAGGAAGCCGAACCAGTCAAAGCCGGTGCGCGGCGTGGACCTGTCGCGGTTCGGGAATATGACCGTGGCGAGCATCATGGAGCAGAAGGCGACCGGCAGCGCGACATAGAAGGTGAAGCGCCAGTTGAAGGCGTCGATGGCCAGGCCGCCGAACCACGGCCCGAACCCCGGGCCGAGAACGAAGCTGATGCCAAACAGGCCCGCCACCATGGCGCGCCGGTTGGGCGGGAAGACGCCGAACATCGCCATCATGGTCAACGGCAAAATCACCCCGGCCGCGACCCCCTGGAGCGTTCGGCTCAGAACAACGATCCCGTAGGTCTGGGCGGTCCCGCCGATGATGGAGGCAGCAAAGAACAGCAGCATGGATGCCACAAAGGTGTGGCGCTGCCCGAAGGTGCGGACCAGCCAGTCGCTGATCAGCATGCCCGCCGTCATGGCCGCAAAGAAGGCGGTGGCCATCCACTGGGCCTGGTCCTGTCCGACCCCGAAGGTGCCCATGATGTCGGGCACCGCGACATTGGTAATGGTGGCGGAAAGCGCGAGCGCCAGCGAGGAGGACAGGCTGGTGACGACGACCAGCCAGCGATGCGCGAAGGAAACGCCGGGGACGTCGCCGGGGGCGATGGCGGCATTGGTCATCGAACCTGCCGCCGCCGGATCAGCGGCTGGGGATGGCGATATCGACGATCGCCATCATGCCGGGGCGCAACTTGCCTTCCGTCTGGTCGATCGCAATGCGCACGGGCAGGCGCTGGGTCACCTTGGTGAAGTTGCCGCTGGGGTTCGGGTTGGGCAGCAGCGCGAATTCGCTGGTGGCCGCCTGGCCGATACGCTCTACCGTGCCCCGAAAGGTCTCGTCCGGATAGGCGTCGAAAGAAATATCGACCGGCATCCCGGGTGACAGGTGCCGGATATCGGTTTCCTTGATGTTGGCCTCGACCCAGATGGCGTCCGGGTTGTGCACCAGCATCAGCCGCTGGCCGGGATTCACGTATTCGCCCGCATCGACGAAGGTCTCCGAGACGATCCCGGCGACGGGGCTCTTGATGGTGCGGTCGGCGACGTCCAGGCCCTGCCGGTCCCGCTGGGCCGCGATCTGGGCCTCCTCGTAGCGCAGCTCGTCGATCCGGCTGGCCAGTACGCTCATCTCGCCGCGCTCGGCTTCGGCCTCGGCCACGTCGGCCAGCGCCGCCGCTAGGTCCGACTGCGCCTTCTCGTGCCGTTCCTGGGCGCGGCTCAGATCCGCCTGCACCTGGTCGAGACGCTGGCGGGAGACGACACCGTCCTTGAGCAACGCGCGCGAGCGTTCGAACTCCGCGCGCGCCAGGTCGTACTGTTCGCGTCCCGCCTGAACGGCGACCTGCGCCGATTCGGCGCGCGAGCGCAGCGCATCGACACGCCGTGCCGTCGTCAGGTCGATCAGTTCGATCTGGGCGGTGATCTGTTCGCGCTCGGCCGCCAGCGCCGAAATCTGCGATCCGTATTCGGTCAGGCGAAGCTGGGATTCGCGTGAATCGATCTCGATCAGCAGGTCGCCTTTCTTGACGCGCGCACCGTCGCTGATCGGCATGTTCACGATCCAGCCCGACACGCGGCTCGACACGGCGATGGTGTCCGCCTTCACGCGCGCGTCGGTCTCGCTCACATGGCTCCATTGCCAGTAGCCCCAGCGGATGACCCCGAACAGTGCCGCGATCACCACAAGTGCGATAATGCCGAAGCGCAAAACGCGCCCGAATACAGGTTTTCTGTCGTGTGCATCGGCACGCGGCATTTCATCCGCAGCGGTCGAAACCGGCTCGGGTATGCGTCCTTCGTCTGGCATGTCGCTATTATTGTCCATGAGCAGACCGTGCGAGACAATTTATTCATGCGCGTTACGCATGGCTGAGGTCCATGAGGGTCACGGCGTGCGGAGCAGGACAATCGGGGGAGAAGACAATGGCGACGCAATGGGCGCCCGAAGGCGCGATCCGGATCACGGCGGGCACACCGCCGGGCGGTGGTCTCGACCGTGTGGCGCGGGCTCTGGAGAAGGCGATCGCGCAGTCGGGACGGGTGGCGGTTCCGGTCGAGGTGGAAAACATTCCCGGCGATGGCGCACGCCGTGTCTGGCGCGAATGCATCGATGCGCATCCCGGTGACGGTCATGTGGTCAGCATCAGTTCGCCCAACCTGACGACGGACTACCTGGCGGGCATCGCCGATTTCGAGCACACGCGCTACACGCCCATCGCGACGCTGGTCAGCGAATACATTGCTTTCGCCGTGCGGTACGACTCGCCGTATGCGGGCGGAACGGACTTGGCGGCCTGGCTTTCTGAAGTCCCCCACGATGTCACCGTCGCGCTGTCCACGGCGCTGGGCAATCCCAACCACATCTCGCTGGCCAAGCTGACGCGCGCGGCGGGTGGCGACGTCAACGCGCCGGTCGTGCGCGTGTTCGATACGGCGCTGGACGCCGTGGCCGATGTGGTGGACGGGAATGCGGATGTCTGCGCGGTCACCGTTGCCAGCGTCATCGCGGAACTGGAGGCAGGCAATCTGCGGATGCTGGCGATTTCCTCGCCCGCGCGCCTGTCGGGCCTTTTCGCCGACACGCCGACCTGGGCGGAGCTGGGAATCGATTGCGATGTGGGGGCCTGGCGCGGCGTGACCGGGCCAGCCGGGATGACAGACGATCAGGCGGTATGGTGGCGCGGGGTCCTGCGCGACGCCGTGGCACAGGACGTATGGAGCGAGGAACTGGCGCGTATGAACTGGACAGCCATGTATCTCGACGGGGATGATCTTCACGACCACCTGGCCCGCGAGCGCGCGGAATATGTCGCGCTCCTCGGCGAACTCGGTCTGCTGAAAGCGCCGGGCTAAGGTGTCAGACGGCGGTGCCACCCACCGTCAGGGACTCCAGCAGCATCGTAGGCTGGCCGACGCCGACCGGCACGGACTGGCCGTCCTTGCCGCAGGTGCCGACGCCGTCGTCGAGCTTCGAATCGTTGCCGATCAGCTTCACCCGAGTCAGCGCATCCGGTCCGTTGCCGATCAGGGTGGCGCCCTTCACCGGCGCGCCCAGCTTGCCGTCCTCGATCAGATAGGCCTCGGTGCAGGAAAACACGAACTTGCCGTTGGTGATATCGACCTGCCCGCCGCCGAAATTCACGGCATAAATGCCCTTTTTCGCGGCCTTGATGCATTCGGCCGGATCGGCGTCGCCGCTGAGCATATGGGTGTTGGTCATGCGCGGCATGGGATGGTGGGCGAAGGACTGCCGCCGCCCGTTGCCGGTGGGCGCGACACCCATCAGACGTGCGTTGAGGCGGTCCTGCATGTAGCCCTTCAGGATGCCGTCCTCGATCAGCACGTTGGTGCCCGACGGCGTGCCCTCGTCGTCGATGGTGATCGACCCGCGCCTGTCGGGGATCGTGCCGTCATCCACGACAGTCACGCCCGGGGCAGCGACGCGCTCACCCAGCAGGCTGGCGAAGGCGGAGGTCTTCTTGCGGTTGAAGTCTCCTTCCAGACCGTGGCCGACGGCCTCATGCAGCAGCACGCCCGGCCAGCCGGGGCCGAGGACGACCGGCATCTCGCCGGCCGGGGCGGGAACGGATTCCAGGTTCACCAGCGCCTGGCGCAACGCTTCATCGACCTGGGCCTTCCAGTTTTCCGGTGCGATCCACTGGTCGTACACCGCGCGCCCGCCGACGCCGTGGGAGCCGGTTTCCTGGCGGTCGCCATCGCCCACCATCAGGGAGACGTTGAGCCGGACCAGCGGGCGGATGTCCGCACGCCGCTCGCCGTCGGCGCGCAGGATCTGTACGGCCTGCCAGGTGCCCGCGATGGAGGCGGTGACCTGGCGGACCCGCGCATCGGCGCTGCGCGCATAGGCATCGATTTCCGCCAACAGCGCGACCTTGTCCTCGAAGGACATCTCGCCCAGCGGGTTCACGTCGGTATAGAGGTCGCGGTTGGTGTTGGCCGGCGGTTCAGCCACTGTGCCACCCCGCCCGGTGCGCACGGCCTTCACCGTCTCGCCTGCCCGCGCGATCGCGGCCTCGCTGATCTCGGTGGAGTGTGCGTAACCGGTCGCCTCGCCAGCGACCGCCCGCAACCCGAAGCCCTGCGACGTGTCGAAGCTGGCGTTGCGCACCCGCCCGTCGTCGAAGGAGATTGCTTCGCTCTGGCTGTATTCGAGGAAGAGTTCGCCGTCGTCGGAGCCCGAAAGCGCGTCCCCGACCAGACCGGTGACCCGTTCGGGGTCCATGCCGGTGCGTTGGAAGAACAACTCGTCGGTGCGCGAAATATCGGTCATGAATCCTGCCATGGGCTGGTTTGGGCGCGTGTGCGCGGGCTCTTTCCCAACAATATGGGACGTGTGTGGTGAATGTCAGCCTTGACAGAACCCCAGCGCATGGCCGATTTGGCCCGGAATCCGGGCAGATCGAATCTCTGCGACATGGTGTCTCAAGGATATTGAAGCTCCGGACAGTGACTTGTTGGGCGCGGTGCACTGGGGTATTTTTCGCGCCATTCGAAGGGTTCTGGGGGTGTCCGGTCCGTGCGTTGTGATTCACACGTCGTGTCCGGCCTCCGTATGGAAGCGAGCATATGACGAAAATCCGACACTTTCTGATGCGTGCGTTCAGCCTTGTTGGGCTGGTGGCGCTGACCGGACTTACGGCCGGGCCGGCCCTGGCCCAGCAGCCGACGCCCTGGCAGCTTGGGTTCCAGGATGCGCATTCACCGATCATGGAGCGGATGGATTCGTTCCACGACTTCCTGTTGTGGATCATCTTCGCGATCTCGATCTTTGTGCTGATCCTGCTGCTGTATGTGATCGTGCACTTCCGCGAGAAGGCGAACCCGAACCCGTCCAAGGTCACGCACAATACGCTGGTGGAGATTCTCTGGACGGTGATCCCCGTCGTGATCCTGTTCGTGATCGGTTTCTTTTCGTTGCCGCTGCTTTACGCGACCGACGACACGACGGACGCGGACCTGACGATCAAGGCGATCGGCAACCAGTGGAACTGGACCTACGAGTATCCCGACCACGGCGACTTCTCCTTTACGGCCAGCATGGTTGAAGAAAAGGATCTCAAGCCGGGTCAGCCGCGCCTGCTCGCCACTGACGAGGATGTCGTCCTGCCCGTGGGCAAGAAGATCCGCGTGCTCGTGACGGCGACAGACGTGCTGCATGCCTTCGCGGTGCCCTCGCTGGGCTCCAAGGTCGATGCGGTGCCGGGTCGCACCAACGAGACCTGGTTCCTGATCGACGAGCCGGGCATGTATTACGGCCAATGCTCTGAACTCTGCGGCACCGGTCATGCCTTTATGCCGATCGCCATCAGGGCGGTCAGCGAAGCCGAATTCCAGGCTTGGGTTACCAAGGCGCAGGCGCGCTTCGGCGTGCCGGGCGGCGAAAGCGCCGATCCCATTCAGGTAGTCAGTAACGAAGCGGGTCGCGTATCCGCAGCGGCGCAGTAGCGCGGCAGGAGGATTTAGACATGGCTGGCGCACACGCCCATACCGACGATCACGCCCACGATCATCACACCCCAACCGGCTGGAAGCGCTGGGTGTTTTCGACGAACCACAAGGACATCGGCACGATGTACCTGGTGTTCGCGATCTGCACCGGCATCATCGGCGGGTTGTTCTCGATCTTGATGCGCCTCGAGCTTCAGGATCCGGGCATGCAGTACTTCCTGAATGCCGACGGTTCGCCCGATGGCCACTGGTGGAACGTTGTGATCACGGCCCACGGCCTGATCATGGTGTTCTTCGTGGTCATGCCCGCCGTGATCGGCGGCTTCGGCAACTGGTTCATCCCGCTCATGGTCGGTGCGCCGGACATGGCCTTCCCGCGGATGAACAACATTTCCTTCTGGCTGCTGCCGCCGGCCTTCCTGCTGCTGGTCGGTTCGACCTTCATGGGCGGCGGTGCCGGTACGGGCTGGACGGTCTATCCGCCGTTGTCCTCGGCATTGGGGCATCCCGGACCATCGGTCGATATGGCGATCTTCGCGCTGCATCTGGCGGGCGCGTCGTCGATCCTCGGCTCGATCAACTTCATCACCACAATTTTCAACATGCGTGCGCCGGGCATGACGCTCCACCGCATGCCGCTGTTCATCTGGAGCGAGCTGGTGACGGCGTTCTTGCTGGTGCTGGCCGTGCCGGTGCTGGCGGGCGCAATCACGATGCTCCTGACCGACCGTAACTTCGGCACATCCTTCTTCGACGCGGCCGGCGGCGGTGACCCGATCCTGTACCAGCATCTGTTCTGGTTCTTCGGTCACCCCGAAGTTTACATCATGATCCTGCCGGCCTTCGGCATCATCAGCCAGATCGTCTCGACCTTCTCGCGCAAGCCGGTCTTCGGCTATCTCGGTATGGCCTACGCCATGGTTGGGATCGGCTTCGTCGGCTTTATCGTGTGGGCGCATCACATGTACACGGTGGGCCTGGACGTCGATACGCGTGTGTACTTCACGGTGGCGACGATGGTCATCGCGGTGCCCACAGGTGTGAAGATCTTCTCGTGGATCGCGACGATGTGGGGCGGCTCGGTCCGTATGGACACGCCGATGCTCTGGGCCGTCGGGTTCATCTTCCTGTTCACCGTCGGCGGCGTGACCGGCGTCGTGCTGTCGAACGCCGGCATCGATCTGGCGCTGCACGACACCTATTACGTCGTGGCCCACTTCCATTACGTGCTGAGCCTGGGTGCGGTGTTCGGGATCTTCGCAGGCTTCTACTACTGGATCGGAAAGATGTCCGGACGCCAGTACAACGAGACCCTCGGCAAGCTGCACTTCTGGGTGACGTTCATCGGTGTGAACCTGACCTTCTTCCCGCAGCATTTCCTGGGCCTGGCCGGCATGCCGCGCCGTTATCCGGATTATCCGGATGCCTATGCGGGCTGGAACGAGATCTCGTCCTACGGTTCCTACCTCTCGGCCTTTGGTGTGTTGATCTTCCTCATCATGCTGATCCAAATGTTCACCTCCGGCCGCCGTGTCGAGGCGAACTACTGGGGCGAAGGGGCGACGACCCTGGAGTGGACGGTGCCCTCGCCGGCGCCGCACCACACCCATGAGGAACTGCCCGTGGTCAAGCCGTCCGAAGCCCACTAGGCGCGAGCAGATAACCAACGGAGCCTGATACGTGGCTGACACATTCTATCTGAATCGCACGCACGAACCGGCGCTTTCCCAGGCGCCGGCTTCGCGCGTCAGCGACTTCGTGGCACTGCTCAAGCCGCGGGTGATGACGCTTGTCGTCTTCTCGGGCGCCGTGGGTCTGTTTGTTGCACCGGGTGCCCTGCATCCGCTCCTGGCCGTGGTGGCGATCCTGTGCATCGCCGTCGGTTCGGGCGCCGCGGGCGCCATCAACATGTGGTACGAGCGCGATATCGATGCCGTGATGGCGCGCACGTCCGACCGGCCGCTGCCGGCGGGCCGTGTGGCGCCCGGCGATGCGCTGGGTTTCGCGGTCGTCCTCGCGGTGGCCTCGGTCGTGCTGATGGCCTTTGCGACGAATGTCGTGGCCGCCGGCCTGCTGGCGCTGGCGATCCTGTTCTACGTCTTCGTCTATACGGTCTGGCTGAAGCGGCGCACGCCGCAGAACATCGTGATCGGCGGTGCCGCCGGCGCGTTCCCGCCGATGATCGGCTGGGCCGCGGTGACGGGCGATGTGAGCCTCGTCTCGCTGGCGCTGTTCGCTGTGATCTTCCTGTGGACCCCTCCGCATTTCTGGGCGCTGGCGCTCTACCGCAGCGGCGACTATGCCCGCGCGGGAATCCCGATGATGCCGGTCGTGGCCGGACGCGCCTCCACCAAGCGTCAGATGCTGGCCTATACGCTCATTCTTGTGCCCGTCAGCCTGACGCCGTCGCTGCTGGGCGGGGCGGGGTTGGTCTATGCGGCAGGTGCCGCTGTGCTGGGATTGATGTTCATCGCCAGCGCGGTGCGAGTCCTGCGCGAGCCTGAAGGATCGGAAGACAGGGCCGCGAAGGCGATGTTCGGCTTCTCGATCCTGTACCTGTTCCTGCTGTTCGCCGTCCTGCTGGCCGACGTGCTTCTCGGCTTCGGCAATTTCGGTCTCCGGGGCTAGCGCGGCGATGGCGAAGAAGTTCTACAGCGAACGCCACCGCGAACAGCGCGGCAAGAATTACGCAATGCTGGCGGTGATCGGCGGGCTGATCGTGATCTTCTATCTTGTGTTCATCGCGCGTGCGGGGCTGCTGGGATGAGCATGCGCAACACCTCCGCCGAGCGCCGCCGCCGCAACCGCTTTGTCTTTGGCGGGTTGATCGCCATGGTCGTGGCGATGAACGGCCTCGCATTTGCGATGGTGCCGGCCTACCGCGCCTTCTGCCAGCAGTTCGGCTTTGCCGGGACGCCGCTGGTCGAAGAAACCGCGCCGGAGGCCAGTGCGGTGGTGGACCGTCCTGTTACGGTCCGCTTTGACAGCAACATCGATCCGTCGCTCCACTGGCGCTTCAAGCCCGTCCAGCGGTCCGTGGACCTCAAGGTGGGCCAGAGCGGTCTGGCCTTTTTCGAGGCCGAGAACCACGAAGACCGCCCCGTGACAGGGACGGCCACCTTCAACGTCACCCCGCTGAAGGCCGCGCCCTATTTCGTCAAGATCGAGTGCTTCTGCTTCACCGAGCAGACGCTGGATCCGGGCCAGAGTGTTCAGATGCCCGTCACCTTCTTTGTCGATCCGGAATTCGCCGAAGACAAGGACATGGATGACGTGACGACGATCACCCTGAGCTATACCTTCTTCCACGATCAGGACGCCGATGCGGCCCGCGAGGCTGCCGCCGTCCCGTCAAATACAAACACCCAGGTCAACTGACGGACCGCTTTAGAGAGAGCGAATCATGAGCGATCACGCACACGACGATCACGCAAAGGGCAATCATCCCTACCATATGCCGGATCCCAGCCCGTGGCCGATCTCGGGTTCGATCGCCGGTTTTCTGACCGCCGCCGGGCTTGTCATCGGTATGCATCCGGAAATGTTCGGGGATACCTACGAGCCGATGCTCAACAAGATCGGCTATTGGACTGTGGCGCCGGGCCTGATCCTGGCCCTGATGACGATGCTGGGCTGGTGGCGCGATGTGATCGACGAGGCGACCGTCCAGAAGGCGCACACCAAGGTGGTGCAGCTCAGCCTGCGCTACGGGATGATGCTGTTCATCATCTCCGAGGTGATGTTCTTCTCCGCCTGGTTCTGGGCGTTCTTCGACGCCAGCCTGTTTCCGAAGGAAGCCGCGGGCGGTGTCTGGCCGCCGGAGGGCGTCGAGGTCTTCAACCCGTTCGACCTGCCGCTCCTCAACACGCTGATCCTGCTGACCTCGGGCTTCACGGTCACCTGGGCGCACCATGACATCCGCGAAGGCAAGATGGACCATGCCGCGAAGATGCTGGGCTGGACCGTATTCCTGGGCCTCATTTTCACCGCACTGCAGGCGTTTGAGTACGCTCATGCGCCGTTCGGCTTCCGCGAAGGCATCTATCCTTCCGTCTTCTTCATGGCGACCGGCTTCCACGGCTTCCATGTGATCGTCGGTACCGCCTTTCTGGCCGTGTGCTGGTGGCGCTGCGCAAAGGGCCATTTCACCTCCGACCATCACTTCGGTTTTGAGGCGGCGGCCTGGTACTGGCACTTTGTCGATGTCGTGTGGCTGTTCCTGTTCTGCTTCGTCTATGTGTGGAGCACCTACGGCTGAGCGGCGCCAGAACGGCAGGAACTGTGGCCGACTACTATCCGAGGCTTTCGAGTTTTCAGACCGGCTTGCGCTGCACCTGCCCGCGCTGCGGGCAGGGCATGCTGTATGACGGCATCCTGACAGTCCGTGATACCTGTGAGGTCTGCGGCTTTGACTATGCTGCGCTCAACACCGACGACGGCCCGGCCTTCTTCATCATCGTGTTCTGGAGCGCGGTCGTGCTCACGCTCGCGGCCTGGTTCCAGTTTTCCGTTGAGCCGCCGGTCTGGCTCCACTTCGTGATCTGGATTCCGATTATCGTCGTCGGCGCGGTGTTGCTGATGCGTCCGTTCAAGGCCTGGCTGATCGCGCAAGCCTTCAAGCACAACGTGACCGACGCCGACACAACCCGATAGCGGCGCACGCCGCCGAGCGACATGGCTTTCCGACCCACAATACGCGCGACGATTGTTGTCGTCCCCGCGCTCATCGTTCTGTTGGGGCTTGGCACCTGGCAGGTGCAGCGCCTCGCCTGGAAGAACGATCTGATCCAGACCCGCACGGACCGCATTGCCGCCGCGCCCTTGTCCCTGGCCGATGCCATGTCGGCTGCATCGCCGGAGGCCATCGAATACCGCCCGGTCCGTGTGAGAGGGGATTTGCGTACGGGGAGTGCGTTCCGGCTGCTGAACCGGGTTCATGACGGCAAACAGGGCTTCCATGTGGTCGCGCCGATGACGCTGGACAACGGCCTGACCGTGCTGGCCGATCTCGGCTGGGCGCCGCGTGACTTGCTGGATACGCCGCCGGTCCCCGACGCCGGGCCGGTCTCGCTGATCGGATATGTTCGGGCGTTCACCCCGCCGGGCGCGTTTCTGCCGGACAACGAGCCCGCCAACAATAACTGGTTCCATATGGACGAGGTGCAAATGCTCGACGCCGCCGGACTGGCGGACGGGACCGGGTTCTATATTGAGGCCGGTCCGCAGGCGCGTGAGGCGAATACATACCCTATTGGTGCGATGCCCGCGGTGGACCTGCGGAACAGCCATCTGGAGTATGCCGTGACGTGGTACGGCCTTGCCGCCGTGCTGGCGGTGATCTTCGTGGTCTTTCACTGGCGCCGGGAGGGCGCATGAGCGTATCTGGAAATCTCGACTATGCGGGCCTGTGTGCCCGGTTCCGGCGGATCGGCCTGATCTCCGACACCCTCGGCGTGCTCGATTGGGACCAGGCGACGGTAATGCCGGAAGGCAGCGCGGACGGGCGGGGCGAGCAGATCGCCACCCTGAGCCTGATCCGCCACGAATTGCTTGTCGATCCCGCGGTGGGCGAGGCGTTGGAAGCTGCCGGTGATGGGCTGGACGAGGGGAGCTGGGACGCCGCCAACTTGCGGGAAATGACCCGGCTCTACCGCGATGCCGTGGCCGTGCCCGGCGAGCTGGTCGAGGCGGAGGCGCGTGCGAATGCGGCCTGCGAGGTCGCGTGGCGCGCGGCGCGTGAAAACAACGATTTCGCCGCGCTGCTGCCGAGCCTGGGCGAGGTGCTCGCGATCGTGGGCGACATTGCGGCATCCAAGTCCGAGGCGATGGGGCTCGCACCCTATGACGCGCTGCTGGAGCAGTATGAGGCGGGCACCCGGGTCGCGGACCTGGAGCCGCTCTTCGCGGCGCTGGCGCGCGATCTGCCGGGCATGGTGGATGAAGCGATTGCGCGGCAGGACGCCGGACCGCGGCCGGTCCTGCCGGATGGGCCGTTTCCCGTACCCGCGCAGCGCGCGCTGGGTCGGGAATTGATGCAGGCGCTGGGATTCGATTTCGAACGCGGGCGGCTCGATGTCAGCCACCATCCGTTTTGCGGCGGCGCGGCAGACGATGTGCGCATCACCACGCGCTACAGCGAGGACAACTTCACCGAATCCCTGATGGGTGTCCTGCACGAGACGGGGCACGCACTCTATGAGGCGGGCCTGCCGGAGGACTGGCGGTATCAGCCGGTGGGCCACGCGCTGGGCATGGCGATCCATGAAAGCCAGTCGCTGCTGGTGGAAATGCAGGTCAGCAGGTCGCGTCCGTTCCTGACATTCGCGCTGCCGCGCATGAAGGCCATGTTCGGCGGGGAGGGGCCGGCCTGGGAGGTCGAGAACCTCTATCGGCTCTATACGCGCGTGGAGCGCAGCTTCATCCGCGTCGATGCCGACGAGATGACCTATCCGCTGCACATCATCCTGCGTTACCGGCTGGAACGCGCCCTGCTGTCGGGCGATCTGCCGCTGGCCGATCTGCCGGGGGCGTGGAACGACGGTATGCGTGAGCTGCTGGGCATCGTCCCGCCTGACGACCGGCTGGGCTGCCTGCAGGATGTGCACTGGCCGTCGGGGGCTTTCGGGTACTTCCCGACCTACACGCTGGGGGCGATGGCGGCGGCGCAGATCTATGCGGCCATGCGCCGCGCCCTGCCGGACCTCGGGGCCGACATCGCGGCCGGGCGGCTGGCGCCGATGCTCGACTGGCTGCGCACCAACATCCACGCACAGGGCTCGAAGCTCAGCGCGCGCGACCTGCTGATCCAGGCGACCGGTGAGCCGCTCAACCCGGAAATTTTCCTGGCCCATCTGCGCACCCGCTACCTTAGCGCGGAATAGGCGTGCGCGCCTTGTTTCGCCCGGATGCCTTGGATAGGTTAGCGCGCTTTTCGCCAAGGATACTGCGCCCGTGAAGTATGTCAGCACCAGAGGCTCCACACCCGAGCAGACCTTTGAAGGGGTTCTGCTGAGCGGCCTTGCGCGCGACGGCGGTCTGTTCGTGCCCGCGGAATGGCCGGCCATGGACAATGCCGGCATCGCGGCACTGGACGGGATGGATTACCCGGACATCGTCGCGCGTATCGTGCGCCCGTTCATCGAGCCCGAACTGATCTCCGATGCCGATCTCGCGGACATTTGCGCGCGCGCCTATGCGGGCTTCCGGCATCCCGCGACGGCGCCCCTGTGCGAGCTCGATGCGGACACCTGGCTGCTGGAGCTGTTCCATGGCCCGACGCTCGCCTTCAAGGATTTCGCGCTGCAGCTTCTCGGCGGCCTGTTTGACCATGTCCTCGGAATGCGTGGCGAGCGCCTGACCATTGTGGGCGCGACGTCGGGCGATACGGGGTCGGCCGCCATCGAGGCATGCCGCGACCGCGAGAACCTCGACATCTTCATGCTGTTCCCCGAAGGGCGCGTGTCGGAGGTCCAGCGGCGGCAGATGACGACGGTGACGTCGTCCAACGTCCATAACATTGCGGTGCGTGGCACCTTCGACGATTGCCAGGACATGGTGAAGGCCATGTTCGCCGATGAAGGACTGCGCGACGAGCTGGGCCTGTCGGCTGTCAACTCCATCAACTGGGCGCGGGTGATGGGCCAGACGGCCTATTATTTTGCCGCCGCCGCGCGGCTCGGTGCACCGGGCCGCGACATGACCGTCGTCGTGCCGACGGGCAATTTCGGGAATGTCTATTCGGCCTATGTGGCCCGCCAGATGGGCCTGCCCATTTCCCGCTTTGTAGTGGCCACAAACCGCAACGACATCCTGTTCCGCTTTTTCGAACAGGGAGACATGTCGATTTCGGGCGTGGAGCCGTCCCTGTCGCCGAGCATGGATATCCAGGTCTCCAGCAACTTCGAGCGGCTGATGTTCGATCTGATACACCGCGATGGCGGTGCCGTGACCGAAGCCATGCTGGCCTTCCGCGCCGAGGGCGCGCTGCCGGATGCCGCGCGGTTGAGCACCGATTCCCGCAACCTGTTCTCGGCCCAGCGCCTTGACGACGACGAGACGCTCGCGGAAATTCGCCGGGTTTATGAAGAAACCGGCATGCTGGTCGATCCGCACACGGCGGTGGCAATCGGTGCCGCGCGCAAGACTCCGCGCGACGGGACCAAGCGCGTGGTCCTTTCCACCGCACATCCGGCGAAGTTCCCCGATGCGGTCGAAAGGGCAACGGGTGTCCGCCCGGGCCTGCCGCCGCACCTGGCCGACCTGCTGGAGCGCCCGGAGAAAGCACAGACACTCGACAACGATGTGAGCGCGGTGCGCGATTTTGTTCGCGCCAATGCCACGCCACGACAGGCAGGCTGATACGCCATGAGCGGTATTTTGGTTACGAAGCTGGACAATGGCATCCGGGTAATCACGGACCACATGCCGACGGTCGAGTCCGTCTCGCTGGGCGTCTGGGTGCGCGCCGGCGCCCGGTACGAGACCGAGGACATCAACGGCGTCGCGCACCTGCTCGAGCACATGATGTTCAAGGGCACGCAGCGCCGCTCGGCGGTCGAGATTGCCGAGGCGGTGGAGGATGTCGGAGGACACATCAACGCCTACACCGCGCGCGAGGTGACTGCCTACTACGCCAAGGTCCTGAAGGACGATGCGGCGCTCGCGCTCGACGTGATTTCCGATATCGTCCAGCACTCGCTGTTCGAAGAGGAGGAACTGGGCCGGGAACGTTCGGTCGTGTTGCAGGAAATCGGCCAGGCCCACGACACGCCCGACGATGTCGTCTTCGACCTTTTCCAGGGAGCCGCATTCCCGGACCAGCCGCTGGGCCGTCCGGTGCTTGGCCTTCCGGAGGTCGTGGGGAAGATGCCCCGCGACGCCATCGTGAACTTCCACGGCACCCATTATCGCGGCGGAAACCTTGTGGTGGCCGCAGCCGGCAATATCGATCATGAAGTCCTTTGCACGCTGGCGCGGGACCATTTCGGGGACGTGCCTCCGGGTGAACGCGGGGCCGTCGAGGCGGCGCGCTACGCCGGGGGCGAACAGCGTGATGACCGCGACCTGGAGCAGATCCATTTCGTCATGGGCTTCAAGGCCGCGCCGGTCGGAACGGACGAGTATTACGCGCTATCGGTTCTCTCGAACCTGTTCGGCGGCGGCATGTCGTCCCGGTTGTTCCAGGAAATCCGCGAACGCCGCGGCCTCGTCTATTCCATCGACACCTTCCTGTCGGCGTTCTCCGACGAGGGTGTCTTCGGCATCTATGCCGGTACGGGACCGGACCTGATCGACGAGTTCGTGCCAGCCCTGTGTGGTGAGATTGTCCGCCTTGCCGATACGCTGGGCGAGGTTGAGATTGCGCGTGCGCGCACCCAGCTCAAGTCGAGCCTGCTGATGGCCATGGAATCAACTGGTGCACGCAGTGAACGGGCAGGCCAGCAGATGCTGCTTTATGACCGGGTCGTGCCGGTGGAGGAACTGGTCGCCCGGATCGAGGCGATCACCCCGGAAAAGCTGGCCGAGGTGGCGCGCGCAACGTTTTCGTCGACGCCGAGCCTTGCAACGGTTGGGCCTTCGTCGGAAATTGCGTCTCTCGAATCGATTCGAAGCCGACTGGCGGCCTAGGACCGGGAAAGACGCTGATGAGGCTGTTCCGCTCGCTCTCGACCAACGCATCCAGCGTGCGGCTGGAAGGCAGCAAGTCCTTCCTGCGCGCGCCGATGGAGCGCGACTGGCGGGACTATGCCGAGATTCGCGCAGCCAGCCGAAAATTCCTGGAACCGTGGGAGCCGACCTGGCCGTCCGACGCGCTCAGCCGGGACGCCTTCTATCGCCGGATGAACCGCTACACGAGCGACTGGCGCAACGACACCGGCTACAGCATGTTCCTGTTCGACCTGGAAAGCTCGGCGCTGGTGGGCGGTATCAGCCTGTCAAATGTGCGCCGCGGCGTGGCCCAGTGCGGTACGCTCGGCTACTGGATGGGTGAGGCCTATGCCGGACAGGGCTACATGCATGAAGGCCTGCGCCTGATGCTGCGTTTCGCCTACGACGAGCTGATGCTGCACAGGACGGAGGCCGCGTGCCTTCCCCATAACGAGGCCAGCCGTAGCCTGCTGCTCGGCTGCGGCTTCTCGCAGGACGGCCATGCAAAGAAGTACTTGAAGATCCGTGGTGTCTGGCAGGACCACCTGCTTTTTTCGCTGCTGTCTGAAGACTTCCCGGTCGATTCCGAGTGACCTACCCGCCCGAGGGTACGCCCGCGCGCATCGCAGCGCGTTCGCGTTTGCGTATGTGGACGGTCCTGCTGACCAGCGGGCTGGCCTTTCTGGCACCGTCGGCGGTCGCTCCGGGGCTGCCGGCGCTGCAGGCCGATTTCGCCCATCTGGAAAATTCCGAGCTCCTCTCGCGAATGGTGCTGACCATGCCGCTGCTGTTCATCGCGCTCTCGGGCCCGCTGGTGGGCTATGCGGTGGACCGGTTCGGGCGAAAGAATGTGCTGGTCGTCTCCGCCACATGTTACGGCCTGGCGGGCGTGTCGGTGCTGGTGCTGGATTCGCTGGTGGCGATCCTTGTCAGCCGGGCCATCCTCGGCGTGTTTCTCGCAGGCATCCTGACCAGCGTCACCGCGCTGGTGGGGGACTACTACACCGGGGATGAGCGCAACCGCGTGGCGGGCCTGCAGGGCGCTTTCATGTCCTTCGGCACGCTTATTTTTGTGGTGATCTCCGGCCTGCTGGCGGAGATCCACTGGCGCGTGTCCTTCTCACTGTTCGCGGTAACCTTCGCGCTGGTGCCGCTGATGATTTTGAGCCTTTACGAGCCGCCTTCAGCCAGGTCCGGGGGAGCAGGGCGGGAGCCGCCGCCGACACTTCGGCAGTGGGCGGTGATCGGCTTCGTCTGCGTGCTGACCTTCGTGACCATGATCGCGCTGTTCATGATTCCGTCCCAGACCCAGTTCCTGCTGGTCGAGATCGGGGTCAAGGACCCGACCCGCGCCGGGCTTGCCATCGGTATGTTCAACTTCTCCGCAGGGTTTGCCTCGCTGTCCTTCCGGCGCGTGCGCCGCGTGCTCAGCCCCGAGGCGATCTTCGCGGCGATCTTTGCCATCGGCGGCGCCGGTTTCGTGATGACGGGACATGCACAGGACTTCACCGAGACCATGATCGCCATGGCGGTCGGGGGCTTCTCGGTCGGGATGTTCATTCCGAACGTGAACATGTCGATCATCTCACGCGCCTCCATGGCCGTGCGCGGCCGGGCGCTGGGCGCGATGACGACCCTGTTCTTCCTGGGCCAGTTCTCCTCGCCGCTCTACAGCGTGCCGATTGTGAACGAGACGAGTGTCGGGTTCACGTTCCAGTTCACCGGATACTGGATGCTGGTGATTGCCGCGAGCTTTGCGGTCTATGCACTTGTGAAGGGGTGGCGCGCGGCGCCTGCATCGGCCTAGGCGCGGCCGGCTGTTCCCGAAAGCACCGACAGGTCCACGCCGATGCTGTTGAAGGCGCGTTCCCACTTGGCCGGGTTAGCCACATCGAAGACCAGCGCATCGTCATAGGGCACGGACAGCCAGGCATTTTCCTGAATCTCGGCCTCGAGTTGGCCGGGTCCCCATCCTGCATAGCCCAGCGCCAGGATGGCATGGCGTGGGCCCTCGCCACGTGCCAGGTCGCGCAGCACATCGAGGGTCGCCGTCAGCGCGACCTTGCCGTCCACCACCAGCGTGTCGGGATGGTGATAATCGGTGGAATGGAGGACGAACCCGCGCTGGTTTTCGACCGGGCCGCCAAAATGGACCGTCACCTCGGATGCTGCATCGGTCGCGTCGATGTCGAGTTCACCCAGCAGTTCGCGGAAGTCGATGGAATCGAGGGTCTTGTTGATGACGATGCCCATCGCACCCTCGTCATTATGGGCGCACATGCAGATCACCGAGCGTTCGAAACGCGGGTCGGTCATGGACGGCATAGCCAGCAGCACATGCCCGGTCAGTCTGCCGTCGTGGTTTGTGGCCCTGTCGTTCATGCCGTGCTCCCGGCGTGAGTGAATTGCGTTCCCGTCACAGCCTAGCGGGAGTCTGCTGGACTGCGAAATACCTGTTCCGACACGCGATTGTGAGGTTTCTTGAGCGCTTCGCCGGTATCTTCAAGGACCTTCCGTCCTATATATCAACCTGCCTAGAGCTATCCTTTCTTGCCACTGGATCGTGCCGGAACCCCGCTGACATGAATGCCCGATTCCCAGCTTTCAAGCATCTGGCTGCGATTGTCGTGGCGTTTCAGGCCATTTTATGGCCGGCGATCGCCATCGCGGATGCCGGGACCGCCTGGATCGACGGGCCCAAGGCAGATATCCGGCTGATTTCCGCCGCGACGGCCGTCGGCGACATGGACACGATCCCGCTGGGTGTCGAGGTGCGTCTCGAGAAGGGCTGGAAAACCTACTGGCGCTCCCCGGGTGATGCGGGCATCCCGCCGCAGGTGGAATGGGACGGCAGTGCGAACCTGTCGGGCACGCAGTTCTACTGGCCGGCCCCGGTCCGCTTTCACTATTTCGACCTGGAAACCTTCGGCTACAAGGACAGGGTCGTCTTCCCGGTCCAGGCCCGACTGGCCAGGGCGGGCGAGGCGGTCAGCCTGCGCGCGCATGTCGATCTCCTGATCTGCGACGACGTCTGCATCCCCCACAGTTATGAAGCCGTGCTGGACCTGCCTGCCGGGCCGGCCATGCCCAGCGAGTTCGCCAACCTGATCGACCAGTACCGCAACCAGGTGCCGGGTGACGGCAGCCGGGCGGGGCTGATGTTCGAGGGTGCGGAGGTTTCCGGTGCACCCGCGAAGCCGCTCATCCGCGCCGCGTTCCGTGCCGATACGCCGTTCCAGACCCCCGACCTGCTGGTCGAGGGCCATGAGGACGCGGTCTTTTCCAATCCGGAATTCGAGTTCCGTGATGGCGGTCGCCTCGTGCTGGCCTCCGTGACCGCTGAAGACATTTTCGGTGAGGGCAAGCCGGTGGACCTGCAGTCCGTGCCACTCACCCTCACGCTGATCGACGGGCCGCGCAACATCGAGGCGAGCACCACGCCGCAACCGGACGGATTGGCCGGGATCGACCTGGGCGGTGCGGAGATCGTGACACTACTCTCGGTCATGGCGCTGGCGCTGGTCGGTGGCCTGATCCTGAACCTGATGCCCTGCGTGCTTCCCGTGATCTCGATCAAGCTTCTGTCCGTGGTCGGCCACGGCGGAGGGGACCCGAAGCAGGTCCGCCTCGGCTTCCTGGCGACGACGGCGGGCATTGTCGTGTCCTTCCTGGCGCTGGCGAGCCTGGCCGTGGGCGTGAAATCCGCGGGGCTGGCGGTCGGCTGGGGCATCCAGTTCCAGCAGCCCCTGTTCGTGGTCGCGCTGGTGGTCATCCTGACCCTGTTCGCGGCCAACATGTGGGGCCTGTTCGAGGTGCGGCTGCCGGGCCGGGTTTCCGATGTGGCGGTTGCGGCGGGCCATGGCAACTCGCTGGGCGGTCAGTTCTTCCAGGGTGCCTTTGCCACCGTGCTCGCGACACCGTGCACCGCGCCCTTCCTCGGCACCTCCATCGGGTTTGCGCTCAGCCGCGGACCACTGGAAATCTATGCGATCTTTGCGGCTCTGGGCGTTGGCATGGCGCTGCCGTTCATTCTCGTAGCCCTGTTCCCGTCGCTGGCGACGAAGCTGCCGAAGCCCGGCCCGTGGATGAACATCCTGAAGAAGGTGCTGGCGGTGGCGCTGCTGGCGACAGCGGTGTGGCTGCTGTCGGTGATGGCCGTGCAGGTCTCGCTGGCCGCGGCGCTGGTCGTCGCGGTGCTGATGGCCGTGGTTATCGCGATGTTCGCGATCCGGGCCCGCAAGCCCCTGGACGAACGCGGCGCCGGCCTTGAGGCGGCTATCGGGATTGCCGCGATGCTGGCCTTCATCACACCGGCAGCGCTGCCGGCACTGGGCCTTGGCGCGCGCGACGATGCGGGCTTTGCGGTGCGAGATGCGGACTGGCGACCCTTCGACCAGGCCGCGATCCCGGCGCTGGTGTCCGAAGGCAAGGTGGTCTTCGTCGATGTGACCGCCGACTGGTGCATCACCTGCCAGGTCAACAAGAAGCGTGTACTGGATACCGCCGATGTCAGTGCCGCCTTCGAACGAGGCAACGTAGTGCGCATGCGCGCGGACTGGACGCGGCCAAATGACGATATCGCCCGTTTTCTGGCGTCGTTCGGGCGGTTCGGTATCCCGTTCAACGTGATTTATGGCCCCGATGCGCCTCATGGCGTGGTCCTGCCGGAACTCCTGTCCGCCGATGCCGTGACCGGCGGGCTGGCCCAGGCAGGGGTGAACGCCGCAATGGCGGCGCGCTGACACGGAATTACGTCGGCGGACTGGAATCTTCGTCGATTCCGTCTATCTTCCATTCCTGAGAGACAAACCAGAACACCCGTTCAAGGAGAGGGATATGGCTATCAAAGCAGGTGACAAGATTCCGGCCGGTGTGTTGGGGCACAAGACGGCAGACGGCATCGAGCAGATTTCGACGGACGACCTGTTCGCCGGCAAGAAGGTGGTACTGTTTTCGGTGCCGGGCGCATTCACGCCGACCTGCTCGGCCCAGCATCTTCCCGGCTTCGTGCAGAAGGCCGACGAGATCAAGGCCAAGGGCGTCGACACCGTCGCCTGCATGGCCGTCAACGACCCCTTCGTGATGGAAGCCTGGGGCAAGGACCAGAATGTCGGCGACAAGGTGCTGATGCTGGCCGACGGCTCGGCGAAGTTCGCCAAGGAACTCGGGCTTGAGCTCGACCTGGTCGACCGTGGCCTCGGCGTGCGCAGCCAGCGTTTCGCGATGATCGTCAATGACGGCACCGTCGAGAAGGTCATGGTCGAAGAGGCCGGCGCCTTCGACGTCAGCTCGGCCGAAAGCGTGCTCGCCAACCTCTAGGCGCAAGCAACATACACATACGAAAGCGGGGGCCTTGGCCCCCGTTTTTTGTTCAGCGGACTTCCTCGATCCCGCGCCGCGCCAGCTCGTCGGCGCGTTCGTTTTCGGGGTGCCCGGCATGGCCCTTGACCCAGTGCCAGCTGATCTCGTGCCGGGCCATCGCTTCCTGCAGGCGCTGCCACAGGTCGACGTTCTTTACCGGCTTCTTGGCGGCGGTCTTCCAGCCGTTGCGTTGCCAGTTGTAGATCCACTTGGTGATGCCGTCCTTCACATAGGTGGAATCCGTGTGGAGATCGACGGTGGAGGGTCCCTTGAGTGCCTCGAGGGCCTCGATGGCGGCCATCAGCTCCATGCGGTTGTTGGTGGTCTCGGAATCGCCGCCCCACATCTCCCGCTCGTGCTCGCCCGCGCGCAGGATTGCCCCCCAGCCCCCCGGGCCCGGATTTCCCGAGCAGGCGCCGTCTGTGAAGATTTCAACGCGTGCCATGCTGCCTATCCGCTCACATCTTCGAAGGAAATGCCGTAGTCGCCCGGCCCAGCCACCTGCTGGTGGAAGCGCAGGCGGTCGAGGAACTGGCGCGGGTCCTTGGGCTGCACGAAGGCCGCGTGGTCATGGTTCAGGAGGTCGTAGAGTCGCGTCAGGGTGAACCGAAGCGCCGCGCCGCGCGCCAGCGCGGGCAGGGCATCGAATTCGTCGTGGGTCAGGCCGCGCACCCCGGCATAGCCCCGCAGCAGCGCGCGCGCCTTGGTGACGTTCAGGCTGGCATCGGCCTCGAAACACCAGGCGTTCAGGCAGATGGCGATGTCGTAGGCCAGCGCGTCATTGCAAGCGAAATAGAAGTCGATCAGGCCCGACAGCCGCTCGCCCAGAAAGAATACGTTGTCGGGGAACAGGTCGGCATGGATCACGCCCTCGGGCAGGCCTGTGGGCCAGATGGCGGAGATGTCGGACAGTTCGCGCTGGATCGTCTCCGACAGGCCGGGGACGACCTCGTCGGCGCGGTCCTTGGTGGCCTCAACGAGGTCCCGCCAGCTCTCCAGCCCCATGGTGTTGGGGCGGTGGCCGTCGAAGTCGCGCCCGGCGGCATGGAGGTGCGCCATCGCCGCGCCCAGTTCGGCGCAGTGGTGGGTGGTGATCTTTCGAGGCCAGGTGCCCAGCAGGAAGGAGACGATAGCCGCGGGACGGCCCGCGATCGAGCGCAGCGCTGCGCCGTCACGACCGTGGATGGGTGTCGGGCAGGACAGCCCGGTTTCGGCGAGATGGTCCATCAGGCCGAGGAAGTAGGGCAGGTCGGCCGGTGCGACGCGCTTTTCATAGAGCGTCAGGATGTAGCTTTCCGGCGCGCTGGCCTCGTCGCGGAGGGTCTGGAGCAGGTAGTTGGAGTTCTCGACCCCCTCGGCGATCCCCTTGCACGAAACAACCTCGCCGATGTCGTACTCGGCAAGGAAGGCGCGCAAATCGTCGTCGGAGACTTCGGTATAGACAGCCATGGCCCTAAGCGGTCAGCGCGCGCGGCAGGTTGAAGTGGACGTCTTCCTTGCGGACCGTGACTTCCTCGATGAAGACGTCGAAGCGTTTCCGGCAGGCATTCACGAACTCCTCGACCAGAACCTCGGGCGCAGAGGCGCCGGCCGACAGGCCGAGTGTACGGCAGCCGGCGAAGCGGTCCCAGTCCATCGCGCCCGCGCGTTCGACCAGGGCGGCGTCGGCGCAACCCGCGCGCAGCGCCACCTCGACCAGACGGTTCGAGTTGGAGGAGTTGGGTGCCCCGATCACGATCATCGCATCACAGCGCGACGCGATGGCCTTGACCGCTTCCTGGCGGTTGGTCGTGGCGTAGCAGATGTCTTCCGAGCCGGGCTCTGCAATGTCCGGGAATCGAGCGCGCAGCGCCGCGACGATAGCCGCGGTGTCATCCACCGACAGCGTGGTCTGGGTCACATAGGCCAGCGGGGTGTCATTGGGGAGGTCGAGGGCGGCCACGTCCTCGACCGTCTCCACCAGCGTCATGGCGTCGGCGGGCAACTGGCCCATGGTGCCGATCACTTCCGGATGGCCCTCATGGCCGATCAGCAGGATATGGCGGCCGTTGCGCTGCTGGTGCTGGGCCTGGTTATGCACCTTGCTGACCAGCGGGCAGGTGGCGTCGAGATAGAACAGTTCACGCCGCTCGGCCTCGGCGGGCACGGATTTCGGCACGCCATGGGCGGAAAAGATCACCTTTGCGCCCTCGGGCACCTCGTCGAGTTCGTCCACGAAGATTGCGCCCTTGGCTTCCAGGTTCTCGACCACGAAGCGGTTGTGGACGATCTCGTGGCGGACGTAGATCGGCTGGCCGTAGCGCTCCAGCGCCATCTCGACGATCTGGATCGCCCGGTCGACGCCCGCGCAGAAGCCGCGCGGCTGGGCAAGCAGGATCGTCAGCGGGGGCTTCGTCATGGGCCGGCGGTGTCCGTTGGCAGGCGCTGCGGGTGTGCCCGGCCTTGTTCTGGACCGGACGCTTTCGTAATGTTTTCGGGCGGTTCGTCGCCGCACGCACCTAATATCGTAGGGGTGAGGCCCGGTGCAAGAACAGCCCCACCCGCACAATCCTGTTCAATGGAGACATCAGTATGGCCGACCCGGAAATCGCCCAGAAGGAACCGATCGCCGTGGACGTGATTCCCGGCCGCAAATACTGGTGGTGCGTGTGCGGACGCAGCAAGAAGCAGCCGTTCTGCGACAGCGCCCACAAGGGCACCGACTTCCAGCCGGTCATGTTCGAGACGGACGAGGCCCAGACCATCTGGTTCTGCTGCTGCAAGCAAACCGGTGACAAGCCGTTCTGTGACGGCACCCACAACACGCTCTAGCCCCGGCGCACCCCAACATGACCTTTTCTTCGTCCCGATTCTGGGCCACCGGCCTGGCGCTTTCGGCCCTGTTTGTCCTGGTGGCCTGCCAGAAGGGACCGGAACGGCTGCCGCCGGCATGCCCCGTGATCAAGATCGTCCAAGACGCATCCGAACTGACCCTGTTCAAGGACGGGCCGGGGCGCGATCTCACGGACGTCACGCTGGAGGCGCGGGTGGTCGAGTTCGGCGGTTTCTGCGATACGGATATCGATGAGGACGACCGGACGGGCGAGGTCGATGTCGATATGGAGGTGCTGTTCGAGGCTTCACGAGGCCCGGCAAGCACGGCGCGCGATGGCAGCCTCACCTATTTTATTGCCATCGCGGATGCATCCGAAAAGGTGCTGGTCCGCAAGACCTTCGACTTTTCCTTCGAGTTCGAGGGCAACCGGAACCGCATCGGCGTGATCGAGAAGCTCAGCCAGCGCATTCCGCTGAAGGCGGGCCAGGTCGGCGAGGACTTCCAGATATTCATCGGCCTGCAGATCACCGACGAGCAGCTCGAATACAACCGCGCCAAACGGGCCCGATAATCCACAGTCCGCGCGGTTGACTCCCCCGGCCCGTCGCCTAGTGTCGAAGGGTTGGCGGGACCCGAGTCGCGCCGCGCAGTCACAGTCGGAAGTACATCGTCAGTAGACCCCAGCGGGAGAGATTGGCCGCGTTTCGCAGCCGGCGCCGAAGGAGCAACCGCCCCGGAAACTCTCAGGCAAAAGGACCGCAAGGGGGATGACACTCTGGAAAGCAGGTGCGGGAACCCGTTTCCGTACCTCACCGAAGGCGTAAGTCCGGTTTCCCGAAGGGACACCGGATGAATCTCTCAGGTCCGAGGACAGGGTGGGGCAGGCGACGCCGGTTTCGGGCGTCGCGGCTCGAATGCGGACCTGGAGAATGACATGGCGGCAGCCGGTGATACGCCACCTGACGGGGAACTCCTGAAGACCCCCCTCTACGACCTCCACGTCGCGCGTGGCGCACGCATGGTGCCGTTTGCGGGCTATGCGATGCCGGTCCAGTACCCCGACGGCATCATCGCCGAACACAAGCACACGCGCGCGGCCGCCGGGCTGTTCGACGTCTCCCATATGGGCCAGGCGTTCCTGCGCGGGGATGACGTGCTCGCGGCCTTCGAGACGCTCGTGCCGGGCGATATCGCCGGGCTGGCGGTTGGCCGCACCCGCTACACCCTTCTGCTCAATGAATCCGGCGGTATCCGCGATGACCTGATGGCCACGCGGATTGTCGAGAATGGCGCGGATGCGCTGTTCCTGGTGGTTAACGCGGCCTGCAAGGATGCCGATTTCGCCCATATCGCCGGTGCGCTGGCCGGGCGGGCGGAACTGGAAATCCTGCCGGACCGGGCGCTGATCGCCCTGCAGGGCCCGCAGGCCGAGGCGGTCCTGGCGGAGCACGCGCCGGCCTGTCGCGACCTCGTCTTCCTGTCGGGTGCCGAAATGACGCTTGGCAGTGCCGGCGCATTCGTTACGCGGTCGGGCTATACCGGCGAGGACGGGTACGAGATTGCCATACCCGGCGATGCGGCATCGGCCTTTGCGGAGGCGCTGCTGTCGGATGCGCGTGTCGCACCGGTGGGACTGGGTGCGCGCGATTCACTGCGCCTGGAGGCCGGACTGTGCCTGTACGGCCACGATATCGATACGGCGACCACGCCTGTGGAAGCGGGGCTGTCCTGGACAGTCGGCAAGCGGCGGCGCGAGGAAGGCGGGTTCCCCGGCGCCGATACGATCCTGGGCCAGCTGGCGGACGGCGCGCCGCGCAAGCGGGTCGGGCTGCTGCCCGAGGGCCGCGCGCCTGTGCGCGAAGGTGCCGTGATCCGTGACGGGGAAGGTAATGCGATCGGCGCCGTCACGAGCGGCGGCTTTGCGCCGAGCCTCGAGCGGCCCATTGCCATGGGATATGTCGCCACGGCGCTTTCCGCGCCGGGGACAGCCGTTGAAATCGAGATACGTAACCGGACGGTGGCCGCAGAGGTCGCGGCCATGCCGTTCGTCGAACCCGGCTACAAGCGAGCCTAGCCAAGCGAAGGAGTGCGCATCATGGCGGACCGGAAATACACCGAAGACCACGAATGGGTGGAAGTCGACGGAGATGCAGGGGTGATCGGAATCTCCGAGTACGCCCAGGAACAGCTTGGCGATGTGGTTTTCGTGGAACTGCCCGAGGTGGGCAAGGTACTCGACCGGGGCGACGAGGTGGCGGTCGTCGAATCGGTGAAGGCGGCGGCAGAGGTCTATGCCCCGGTCGGCGGGGAGGTGCTGGAGGTCAACGAGGACCTGAACGGCGACCCCTCGCTGGTGAACTCCGATCCCTTCGGAGATGGCTGGTTCGCGAAGCTGAAGTTGTCGGATCCCGACGAACTGGACGAGCTGATGGACGAGGACACCTACAAGAAGTTCATCGAGGGCCTGAGCTGAGATGCGTTACCTGCCCCTGACCGATGCCGACCGGTCGGCGATGCTGGCCAAGATCGGGGCCGCATCGATCGACGACCTGTTCGTGGATGTGCCGGAAAGCGCGCGCTTCAGCAGCAGCTTCGACCTGTCCGACCACATGGCCGAGTTCGAGGTCGAGCAGGCGATGTCGGCGATGGCGGCAAAGAACCTGACCACGGCCGGGGCGCCGAGTTTCCTGGGGGCCGGCGTCTATCGCCACCACGTGCCCGCCACGGTCGATCACCTGATCCAGCGTGGCGAGTTCCTGACGTCCTATACGCCCTACCAGCCGGAAATCTCGCAAGGCACGCTGCAGGCGCTGTTTGAGTTCCAGACCATGGTGGCGCTGGTCACCGGCATGGATGTGGCCAATGCCTCCATGTATGACGGTGCGACCGCCTGCGCGGAGGCAGTGCTGATGGCGCGGCGCATCACCCGGCGCAACCGCGCCTTGATCTCCGGCAGCGTCCACCCGCATTACAGCGCCGTGACCGAGACTCAGGCGAAGTACGTGGACATCGCCATCGATATCCGCGATCCGGACCTCACCGGGGACGAGGACCTGGCGGGAGCGATCGACGGGGAGACCGCCTGTGTGGTGGTCCAGAACCCCGGCGTGTTCGGACATGTGCGCGACCTGACGCCGCTGGCGGAGGCGTGCCATGCCGCAGGTGCCTTGCTGATCGTGGTGGTGACGGAGACGGTCTCGCTCGGCGCAATCCGTTCGCCCGGCGAAATGGGGGCGGATATCGTCGTGGCCGAGGGGCAAAGCCTCGGCAATCCGCAGGGCTTCGGCGGGCCGCATGTCGGCCTGTTCGCGGCCCGTGAGAAATACGTCCGCCAGATGCCGGGCCGCCTGGCCGGGGAGACGGTGGATGCGGACGGCAAGCGCGGCTGGGTGCTGACGCTCTCGACCCGCGAGCAGCACATTCGCCGGGAGAAGGCGACCAGCAACATCTGCACGAATTCCGGCCTGTGTGCGCTGGCCTTCACGATCCACCTGTCGCTGTTGGGCGAGGACGGTTTCCGGGACCTGGCGATGCTGAACCACGCCCGGGCCTCCCAGCTTGCTGACCTTCTAGCGCAGGTACCCGGCGTCGAGGTGTTGCCGGACGCGTTCTTCAACGAGTTTGCGTTGCGCCTGCCGGGCGATGCCGCGGCCGCTGTTGAGGCGATGGCGGCCCGCAATATCCTGGCCGGGGTGCCGGCATCGCGGCTCTACGGGGCCGGATCGAGGCTGGACGACATCCTGCTGGTCGCGGCCAGCGAACTGACAAGTGAGGCTGAAATGGTTGCACTTGCAGGCGCCATCACGGAGGTGCTGGCATGACACATTCAGGCGATCTGAGCCGCGCCCGCCCGGCTGCAAGTTCCGCAATCAAGCGCGAGACGGTTCTCGGCCATCGCGGCCTGCAACTGGAAGAGCCGCTGCTGTTCGAGATCGACAATCCGGGCGCATCCGGCGTCGACCTGCCCGCCACGGGGGACTTCACCGACCGCCTCGGCGCGATGGCGCGCAAGGCGGCCATCGGCCTGCCGAGCGTGAGCGAGCCGGAGGTGGTGCGCCACTTCACGCGCCTGTCCCAGAAGAACTACGCCATCGACATGGGCACCTACCCGCTGGGCTCGTGCACCATGAAGCACAACCCGCGTCTCAACGAGAAGATGGCTCGCCTGCCGGGCTTCGCCACCGCGCACCCGCTCCAGCCGGTCTCGACCGTGCAGGGGGCACTGGAGCTGATCGATTCCGTCGCCCACTGGCTGAAGGAACTCACCGGCATGCCTGCTGTCGCCATGTCCCCCGCTGCGGGCGCCCATGGCGAGCTGTGCGGGGTGATGGCGATCCGAGCCGCACTCGACGACCGGGAGGGTGGGCCGACGACGCGCCGGCGGATCCTCGTGCCGGATTCAGCCCACGGGACCAATCCCGCCACTGCGGCTGTATGCGGATTTGCCGTCGACGCCATCCCGTCGGATTCGCGCGGGCGGGTCGATGTGGCGGCTTTCGCCGACAAGCTCGACGACGATGTCGCGGGCATCATGATCACCAACCCGAACACCTGCGGCCTGTTTGAGCCGGACATGGTGGAGATCGCGAGGCTGATCCATGACGCGGGCGGGTATTTCTATTGTGACGGGGCGAACTTCAACGCCATCGTCGGTAAGGTGCGCCCGGGCGATCTCGGCATCGACTGCATGCATATCAACCTGCACAAGACCTTCTCGACGCCCCATGGCGGCGGCGGGCCGGGTGCGGGGCCGGTGGTGCTGTCCGAAGCGCTGGCGCCCTTCGCGCCGGTGCCCTGGGTGGTCCACGGAGATGACGGGTTCGCGCTGGTCGAGCACAGGGACGCGGCGGGCGATGCCAAGCCCTTCGGCCGCCTGAAAGGCTTCCACGGCCAGATGGGCATGTTCATCCGCGCCTATGCCTACATGCTCAGCCATGGCCGGGACGGGCTGCGGCAGGTCGCCGAGGACGCGGTCCTGAACGCGAACTACGTGATGCACAGCCTGTCCGACGTGATGACACCGGCCTTCGACGGGCCGTGCATGCACGAATGCCTGTTCGACGACCGGTTCCTGAAGGATACCGGTGTAACGACGCTGGACTTCGCCAAGGCGATGCTCGACGAGGGCTATCACCCGATGACCATGTACTTCCCGCTGGTGGTGCATGGCGCGATGCTGATCGAGCCGACCGAGACCGAATCCAAACGCGGCCTCGACGAGTTTATCACGGTGATGCGGGCCCTCGTGGCGCGGGCAAAGAACGGCGATGCGGAGGCCTTCCTGGCGGCGCCGACCACGACCCCGCGCCGGCGGCTGGACGAGACGGCAGCGGCCCGCAGTCCCGTCCTGCGCTGGAGCCCGGAAGCGGATACCGCCGAAGCGGCGGAGTAGGCGGCGCGGGCATCCGACATTGATCACGCAAAAGAAAAGGCCCCGCAGAGCGGGGCCTTTCTGATTCTGTATGGACCATACGGTCAGTTCAGCTTGCCCGGAACCTCGGCAATGGCGTTGTTGACCAGTTCGTCGCCCTTCTGGCCCTCGACCACATCGGTCAGGATGCGGCGGGTGGCATCGATGGCCACGTCGGCGGCCAGTGCACGCACATCGGCCACGGCACGCGCCTCGGCAGCGGCGATCATGTCGAGCGCCTGCTGTTCACGGCGTTCCAGGGAAGCCTGGGTCCGCTCTTCGGTGGCGCGCTGCATGCGCTTGGCCTCTTCCCTGGCCTCGGCGATGATCGCCTGGGCTTCGGCAAGGGCGTCGCGCTGCTTGCGCTGGTACTCGGCCAGTGTGTGCTGGGCTTCCTCACGCAGGCGCTGGGCCTCGTCGAGTTCCGCCTTGATGGCGTCAGCGCGGCTGTCCAGCGAACCGGTCATCATCTTCCAGACCGGGCGTGCGACCGCGGCTACGAAGACGATAAAGGCCGCCGCGACCCAGGTCTCGGCGGACTCGAGGAACGGCTCGTGGTGGCCTTCGGCATGTTCTGCCTTCTCGACCAGCGATTCCGCGGCCTGGGCGATACCGCTGGTCATCACGACCACAACGGCAGCTGTCCACAGACGGTTCAACATCAGTTGCGCTCCTGCAGGGCGGCGTTCACCGCGCTGCTGACCGTGCCGGCATCCGGCGAGGTATCGACCAGCCGCTCGACGGCCTGACGGGCAATATCCTCTACCATTCCGGAAATGTTCGAGACCGCTTCCTTGCGGGCCGCCTCGATACGCTCGTTGGCGGCAGCCGAATTGGCCGCGAGTTTTCCGGTCAGCTCCGCGTTGGCCTTCTCGGCCTCCGCGGTGGCTTCCTCGGCCGCCTTGTGGAGCTCTTCCTGGGCGCCGGAGCGCGCCTTGGCGAGTTCTTCCTCATAAGCGGCGAGGACACCTTGAGCTTCCGATGCCAGTTCCTCCGCGCGGGCGATGTCGTTGTCCATGCGCATCTGGCGACCCTCAAGGGTCGCGGAAATGCGCGGCAACACCACCCGCCACAGCAGGAGGTAGAGCACCACAAAGGTAATCACCAGCCAGACGACCTGTGAAGGGAACGTCCCGACTTGCTCCAACTGTGGCATTGCGGAGTCCTACGTCCTTGAGGTCAGGCGCCCGGCGAAATGCCGAACAGGATCAGGAACGCGATAACCAGCGCGAACAGGGCCAGCGCTTCCACCAGCGCGAAGCCGATGAAGGTCATGGCGCGGACGTCGTCAGCGGCGGCCGGGTTGCGGCCCACGGCCGAGATGAACGACGCGAAGATCATGCCGATACCGATACCAGAACCGATAACGCCCATGACCGCCAGGCCGGCCGCGATCAGCTTTGCTGAATCAAAATCCATTTTGTGTGCCTCCGAGAGAGATTTGGTTTCTTGGGTTCCGTTTGCGTCCCACCCGCCTAGTGCAGGTGGAGCGCGTCGTTGATGTACAGGCAGGTCAGGATCGTGAAGACGTAGGCCTGCAGGAAAGCGATGATAAGCTCAAGCCCGGTCAGCGCGACGACAAGGGCGAGCGGCAGGATGCCGAAGACGCCCATCGCGGCGACGAAGCCTGCGATCACCTTGAGGAGGATATGGCCCGCCATCATGTTGGCGAACAGACGAACCGCGAGGCTGATGGGCCGCGAGAGATAGGACAGAATCTCGATCGGGATCATCAGCGGGTACATGACGAGCGGCGTGCCCGGCGGGACGAAGAACGTGAAGAAGTGCATGCCGTGCTTCACGAAACCCAGCACCGTCACCGCGATGAAGATCACGATGGCCATCGCGAAGGTCACGATGATGTGGCTGGTGAAGGTAAAGCTGTAGGGGATCATCCCCAGAAGATTGCCCGTCAGGACAAAGGCAAAGACCGTGAAGATGATGGGGAAGTACTTCCGGCCCTGTGCGCCAATGGTCTCTTTGATGAGACCGGCGATGAATTCGTAAAGGAGCTCCGCAACCGTCTGCAGCCGTCCCGGGACCATCGCGCCACGGCCGGCCGCGATGGCCAGGGTGCCGCCTGCGACGACGACCGCTATGGTCATCCACAGGGAGGAGTTGGTGAAGGAGACATCCACACCGCCGATTTCAATCGGGATAATCGGCTTGATCTCGAACTGTTCAAGCGGGCTTGCCACGTCAGACGTTCCTTATCTGCTCATTCAGGCGGGTTTCGGCTCGCGCGCTCTGCGCGTAACACGTTGGTGAAACCTGCGCCGGCTCCCAGGAAGAAAAACAAAACCATCAACCACGGTGTCGTGCCCAGCCAGCGATCCAGAAGCCACCCGACGAATACCCCCACGGCGACCCCGGCAACCAGGTCTATGGCGACTCGAAAGCCGAGACCCAGTCCCCCCGACGATCCGGCACCATCCTTTTCCGGCTCGTCCGGCGCATGCTTGCTGCGCGCGTCCTTCAAACGCCGGTTCAGGTCGTCCAGTGAGGTGTGCTTATCCGGTTCGCTCATCGTTCAACCCCGAACCGGGCACCAAACCCCTGAAAAACTGCGGAACCCGCGTTGTAAGGCGGGCGCAAGGTACTCAGCACCCCTACCCAAGTCAAGGCGACATTCCGCCACTGCGAAGTGGATAAAAAACAGCGGAAAACCGGGTGAAAACCGCGCGTCCGGCGTCATGCCGTCGCGCGGATTTCCTCAGCCCCGCGCAGATCCACCGAGACGAGCTGGCTGACGCCGCGCTCGGGCATGGTGACACCGTAAAGGCGGTCCATCCGGGCCATGGTCATGCGGTGGTGGGTGACGATCAGGAAGCGGGTCGAGCCGATCTGCGAGATATGGTCGAGCAGGCTGCAGAAGCGGTCCACATTGGCGTCGTCGAGCGGGGCGTCGACCTCGTCCAGCACGCAGATGGGCGCCGGGTTGGTCAGGAACACCGCGAACAGCAGCGCCGTGGCCGTCAGGGCCTGCTCGCCACCGGACAGCAGCGAGAGGATCTGCAGCTTCTTGCCCGGCGGGCTGGCATAGATCTCGATACCGGCTTCCAGCGGGTCTTCCGCGTCGGTCAGCTCCAGATGGGCACGTCCGCCGCCGAACAGGCGCACGAACAGTTCCTGGAAGTGCTTGTCCACCTGCTCGAAGGAGGTCAGGAGGCGCTGGCGCGCCTCGCGGTTGAGGCTCGCGATACCCCGGCGCAGGCGGTCGATCGCGGAGACGAGGTCCTCGCGCTCGGTGTTGATCGTCTCGATCTTCTCTTCCAGTTCCTCGGATTCCTGCTCGGCGCGCAGGTTGACCGGGCCCATGTTGTCGCGCTCGCGCAGCAGGCGCTCCAGCCGGCGCTCGGAGGATTCAAGGTCCGGGAGGTCGCGGCCTTCGGGCACCTCGGCCAGCGGCAGCACGGCTTCCGGCTTGCACTCGAGGCGCTCGTCGATCCGCTCGATCAGGGTCTGGAGGATCTGGCCGGCCTGCGCGACGGCCGATTCGGTGCGCACCTTGTCTTCGCGCAGCTCGCCCAGCCGTGCCTCCGCGTCGCGCATGGTGCGCTCGGCCTGGGAGAGGTTCTGGTCGGCGGTCGCGACGGCGTCGGCGGCCTCGTTCCGCTTCGCCTCGGCAGCCGACAGGTGATCCATCAGCCCGGCGCGGCGCTGTTCGATCTCGGCGGGCTTGGCGGCCAGTGCCGTCAGCTCGGCCTTGGCCTGCCCCTCACGGGATTCCAGTTCCCCGATACGCTCGCCGGCGCCCGTATGGCGGGCCTGCCAGGAGGTTTCCTCGGCGGCCAGCGCCGAGATGCGCCGGTGGCGTTCCTCGGCCTCGCGGACCAGGCGGTCGTGTTCGCTCTGGGCGGCGGCCAGCGCGTTGCGGGCCTCGCCCAGCCGTGCGCGGGCGGCATCGGTGCCGGAGCGAATCTTGTCGAGATCGCCGATCCCGGCGCGGCGTGCGCGGGCGTCGGCCAGCTTGGCCTCGATCTCAGCAACCTCGGTCTCGATACGTGCCAGTGTTTCCGCCAACGTCTCGTGGCGTGCGACCCGTGCCGCGAACTCGCGCGACAGGTTGGTGTGGGTCCGGCGCGCGACCGATGCAGCGTCGTCCGCGCTGTCCAGCGCGGAGCGTGCGGCGCGTGCGGCCTCGATGGCGGTGTCCGCGGCCTCCCGCGCACCGGCGAAATCTGCCTCGATGCGGGTGAACGCGGCTTCGGCTGCCGTGATGCGCTGCTGTAGTTCGGCCAGCCGGTTGCGCTGGTGCAGACGGGTGGAGGCCGACGACCGCGTGCCTCCGGTGGAGACATATCCGTCCCAGCGCCACAGGCGGCCTTCGCTGTCCACAAGACGCTGGCCCGGCTTCAGTTCGGCAGCCAGACGCGCGCCGGTCCCGGCGTCGGGGACCAGGCCGATCTGGGCCAGGCGGCGCTGCAGCGCGCCGGCGTTGCGGACAAAACCGGTCAGGGGCTGCACGCCCGCCGGCAGGGCCGGGTCGTCCATGCCGGCCGGACGGGTCTTCCAGTGGCGCGGGGCGCGCTCGTCCATCGGTGCGTCGAGGTCTTCGCCCAGCGCCGCACCCAGTGCGGTCTCGTAGCCCGAGGTCACCTCGATCTCGTCGATCATCGGCGTCCAGTCGTCGGACGCTTCCTCGGCGTCGCTGGCGAGGATGTCTTCCAGTGCCCCGGCTTCCGCGCGCATGCGCGACAGCGCCTCGGCGGCCTGGGAACGCACGTCGCGGACCTTGTCGCGCCGGGTCTCGGCCTCATCGCGCCGCGTATCCGCGCCTTCAAGTTGCGCGCGTGCGGCCTTGAGGCTCTCCTCGGCGGCATTCATCCCGGCCTCGGCCTCGACCAGTTCGTCGGAGGACAGGCCGGCAGCCTCGATGGCCTCGCGCTCGGCCCGGGCCTCGCTGGCCTGGGTGTCGAGACGGCGGCGGCGCGCATCCAGTTCTCCCAGCTCGCGCTCAAGCGCGGCGATCTGGGCTTCACCGTTGGCGAGGCGTTCCATCAGCGAGGTCAGCTCGGCCTCGACAGCCTCGACCCGTGCCGCGCGCTCCTGGCGGGCGGTGTCGGTCTGGGCGATCAGGTCGTCCTCGCCGGCACAGGCGCGCTCGATCTCGGACTTCTCGGCGCCGAGCCGCTCCAGTGCTGCGCGCGCTTCCTCGGCCAGCCCACGCTCGCGGCCCAGGTCGGCCTCGATCTGGGTGAGGCGGGTCTGCCACTGCTCGCTGGCATCACGGGCGCGCTGTTCCTCTGCGTCGAGTTCCTCGCGCGCGATGTTCAGGCGCTGGAGTTCAGCGGCGGCGGATGCCTCGGTCTCGCGCAGCGGGACCAGCTTTGAGGCCGCGTCCTCACGCGCACGCGTCGCCTCGGAGACGACACGTGACTGTTCCGCGACAACACCTTCGGCGATGCGCAGCGCTTCCTCCGACTTCGCGACACCTTCGCGGGCCTCGACCCATCGGTGGTGCAGGACGGCCGCCTCTGTCTTGCGGATATCCTGGGAGATGTTCTTGTAGCGGCGGGCCTGGCGGACCTGCTTTTTCAGGCCCTGCAACTGGGCGTCCAGCGTAACCAGCACGTCGTCCAAGCGCTCGAGGTTGTTTTCCGCGGCGCGCAGGCGCAGTTCGGCCTCGTGGCGGCGCGAGTGCAGGCCGGTGATGCCGGCGGCTTCCTCGATCAGCAGGCGCCGGTCACCCGGCTTGGCGTTGATCAGGGCACCGACGCGGCCCTGGCTGACGAGCGCCGTCGAGCGCGGGCCGGTGGCCTGGTCGGCGAACAGGATATGTACGTCGCGCGCACGCACGTCGCGCCCGTTCACCCGGTAGGTGGAACCCTTCTCACGCTCGATGCGGCGGGAAATTTCCAGCTCGTCGGAATCGTTGAACTGGCTGGGGGCGGAGCGATCGGTGTTGTCGAGGCTGAGGACGACTTCCGCCGCGTTGCGCGCGGGCCGGTCGGAGGTGCCGCCGAAGATGACGTCATCCATGGCGCCGCCGCGCATCTGCTTGGCCGAGGTCTCGCCCATGATCCAGCGCAGGGCCTCGACAAGGTTGGACTTGCCGCAGCCGTTCGGGCCGACGATGCCCGTCAGGCCCGGCTCGATGATCAGATCGGTTCCGTCGACGAAGGACTTGAAGCCCGTCAGTCTCAGCTTGTTGAAATGCACCGGTGCGTAACCCCCTGAATGCCCCGACTTTGCCCGACGCAAAGTGCGTCGGGCGGTTCTTTTTACTTCAGCAGCGGATCGAGGACGTTCGAGAACTCCTCGATCGAATGCACTCCTGAATAGATTTTACCGTTCACCAAAAAGGTCGGCGTGCTGTTGACCCCGGCCGCGGTTCCTTCCTGGCGTGACTTGAGAACACCGTCCGCCAGTTCATCCGACTGGAGGCAGGACTCAAACGCCTCTTTGCCGAGTCCCGCAAGCGCGGCGATCTTGCCCAACTCGCCGATCGGATCGCGCGCTGTGGCCCAGTTGCTCTGGGTCTTGAACAGCACCGAAATGACGCCCGGATAGCGCTTTTCATCCACACACCGCGCCATCATCGCGGCTGGCAGTGCCACCCGGTCGAGCGGGAAGTCGCGGTAGACAAAACGCACCTTGCCGGTGTCGATGTACTTTTCCTTGAGTGCCGCGAAGGTCTCGTTGTGGAAGCTCGCGCAATGCGGGCAGGTCAGGGAGAAGTACTCGGTCACCGTCACCGGCGCATCCGGGCTGCCGATGGCGCGCTCGCCCAGCGCAACGGCCGGATCGACAGCCTGCTGCGCCGGGGCCGTCCCGGCAAAAAAGACAATCGCCATCAGGCCGACAAAGGCGGCCCCGATTCGTCTATATAGGTGCACAACGCTCTCCAGACACAATATCTAGCCAATTATGAAACCTGCAATCGGGCGGCACAAGCGCGGAAAAACCCTTGTCCCACAACCGTTTGCGGCACGAATTCACAGCCTGACAGGCGATTGTGACGGAAGGAAGACCGCGCGCAGGCGCGCCCGATCACGATTTGCGGCGCGTATCGCGTGCGATGACCGACTCGCCGAGCTTCCTCAGCGCCTCACGCAGATCCGGGTCGGTGACCGCCTCCAGTTGGCCGTCCAGTGTGGCGATGTCTTCCGGTGCGGCGACAGGTTTCGTCTGGCGGGCGGGCTTTTTGGCGGCCGCGATGGGCCCCTGGTGCATGCGCAGGCTTGCGACGGCGCGAAACCCGTAGAACCCGTTGATCCGTTCGATCACCTGTGGCTCCAGGTGCTGGAGCTCCAGCGCCAGCGGGCCGGTGACCCGGACATGGAGCGTGCCGCCTTCGCCTTCGGGCCCGCGCACGAGACGCAGCGGGACACACTGGCCGGACAGGTCAGGCCCCACGATTGCGGTCCAGTCGGAAAAGACGCTGGCCTCGAAGAAGCCGCGCTTGCGGCGGATCGCACCCGTCGCCCGGCTGCTTTCCGCGCCGATGGCGCGCAATCCGCTTGCCCGTTTCTTGTCCATGGCCCGTTTCGTACCCGAGAGCGTGCGTTGCCGCATCGGCGTTCATGTTAGAAGGGCGTCGGTTCCGCCACAACGACCCCCGCCATACCTTATCCTCGTGAACACGCCCGACCCGCACGCCATTCTCGACTGGTACGACCGGCATGCCCGCCGCCTGCCGTGGCGTGTGCCGCCGGCCCTGTCACGCAAGGGCCGGCGCGCCGATCCCTATCATGTGTGGCTCAGCGAAGTGATGCTGCAGCAGACCACGGTCGCAGCTGTGGGGCCGTATTTCGCGCGGTTCCTGGAGCGCTGGCCGACGGTGGACGATCTCGCTCGTGCCGAACTGGACGCCGTACTGACCGAATGGGCGGGGCTCGGCTACTACGCCCGCGCGCGCAACCTGCACAAATGCGCCCGGGTGGTGGCGGAGGAGCGAGATGGGATCTTCCCCGACACGGAAGAGGGATTGCGTGAGTTGCCGGGCATCGGTCCCTACACGGCCGCTGCGATTGCCGCCATCGCCTTCGATCGGCACGCCACGCCCGTGGACGGCAACATCGAGCGTGTGATGGCGCGCCTGTTTGCCGTCGAAGCGCCGATGCCCGACGCCAAGCCAATGCTGCGTGATCATGCCGCCGCGATGACGCCAGACAAGCGTCCCGGCGACTATGCCCAGGCAGTGATGGACCTCGGCGCGACGGTCTGCACGCCGCGCTCCCCGGCCTGTGCGATATGTCCGTGGAACGACGCATGCGTTGCGCTGGAACGGGGTATCGCCGCGGACCTGCCGCGCCGCGCGCCCAGGAAGGCGCGCCCCACGCGTCGCGCGGTCGCCTACTGGATGATGCGGGGCGACGGGGCGGTGCTGCTGCGAAGACGTCCCGAGCAGGGACTGCTCGGCGGGATGATGGAAGTGCCTTCGACACCTTGGGAAGTGCGGGCGGATTTCCACGACCAACCGCCGCTCGACGCTGACTGGCGCGAATTGCCGGGGATCGTGGAGCACGGCTTCACGCACCTGCAGCTTGAACTGAAGGTGATGGCCGCGCGCATCGATGCGCGCAAGGCGAAGTTCGGTGTCTGGGTGTTGCCCGAGAAGTTCGGCGACCACGCCCTGCCGACGCTCACACGCAAGGTCGTACGGCATGCGCTGGCGCATGTCGGCAAGGACAGTGCCTGACCGCAGTTCCGGCTAGTTCAGTTCGGCGCGCAGCTTCTGGCGCAGCACATCGATCGGGACGAGCTTGCCCTCGATATCGACATGCCAGAACGTCCAGCCATTGCAGGCCGGTGCACCCTGGACGGCGGCACCCATCTTGTGGATGGAGCCACGGTCCTCACCGGTGACGATGGTGCCGTCCGCGCGCACCTTGGCCGCATGGCGGCGGTTGGGCGCGTAGAGCTTCTCGCCCGGCCGGAGCAGGCCGCGCTCGACCAGCCATCCGAACGGGATGCGCGGCTGCTCGCGCTTCGACGGTGTTTCCAGCAGGTCGGTCTCGTCGATGCGACGCGTCCTGGCGATGCGCTTTTTCGCGAGTTCTATGTAGTCGATGTCGCGCTCGATGCCGATGAAGTCGCGGCCAAGCTGCTTGGCGACCGCCCCCGTGGTGCCGCTGCCGAAGAACGGGTCGAGGATCAGGTCACCGACACGCGAGGATGCCAGCACCACGCGGTGGAGCAGCGCCTCCGGCTTTTGGGTCGGGTGGGCCTTCTTGCCGTCGTCGTTCTTCAGGCGCTCGCCGCCGTTGCAGATCGGCAGCAGCCAGTCGCTGCGCATCTGCAGGTCGTCGTTGAGTGCCTTCATGGCTTCGTAGTTGAAGGTGTACTTCGAATCCTGGCTCTTCGACGCCCAGATCATCGTTTCATGGGCGTTGGTGAAGCGCCGGCCCCGGAAGTTCGGCATCGGATTGGTCTTGCGCCAGACCACGTCGTTCAGGATCCAGAATCCCAGGTCCTGCAGGATTGTGCCGACCCGGAAAATGTTGTGGTAGCTGCCGATCACCCAAAGCGTGCCGTCATCGGAGAGCGCGCGGTGCGCCTCCGTCAGCCAGGCCCGGGTGAACTCGTCATAGGCCTGCAGGGTGTCGAACTTGTCCCAGTCGTCGTCGACACCGTCGACACGCGAGTTATTGGGGCGGGTCAGTTCGCCGGCAAGCTGGAGGTTGTAAGGAGGGTCCGCAAAGACAACGTCGACGCAGCCGTCAGGCAGCGAGGCCAACTGCTCGATGCAGTCGCCTTCCAGAATCACGTTTCGCTCGGGCGCTTTCGCGTCCTTGCGACCTCGGCCAGGGGTTCGCATAGCGGCGGACGATGGCCAAACCGGGACTCACCGTCAATCGGAAAATGCACGCAATCGCCGATTCTGTGTTTGGAGTCAGCGGCTTAACTAGATATGGGGTGTGCTTCGAGCAGGTTGCGTATGGGTGCGAAGCTCCGGCGATGATGCGGAGTCACGCCGAGGGATTCCAGCGCCTGCCGGTGTTCGGCTGTGCCGTAGCCGGCGTTCCGCTCCCAGCCATAACCCGGATGCGCGGCCGCCAGTCCGGTCATGACGCGGTCGCGGCTGACCTTGGCAAGGATCGAGGCGGCTGAAATCGACAGCACGGAGCCGTCACCGCCTACGATAGCCTCGGCCGGGCAGGCGAGGTCGGGCAGCCTGTTGCCGTCAACCAGGGCGTGCTCTGCCAGGACGGGCAGTCCCGTAACCGCCCGGGACATGGCGGTGAGGCTTGCCTTCAGAATATTGAGAGTGTCGATCTCGGCCACTTCGGCGGAGGCGACAGCGTACCAGAGTTCGCCCCGCACGCTTGCCTCGCAGATGACATCGAAGCAGCGCTCGCGTCTTGCCCGGTTGAGCTTCTTGGAATCCGCGACACCGGCTTCGCGCAGGCGCGCCGCGCTGTCCGGGGTGAGGATCACGGCGGCGGCGGTGACAGGGCCGGCCCAGGGGCCGCGCCCGGCCTCGTCCACCCCGGCCGTCCGTTCGGGCAGGGGCATCACTATTCGGCAGGGGTGCCGCCCGGCGGCTCGGAGCCGGACCGTCGCAGCTTGCGGGGCAGGGCAGACTTCAGGGTGGCGACACGTTTCACGCCGCGCATCACGGTGTCAGCCTCGCGCCCGAAGGCGATCCGCAGGACATAGCGGATGGACGCGCGCTTGAACGATGTCGCACGTGACAGGCGGCGGATCGAGTTCATGTAGAGGGGCGAGATCACCAGCGAGAGCGCCGTCACGGACAGGATGATGCGGAACTCCTCGATGGAAATGATATCGCGCTGCAGGCCCACATTGCCCAGCAGGAAGGAGAATTCCCCGACCTGTGCCAGCAGCAGGGCCGATAGCAGCGTCTGGCCCCACGGCATGCGCAGGGCGGCAAAGATCGAGAGATTGATGGTGGTCTTGCCGACGGTAACGACAAGCATCATCAGGATAATGACACCCAGGTTGTCCCAGATGAGCGACAGGTCGATCAGCAGGCCGACCGACAGGAAGAACACCATCATCAGGATGCTCTGGATCGGCATCACCATGTCCAGCATACCGACGCGCAGGTTGCTGTTGCCGATGGTCAGGCCTGCAAGGAACGCGCCGTAGGCGGGCGACAGGCCGAGCAGGGCCGAGATGGTGGCGGCACCGAAGCAGCAGACAAGTCCGAGCAGAGGGGTCAGGTCCCGGTGGCCCTGTGCGGTGTCGAGCATCGGGATGTTGAGGCGCTGGCGGCGGCTGAGGAACAGGATCAGGGCCAGCAGCAGGCCGACCGACAGCAGAATCCGCCCGATCGCGATGACATTGAATTCCCCGATGGCGGCAAGGTCGACCAGCAGGATCATCGGCACGACGGCCAGGTCCTGCGCGATCAGGATGCCGACGGTGATGCGGCCGGTGCGGGTGCGCAATTCGTCGATGTCTTCCAGCATCTTTACGGCAACGGCCGTGCTGGACAGTGCCATGACGAAGGCCAGCAGCATGACCGCGGAAATGGGCCAGCCCAGTTGCTGGCCGATCAGCCAGATCATGAGCAGCGCGCCGCCGGTCTGCAGCAGTACGGTGGTGACGGCGATTTTCCAGATGCGGCGGAAGGCGCGCAGGCTGAGTTCCATGCCGATCACGAACAGCAGGAGCAGCATGCCCAGTTCGGCGAGCAGGCCGATGCTGGCCTCGTTCTCGACCAGCTCGAAGCCGGACGGCCCGAGTACCAGACCTGCGATGATGTAGCCGACGACGGCGGGCTGTTTCAAGCGCGTGAGAAGGATGCCGCACGACAGTGCGACAAGGACCACGATGGCCAGCGGAAGCAGTTCGTCATTCGAGAGCATGGCGGGGCCAAGCTATCACAACGGCCCCCGTCCTTGCGGCAAATCAGGCGGTGCCGTCTCCGAAAAGATTCATCTGGCCGTCGCGAATCTCGTGCAGTTCGGGTTTCCGGAAACGCGAGGTGTCCAGCAGCGAGCGATCCTCGGTGTAGCCCTGCTGCCGGCAGGCGATCCGGAAGCGTTCCTCGAGCAATTTGGCGTCGTGGCCCTTCCCGCGCATTCGTGCGCCGAAGCGGCTGTCATAGAGTTCGCCGCCGCGCATTTCCCTCAACCGGTTGAGGATGCGCTGCTTGCGCTGGGGCCGGTGCTCCGACAGCCATTCGCCGAACAGGTCTTTCAGTTCCAGCGGCAGGCGCAGCAGGATGTAGCTGGCGTGGACGGCCCCGGCCTGGCGGGCGCGGATCAGGATCGCCTCCAGCTCATGGTCGTTGAGGGCCGGGATCACCGGCGCGACCATGACCGTGACGGGGATGCCCGCCGCCGACAGCATGCGGATGGTCTCCAGCCGCCGTTCCGGCCGCGAGGCGCGCGGCTCCATGGCGGCGGCAAGGTCGGCATCCAGCGTGGTCACCGAAACGCCGACACTGGCCAGCCCCTTCGCCGCCATCGGCGCTAGGATGTCGAGGTCGCGCGTCACCAGTGCGCTCTTGGTGACGATCGAGACCGGGTGATCGTGGGCGGCCAGAACCTCGAGGATCGAGCGCGTCACCTTCATGCGCCGCTCGACCGGCTGGTAGGGGTCCGTGTTGGTGCCCATGGCGATGGGTCGCGCCGTATAGCCCGGTTTCGCGAGTTCGCGTTCCAGCAGGTTCGCGGCGTCGGGCTTGGCGAACAGTTTCGTCTCGAAATCGAGGCCCGGCGACAATCCCAGCCAGGCATGGGTCGGCCGCGCAAAGCAGTAGATGCAGCCGTGCTCGCAGCCCCGATAGGGATTGATCGAGCGGTCGAAACCGATGTCGGGGGAGTCGTTCCGTGAAATCACCGTGCGGCTCTGGTCGAAGGTCACGGTGGTGTCGAGGCGCGGCTGCGGTTCGTCGTCCTGCAGGGTGCGCCAGCCGTCGTCGATGGCGTTGCCGCGCAGGCGCTCGAAACGCCCCGCGCGGTTGGAGATCGCGCCGCGCCCGATCCGGGCCCGGTCGGGCAATGCCACGTCGGTGACGCCGGTTTCCGACCGTTCGGAGCTGTCCTGTTCCCTGTGTTCCATGTTTCAAATATGGAATCACTAAAGGAACAAAACAAGAACTTTGTTCAAGGAAGCTGTGGGTGCTTCAGATGGTCAGGGCGCGCGGCGCGAGCCAGTCCCGGCGGCACTCGGCGATGTTTTCCGGATCGAAACAATACTCCACATGACGTCGGACATGCGCGGCCATCCGCTCGTCGCGCGCTGCGGCATGGTCCTGCTGCGTGGACCATGAGGCCTTCCAGCGGGCGAACCATGTGATCGTGCGAAGCCATGTCAGGCGGCGCAGCGGCAGCAGCCATGCACCCAAGGTGGCGGCGCGGTCGCGCCCGGCGGCGTCGAGGTAGCGCTGGTAGAAGCGCTGGACATCGTCGCGCGTGAGGGTCCCGCGGCAATCAGGATCCCATCCGGTCGAGGTCGCGAGCGAGGCATGGGCGAGGTCGATAGGCGCGGCACCGTAGAGCGCCTTTTCCAGGTCGACAAACCAGGCCTTGCCGTCCGTGTCGATCAGGAAGTTCCCCGGATGGGTGTCAGTTCCGACAAAGCAGAGATCGAAGTCGGGCTCGCCATGGGCGGCAAACTCGCGCGCCCATTCCAGTTCAGACCGGATGCTTTCTTCCGTCAGCCGGTCAAGCTGGGCGGCGGACAGATGCTCGGCCTGTTCCTCGATGACCTGGAGGGTCGAGGCGACGGGATTACGGTGCACCTGAAGCGGCGGCATGTCCGGTTGCGGCACCGGCTCCATGCCGTGCAGGGCACTGAGCGCGTCCGCGATGGCGCCGAGGTCGTCGGGCAGCACCGGCGCGCGGCCCGCGATTTCCTCGACTACCAGTGCGCCAAGGGGCAGCGCGTCGTCCGGTTCCAGGCGTGCGATGAACCGCGGTGTGCACCCGCTTTCGGATGCGCGCCGGAAGGCGACCTCCTGGTAGCGCAGCGCCTCGCCCGCACCCAGTCCCCACTGGTTCATGCGCGGGATGCGCAGCACCATGCCGGTTGTGCCGATCCGCCAGTGGTCGTGGGAGACACCCTTGGTCGACAGGGTATCGAGGTCCGAGCCTGTCAGTCCCGACGCGATCTTTCGCGATCGCAGGAGCGCTGCGACGGCGCCGCGGTCAGGACTGTCGCTCACGGGGAGGCCTTTGCCGAAGCTGCCATGTCAGGCGCCGGTTTCGTGTTCGCGCAGGCGCGGCAGCAGCTCCGCAAAGTTGCAGGGCTTGTGCCGGATATCGAGCTGGTCCTTCAGGATGTCATCCCAGCCGTCGCGGCACGCGCCGGGCGATCCGGGCAGCACGAAGATATAGGTGCCGTTCACGACGCCCGCGTCGGCGCGGGACTGGACTGTCGAGGTGCCGATCTTCTGGAAGCTGATCCAGCGGAACAGTTCGCCGAAGCCGTCGATGCGTTTTTCCGCCACATCGCTGAGGGCCTCGGGGGTCACATCGCGCCCGGTTACACCGGTGCCGCCGGTGGAGATGATGACCTCGATATTGTCGTCCGCCGCCCAGGTTTTGAACTGTTCGGCGATGGCGGCGCGGTCATCGCGCACGATGTTGCGGGTGACGAGCTCGTGGCCTGCGGCGAGCACGCGTTCTTCCAGCGTGTCGCCGGAGCGGTCATCGGCGCGGGTGCGTGTGTCGGAAACCGTCAGGACCGCGATGCGGACCGGCCGGAACCCGTCGTCGCTACTGCCGGACATGATTGCTTTCCGAAAGGCCGTCCTGGGGCTGGTATTTCGGCCAGCGGCCCGCGACGAGATCATCGAGGGACGGCGATGCCTGGCCGAGATGGCTGCGGTAGAGCCACAGGTTCGTCAGGATCTGTTCGACGAAACGCCGGGTCTCGCGCGCGGGCAGGGATTCAATGAACAGCAGAGGATCGTCGCCGTGCTCAAAGGCGCGCTCCCAGGCGTTCAGGTTGCCCGGGCCCGCGTTGTAGGCGGCGGCGAGCCGCAGCAGGTCGCCTGAAATCCGGTTGTGGGACAGCAGGTACTGGATATAGCGCTGGCCCAGTTCGAGGTTCAGGTCCGGTTCGTAGAGCCGGTACTTTCCGCGCCCGCGCAGGTTCCGCTCACCGCCGACATAACTCGCCGTGCGGGGCATGAGCTGCATCAGGCCGCGTGCCCCAGCATGGCTCTCGGCGCGCCGGTTGAACGCGGATTCCTGTCGCACGAAAGCAAGCACAAGGGCGCGGTCGATTGCATAGCCGCTTTCCGGCTCCCAGGCCGGGACCGGATAGGCGGCCGCCAGGCGCACATCCTCGGGTGCGAAGCCGGAAAGTTTCAGCGCGACGGCGGGCAGTCCCGCATGGGTCGCCAGCGCGAGGATATCGTGGCGCAGTGCAGGGCGTGCGGCCGACAGCGACAGCAACTCGCGCTCGGCATCGTGGTTGCGGCCGACCTGCAGCAGCGCGATGGCGCTCGCGCCGAAGGGTGTTGCGGCGATGTCGTGGAAAGACGAGACGCCAAGGTTCGGCTTGCGCCAGTTGAAGCCGTCGGCATCGCCCAGCGCGCGGCGGGACAGCTGGCCGTAGAAGGTGCGCGGGAAGGCGGCACCGGTTTCGAGATAGCTGATCACGTCGGCCGGGTTGGCGTTGGCGAGTGCGGCCCGCGCGGCCCAGAAGGACCCGGCGGCCACCAGGGATTCCGCGGCGCGGCTTCCGCGCGACAATTCTCCGAACAATGTCTCTGCGTCATCAAGACGTCCGAGCCGCCATGCCGCGAGACCGCCCCACCAGTAGGCCATCGGCGCGTCGCCCGGCGAGGCGGCATGGGCTGCGATCGCGGCCTCCAGCGCCTCATTGTCCTTTCCGGCCCGGAAGTAGCCCTGTGCAACGGCGCGCCATCCCTGCGCAATCTGTTCGCCGGTCAGGACGCGCCGTGCATTTGACGCGCGGAGGATTTCGCGCGCGCCCGTCGGCCAGCCACGCGAGACACGGCGCATGACCTCGCCCTGCAGGTTCCGTCCCTCGCTGGTCCCCGCTCGGGAATACAGGGGCCGTCCCTCGTAGGCCTTGCGGACAGTCGGTCCCGGTATAGTGGCCTTGTGCACGACCGGCGCGGCCGGAGCACGCGCGCCCTTGGGCTGCCGCAGCACGGCGAGGCGGTGAATGCGGCGGGCCTGTGGATGGTCGGCGTAGTCGCCAAGCCAGGCGCGCAGTTCCTTGAAGGTCGAGCGGTATTTGGTGGGATGCAGGAACTTCTGGGCCTGCACATGACCGAGCAGGCGGCGATCATCGAGGCGCCGGATGATCGCCTCGGCGGCGCGCCAGTCGCCTGTCTCCTGGAGTTCGAAGATGCGCTGGTAGCGTGCCGCATCTGCTGCGGACAGCACGCCGTCCACAGTCCCGATTCCGGGGATCAGGATGGAGGCGGGTCCGATGAGCGCGGTCTCGAGAGGGCGCGGCTTGGGTTCCTGCGCATGCGCGGACGCAATTCCGCCCAGAAGGGCGAACGCGACCAATGCTCCGCAAATCCGCTCAAGTGCTGTGTGCATGCGTCCGTCCAGTAAGCCGCGCATTGATACTATCGATGCGCGCCGGGCGGCAAGTTGCCGCGCCGTGCCTTGCCGCTTCGTTAACCCGTGCTGCCGGAATGCAGCCGTTCACGCACCGCGAGCAGGTCGGCCCACGCCGCGCGTTTCTGCGCGGGCTGGCGCAGCAGGTAGGCGGGGTGCAACGTCGCCATGGCCGGAATGGGTGCAAGTCCCGCCGCTTCAAGCGAGGGCGAGTGATATTCGTACCAGCGTCCGCGCAGGCGGGTGATTCCCTCATTGCGGTCCAGCAGGGTCTTCGCCGCGGTGCCGCCCAGAAACATCAGCACCTTCGGGGCGGCGAGCGCGATATGGCGCTCCATGAAGGGCAGGCAGGCCGCGATTTCCGCGCCAGTGGGCTGCCGGTTGCCGGGCGGCCGCCAGGGCAGGATGTTGCTGATATAGACGTTGCGGCCGCGGTCCAGGTCGATGAACCCGAGCATGGCGTCGAGCAGTTGCCCGCTTGCGCCCACGAAGGGTTCGCCCTGGCGGTCCTCATCGCGGCCCGGCGCCTCGCCGATGATCATCACGTCGGCGGGGACGGTCCCGGTACCGAACACCAAGTTCGTGGCCGTTGTCTTCAGGGCGCAACCGTCGAATGCCTCCAGTTCCGCACGCAGCGCCGGCAGATCCGTGCATGCCGTCGCGATATGCCGCGCGTTCTGGCTGACTCTGTCGGTTGCTTCCATCGGCGGCACGGCGCGGGGGGCGGCAGGAATGGCCGACGGCGCTGCTTCGCGGACGGCGGCAGGAACAGTCGAAGGTGCGGGAACCGGGGTTTCCGATGTCGCCGGGGGCGTCGCGGCCGCACGAGGCGGCGCCTCGGCAAAGCGGTCCGCAGCCTCGTCGAGGATTGCCTCGTCCGCGCCCGCCTCGACCTGCCAGCGCAGGGCGGCGAGGAGTTCCGCGCGGCTACCCGACATTCAGACCTGCCTCTGCATCCCCGGTTCCGGGGAGTTCACGCGGCAAATGTTGAGATTCGGCTGCGGTCATGGTTCCTTGGCGGGCACGCAATACGACGTCACGGAGATTTCTAGCATGAGCGATGCGGCGAACGAACGCGAGTCGATAGAATACGACGTCGTCATCGTCGGCGCCGGCCCGTCCGGCCTGTCGGCGGCGATCCGGCTGAAGCAGATTGCGGCGGAAACCGATCGCGAGATCAACGTCTGCGTCCTCGAGAAGGGGTCCGAGGTCGGCGCGCATATCCTGTCCGGCGCGGTGCTGGAGACCCGGGCACTGGACGAGCTTTTTCCTGACTGGTGCGACATGGAAGCGCCCGTTCAGACAGCCGTCAGCGAGGAACGCTTCCTGTTCCTGCGCGAGGCGAGTGCCACCGGCGTGCCGACCGCGATGCTGCCGCCACCGCTCAAGAACCACGGCAACTTCATTATCTCTCTCGGCAACCTGTGCCGCTGGCTGGGTGAGCAGGCCGAGGCGCTGGGGGTCGAGATCTATCCGGGCTTCGCGGCCGCCGAGGTATTGTTCGACGACAACGGCCGGGTCTATGGCGTTGCGACCGGCGACATGGGCATTGGCTCCGACGGTCAGCCGACGGCGAACCACACACCCGGAATCGAGCTGCACGCGCGCTACACCTTCTTCGCGGAAGGATGCCGTGGCCATCTGGGCCGCCAACTCATGGAGAAGTTCTCCCTGCGCGCGAACGCCGATGCGCCGACCTACGGCATAGGTATCAAGGAATTGTGGCAGATCGACCCGGACAAGCACCGGCCCGGGCTGGTGGTCCACACCGCCGGCTGGCCGCTGCCGTCCGACACCTATGGCGGCTCGTTCCTCTATCATCTGGAAGACAATCAGGTGGCCGTCGGATTTGTCGTCGGGCTCGACTACAAGAACCCCTATCTCTCGCCCTTCGAGGAATTCCAGCGTTTCAAGACGCATCCGGCGATCCGTCCCACCTTCGAGGGCGGCAAGCGTGTGTCTTACGGTGCGCGGGCGCTGAACGAGGGTGGCGTGCAGTCCCTGCCGAAGCAGGTGTTCCCGGGCGGGCTGCTGATCGGCTGCGAGGCGGGCACGCTGAACGTCCCGAAGATCAAGGGCACTCACACAGCCATGAAGTCAGGCATGCTGGCCGCCGAGGCCGCCGCGCAGGCGCTGGCCGACGCGGGCGATGGTGAGAGCCCAGCGACGCTGGACGGATTCGCCGCGGCCTTCGAGAACTCCTGGGCTTATCGAGAGCTCTGGCAGGCGCGCAATTTCCGGCCGTCCTTCAAGTACGGGCTGATGATGGGCACGCTGCTGTCGGGCTTTGACCAGGCGGTGCTGCGCGGCAAGGCGCCCTGGACGCTGCGCCACGGCCATGCCGACCATGAGGCGCTGGAGAGCAAGGACAAGCATCAGCCGATCGCCTATCCCAAGCCGGACGGGGAGATCACCTTCGACCGGCTGTCCTCGGTCTATATCTCCAACACCAACCATGAAGAGAACCAGCCCGCGCATCTGACCCTGAAGGACCCGTCGGTTCCGGTTGAGGTCAACCTGGCGCGGTACGATGCACCCGAGCAGCGATACTGTCCGGCGCAGGTCTATGAGATCGTGCGCGACGATGATGGTTCGAATCCGCGCCTGCAGATCAACGCCCAGAACTGCGTGCACTGCAAGACATGCGACATCAAGGATCCGACCCAGAATATTGTCTGGGTGGCACCGGAGGGTGGCGGTGGCCCGAATTATCCCAATATGTAGGGAGAAACTGCGGCAGCCGGCGTCACAACAACGTGTGATGGCGGTGGCGAAGCTCCGCCGCTAGATTGAATGTTTCGCAACCGGAAGGCCTGTGCGCCCTCATGTCCAGACTGACAAAATTCTCATCGGCCCTCGCGGCCGCGCTCGCACTGTCCGTCGCAGCGTATCCTGCAGGAGCCGCGATGACAGGCGACGAGGGCGTGCCTGGCGACCAGACCGATATCGAGGGTGTGGGGTTCGAACTCGGCTCGACGGTTGCCGGCCGTTTCCTGGCGGCGCTTCATGCCGAGGCGGCTGGAAACTTCGTCGCTGCCGCGGACATCACCGCCGACATTATCGGTGATGTGCCGGACTATGGCGGTGTCCGGCGTCGGGCACACCTGCTCATGGTCAGTGCGGGGCGCCTCGACAAGGCGAGCGAGATTGCCCGCGAGATTTTGAAAGACAATCCGGGTGACCCGCTGCCGGTCTATACGCTCTATGTCGAGGCGCTGCGTGAAGGCCAGTACGAGCCGGCGCTTGCGCTGCTGACGGATGTGCCGAACGCCGGGGTCAACTCCATCGTGAAGCCGCTGCTGGAAGCATGGGCGCTGGCGGGGATGGGCAAGACTGACGAGGCGATCGCGACGCTGGACACCCTCGCCGCGGCGAAGGGGCTTGGTCCGATCGCCGGGTTCCACCAGGGACTGATCGCCGACCTGGCCGGGGACGAAGCGCGCGCGAGCGAGGCTTTCAAGCGCAACACCGAGGAGGCGCAGGGCCTGCCCTCGCTGCAGCTTGTCGAATCCTATGCCCGCTTCCTCGTGCGGCAGGACCGGGCGGGCGAAGCGCAGACGCTGGTCGACACGTTCCGCGACCAGAACCCGAAAACATTGCTGATCGAGCCGACCCAGAAGGTGGTGTCGGGCGATGAGCCGCCGACGCGCGTGATCGCGAACTATGCCGATGGTGTGGCCGAGGTGTTGCGCAATGTCTCCGGCCTGCTCAATCGTGAGCGGCTGCGGACCGAGGCGCTCCTGTTCGTGCGCCTGTCCCTCGGGCTGGACCCGGACAACCCGACCGCCCTCTTCTCGCTCGGCCAGTTGCTCAAGGGTCGTGAGCGGAACGACCTTGCCATCGCGGTCTATCGCAAGATTTCGAAGGACACGCCTTACTACTGGTATGCGCGGTTGAACATCGCCGACGCGTTGCACGCTGACAAGGATTCCGAGGCGGCGACGGCGATCCTGCGCAAGATGATCGACGAGCGCGCCGACCGCGCGGATGCGGCGCGTACGCTGGCAGACCTGCTGCGCATCGACCGGAAGTTCGAGGAAGCGGTCAAGGTCTACGACCTTGCCCATGAGCGCGCGAACGACCCGTCGGACTGGAGCCTGCTCTACACGCGCGGTATCGCGCTGGAGCGGTCCAAGCAATGGGCGCGCGCGGAGAAGGATTTCCTGAATGCGCTCGAGATCGAGCCGGAACAGCCGCTGGTGCTGAACTATCTCGGCTATAGCTGGGTCGAGCAGGGCATCAACCTCGAGCAGGCGAAGGCCATGATCGAGACCGCGGTCACAAAGCGGCCGGAAGACGGATACATCACGGATTCGCTCGGATGGGTCCTGTATCGGATGGGTGCCTACGAGGAGGCCGTGCCGATCATGGAGCGCGCGGTGCTGCTCGAACCCGGTGACCCGGTGATCAACGAACACCTTGGGGACGTTTACTGGTCCGTCGGGCGCAAGAACGAGGCCCATTTCCAGTGGAACAGGACGCTGACCCTCAAGCCCGAACCGGATGTGGAAGCCGAGATCCGCAAGAAGCTCTCCGGCGAAGCGGTGCCCGAGCCGTTGCCGCCGGGCAAGAAGCGGGACATCTGACGTCTGCCCGATGACGGATGCGACGGAGCGCGACCGGGTCACTGAGCCCGCGCCGGCCAAGATCAACCTCTACCTTCATGTGGGCGCGCGCCGCGCCGACGGATACCACGAGCTGGAAAGCGTGATCGTGTTCGCAGCGTTTGGCGACGAGGTCACGATCACGCCTGCCGCCGGGCCGGAGCTTGTGCGCGAGGGCCCGTTTGTTGCGGGACTGCCGGACGAACCGGCCGATGATCTCTGCTTTCGCGCGGCCACACGCCTCGCGGCCGAACTCGGCAGGGCCGCGGATGTGCGGATAACCCTGCGCAAGATGATTCCAGTCGCTGCCGGTGTCGGCGGTGGGTCCGCCGACGCGGCGGCGGTCCTTCGGGCGCTGTGTCGTCTCTGGGACGTCCCCGCGGATGATGCGCGCGTCGTCGGCGTGGCACGCGGGCTCGGGGCTGACGTGCGGGTGTGCCTGTTGTCCCGCCCCGCGCATGCAAGCGGGCTGGGCGAGAAGGTCTTGCCGCTGGACGGCGTTCCCGAAATGCACCTGCTGCTGGTCAATCCCGCCGTGCCGCTGTCCACGGTCGCCGTGTTTCGCGCCTATGACGGGGACGGGGCATTGCTTGCCGGTCCGCCGGCGTCGCTGTTGCCCGAGGCTTTGCAGGAGCTCACCCGGAACGACCTGGGTCCGGCGGCGGTCTCGCTCTGTCCCCAGATTGCGGAGGTGCTGGCATTCCTCGAACGGGTACCGGACTGCAGGCTGGCGCGGATGAGCGGCAGCGGGCCGACCTGTTTTGCGGTGTTCGACGATGCGGCGGCATGTACGGCTGCCGCGCAAATGGTCACACGCGACCACCCCGGCTGGTGGGTCTGTCCGACGCGGACGCGCCAGGGCTGAATTTCTCAGCCGCCGATGATTTTCCGCAAGTGTGCGAGAAGCTCCTCGCCGGGCTCGCCGTCGATGGGAAGGCTCAGTTCTCTCTGGTAGGAGCGGATCGCATCACGCGTCTTGTCACCTACTGTCCCGTCCGCGGGGCCGGGATCGAAGCCGAGCCGTCCGAGCAATATCTGGATTTCCTTTACCCTAGCGACAAGAGGTGTGTCGCCACTCGTGTCCGGGACTGCGGTCGCAGGCGGAGGTGAAGGTGGAGGGGGAGGCGCCGTGAGCGGCGTTGGCGCAGCGGGTGCAGGAGCGTCGGATGCGGGAGTGGCCGGTGTGGCTGGTGAGGTGTCGGCGGGCGCAACTGGTGGCGTCGCGGGCGGCGCACTCTTGGCTGGTGAGGTCGGCACACGTGACGGCGCAAGCTTCTGCGACATGAAATGGGACACGCGGCGGTTCACACCGGCGCGCTCTTCCGCAGTCAGTTGCGTGGCCACCTGATCGCCGCGCGCGGCGGCATCCGCGACCCCGTTCGCATCGGCAACCCGGTACCAGAACAACGCGTCGATGAGCGAGTTTCGGTTCTCGGGCGATGAGGCGAGAATGTTTGCCAGCGAAATCTGCGCATCGGAGATGTTGGATTCCGACGCGGCGCGGAGCCATTTGAGCGCCTCGCCCGGGTTTCGTTCGATACCGCGCCCCGCGGCATAGGCCGCCGCCATGGCCATCTGGGCGCGCCCGTGACCCTTCTCGGCGGCACTGTGAAACCAGAACAGGGCCTCCGTCGGATCGGCTGCGACGCCGCGTCCGGAATCATAAAGCACGCCGAGATTGTACTGCGCTGACACGACGCCCTTGGCGGCTGCGCCCTGAAGCCAGCGGGCCGCCTCTGCGTAGTCCTGGGTCACACCGCGGCCGACGAGATAGCGGTTACCAAGTTCATTCTGGGCCTTGGAATCGCCAGCGGCGGCCTCCTTGATCAGTACGGCCAATTCCGGGTCGACGGGCGCCGCCGGTTCCGGCGTTGCGGTCGCAGCCGTCGGTTCAGTGGCGGGGTCTGCGGGCGATGAGGCCGCGGCGGCCTCTGGCTGCGGCTCCGGCGTTGCGGCAGGAGCGGCCTGCTCGCTCGCGGCAGGTGCTTCCTTCGCCTCCGGGGCGAAGCTGTCCGGCGTGAAGATGTCCTCCAGCTTCGTGACGAGGGAATCGAGGGAGAAGTCGTCGAGGGAAAAGGACGTCCCGAGGCCCGTGTCCTTGAACTGGGTCCACGCGAATGCGCCCATGCCGGCGCAGGCGATCAGAAGGACGATTGCAATGAACAGGAGCGGGGCCCGGCTCGACCGCCGGGTCGGTGGGGGCGGGAACCTCGGATCGTAGCCGGGCCGTTCGACGCGAACCTGCCGGCCGAAATGTGCGCCGTCATCGAACAGGCCATTGAGTTCCGAATTCAGCGAGGCATCGGCTGCGTGGATCTTGTCTTCGCTGATGTCAGGCTGATGACCTGGAGGATCGGTCGGGGTGGGGGCGGCAACAGGTTCGATGGGCTGGCCCGGACCGGAGCCGGGCGGCGTGTCGAAGCCGGGTTCGTCGAAGCCGGGTTCGTCGTCTGAGCTTTCCTCGCTCGCCAGATCGCTCCACTGCGGGTGCGCGGGCTCCGGATCTTCGTCTGCGTCCGGAATATCTTCGGCGGATGCTTCGGTCGGGTAAACGTCGTCCGCGTAGGTTTCCGGATAGGCTCCGGCAGAATTTATATCGACCGTCTCATCGGCGTCGGATTCTGCCACGTCGACCGGCGCAGAAACGGGGGGGGCGTTTTCGGCGGAATCAGATGAGAAATCGAGAGGCGAATCGTCGTCCGGGAGGGTGGGTGCCTCCTGTGCCGGGGAATGATCCTTGGCAGACATTGCTTCGGGCGACTCAATTGCGGGCGGCGGACCGGGGGCCTGCTTCTCACCGGCTTCGATCCGGGCGAGGCGCCTGTCGAGGGCTTCAATGGAATCGCGCACCGGTTCCAGTTGCCGGGCAATGTGGTCCGCGTGGCTCGCCACGCGCGCCTCGAGCGCTTCCAGCACCCTGACGATTTCAAGCGCCGTCGGGTCGTCCTGCGCCGGATGTACCTGCGGGCCGTTACCGGAAAGTTCGTCGTCACTCATTTGTATCGCCTGATCAATCCAGGCTCCGATCGGTTCCCCCGAATCCTGAGCGGCCATTCGGGCGGCTTCCCGTGCCTCGGGGCTGATGCCCTTTACGCTCCAGAGCTTGCCGCGCGCCATAGTTCCGTCCGGCTCTTCCGTTCCCGGGTTTGCCCAATCGGCGGATGATCAATCCTTGCCGAACAGGCGTCCAAACACACCGCTTTCGGACGATGATGAAGACGACGGCTTGCTCGAACGGCGACCGCTTCCGCCATCCTCGATCCGGTCGAGGCGTTCGGACAGGCGCATCATCGCCCGTTCGACGGGGGCCGAAGATCCGCCCGACTTGTTCTTGATCTCTTCGATCTGGTGACTGAGATCCCCGACGCGTTCCGCGATCGGCTTGAGGACCTCCGAGGTCCGCTGTTCGGATTCCTCGATCCGCTGCGCCAGCTTCTGGATGCTTGCCAGGACCGCCTCAGGTGTGAGGGCCGGCGGGCCACCCTGGGCAGGCTGCTGAGCCTGCGGCTGGTTGTTCTGCTGGTACTGGGGGTTCGCGCCTGGTGGCGGCGGGGGCGGAGCCGCCTGCTGCGGGGCCGCCTGAGGGGCATTGGGCGGCGGCGGGGGCGGAGGTGCGGCCTGTTGCTGGGGCGGCATCTGACCTGCGCCCTGCGGCTGGTTGTTCTGGGGGTACGGGTTCTGCTGGTACTGCGGATTGGCGCCGGCCTGCGGGCGCGGCTGATCGCTCCGTTTGGAACGAAGTTCCTCGGATGCGGCAGCAAGAATTGTCTGGGTGAGCCAGCGGCCGACATTCACGCCTTGGCGGCGTGCTGCGATCTTGGCGGCCTCACGCGCCTCGGGTGCTACGCCCTTGACGCTCCAGGGTGAGTTATTCGCCATCAATCAAGCCGTATGACCCAAAGTCTTGCCCAGTATGACCCCACAATCGAGCAGAGTATTCCCTCCGAACACACAGTCCTGACGCCAAACCGGGCCGATTCAATCCCGGTGAGATCAGGTTTTTGCTGAGTTAGCGGTATAGATGCACTTTTTTGGTGGTTTGCAAATAACAAATGTTTGTCGGTCACAAGGATTCCAACACGTTATGGCCGAAAACCTAAGCGCTCAAATGTCTGCTCAGCACGTCAAGCGGGTAGTGCGACCTATCCGGCAGCATTGCTTCGCATGAGCCGCAGGAAGGCCATATACCCGCTTGTATGGCCGCGTCAGCCCTGGTCCTACAATGCGTTATTCGCCAGTGTTTTCAGGGTTTTCGAGGTCATCCATGCGTATGGCCAGGATCTGGAGGGCCTCATGGAACGCTTCGATCTGATCGTTCGAGAAATCTTCCGAATCCGAGACGATCTGCTGGAGCCGGTCGAGGATGGCACGGGTAGCACCACCCGTATGACCGGGATGAGCGGCCGGACCCTCGAGCTGTATGGCCGCTGCCTCCAGGATGCGCGCATTCAGCCACTGCCCGATGGTCTGGCCGCTCTCTGCCGCGGCCATACGAACGGTGTGACGCGCCTCGTCACTGACACCGACGAGGCTCCAGGGCATGTTCGGGTTGTCGGTAGCCATGCCGTCCTTGTGTGCGCTTCGGGGCCGAAAGTATAGTCCCGCGATTCATACGATTGTAGTGACCCGATCCGCGTTGGCGCAGCCCGGGTGTTGGGAGTGAACGCATGGCCAGAAATGTTGCCCTCATCACCGGGGTCACCGGACAGGATGGCGCCTATCTCGCCGAACTTCTGCTCGGCAAGGGATATGAGGTCCATGGCGTGAAAAGGCGCTCCTCGTCCTTCAATACGGGCCGGGTGGACCACCTGTACCGGGATCCGCACGAGACGGGTGTGCAGTTTCATCTCCACTATGGCGACATGACGGATTCCACCAACCTGATCCGCCTGATCCAGGAGGTGCAGCCGACCGAGATCTACAACCTCGCGGCGCAAAGCCACGTGCAGGTGAGTTTCGAGACAGCCGAGTACACGGCCAATGCGGATGCCATCGGTGCGCTGCGTCTTCTCGAGGCGATGCGGATCCTGAAGCTGGAGGGGACCTCACGTTTCTACCAGGCCTCCACGTCGGAACTGTACGGCAAGGTCCAGGAGACCCCGCAGCGCGAGACCACACCGTTCTATCCGCGCAGCCCCTATGCCGCCGCCAAGCTCTATGGCTACTGGATCACGGTGAACTATCGAGAGGCCTACGGGATGCATGCGTCCAACGGCATCCTGTTCAACCATGAAAGCCCGATCCGCGGTGAGACCTTCGTGACCCGGAAGATCACCCGCGCGGTCGCGGCGATCGAGCTGGGGCTCCAGAAGAAGATTTTCCTCGGCAATCTCGATGCCAAGCGCGACTGGGGACACGCCCGTGACTATGTCGAGGGCATGTGGCGGATCGTGCAGCAGGACGAGCCCGACGACTATGTCCTGGCGACGGGGGAGACCCATGCGGTGCGCGAGTTCGTGGAACTGGCATTCGCCGAGGTCGGCCGTGACATTGCCTGGAAGGGCGAAGGGGTCGAAGAGGTCGGCATCGACAAGGCGAGCGGCGAGGAGCTGGTCGCCATCGATCCGCGCTACTTCCGGCCGACGGAGGTCGACCTGCTGCTTGGTGACCCGACCAAGGCGAAGGAGAAGCTCGGCTGGGAGCACTCCACCCCGTTCGGCCAGCTTGTCAGCGAGATGGTTGCCGCCGACCTCGACCTCCTGCGGCACGAGAAGGACATCCACAGGAGCTTCGACTGACGTCCGCATCCCGGCGTCTTGCGGAGCGGACAGCCACGCGCGATATAGGGCGCGCATCCGCGCATGATTGGGGCGTAGCCAAGCGGTAAGGCATCGGGTTTTGATCCCGTGATCGCAGGTTCGAATCCTGCCGCCCCAGCCATGCACGCTCCGTGCAGAATTGCCCTTGATCAGATTTCCATATTTCGGCATATATCGAAATATGGAAATTCACGAAGCCACCCGAAAGCTTTCCGCCCTGTCGCAAGAGACGCGTCTCGAAGCCTTCCGCATGCTCATCGTGCAGGGGCCGGACGGCATGGCGGCGGGCGACATTGCGCGCCGGCTGGATGTGCCCGCCTCGACGCTCTCGAGCCATCTGTCGGTGCTGGAGAATGCGGGGCTCGTCACCTCCACGCGCATCCAGCGAAGCATCCGCTACGCCGTCGATATCGACGGCGCGCGCGACCTGATCGGCTTCCTCACCGAAGACTGTTGCCAGGGTCATCCGGAAATTTGCGGCCCCGTCCAGGCCGCGTCGGCGGGCATCTGTCTGCCGCGTTCATCAGGAGCAAGACAATGAAGCGTTTCCACGTCCATGTGTCGGTCGACGACATCACGACCGCCAGCGATTTCTATTCGACCCTTTTCGGTGCTGCCCCGACGGTGCTGGAGGCGGACTACGCGAAATGGATGCTCGACGATCCGCGCGTGAACTTCGCGATCTCCACCCGGGGCAAGTCGGCGGGCCTCGACCACCTGGGTATCCAGGTGGACGATGACGACGAACTTGAGGAAGTCTCCGATCGTCTCTCGGCGGCGGGTGTCACCCAGATCCCGCAGGCGAATGCAGTCTGCTGCTACGCGAAGGGCAACAAGTCCTGGGCCGCAGACCCGTCCGGGATTGCCTGGGAGACCTTCCACACCATGGGCGAGGCGGTCACCTATGGGGAAGACCGTGTGGACACACGCAACCTGCCGCAGAGCCAGGGGGCATGCTGCCCCGTCGCGGAATAGCACCGCACGAAACTTCGGAAGAGGACGTCATCATGAGTTCGGGCGAGACCACGGCGGATCAGGCCGCAGCGGGCGGCATCGGCTTCTTCGAGAAATGGCTGTCCGTCTGGGTGGCGCTGTGCATCGTGGCCGGGATTGCGCTGGGCAGTCTCCTGCCCGGCCTGTTCGGTTTCCTGGCCGGTCTGGAATACGCCTCGGTCAACCTGGTGGTGGCCGTGCTGATCTGGGCAATGGTCTACCCGATGATGGTGAATGTGGATTTCGCCAGCCTGCGACGGGTCGGTGACCGGCCGAAGGGGCTGGTCATCACCATTGTCGTTAACTGGCTGGTGAAGCCGTTCACCATGGCCGCGCTCGGCGTGCTGTTCTTCGAAGTGCTGTTCGCCGACATGATCGCGCCCGCGGACGCCCAGCAATACATTGCCGGACTGATCCTCCTCGGCGCGGCGCCCTGCACGGCCATGGTCTTCGTGTGGTCGCAGCTTACCCGGGGCGATGCGACCTACACGCTGGTGCAGGTCTCGGTGAACGACGTCATCATGATCTTTGCCTTCGCGCCCATCGTCGCGGTCCTGCTGGGCGTGACCGACATCGCCGTGCCGTGGGAGACCCTGCTCCTGTCGGTGGTGCTCTATGTCCTGCTGCCTCTGGCGGCGGGGGTCCTGACCCGGCGACGGCTGACCGCGCACGCCCGGCGGGGCGAAAGCGGGGAGGCGGCCGTGGCGCGCTTCACCGGCGCAATCAAGCCGGTCTCGGTCCTCGGCCTGCTGGCAACGGTTGTCCTGCTGTTCGGATTCCAGGGGCAGGTGATCCTCGACCGGCCGGTCCTGATTGCGCTGATCGCGGTCCCGCTGCTGATCCAGTCCTACGGGATTTTTGTCGTGGCCTATGGCGCGGCATGGCTCTGGCGGGTGCCGTTCAATGTTGCGGCCCCCTGTGCACTCATCGGCACGTCGAATTTCTTCGAACTCGCCGTGGCGGTGGCGATCAGCCTGTTCGGGCTTGAGTCCGGTGCTGCGCTGACCACTGTGGTCGGGGTTCTGGTGGAGGTGCCGGTGATGCTGTCGCTGGTGGCATTCGCCAACAGGACGCGGCGATTCTTTCCCGCCGCCTGATACGTCCGTCAGCCCTTTGTGATCTCGCCGACCCGCCGGTGGAGCCGGAACAGGTAATGGTCGCGGACACCATGTGCGCGTAACTGGTCCAAGGTGTTGTCGAGATATTCCCGGCAGCTTCCCAGGTATCCCGATGCCGTTGCGATCATCTGTGCCTGCCGGTCCTCCGGCAGCTGACCCACATAGCGTTCGCTGGTCCGGTTAATGGCAAAGGTCACCGCGTTGACCGGCCCTTCGGGCGTGCGCGCCCGCACCCAGACGGCACGGTAGCTGTCGAGGGCCATCTCGCGATCCCAAACGCATTTGAGTTCCTCGCGCATGCCGTCATCCGGCAGGCGGTAGGCGACGCCGGCACAGGAACCGCCCAGGTCGAGGGCAAGGACCAGGCCCGGGTTGTCGGGCGACCCGCGCCCGAGCGGCGTTTGCAGGCAAAACGAGCGATGCAGACCCCAGACCTGGGCCGTCGTGTGCCCGGCATGGTGAAACGCCGGATTCCATATGAGCGAGCCATAGGCGAACACCCAGACGGGACCTTCTGGCTCCGGCGCACGCGCCAGGAACGCGTCGAGCGCCGTGGCGCGCTCCTCGTCGGTGAGGGGACGGATGTTTGTGATCGCCTGCTGCTCGGTCAGCATCCTGTAGACGTGACCGGCGCGGATCGAATCCCGGCTCAGCTTGTTGGTCATGGGAAAACGGGTGGCCTCATGATTTTCGTGTATATCAATTGGCGGCGCGGAAAAGAACCGCGGGAAAGGAATCGCAGACAATGACGGACCCGGAAGAAGTTCTGGCGTTCTGGTTCGAGGAAGCCGGGCCGGAAAAGTGGTTCAACAAGGATGAGGGCTTCGACGAGGAAATTCGCGAGCGCTTTTCGGAACTTTCCCACAAGGCGCGTGACGGCAAGCTGGAGAGCTGGGTCGAGACGCCGCGCGGTTGCCTGGCTCTGATCGTCCTGATCGACCAGTTCTCGCGGAACATTCACCGCAACTCGCCTCTGGCATGGTCGGCGGATTCCCACGCGCTTGCCCTGACGAAACTCGCCATCGACAAGGGCTACGACCGCGCGCTCGGTCTGAATGAGCGAAAGTTCGTCTACATGCCTCTGATGCATAGCGAGGTGATGGCCGACCAGGACCGCTGCATGGAGGTGTTTGGGAAGCTTGCGGACGAGGGCATGGAGAATTCCGAACGCACGATGGAGGCCGCGGCCCGCCACCGCGAGATCATCGAGCGGTTCGGCCGTTTTCCCCACCGCAACGACATTCTCGGGCGCGAAAGCACGCCTGAGGAAATTGAGTTCCTCAAGGAACCGAATTCCTCGTTTTGACGGTCCATCGGGTTCCGGTCAGGGCAGGTCGGCGAGGACGATCTCTGCACCCTCGCGCGCCTCGATCCGGATCGTGTCCTCACCGGTGACGACCACGCCATCGCGTTCGCCGACATCCGTGCCGTTCACGGTGAGCGACCCGCGTGCGGGCACCAGATAGGCCTTCCGCCCCGGCGCGAGTTCGTGGGTCACACTCTGGCCCTCGGACAATGTCGCCCCGAACAGCGCCGCGTCCTGGTGGATCATGGGCGCGTCCTCGTTGGCGTCGACGTCCCGGCCGGAGGCGAGCAGGACAAGCTTCCCGGCATTTTCGCCGCGCGGGAAGGTGCGCGTCTCCCAGCGTGGTGCATGGCCGTCGCGGTCGGGGATAATCCAGATCTGGAATATCTGGGTCGTCTCGTCCTCGAGGTTGAACTCGGAATGCATGATCCCGGTGCCGGCACTCATGATCTGCACATCGCCCGCCTCGGTGCGCCCCCGGTTGCCGAGGTTGTCCTCATGGGTAATCGCACCGCGCCGGACATAGGTGATGATCTCCATGTCCCGGTGACCGTGGGGCGGGAAGCCCGTCTGGGAGGCGATGGTGTCGTCGTTCCACACGCGCAGGGGGCCGATGCCCATGCGCTCGGGGTCCATATAGTTGGCGAAGCTGAAATGGTGGTGGGCGTCGAGCCAGCCGTGGTCGGCGTGGCCCAGTCCGTCGAAGGGGCGAATTTCGATCATGCCGCATTCCTCAGATCGTCCCGGTTGTGGGGGACGGTGTAGTCGATGTCAGGCCCGGCGGGCACGATGCCCGTCGGGTTTACGCTTTCGTGGCTGGCATAATAGTGCCGCTTGATATGGTCGAGGTTGACCGTGCCGGCCACGCCCGGCGTCTGGTAAAGCTCACGCGTGTAGTTCCACAGGTTCGGGTAGTCCACGAGCCGGCGGATGTTGCACTTGAAGTGCCCGTGATAGACCGGGTCGAAGCGCAGCAGCGTCGTGAACAGGCGCCAGTCGGCTTCCGTGACCCGGTCGCCCGCCAGGTAGCGCTGGCGCGACAGCCGGTCTTCCAGCCAGTCGAGGGTGTCGAAGAGTTCGCCGACAGCGGTGTCATAGGCGTCCTGCGACTTCGCGAAGCCGGCGCGGTACACACCGTTGTTGACGGTGTGGTAGACGCGCTCGTTCACGCTGTCGATCTCTTCGCGCAGGCCCTCGGGATAGAAGTCCGGTTCCGGATGCGCGGCGAAGGCATTGAAGGCCGAGTTCAGCATGCGGATGATCTCCGCGGATTCATTGCTGACGATGGTGTTGCGCTGCAGGTCCCACAGCACCGGCACGGTGACCCGGCCCGAGAAGTTCGCATCGGCGTGGCGGTAGATCTGGTGCAGGTAGCCGGCGCCGATCACGGGATCGGGCACCACGCCGTCACCGGGTGCGAAGGTCCAGCCGTTGTCCTGCATCAACCAGTGGACGACCGACACTGAAATGACGTCCTCCAGCCCCTTCAGCGCGCGGAAAATCATGGTGCGATGCGCCCACGGGCAGGCGTGGCAGACATAGAGGTGATAGCGGCCAGGCTCGGCCCGGAAGCCGCCGTCGCCGGTCGGCCCGGCTGCACCACCTGCCGTGATCCAGTTGCGGAACGCCGTCTCGGGCCGCTTGAAGGCGCCGTCGCCGTCGTTCTTCTTCGGGTCCTCGGCGTGCCAGACGCCGTCGATCATCACACCCATGACAGGCTCCAATCCTTGCCGCGCGAAGATGCGGGTATGCAGGAAATTGGTCCGGTGAGATGGAATGTCGAGCGGGCAGGAGGCCGGTTGTTCGGACTTCGAACTGGCGGCCCTATCGGCCCTCGCGCCGCCAGGCCGCCACCAGGCCGAAGCCGATCGCCAGCAGGAGGACGATTGCCGGGAGGAACGGGACCTGCCGGATTCCGAGCACGGCCGTGGCGTCGTTGCGCCGGAAGGCGAGCCAGCGCGCGGATGTGCTGCCCGTGCCCGCATCGGCCATGGCCCGGCCCTCCCGGTTGCGTCTGTAGTCGGGCAGGCCGGTCTCGGTCATCCAGTTGATGCCGCCTCCGGTTGCTGCGGCGACGGGACGTAAATCCAGGTCGCTGGCGGAGACGTCGGTGAACTCGACGGGGTTGATCGTTCCCACACCGGCAACGGTGGTCCGGGTGCCGTCATCGAAGCGGTAGATGCCCGGCTCCGTCACCTCCATCTGCCCGGTCGCACGGCCGTCACCCTGTTCCTCGAGAACGAGTTGGCGCTCCTCTCCCGTGGGGCCGGTCACAAAGACGGGGGCCAGATCGGGTTTCAGGCTGTGGCGCGTGACCTCGATCTTGTCGCCGTGCACCTGGGCGATGAGCCGGTCTTCCTCAAGCTCGGGTTCCTTCATCAGCCAGTGGGCGAGCCGCCGCAGTAGCTCACTGTGCGGGCCGCCGCCCTCGAAGCCGCGCGCCCAAAGCCAGATATGGTCGCTGAGGAACTGCCCGACCCGGCCCTCGCCGACACGGTCGAGGATGAGCAGCGGGCGTCCGTCCGGGCCGTCCATCACCACCGTGCCGGATTTCTGGCGCGCGCCGATCTGCCGGAACCAGCGTCCCCAGGATGGCTCTTCGTCCGGGTTGCGTGACAGGCCCGGCAGATAGGCCGTGACGGGGTGGCGGCGGCCGGTCGCGTTTACGTCGGCGGTGTAGGGCGCGTCGAAGACATCGCCGCTGGGTTCGCCCGGCAGGATGCTGGCCAGCGCCGTGCGGTAGAGGCTGGTGGCGGGTGTCACTTCAGGGCCGGCGGCTTCCAGCAGTGCCCCGCCGGATTCGACGTAGTTGACGATGTTGCGCAGGTACACGGACGGCAGCACGCCCATGCGGCGGTACCGGTCGAAGATGATCAGGTCGAACTCGTTCAGCTTGACCTCGAACAGTTCCCGGTACGGGAAGGCGATCAGGCTGAGCTCGCGCACTGGCGTGCCGTCCTGCTTTTCCGGCGGGCGCAGGATGGTGAAATGAACGAGGTCGACCGAGGGGTCCGCCTTCAGGAGGTTGCGCCAGGTCCGCTCGCCCGGATGGGGCGCGCCGGAGACCAGCAGCACACGCAACCGGTCGCGGATACCGTTGATTGTCACCACCGCACGGTTGTTGGCCAGGGTGAGTTCCTGCTGGCCTTCACCGACCGACAATTCGAATACGCTCGGCCCGCCGCGATCCACCACCATGTCGATGGCATGGTCCACCCCGACGGGCACAAGGATGGTGCGCCCGCGAGTTTCCCCGTCGCGCTGGATCGTGACCTGCGCCTGGCGGGCGCGCACCGCGGCAGGCTCGTCGATGCGCAGGACGAGGCGGACCTCGTTTCCGACAATGCCGAAACCGGGGTTCTGGACAATGGTCAGGCGCCGGTCGCCGGCGTCGCGCTGTCCGGTCACGATGGCGTGCAACGGCGCACCGATATCAGGGGTTTCGCCCGGCGGCGGGACATCGTGAATACGCCCGTCCGTTATCATCACCGCACCGGCGAAGCGTTCGTGCGGCACGTCGCTCAGGGTGCGGTCGAGCGCCGTAAACAGGTGGGTCCCGTCCTTCAGCCGTGAATCCGTGCCGGATGGTGCCTCGACGACGCGCAGCTCGAGGTCTTCCTGGGTTTCGGCCCAGGCACGGAGATCTTCGAGTGCCTCGTCCGTCCGGGCACGGCGGTCGCCGATCTCCTGGCTCGGGGAGCGATCCACCACCGCGACGGCAATGTCGGACAGGGATCCACGGTCCTCCAGCACGGCGGTCGGGTTGGCGAGGGCGGCCAGGACACCGGCAAAGGCAAGGCCGCGCCAGATGGTCCCGGGCGCGGGCCGGCCGGGACGGGGAAAGATCGCGCCCGCCAGCAGGACCGCAACGGCGATCCCCGCCATGACGAACAGGATGGTCTCGGGCAGCAGCGGGTCCCAGATGATCAGCAGGTTTTCCATCGCGCGCCCTGCCTACTGGCCCAGCCGTTCGAGGATGGCATCGACATGCACCTGGTCGGCCTTGTAGTTGCCGGTCAGTGCATACATGACGAGGTTCACCCCGAACCGGAACGCGAGTTCGCGCTGGCGCGCCCCACCCGGCGTGATGGGGAACATGGGACGCCCGTCGATATCGATGGCCCAGGCCGCCGCATAGTCATTGGCCCCGACAATCACCGATGACACGCCGTCGTTGACCCGCTCATCGGGCTGCTGCACCCACACGCGCCCGCCTTCCCACCGCCCGGGGAAGTCGTTCAGCAGGTAGAAGGCCTTGGTCAGCACGTGTTCGCGCGGCACCTCGATCAGAGCCGGGATGTCCAGCCCGTCGACCAGCCGCCGCAGGGACTGGGTGCCGGGCCCGACCCCGCCAATGCCCGACAGGTTCTGGTCGCGCGTGTCGAAGACAATGGTGCCGCCGTTGCGCAGGAACTGGTTGATCCGCGCCCGGGCCGCATCGGAAAGCGGTTTCTGGGTGTCGGTCATCGGCCAGTAGACGATGGGGAAGAAGGCCAGTTCATCCCGCTCGATATCGATGCCGATGGGCGCACCCGGTTCGATGGACGTGCGCCGTGTCAGGATCTGGCCGAGGCCGGACAGGCCCGCCCGGCTGGTCTCGTCGATCCGGGTATCTCCGGTGAGCACATAGGCGAGATGGGTCTGTTCGGTGGCCTGCATGGCGAACTTGTCGCTCGTCTGGGCCGCGGCCGAATCTGGTGACAGGAGCGCCGGTGCGGCAAAGAGCAACGCTGTCGCCACCGCCGTCGCGGCCATGCGCCGGCCCGGCACGAGTCCCCGCAGGACGAGCGAGATCAGCATGTCGGCAGCCAGAAGCGCGAAGGCCGCGACAAGCAGCCAAACCCGGAGGTCGGTCTGCGCGGACGGGCCGTAGGCGGCGATTGTCACGCCGGTGCCGTGGTTCGTGAACGGTGCGGGCACAAGCGATGGACCGAGATTGAAGGCCTGGCGTGATTGCCGGTCGCCATAGAAGCCCGGCGGATGGGTGGGGCCGGGTGCAATATCGGAGAGTTCACCCGGCGGCAGGGGACGCGCGCTGGCCGGCGGTTCGCCCAGGCGGCCGAGCCCGTCGAGGCTCGCCAGCGGTGGCAATGGCCGTGATGTGGTGTCCGCGTTCAGGCCCTGGCTGAGCGCGATCAGGCGGCGCAGCATGTCGACGTAGAGCCCGGACAGCGCAAGGTTCGACCATTCCGCGTTCGCGGTGGTGTGGAACAGCACCAGCCAGCCGTCGCCGCGCTTCTCGCCCGTCACAAGCGGGGTGCCGTCATTGAGCCGGGCCCAGGTCTTGCCCGCCAGTTCGGGCGAGGGCTGGGCGAGGACCTGCCGGCGCACCACCACCTCGTCGGATGCCGGCAGGCCGGCGAATGGCGATTCTCGGTCGAAGGGCGCGAGGGTGGCCGGCTGTTCCCAGCTCATCACCCCGCCGAACACGCGCCCGCCGCGCCGCAGAGCGACCGGCAACAGCGCATCGCTGTCATCGGCGAGGTTGGGCCCTGCAAAACGGACCAGCACACCGCCGCGCGCCATCCAGGCATCGAGTTGTGTGATCTCCGAATCCGTCAGGTTGCCGATGTCCGACAGGATCAGCACCGCGAGCTGGCGCTCGAGAAGGTCCTCGATCGTGCCGTTGCGGATCTCGGCGTAGGGCTCAAGCGCACGGTTGATATAGAAGGCGTTGCCCAGCAGCGGCTGATCGACCTGCGCGATGTCGCCCGAGACGAGGCCGACGGGACGCCGGCGTGCGGATTCGTCGAACAGCATGGTCGCGCCCGCGTTGGATGCGCCCTCGACAGTGATGCGGGCGATGCGGTTACGCAGTTCGCCGGGCAGCGCGATGTTCGCTTCGGTCCTGCCCTCGGTGCCGGGGAACGTGAAGCTTTCGCGCGCCATCAGGCGGCCTGCCTCGTCGCTCGCGATGAGGGCGGCGGGCCGGTCCGGCGTCGCATCGAGGCGCGAGACAACCACGCGCAGGCCCTCGGCGGTGTTATCGCTCTCGGCGATGTGCATCGGCAGGTCGAAATTGGCCGGCAGGACGATTCGCAGCGAGCCCAGGCGCTGGAGCGCACGTTCCAGGACGGCCGTGCGTGCTTCCGCTTCGCCCGAACCCGGTTCCGACAGGCCGCTCGAAAGCCAGACGGCATTGACCGAACCGGTCACCTGCAGCACCTCGACCTGCGCGAGGACCGCGCCGTGATCGCTCGGCCAGGGCTGCGGCAGCAGGCTGCGCACCCGGTCGCGTGCCTCAGCCGGCGTGAAGGGACGCAGCGGCTCGCGTGCCTCTCCGGGTTCGCGCGCGCTGGTTGCCAGATAGACGTCGAGGTTTTCGCGCTCCGCCTCGTCGATCAGGGCCAGCGCGGTGTCGCGGCGAACATCCCATTGTTCGCCCGCGCTCCAGTCATTGTCGACAACCAGCAAGAGTGGGCCGCTGGCGCGCAGGACCCGGCCGGGATCGAGGACCGGATGGGCGAGCGCGATAATCACCAGCGCGGCCAGCAGCAGGCGCAGGGCCAGCAGCCACCACGGCGTTCGGTGCGGGGTTTCCTCGTGCTGGGGCAGGCCAAGCAGGAGGCGGATGGCCGGAAAGGCGACACGGGAGGGCGCCGGCGGGACCGCGCGCAGCAGCCACCACAGCAGCGGCAACGCCACCAGAGCTACCAGCAGCCACGGCACGGCAAAGGAGAGTGCGCCGATGCTCAGCATGACGGCCTAGATCCGTGCATGCAGCGCCTCCGTCATGTTGGTGAAGAGGCTGAGCAGGGCGGGCTCGGGCGGGCTGTCCGTCAGATGGGTCGTGAAGGACCAGTCGGTGCGTCGCGCGAAGGTGGCCAGCGAGGATTGGAGTTCCGCGAGCCGCTCCAGATAGGCCTCACGCAGGGATTCAGCCTTGCCGACCAGGAGTTCACCTTCGGCTTCCATGCCGCGGAAGCGGGTCCGCCCGCGGAAAGGCAGGCTTGCCTCACTGGGGTCGAGGAGCTGCACCATATGGCCGCGCACACCACGCGCGGCAATCCGCGACAGGAAATCCATCAGGCGCTCGCTGTCGACCAGGAAGTCGCTGATCAGGACGACATTGCTGTAGCGACGCAGGCGGGGTAGCGGCGGCATCTCGGTCGCGGGTGCGTCCTGTGCGATACCGTGCAGGATTTCATGGGAGATACGGTCGAACACCGCGCGGCCCGTGGCGGGCGGTGTCGCCCGGTCGAACAGTGCGATGCGCTCGCCACCGCGAACGAGCAGCGCAGCCAGCGCCAGCGTCAGCACGGCTGCGCGTTCCTGCTTGTCCGGAAGGTTGCGCCGGGAGCGGTAGCGCATGGAGGCGGACAGGTCCGGCCAGAGCCAGACGCTCTGCGCGGCCTCCCATTCATTCTGCCGGACATAGAGGCGGTCGGAGCGGGCCGAGCGGCGCCAGTCGATCTGCTGGGGGCTGTCCCCGTATTCAAAGCGCCGGTACTGCCAGAACGTCTCGCCCTGGCCGACCCGCCGCCGTCCATGCACGCCCTGGGCGACCGTCGAGGCCACACGATCCGCGGCCACGAGAAGCGAGGGAAAGGCGGCGGCAAGTTCCTCCCCGCCGCGGCGGACCTGGGCCGCGGGATCCGGGGAAGAAGAGGGATCGAGGGTCATCGGCGGATCAGCTAACAGGGGGCCTACTTGAACGGTTCACAGATACGGTCGATCACTTCGTCCAAGGTGTGTCCCTCGGCCCGTGCGGCGAAGTTGAGCGCCATACGGTGGCGCAGCACAGCAGGCGCGAGCGTCACCACATCGTCGACAGAGGGTGAGACACGGCCTTGCAGGAGTGCACGGGCACGCGTGGCAAGCATCAGCGCCTGGCTGGCGCGCGGCCCGGGACCCCAGGCAACCCAGTCGCGGACCTCCGGACGGTCGGACACATTCGGGCGGCCCGAACGCACAAGCGCCAGGATCGCCTCGACCACGCTGTCGCCGACGGGCAGCCGGCGCACGAGGTTCTGTGCACGCATGAGCTGCGCGGCATCCATCACCTGCTCGGCGGTACGGTCTTCCAGTCCCGTCGTGACCAGCAGCATCTGCCGCTCGGCCTCCGGGTCCGGGTAGTCGACATTCACCTGCAGCAGGAACCGGTCGAGCTGGGCCTCGGGCAGGGGGTAGGTGCCTTCCTGCTCGATGGGGTTCTGGGTGGCCAGAACATGGAACGGTTTCGGCAGGGCATGGGTATGGCCGGCGATCGAGACCTCGCGTTCCTGCATGGCTTGCAGCAGCGCCGACTGGGTGCGCGGGCTGGCGCGGTTGATTTCGTCCGCCATCAGGACCTGGGTGAAGACCGGGCCCGGGATGAACCGGAAGGAACGTCCGTGCTCGGTCTCTTCGAGAATTTCGGAGCCAAGGATGTCCGACGGCATCAGGTCGGGCGTGCACTGGATACGCCGGCTGCCCATGCCGAGTACGGTGCCCAGTGTTTCCACGAGGCGGGTCTTGGCAAGGCCGGGTACGCCGATCAGCAGCAGGTGACCACCGGACAGCAGCGTGATCAGGGTCTCGTCGATGACATTGTCCTGGCCGAAGATGACCCGGGCGATGCCTGCGCGGACCTCGACGAGTTGCTCGCCGACCCGCTCGATCTCCTCATAAACGGAATCGTCTGAAAGGGCTGTTCCCGAAACCGGACGCACAAGATCGTCTGAAGGCATTACATTGCTCCTGCCAGTGCTAGTGTGGCCCCGACATGAGTTCCGAGACCAGTAAATCTTCCGATACCGGCAATCCACAGGGGCTTTTCGATCGAATCGAGAAGTCCCGGAATTCCGCCCCGTCCGGGCGTACGCAGATCGACTGCGGTCACTTCGACATGCGCATCACGCGCGACGGGACATGGCATTATCGCGGCTCTCCAATTCACCGTAAACCACTGGTCACGCTGTTTTCATCGGTCCTCAAGCGCGACGCGGACGGCCAGTTCTGGCTGGAAACGCCGGTCGAACGCGGGCGGATCGACGTGGATGACGCCCCCTTTGTCGCGGTGGAAATGGACATCGAGGGCGGCGGTCCGGATCAGGTGCTGATCTTCCGGACCAACCTTGACGAAACCGTGGCGGCGGGACCTGAACATCCGATCCGGGTTGCGTTTGACGAATCGACCGGGGAGCCGTCTCCGTATGTGCTCGTCCGCGACAATCTTGAGGCCCTCATGACCCGCTCCGTGTTCTACGAACTCGCCGAACTGGCGGTGGAACATCCGGCGACGGGCTTGCCCGGCGTTTGGAGCGGGGGTGCTTTCTATCCGCTGGCCGATGAGGAACTGCCCGGGTGAGCATGCTGGACCGTTCGGAACTGATCGCGCGGATCGACCGGGCCCAGGGCTCGCTGTCGCGCCGCCGCGCACCGGGCGCAGCCATCAGCCAGATGCTCGAGGACGATTCCGAAGGCGCCCTGCGCGGGGACCACGACCTGAACGAGGTCGGCATGCGGCCCGACCCGCCGCTTACCCCGGCCGCTGTGCTGGTGCCGCTGATCGAGCGTGACGAGGGCTTTACGATCCTGCTGACCGAGCGTGCGGCCGACCTGCGCGCCCATGCCGGGCAGATCAGCTTTCCGGGCGGGCGGATCGACCCGGAGGACGCCTCGCCCGAGGATGCGGCCCTGCGCGAGGCCCATGAGGAAATCGGCATGCCCCGCGAAAACGCGGAGGTGCTCGGTCGCCTCGATACCTATGAGGTACGCACGGGCTTTGCGGTGACCCCGGTGGTGGGGCTCGTCGACCCCGCCTTCGACATCATCTTCGAGCCCGGGGAGGTCGCCGATGTGTTCGAGGTGCCGCTGGCCTTCATCCTCGATGCCGACAACCATGAGCGTCACAGCCGGGTGCTTCGGGGCAAGCGGCGTTATTTCTATGTGCTGCCCTATGAGGACCGTTATATCTGGGGCGCGACCGCCGGGATGCTGGTCAACCTCTACGAGGTGCTGACCGGGGAAAAGGCCCGCTGGCGCTGACACGGAGCGCCGACGCTTTGGAGCCCACGAAGACCATAGACATCCAGCCCTGGATGACCGCCGTGGACACGCGCGCGGTGATGGCTGCGCTGGCTGACCCGAACCGCGCCGGACCCGCGGCGCTGTTCGTAGGCGGCTGCGTGCGCGACACGCTGATGGGCCGCAATGTGGTCGATATCGACATCGCGACGGCGCACCCGCCGGACGAGGTGGTGCGCCGCCTCGATGCGGCCGGGATCGGCTACCACACCATCGGCATCGACCACGGTACTGTCGCGGCCCATGGCGAGAGCCGGCTGCTGGAGATCACGACCCTGCGGGTGGATGTCGAGACCCACGGCCGCCATGCCACGGTCGCCTATACAGATGACTGGGTGGCGGATGCCGCGCGGCGAGATTTCACCATCAACGCGCTCTACATGGACATGGATGGCCATGTGTTCGATCCGCTGGACGGCATGGCGGATGTGGACGCCCGGCGGGTGCGCTTCATTGGCGATGCTGGCGAACGCATACGTGAGGACGCGCTGCGCATCCTGCGCTTCTATCGTTTCCATGCCCAGCTGGACCTGCCGGACCTGAACCCCGAAGGCCTTGCGGCGTGCCGTGCGAACGTGGCGCTGCTGGACAATCTGTCCGGCGAGCGCATCCGTGACGAAGTATTCAAACTACTGGTGGCACCAGGCGCAATGTGGATGCTCGAGGGACAGGCCTTTCCGGAGATGTTCGGCTGGCTGTTCCCCGAACTGCCCGGGCTGCACGGCGGGCTCGGACTGGTTGCGATGGCCGTGACGGAACGCGACGGTGACAGGCCGGATGCGCTGCGGCGGCTGGTGTCGCTGATCGAGGCATTTCCTTTCCGGACCGCCGATGACCCTGGCGACATGCTTGAGGACGTGCGCGCGATCGCGCGCCGGTTACGCCTGTCCGGCGTTCAGGAACAACGCATGGCTGCGATGCTGGCGCGTCCGCGTGACCTGGAACCCAACTGGCCGTTGGAGAGCGGGCCTGCTTGGGACCATGAGTCTGCGCTGTTGCCCATGCCGCGAATTTTCGCGTTGCGGCGGCGCATGAAGCAGGACAAACGGATCGACCAGAGTTACCGAGGGTATCTTTATTCGCTGGACGAGCAGGCCTGGCGTGACGCGGTGCTGCTCAACTGGGCTGACCAGTTTGCGCGCATGATGAAAACACCGGACAGTGTTCCGGCCCGACATGACCCGGAACAGCGGTGGCTTGACCTGCTTGAGCTCCCCAAGCGCGAGCCGCGCCCGGTGTTCCCTCTGCGCGGGCAGGACGCCCTCGATCTTGGCGTGCCGCAGGGGCCCGAGATCAGCCGACTGCTGGGCGAGATCGAGGCCTGGTGGATCGAAGGCGGCTTCGACGCGGACCGCAAGGCATGCCTGGCTGAACTGAAACGCCGCGCGGGGAAGGCCCGCTAGCGCTATTGGGTGCGGACGAGCGTGCCCTTCATGCGCAGGACGACGTCCTCGTCGTGCAGGCGCAGGAACGAGATATCCATGCCCTTCTCGGTCAGTGCGCGCCGGTAGACCTGCAGTTCCGCGCCGCCGCCTTCTGAGATGGCCAGCGAATAGACCGTCATGGCGTTGCCTTCGATCGCGGCCCAGCGTGCGGCCTCGCCGTCCAGCGGGTTGGGCGTCTCGGCCTTCTGGAACAGCCTGCCATTGGGGGCCGGGATGAAGACGTTCGGGCGGTCCTTGGCCGGAATGAAGGTCTCCTCGACCTCGCGGCGTTTCACATCCTCGCCCGTGCGTGCGCCGTCCTCGCCGCGCACCACGGTGATCCATTTCAGGACAAAGCCGTCGCCCTGGGCGATGTTTTCGGCATTGCCGCTGCCGACATAGGTCCCGAAGAAGCGGGAGATGTCCTCGTCGGCCTGCGCCGGGAGCGCGACGGCCGCCAGCAGCAGGACGAGGACGAACGGGAAGGGGGCGAGAAGGCCTCTGCTCATGTACGAACCGGATTGGAAAATGTTGCTCAGTTGCCGACCTTGACGAGACGGGCATCGACCTCGCGCTGCGGCTCGCCATTGGAGACATTCACGAATTGGAGACGCATGCCCGTTCCTTCAAGGGTGCGGTTGTACGTCTGGACCGAATATCCGCCTGTGTCAGTGATCCGCATCACATGGATCGACAGGGTGCGCTCGGAAATGCTGGCCCAGCCGAGGCCCTGGGGGCTGCTGGGATCCTGCGCGTCCGTGGAATTGAAGACACCGGGATTGGCGCCCGGCACGAAGGACATGCGCGCGGTGCGGCGCTTGACGTCCGGATTGTTCGGGTCGCCGCCGCCCCGGATAACGCTTGTCCACTCCACATAGAAGCCCGGCGCCTCCGGTCCGATCTTCACATCGAGGTCGCGAACCGTGACGCCAAAATACAGGCTGTCGCTGTTTTCCGCGACGCCGGAGCCTTGGAAGTGCCCGTAGAAGGCTTCCTTGGCCAGGTCCTGGGCGTTCGCAGGTGCTGCCAGGGCAAGGGCGGTGAGAAGCAGGACGGGTGCGAGCAGGCGCGATGCGAGGGGGGTCATGGTGATCTCGATTCCTTCGATATGGCGTCCCCCGTGCGCACGGGAGACGCCGGTCGGACGGATGCGAACTTACCTTATGACCAACGTGCAACAAACCGTGAGGTTCGTCTTGCGGTGCGGATTGCTCCGGTCAGGGCCAGGTGGCTTCCGGCGGCAGGGACATCAGGATCGCTTCGGTATTGCCGCCTGTCTTCAGGCCGAACTGGGTGCCCCGGTCATACAGAAGGTTGAATTCCGCATAGCGTCCGCGCCGTTCAAGCTGGTGCGCGCGTTGCGCGTCGTTCCACGGCTTGTCCATGTGCCGGCGCACGATCTGCGGATAGACGTCGCGGAAGGCCCGGCCCACATCCTGGGTGAAGGCGAAATCGGCATCCCAGTCACCGGTGTCCACATAGTCGTAGAAGATACCGCCGATGCCACGCGGCTCGTTGCGATGGGGCAGGAAGAAGTACTCGTCACACCACGCCTTGAACTTTTCATAGTAGTCCGCGTCATGGGCGTCGCAGGCCGCCTTCAGGGCTGCGTGGAAGGTCGCGGTGTCGTCGTCGTCCGGATACATCGGCGTCAGGTCGGCGCCGCCGCCGAACCAGCCCTTGGACGTGACGATGTGGCGGGTGTTCATGTGAACGGCGGGGACCAGCGGCGACTGCATGTGCGCCACCAGCGAGATGCCCGACGCCCAGAACCGCCCGTCGTCTTCCGCGCCGGGAATGCGGGTGCGGAACTCCTCGGAGAAGGTGCCTTCCACCGTCGAGATGTTGACGCCGACCTTCTCGAACACGCGCCCGCGCATGATCGACATCTCGCCGCCGCCTCCCGGGGCGCCGGTGCCGTCGGGCCTGTCCCACTGTTTGCGCTCGAAGCGGCCGGCTGGCCGGTCGCGCATGGCGCCCGCATGGTCGTCTTCGATCGATTCGAATGCGGCACAGATATCGTCGCGCAATTGCCGGAACCAGCTCGCCGCTGCCTGTTTTTGTTCTTCAGCCGACATGGTCGGTCCTGTCCTTTCCTGTCCGCTCATCATGCCCGAATCCGCCGGTCTGGCGCAGGGCCTCGCCGAGCACGATCGCCAGCGCCGTTACGACATTGAGCGAGCGCAGCCCGGGGCGCATGGGTACGCGGATTTGCGCGTCGGCTCGTTGATGCACCTCAACCGGCACGCCGCTGCTTTCGCGTCCGACGAGCAGCGTATCGTCGGGCCGGAAGGCGAAGTCAACATGCGCGCATGCCGCTTTCGTGGTGAGAAGCACGATCCGCCCGGGTGGCGGGTTGTCGAGATAGGCGTTCCACGAGATGTGCCGCCGGTAATCCACGTGGTCGAGGTAGTCCATGCCGGCCCGGCGCATGTGGGCGTCGTTCATCACGAAACCAGCCGGTTCCACGATATCCACAGGCACGCCCATGCAGGCAGCGAGGCGTAGGGCGGCCCCGGCGTTCTGGGGTATGTCGGGCTGATACAACGCGATACGCAATGCGGATGCCTTCCGACGGGTTTTGGCGACAGCGGTCAGGGGCGCTGTCGTTGACAAGGCGGGCTTGGCAAACCGCCGGGACTTCGATTATACCCGGTCGCTGTAGAAAGGGCGTACACGGGTCTGGAGGGGGCTTTCCGGCGGTTTCACGCTTGGCAGATATGGTCCGGCGCCGCGAATTGCGGCACGGTGTCACATTGTTGCCCGGCGGCAAATCCAATAGGCCTCAGCAACTCGCGTACAAACAAAGAATCTCCGCGGCGCGCGGGCGCCGAACCAAGGACAGTTGCCCATGAGCGATGACACTCAGGATCACGGCGGTCATTCGGAAGGCCGGCGCGATTTTCTCTATCTGACGGCCGGCGCCTTCGGCGCGGTCGGTCTTGGCGCTGCGTTGTGGCCGTTCATCAGCTCGATGAACCCGTCAGCCGACGTTCTCGCGCTCTCGACCGTCGAGATAGACCTCTCCGCGATCGAGCAAGGCCAGCGCGTGACGGTCAAGTGGCAGGGCAAGCCGGTTTTCATCGACCGCCGCACGCCTGCCGCGATCAAGGAAGCCGAGGACACGCCGCTTGGCGACCTGCGCGACCCCGAGACGGATGCGGCACGTGTGGTCACGCCGGAATGGCTTATCGTCATCGGCATCTGCACGCATCTGGGCTGTGTGCCGCTGGGCCAGAAGTCGTCCGAGCCGCGCGGTGACTGGGGCGGCTGGTTCTGCCCGTGCCACGGCTCGCACTACGACACGTCGGGCCGTATCCGGAAAGGACCTGCGCCGCTGAACCTGCCGGTTCCGCCGTACGAGTTCCTGAACGACACCAGCATCAAGATCGGTTGAGGCAGACATGAGCGCCGGAACACACCAGACCGGAGGCACCGGATCGGGCCTCGTCAAGTGGATCGACAGCCGCCTGCCGGTCTTTACCTATCTCCAGAAGGAATACGCCGAGTTCGAGGCACCCCGGAACTTCAACTGGTTCTGGAACTTCGGCGCAATCCTTACCTTCATGCTCGTCATGATGATCGCCACCGGCATCTTCCTGGCGATGCAGTACCAGCCCAACACGATGCTGGCGTTCGATTCCGTCGAGCGCATCATGCGCGATGTGAATTTCGGCTGGCTGCTGCGCTACCTGCACGCCAACGGTGCTTCGTTCTTCTTCATCGCCGTCTATATCCACATGTTCCGCGGCATGTACTACGGCTCCTACAAGGCGCCGCGCGAGCTGCTGTGGATGCTGGGTGTGATCATCCTGCTGCTGCTGATGGCCACCGCCTTCATGGGCTATGTGCTGCCCTGGGGCCAGATGAGCTTCTGGGGCGCGACGGTCATCACCAACCTGTTCTCGGCGATCCCGCTGGTCGGCGACATGATCGTCACCCTGCTTTGGGGCGGCTTCTCGGTCGATAACCCGACGCTGAACCGCTTCTTCGCCCTGCACTACCTGTTCCCGTTCCTGATCTTCGGCGTCGTGATCCTGCATGTGATCGCGCTGCATGTGACGGGCTCGAACAACCCGACGGGCGTCGATCCGAAGGGGCCGCAGGACACGGTGCCTTTCCATCCGTACTACACGTTGAAGGACTCGGTCGGGCTTGCGGTCTTCGTGACCATCATGGCGGCCTTTGTGTTCTTCGCGCCGGACTACTTCGGCGAGCCGGAAAACTACCTTGAAGCCGCGCCGTTGAAGACGCCCGCGCATATCGTGCCGGAATGGTACTTCCTGCCGTTCTACGCGATCCTGCGTTCGATCGATTTCGACATCTGGTTCATCGAAGCCAAACTGGGTGGTGTGCTCGCCATGTTCGGCTCGATCTTCGTGCTGTTCGTCCTGCCCTGGCTCGACAAGTCGCCGGTGCGCAGCGGGCGGTTCCGCCCGGTGTTCAAGTGGTTCTTCCTGATACTGCTGCTGGACTGCCTGCTGCTGGGTTACGTGGGTGGCCACTCGCCGGACAACAAGGTCTTCGAGGGCGTGGAATGGCTCAAGGTCATCCACCTCGGCTACCTGGGCACCTTCTGGTATTTCTTCCACTTCCTGATCCTGCTGCCGTTGCTCGGTATCTTCGAGCGGCCCAAACCGCTGCCGAAGAGCATTTCCGAATCCGTTCTCGGCGGCGGTTCCACGGGCGCGGCTGCGACCGCAAAGCCGATGGAGAAGGCGTAATGAGTATCGTCAGCAAGCTTCGCCATACGGCTCTGGCCGCGGGTATCGCGCTCGGTGCGGCGGCAGCGTCGGGCCCGGTTCTCGCCGCCGGCGATGCCGCGCACCCGGAAGCACAGGACTGGCATTTCGAGGGGATCTTCGGAACCGTCGATCGTGCGTCAGCGCAGCGTGGCCTGCAGGTCTATCTGGAGGTCTGTGCGACCTGCCATGGCCTGCGCCAGGTGGCCTACCGCAATCTCCACGATCTCGGCTTCACCGAAGAAGAGATCAAGGCGATTGCGGCCAACTACGAAGTTACCGACGGCCCGAACGACGAGGGTGAGATGTTCCAGCGGGCCGCGCTCCCGTCGGACAAGTTCGTCTCTCCGTTCGCCAATGAGGAGGCCGCGAAGGCCGCCAACAATGGCGCCGCGCCGCCGGACCTGTCGCTGCAGGTCAAGGCGCATGCGGGTGGCCCGGACTACATTTACGCGCTGCTGACGGGCTACAAGGACGCGCCGGCTGACAAGGAAGTGCCGGCCGGTTCGAACTACAACCCGTATTTCCCGGGTGAATTCATTGCGATGCCTGCGCCGCTGTTCGAGGATGGCACGGCCTATACCGACGGCACGAACGCCACGGTGCAGCAGCAGGCCTGGGACGTCGTGAACTTCCTGCAGTGGGCCGCTCAGCCCGAGATGGAAGCGCGCAAGAAGCTCGGCTTCAAGGTCGTGATCTTCCTCATCATCCTGACGGCGATCCTGTACGCGGCCAAGCGCAAGATGTGGTCGAACGTCCATCACTGAGCGCTGAACATTCCGAAACGGGCCGCTTGCTTCCGGGTGAGCGGCCTTTTTCATAAGCACGGCATAGCCGATCCGTTAAACTGGCGCACAAGATCACGCGCCTTCGACATCCGACTGGGGGAACCATGGCCAGGGAAACCATCGTGACCGCCGCACTGACCGGCGGACACATGAACTTTCAGAATCACCCGAACTTTCCGATCACGCCCGAGCAGATCGCCCGTGAGGCGATCGAAGCCCGCCAGGCGGGCGCTGCCGTGGCGCATATCCACGTTCGCGAGCCCGACGGCTCCCGTTCGGGCAACCCGGCCTATTTCCGGGAGGTGGTTGAGCGCATCCGCGACGCCGATTGCGACATCCTCATCAACCTGACGACCGGCGAGGGCGCGCGTTTCATTCCGAGTGACGATGACCCGAAGGTGGCGGGCCCCGGCTCGACGCTTGCGAGCCCCGAGACGCGCCTGCGCCATGTGCTGGAACTGCGCCCCGACATTTGCACGCTCGATTGCGGCACGATGAACTTCGGCGAGGCGGTGTTCATGAACACGCCTGCGCATCTGCGCAAGATGGCCGAGATGATCAAGGATGCCGGTGTGAAGCCGGAGATCGAGGTGTTCGAGGCGGGGCATATCCGCCAGGCGATCGACCTGATCGACAGGGGCCTGATAGAGAGCCCGCCGCTGTTCCAGCTCTGCATGGGCATTCCGTGGGGCGCGCCGGCCACACCGCAGATGCTGCAGGTCATGCAGAGCCTGCTGCCGCAGAACGCCAATTGGGCCGCTTTCGGTATCAGCCGCTGGGAGTTCCCGATCGTGGCCGAGGCCGTCAACAATGGCGGGCATGTGCGTGTCGGGCTGGAGGACAACCTCTACCTGGAAAAGGGTGTGTTCGCGTCCAACGCGCAGCTTGTCGAGAAGGCCGTGCGGATCATGCGCGAGCTCGACGCCGAGCCGGTGGAGCCGGACCGCGCTGCCGAGATGCTCGAACTCCTCCCCCGCCAGCAGTAGGGGCGAGGGATGACGGCGAACCACACCGGGGTGCCGCCGGTTCTCGGGATCATCGGGGGCAGCGGGATCTACGATATCGAGGGGCTGACTGATGTGCGCTGGGAGGAGATGAATTCCCCCTTCGGCGCACCTTCAGATGCGCTGATGTTCGGGAATCTGGACGGCCTGCCGGTCGTCTTCCTGCCCCGGCACGGTCGCGGCCACCGTGTGCCGCCGTCAGAACTGAATTTTCGGGCCAATATCGATGTCCTGAAACGGGCCGGCGTGACGGAAATCGTCTCGCTGTCGGCGGTCGGCTCACTTCGCGAGGACCTGCCGCCGGGGACCTTCGTGATCGTGGACCAGTTCATCGACCGGACCTTCGCGCGGAAGAAATCCTTCTTCGAGACCGGCCTCGTGGCCCATGTGTCGATGGCAGATCCGGTGTGTGCGCGCCTCGGTGACGAGATCGAGGCGGCGGCGAAGGCCTCCGGGATCGATACGGTTCGCGGCGGGACCTATCTCGTGATGGAAGGCCCGCAATTTTCGTCCCGCGCGGAATCGGAACTCTACCGGTCCTGGGGCTGCTCGGTGATCGGCATGACCAACATGCCGGAAGCCAAGCTCGCCCGCGAGGCGGAGATGTGTTACGCGACCGTCGCCATGGTGACCGATTATGACTGCTGGCACGACGATCACGACGCTGTCACGGTCGAGCAGATCATCAAGGTGCTACTGGAAAACGCCGACAAGGGCCGCTCGCTCGTGCGCGCACTGGCACCCCGGGTGGCGGGCCGCACCGCGGTTTGCGGCCAGGGTTGCCACACCAGCCTGGACAACGCCCTGATCACGGCGCCGGACGCGCGCGATCCGGGCCTTGCACAGAAGCTGGATGCGGTAGCAGGCCGCTTGCTCGGCTAGTCTTTCCGGGGCTTTCGCCCCGGTAGTACAATGGAAGGCGGAACGCGTGCGGGATGTTTGTTCCGCAATACGCGTGCGTCTTCGGGGAGTGAACCTGATGTCCGATGCCAACGGCAGCGAGACCGCGACAGAGCGCCCGATCGCCGGGATCGACCATGCCCTGATCGGCGTGTCCGACCTCGAGCGCGCGCGCGCGGATTTCGAGCGGCTGGGCTTCACGACCACCCCGCGCGGACGCCATGTCGGCTGGGGCACGGGCAACTACACCATCATGTTCGAGCATGACTATGTGGAGTTGCTGGGAGTGGTCGATCCCGACCAGTACATCCACCGGCTCGACGAGTTCCTGGAGACCGGCGAGGGGCTGCTGAACGTGGCCCTGGCTACGGACGACGCCGAAGCCGCCTATCGCTGGCTGCAGATGCAGGGGGTCGATGCGTCGCCGCCGGAAAACCTGCAGCGGGTGCTGGAAACGGAAGAGGGTGACGATATCCTACGCTTCCATAATGTGTACCTGCCGCCCGAACTGACGCCGGGGCTAAACACCTTTGCGTGCCAGCACCTGACGCCCGACGAGATCCGCCGTCCGAGCTGGCTGTCACATCCCAACGGGGCTCGAGGCATTGCCGCCCTGACAATCGTGATGGACGATCTTTCCGGTGTGCGTGATGCCTATTCACTGCTGTTCGGACCGGATGCGGTGACCGGCGACGAGCGCAAGGGCAATATCACGGTCGATACGGGCCATGACGAATTGTGGTTTGCCACCCCCAAGACGTTCCCCGAGCGGCACTACGACAAGAACATCAATCCCGACCTGCAACTGCCGCACCTGGCCGCGCTGACGCTTGAGGTCAAGGCGCCCCAGGCGACCGCGCTGTATCTTTCCGGCCAGCAGGTCGCCTATGAGCGCGACAGCACGGATGCTGTGATTGTGTCAGCCGACGAAGCCTGCGGGACCTTCCTGGTCTTTGCCGCAGGCGACGACGACTGACCGCCAGGCTGGCGAACGTCAGCCGATATTTTCTGACAGGAACCCGAGCGTCCGGCCCATCGCGACCCCGGCCGCTTCCTTGTGATAGGAACCGCGCCGCGAGCAGCTGAAGCCGTGGCCCGCGCCCTCATAGATGAAGCTCGGGATGTCCGGATGGGCGTCCGTGACCTTCTTCACGCCGTCGAGCGGGATGCCATGGTCTTCCGCGCCCCAGTGGAACATGACCGGGCAGCCCGGTGACTTGTCGGCGTTGGTGAGGATGTCGCCGCCGTAATAGCAGACGGCCGCATCGACCGGGGAATGGGCGGCGGCAAACCAGGCGACCGAGCCGCCCATGCAGAAGCCGACGATGCCGATCTTGCCCGAACCGTCGAGCGCGGCAACAGCGGCATTGACGTCCTTCACGACGTTGTCCCAGTCGAGCTCGCCCTTGAGGTTGCGGCCCTTCTCGATGCCGCCCTCGTTGAACTCGAGGACCGCATTGCGCTCGATGCGATCAAACAGGGACGGCGCGATTGCGACATAGCCTTCCTTGGCGAAGTTATCGACCGTCTCGCGAATGTCCTCGTTCACGCCGAAGATTTCCTGGACAATCACGATGCCGCCGCGCGGACTGCCGGCGGGTTCGGCCTTGTAAGCGTCGAGCGTGTGGCCGTCGGCGGCTGTCAGCTTCAAATCGGTACCCATACTGAAAACTCCCCCTAGATATTCTGTCGTTGATGGACGGGCATCCTAGAGCGCTTGGGTTACACGTTGAAGCGAAACAGCATCACATCTCCGTCGCGGACCACATAGTCCCGGCCCTCCTGGCGCATGCGCCCGGCTTCCTTGGCGCCCTGTTCGCCGGAATGGGCGATATAGTCGTCGTAGCCGATGGTCTCGGCGCGGATGAAGCCTTTCTGGAAATCGGAATGGATGCGCCCGGCGGCCTCGGGCGCCGTGGCGCCGCGCGAGACAGTCCAGGCGCGCGTTTCCTTGGGGCCGACCGTGAAGAAGGTGATCAGGTCGAGAAGCTCATAGCCGGCGCGGATCACCCGCGACAGGCCGGTTTCCTCCAGCCCGAGGCCCTGCAGGAACTCCATGCGCTCCTCCGCGTCATCGAGCTGGGCGACCTCGGATTCTATTTCCGCCGAGACGATGACGACGGCCGCGCCGGAGGCGGCGGCCATCTCTTCCACGGCGCGGGTGAACTGGTTGCCGTCCACCGCCGATTCTTCATCGACATTGCAGACGTAGAGGACCGGCTTGGCGGTCAGCAGTTGGAGCTGACGGAAGGCCGGGCGCAGTTCGTTGGAAATCTCCGCCGTGCGCGCAGGCTTGCCATCCTGCAGGACTGCGGCGACCGGCTCCAGAACCGCGACCTCTGTCTTTGCGTCCTTGTCGCCGCCTTTCGCACGCTTCTGTGCGGTGTCGAGACGGCGCTCGACGGATTCGAGGTCTGCGATCATCAGCTCCATCTCCACGATCTCGGCATCGCGGACCGGGTCGACACTGCCCTCGACATGGGTGATTTCCCCGCCGTCGAAGCAGCGCAGCACATGGCAGACCGCATCGACCTCGCGGATGTGCGACAGGAACTTGTTGCCCAGGCCTTCGCCCTTGCTGGCACCGCGGACGAGGCCGGCGATATCGACGAATTCAAGATAGGTCGGCACCACATTGGCCGATTTGGCCAGTCCCGCCAGATTGCCCAGCCGCGGATCGGGCACGGCCACACGACCCGCATTTGGCTCGATCGTGCAGAACGGGTAATTCGCCGATTCCGCCTGTGCCGTGGCGGTCAGCGCGTTGAACAGGGTCGATTTGCCCACATTCGGCAGGCCGACGATGCCGCAATTGAAACCCATCTCAGCTTCGTCCTTTCAGCCTGTTCATGGCCCGCGTGAGGGCGTTGCCCATCGCGGTTTCGCTTTGCTTGTCACCATCGCCGGACGTAGGTGCGGCGCCGGTAGATTTGGCGGGTTCGGGATATTGTGCCGTCTTCGCGCTTTCGCGCGGCGGGGTCACGGCCTTCGCGACCCGGCTCATGAAATCGCTGGCGCGGCCATCCAGAAGCGCCGGCAGTTCCGTGGCGACAGCAGCGAGCTCGCGCTCCACCCATTGCCGGTCCGCCTTTGAGAAATCTCCGAGCACGTGGCTGGTGACACGTGCCTTGTCGCCCGGGTGGCCGATGCCCAGGCGCACGCGCCAGTAGTTGGTGTCGCCCAGATGGGCGTCGATGCTGCGCAGGCCATTGTGACCAGCGTTGCCGCCGCCCTGCTTGACCCGCATCTTGGCTGCCGCGAGGTCCAGTTCGTCATAAATGACGAAGACGTTCTCCACGGCCAGCTTGTAGAAGCGCACAGCCTCGCCGACCGACCGACCGGACTCATTCATGAAGGTCATGGGTTTGAGGACGAGAACCTTCTCGCCGGCGACCTCGCCCTCGCTCACATCGCCCTGGAAACGGCTGCGGGGCGCAGAAAGGCCATGGCGGCGGACGATTTCGTCCGCCGCCATGAAGCCAATATTGTGGCGTTGGTTCTGATGTTTCGGCCCCGGGTTTCCGAGGCCCACGACCAGTCGCATGGCGTCCGGCTCCGGGTGGGCGGGAGGCTAGTCCTCGCCTTCCTCTTCGCCGTCATCATCCTCGGCATCCGAATCCCCGGCACCGTCGGCATCCTCACCGCCTTCCTCGTCCTCAACCGGCGCAACCGTCGGTGCAGCGATGGTGGCGATGGTGAAGTCGCGGTCGATGGTCGGCTTGACGCCGTTGGGCAGCGAAACGCTGGAGATGTGCACGCTGTCACCGATCTCGAGGCCAGTCAGGTCGATCATAATCTCGTTCGGGATAGAACCCGCCCGGCAGATCACCTCGACCACATGGCGCACAACGTTGAGCACACCGCCGTGGCGAAGGCCCGGGCATTCTTCCTCGTTCTCGAACGAGACCGGGATCTCCACGTTGATCTGTGTGCGCTCGGTCACGCGAAGGAAGTCAGCGTGCATCGGGCGGTCGGTCACAGGGTGCAGTTGAAGGTCACGGCACAGCACCTGCTGGCTGTTGCCTTCGACCTCCACCTCGAACAGCGTGGCGAAAAAGCCGGGCTGCATGCGCGCGGCGCGCAACTGCGCCGGGTCGATCGAGATGGCTTCGGGGTCCTTGTTCGCGCCGTAGATCACAGCGGGCACGCGCCCGTTGCGACGTTCTGCCCGAGCGGCCCCCTTGCCGACTCGTGCGCGCGATTCCGCATTAAACGTAACGGTATCGGCCATTTTCTACTCCATAGTTCCGCAGGCCTCCAAGGGTGCCCTGGCGGATGGCTTGCTCGGTGCACGATGCACCGAAACTCAGTTGAACAGGCTTGAAACCGAAGCTTCGCGGCTGATGCGGTCGATAGCCTCGCCAAGCAGCGGCGCGACCGTCAACTGACGGATATTGCTCGCCACGCGGACCGCTTCGGTCGCCTGGATCGAATCCGTCATCACCAGGGTTTCCAGCGGCGAAGATGCAACACGACCGACCGCTCCCCCCGACAGGACGCCATGCGTCACATACGCGGAGACCGATTCGGCGCCTTGCTCCCTCAGCGCTGCGGCGGCATTGCACAGGGTGCCGGCGCTATCGCAGATATCGTCGACAAGTATGCATTTCCGCCCGTCGACGTCGCCGATGATGTTCATCACCTCGGAAACGCCGGCCCGTTCGCGGCGCTTATCGATGATCGCAAGATCGGCGTCAAGCCGTTTGGCAAGGGCACGGGCGCGCACCACGCCGCCCACGTCGGGTGAAACGATGACCAGTTCGTCGCCGTTCACGTTCTTGCCGATGTCTTCGGAGAACAGCGGCCCGCCGTAGAGGTTGTCCACGGGGATGTCGAAGAAGCCCTGGATCTGGCCGGCATGCAGGTCCAGCGTCAGCACCCGGTCGGCACCTGCATTGGTGATCAGGTTGGCCACCAGCTTCGCCGAGATCGGGGTGCGCGGGCCGGTTTTCCGGTCCTGACGGGCGTACCCGAAATACGGAATGACCGCGGTAATGCGGCGGGCCGAGCCCCGGCGCAGCGCGTCGAGGGTCACCAGCAATTCCATCAGGTTGTCGTTTGCGGGATAGGACGTCGACTGCACGACGAACACATCCTCACCGCGGACGTTCTCAAGGATCTCCACGAACACTTCCATGTCCGAGAAGCGCCGGATGGAGGCACGTGTGAGTTCTATGTTGAGATAGGCCGAGATCGCTTCGGCAAGCGGACGATTGCTGTTACACGCCAGCACCTTCATCGTCCTGCCCCCTGTCACCGCATCACCGTTCGTGACGTGTGCGGCTGAGCGCGTCTGCTGCGCGCCGGAATGTGCCAAAAACCCTGCCCGGCCGGATTGGCCGGACACCCAAGCGGCGGGAAATTATCAACCGGACATGGATGTGTAAACATGGTCCGCTGGGGATAACGCGGGACGAATTTTCAGCCCCCGGCCGCTGTGTCAGCGTGACGGGGTTTCGGGAGCCGGAGGGAGGAATCCCTCACTCCAGTCGATTCGCGAGACCAGCTCCGTTATGCCGGCCGCCGCCGCCAAACCGGCCTGCCGCGCGAGCGTGCCCCACTGCTCCGTCACGAGCTTTTCAGGAACCGGGCTGGCCTGGTCGATTTTGCCGATTTCGGTCCCGTAGGGATCGTGAATGCGCCAGACGATGGCCACCTCGCTCATGGCGTCAGCAAGCTGGGTAAACTTGACGTCGGCGCTGGCAATCAGGGCGTCCGGCCCGGCGACATTCGACAGGCGGGTGCCGAGACTGCGCAGCGATTGGCGCAACGCCGTGCGCAGCCGGAGGGACTGCTGCTCGTTCGCGCCGCGAATGTCGCCGACATAGATCGGCGGCGCCTGCACCTCGGCAACGCGCTCGTGCTGGACAAAGCGCGAAATCGGTTCCGCCGCGGTCTGTGCCATGGACGCCATCAGGTCCGGGTCGGCATTGGCCCAGGGCGCGATCGGAGTGCCTTCGAGGACCAGATTGTAGCTCCCGACTTCCACACCCTCGGGATCGAACAGCTTCCAGGCGATGTGGGCGTCCTGTCCCGGATCCACCACACGGCTGGTGAGGACGAGGCTGGTCCGGTTTCCGCCGCTCCGGAAGGCCGGGACATTCTGCTTGATCAGCGCGGCCACCATCTCGTCGGCGAGGCGCTCGGCGGTCTCGGGCGGTGCAGACTCCACGGCCTGCACGCGAATGCCACCCGCATCCGAGAGCTGCAACAGCTCGTTCGGGGCCGAGGCACGGTCGTGTTCAAAGGGGCGCGGCACCGGCTGGCACGCGGCCATGAGGAGCGCCAACAGGGCAACAAGACTAGATCGCACAGCTCACCATCATGGCTACGATCGACATGAGCATCAGCATGATCAGGTAGGGCACGCCTCAGTCCCTGCCGGCTAGGGTGATCAGCGAAAGGTTACGCCCGTAGTCGGGTTCGCTGCGATGGCAACTGCGCCGGTAGCTGAAGAATCCTTCCTCGGCGCACGTATCCTGGCCCGTCCATGAGGCATTCTCGATACCCGCTTCGGCCAGCCGCGACAGGACATAGGCCGGGAGGTCGAACAGGAGCCGGTCTGTCCCCGCCTTCTCGCGAAAGAACCGTGCATTGCTGCTGTCCTGGGTGAGAAAATGGCCGGGAAACTCGGGGCCGACTTCATAGGAATCGGGCCCGATACACGGGCCGACCGCCGCGACAATGTGTTCCGTCCGCGCGCCGCGGTCGCACATGGCCGAGACAACGGATGCCACAACACCGTCGCGGGCACCGCGCCAGCCGGAATGCGCTGCGCCGACGACACCGGCTTGCGTATCCGCGAGGAGAACAGGTGCACAGTCGGCTGCGAGGACCCCAATCGCGATACCAGCCCGGTCACAGACCAGTGCATCGGCCTGTGGCGGCTGGCCGTCCCAGGCATCGCCCGCATCAACGACACGTGCGGAGTGCACCTGGTAGAGCGTGCGCAGGTGTTCCGGCGAGGTGCCGACGGCCGCAGAGGCGCGTGCGCGGTTTTCACGGACATGGGCCGGGTTGTCGTCGGAGCCCAGCCCGCAGTTGAGCCCGGCATAGATGCCCGTGCTCACACCGCCTGCGCGCGACAGGAAGGCATGGCGGATACCCCGCTCGGCAGAAAGCGAACCCGCGGCGACATGGGACGAGGAAGAACTGGTCATGCAGTCATTCTCCCGGCGCAAAGCCCGCTGGGCGCGGCTGTCCGGCCCGGGCCAGCGCCATGACCTTGAAAAGGACCCCCATTTCCGAGGGGGCCACGAGCCGGTTGAGCGCCGTGCGGATATTGTGCGCCTGGGAAACATTGGCGCGTTTCAGCAACTGGCCTGCACGTTCGACAATTCCGAGACGCTGCAGGAACACGCCTTGGTCGATGGGCCCGAAAACCTGCGTGCCTGCGGCGGCGGCCGTATCGCGGGCGAGCTGGAAATCGACATGGGCCGTGAGGTCGCAATCGCCCGGAAGGTCCAGCGGGTCGACGGGCCGGTGCCGGCGGACGGCCTGCAGGGTCAGACCCGTGGCGCGCTTCGTGTGCCCGTAGTCCACGATCAAGCCAGCCCCACCATTGACGCTGATGCGTTGCGCCATATCGGCGACCGATGCGCAGACGTCCGGCGAAAATTCGAAGGTGTCGCCATCCTGTGCATCGGCCAGTTCCGGGCCGAGGGCACCCGGTGGCGGCCGGCGGGACGGATCGAGCGCGAAGCAGAACCGCTCGCGGGAGAGGTCGAAGGCGACCATTCGTTCGCACCATTGGCCATTCGCCCGGACATACTGGTGGACCGGCAAGGCATCGAGAAATTCGTTGGCCAGAAAGATCGTCGGCGTGCGGCCGAGGTCGGGCATGCTGGTGTGCCAGGTCACGTTGCGCCCGCGCAGCGTCGTCTGTTGGATTTCGCGCAACGCAGGACTGGTCTCGACAAGGTGAATGACTGCCGCGGCGCGGCAGGCCGGAACCTGCTGCATGGCGCGCAGCGTATCCGACATCAGAGTGCCTCGGCCGGGGCCGAGTTCAACCAGCGCAAAGGCACCAGGGGACCCCATGCCTTGCCATGTGTCGACGCACCACAGACCAACCAGTTCGCCGAACATCTGGGAAATCTCGGGGGCGGTGGTGAAATCACCTGCCGCCCCGAACGGATCCCGCGTGGCGTAATAGCCGCCTTCCGCATCGGAGAGCGCAATCTGCATGAACGTGGCAATGCTGACCGGTCCCTGGGCAAGGATGCGCTCGCGCAGGCGCGCGACGACCGGGTTTTCCGGTGCCGCGAGAGCGTTCGGTTCGTCAGACGGAAGCGGAGTTTCCGGGTTTGGCGTCGAGCCGATCATGCTTAACGGCATAGACGATGAAAGCGACGCCTGCAACGGCGATCGGGACCGACAGCAACTGCCCCATGGTGATATCCCAGAACAGGAATCCGCCATCGCCTACATAGCTGTCGGGCTGGCGGAAGAACTCAACGAAACCGCGCGATGCGCCATACCCGACGAGGAACGCACCGGTGACGATGCCGGGGCGCAGCAGGGCCCCGGTCAGCCGGGCCAGCACGAACAGGATGACAAACAGCAGGAGGCCCTCCAGCCCCGCCTCATAAAGCTGGCTCGGGTGCCGGCCGACATCGCCGCCGCCGGGAAACACGAAGGCCCAAGGCACGTCGGTTGCGCGGCCATAAAGCTCGCCGTTGATGAAGTTCGCCAACCGGCCGAGGAAGAGTCCGATCGGGGCTGCCGCGGCGACGAGATCCCCCAGCGCAAGGATGTTGATCCTGCGACGCAGGCCGAAAAGGATGGTGGCCGCGATCACACCCAGAAGGCCGCCGTGGAAGGACATGCCACCATTCCACACGGCGAGGATCTGCAACGGGTTCGCGACGAAATATCCAGGCTGATAGAAGAGGACAAAGCCGAGACGGCCGCCCAGGATCACACCCACGATCGCCCAGCTGAAGAAGTCGCCGACCTGGTCCATTGTCACGGCCGCTGGTGGACGGCGCAGCAGCCAGAGGATGTAGCCCCAGCCGGCGAGCAGGCCCGCGATGTAGGCCAGCGCATACCAGCGCAGGACGAACGGACCGATCTCGAGCGCGACCGGATCGAAATCAGGAAAGGGTATCGGTCCGCTCATGGTGCTTGCGCCGCGTCCTCAGACAAAGGGGTCGTTGGTTTCGAGGTAATCGGCCACATAGGACCGCACGCCGTCTTCCAGCGAGACGAACGGTTTATCGTATCCGGCGGCTCGCAGGCGGTCCATTCGCGCTTCTGTGAAGTACTGGTACTGGTTGCGCACACTGTCCGGCATGGGGACGTACTCGGTCCTCTCCGGCAGGCCGAGCGTCGCGAACACAGCCTTGGCCAGGTCGTCGAAGCTGCGCGCCGCGCCGGTTCCCAGGTTGAAGATGCCGGACACTGACGGGTTTTCGAGGAGCCAGAGCATCACCGAGACCGTGTCTGAGACATGGACGAAGTCGCGAAGCTGGCCACCATCGGCATAGTTCGGGTCGTGCGACTGGAACAGGCGCGCGCCGCCCGTCTCACGGATCTGCTGCCAGAATTGCGGGACGACGCTGCGCTGGCCACCCTTGTGGTACTCGTTCGGGCCGTAGACGTTGAAGAAGCGCAGCCCCGCCCACTGCGGCGGCGCAAAGCCGTTGTCGGCCATGTGGCGCGCGGCCCGGTCGAACATCAGCTTGGACCAACCATAGGGATTGAGGGGGCGCTGCCGGTGCAGCGCAGCGGCGCTGTTGTCGTCATCGAAGCCCAGTTCCCCGCCGCCATAGGTTGCGGCGGAAGAGGCGTAGATGAACGGGATCCCGTGTTCTGCCGCCCACTGCCACAACCGGAGGCTCAGCAGGTAGTTGTTGCGCATGATGAGGTCGACGTCGCGTTCGACCGTCGAGGAGATCGCGCCCAGGTGGAAGATGGCTTCGGGCTTCGGGTTGGCGCTGTCCAGCCAGACGGGCAGGGCGTCGGGTGTGACGACCTCCAGATCGCCGCGCCTGGCGAGATTGGCCTGGTTGGCATCGTCGAGGATGTCGTTCACGACCACCGTACCGCGGAGGGCCAGTGCCGCCACCAGGTTCGAGCCGATAAAGCCGGCGCCGCCCGTTACCAGATACATCCCGCGCTCCGATCGTTCGGCGGTTTTATAAGCGCGTGCGACGGCGCGCCGCAACGCGCCGGCCTTGTTCGCGCGGGCCTGGCGGGCGTAACCTCCCACCGTTCTTCACGGTCATGAACCTGCAGGGAGTTCGCGACATGCAGACACGCAGCAGAATCCTCGACGATATCGCGCGCCTGACCAACGGGGCGGCCGGTGTGGCCAGCGGTCTTCGTGACGAGGTGGAAGCGCTGGTCCAGCAGCGCCTGGAAAAGGTGCTGGCAAATCTCGACCTGGTCCGTCGCGAGGAATTCGAGGCCATTGAGGCTGTAGCGATCCGGGCCCGCGAGGCACAGGAAGCGCTGGAGAAACGCGTCGCCGATCTAGAGAAGAAGCTCGCCGCAGCGGCCTCCAAGAAGCCGGCCGCAAAGCGCGCCACGAAGCCGACAACCGACAAATCCTGATCCGATTCCGCGCCGTTGGAGCGCCCGGGGAGAATTTTCGGCTGTCCACAACCTGGGCGGTTGCGACGCAGCGCGCCTTCGTGACACTGTGCCTTCAGTAGTGGTTAAAGCTGCTGCACACACAATATTTCGTAGTTGTTACAACATATTGTGGAGCCTCAGCGAGCCACGCATAGGTGCCGCGGAGACTGCCTAAATGGACCGTCTGTCCCAATCCCTGGTCGATCAATCCCTGCATCCTCTCGATCTCGTCGAGGAGGCCGTCGCGCTGCGCGACTGGACGCTCGAGCGCTTTGCGCGCGACGAGCTGCTTGCGGAAGTTGGGGGACGCTGGTGCGACTACCACGCTGTCTTCAACTGGATTAACGAGATCGGGGCGCTGCAACTTACCTGCGCCTTCGACATCCGTACGCCGCCGGAACGCCGGGCCGCGGTGCACGAGTTGCTTGCCTTTCTGAACGAACGCCTTGGCGTCGGCCATTTCGACATTGGGACAGAGGACGGGTTGCCAGCATACCGGCATGCGCTGCTGCTGCGTGGCGGATCGCTCTCGGCCGAACAGGTCGAGGACCTGATCGACATCGCGCTGCATGAGCTCGACCGCTTCTATCCGGCCTTCCAGTACGTGGTCTGGGGCAACCAGTCGCCCCATGACGCGATCCGCTCGATCGTCTTCGATACGGTCGGCGAGGCCTGACCGGCCGCCGGACGGCGCAATGATGAATCCCGGAGCAATCCTCCTCGTCGGTTGCGGAAAGATGGGCAGCGCGCTGATGGCGGGCTGGATCGACCGTGGCACACCGGCGGATACGATTTTTGTGGTCGACCCCGCGGGGCCCGAACTGCCCGATGGTGTGAAGGGCGATGCGGACATGTCCGACATTCCGACCGGGTTCTCGCCGTCCGTGGTGGTGCTGGCGGTCAAGCCGCAGGTGATGGACGCCGTGGCGGCACCCTACCGGGACATGGTGGCGCCAGGCACGGTGTTCCTGTCCATCGCGGCGGGACGCAACATCGCATCCTTCGAGGCACTGCTGGGCGGGCAGGCCGCCATCGTGCGGGCAATGCCGAACACGCCTGCTGCCGTGGGGCGCGGTGTGACGGTGCTGTGCGCAAACGCGCATGTAGCGCCAGCCCAGCGCGATGTCTGTGAGGCCCTCCTGTCCGCCGTGGGCGCGGTGGCGTGGATCGAGGATGAGGGGCTGATGGACGCGGTGACCGGTGTGTCCGGTTCCGGCCCGGCCTATGTCTTCCATCTGGTCGAGGCCATGGCGGCAGCGGGTGTGGCGGCAGGCCTGCCGGACGAACTTGCCATGACACTGGCGCGCGAGACCGTCGCGGGAAGTGGTGAATTGCTGGACCGCAGTCCGGACGACGCGGCCACGCTACGCCAGAACGTGACCAGCCCCGGCGGTACGACCGAGGCGGCGCTCGGTATCCTGATGGGCGAGCCAGGGCTGACGGACCTCATGACCCGGGCTATCCTGCGCGCCACGTCGCGTTCGAAGGAACTGGCCGGCTAGGCTTCCGGGCCCGCGCGTTTGCGCTACATTCGGCTCCATGAGCAACGATCTTGAAAATGGGCCTGCCCGGCTGGTGGAAGCGATGCTCGCATGCGTCGCCGAGCATGGCTGGCGAGGCGTCACGCTGGATGAAGTGGGCACGCGCGCGGGGCTGAGCCGCACGCAGGTTCATGCCTTTTGCGCCGACAGGACACAGCTTCTAGACCTGTTCAGCCGCTGGGCAGACGCGGCCTGTGTGGCTGACGCAGGCGAAGCGTCCGAGGACCCGGACGCACGCTACGACGCGCTGCTGGATATCCTGATGCAGCGCTTCGAGGTCCTGGAACCGCACAAGGTTACGGTGGCCGCGATCATCCGCGACGTGGCGCGTGAACCGGATACACTGTTGCGCATCCTGCCCCAAAGCCAGCGCAGCTTCATGTTTCTCGCGCGTACAGCTGGCTTTCCCCATGAGGGCCTGCGAGGTCACCTGTTAGCCAAGGCGCTGTCGGCTGTGTGGCTCGCGACCCAGCGCGTCTGGTTGCATGACCGGACCGGTGACCTGAGCGAGACCATGGCCGCGCTGGACCGAAACCTGCGGCGTGCGTTGGAAACGCCGTTCCTGGGTGTTGCAGGGCCGGGGCGTGCTGACGAGCACGGAGAATGATGTGAGCGAGATCGATTTCGACGATTTCCAGAAGGTCGATGTGCGCGTCGGCACGGTGGTCGATGCCCAACCCTTCCCGGAGGCGCGCCGCCCCGCGATCAAGCTCTGGGTCGATTTTGGCGATGCGATCGGCGTGCGCAAGACGTCTGCGCAACTGACCGTGCATTACACGCCTGAAGAACTGGTGGGGCGCCAGGTGGCGGCAGTTGTGAACTTCCCACCCAAGCAGATCGGCAAGTTCATGTCGGAAATCCTCGTGCTGGGGTTTCCCGATTCGGAGGGCGCGGTGGTGCTGCTGAACATCGACAAGCCGGTGCCCAACGGGGGCAGGCTGTTCTAGCCGCCTCTCGGCTCAGATCGGGATCCGCAGCGTGACCCGCAGGCCGCCGAGCGGCGAGTCCTCGAGCCGGATCTCGCCGCCATGGCTGGCGATGATGTCCTGGGCGATGGACAGGCCGAGCCCGGTGCCGCCGGTCTCCGCGTTGCGGGACTGGTCCAGTCGGAAGAATGGACGGAACACGTCCTCGCGCATGTCTTCGGGAATGCCGGGGCCATTGTCATCGACGAAGATCTGCAACACACGCCCGTCACGCGAGGCCGTCAGCGCGATGCGGTCGCCATGCCGTCCTGCGTTCTCGACGAGGTTGGTGAGGCAGCGGCGCATGGCGTTGCGGGCCAGCGGCAGTTCCACCTCGTCCTGTATATCGAGTTCGACGGTCGGGCCATTGCGCGCGGCATCGCGTGCGACCTCGTCGAGCAGGCTGGCAGCGTTCACGACCTGGCGTTCCTCGGTGCCTTCACCGCGGGCGAAGTTCAGGTAGCCCTCGATCATGCTTTCCATGGCCGCGACATCGGAGGCCAGTTCGTCGATCTCGGCATTCTTGTTCAGCATGGCAAGCTGCAATTTCATGCGGGTCAGCGGGGTGCGCAGGTCATGGCTGACGCCGGCAAGCATCTCCGTGCGCTGCTGGATCTGGCGTTCGAGCCGGCCACGCATGGCCATGAAGGCGCTGGCAGCCTGGCGCACTTCCGTTGCCCCGGACGGCTTGAAATTGGGGGTGTCGCGGCCCTTGCCGAAGTTGTCGGCGGCCGTGGCGAGGCGGCGGATCGGGCTGACCTGGTTGCGCATGAACAGGGTGGCCACGGCAATCAGGATCAGGGAGGTGCCGATCATCCAGAAGATGAACACCTTGGTCGTCGAACTGATCAGCCGTTCCTCGTTGGCCGAAACCTTCAGGACGCCGTCGGGCAACTGTACATCGACGAGCACGCGGTTGTTCTGGCTGCGGGTGTCGATAACCGCGGGCCGCTGGACGATCTCGTCCAGTGCGCGGGCGAGCGTGGTCTCCAGGTTGCCGGAGGGCTCGAACTGCTCGTTGGGAATGATCGCGCCCGGCTCGAACGCCACGATCAGGTCGAGAGTGCGCCGGGCAAGATTGAAGACAGCGACGGGATCGCTGTTGATGCCGCCCTTGTCCACCAATTCAAGGATCATGGCGATGTCGCCGGCCAGCGCGTTGGCGCGGTGGCGGCTGACATTCGACCAGTGGCGGTCATAGAAGATGATGCCGCTGACGATCTGCAGCAGGACCAGCGGGGTGACGATGATCAGCAGCGAACGCGCGAGCAGGCCGCGGGGCAGGAAGCGCTTCATCGAGATGCGCATCATGCGGGGCAGGCGCAGGGCGTCGTCAATGCGTGACATGCGGTCCTTCGGGCGATCCGCCTAGTCCGGCCAGAGCACGTAGCCCTGTCCCCGGATGGTTTGCAGGTAGCGCGGGTTGCGCGGGTCCGGCTCGATCTTACGACGAAGGCGGGTCACCTGAACATCGACCGCGCGTGAGCTGCCGCCGATGCCGCTTTCCGCCTGCAGGTCGTCACGGGTGACGGCCTCGCCAGGGTTGCGGGCAAGGATGTCGAGAAGCCGTGCCTCTGCTCCGGTCAGCGGTGTCGCGCCGTCGGGGCCTTCAAAAAGCTGGCGCTGGGAATCATAGACGAGCGCACCGAAGCGCAACTCGGCGGGGGGCGGCGCAGCGAACGCGACACGGCGGAGGATCGAGCGGATGCGCGCGACCAGTTCACGTGGTTCGAACGGCTTGGTGAGGTAGTCGTCGGCACCGCGCTCGAGCCCGTTGATGCGATCGTCGGATTCGGCCATCGCCGTGAGCATCAGGATCGGCACGTTGCTGGTTTCCCGCAGGCTGGCGGTCAGCGACAGGCCGCTCTCTCCCGGCATCATGACGTCGAGCACCAGCAGGTCGAAGCGCAGGCTGGTCAGGCGGTCGCGCGCCTCCGCGGCACTGCCGGCGGTGGTGACGCGAAAGCCGCTGTCGGTCAGGAAGCGCTGCAGCAGGTCCCGCAGGCGCCGGTCGTCATCGACCACAAGTATGTGCGCGGTGTCGTCCATGGCGGAACTATATCGCGCGCGGTGCCGCTGCGCTGCCGCGGTCTAGAGGCGGCCCGGCCCGCGCACGGTGGCCGGGCGGACGCGGGCGCGATCGTCCGGGTTGACGATGCCGGTGAGAACCCGGCGAAAACCCTCGACTGCTTCCGCGCCTGCTTCGCGATAGGCACGGGCAAAGCGGTCCATCTGGACCGATGTCAGCTCGCGCTCCAGCGCCTTTCCCTTGTCGGACAGGGTGAGTTGCTTGCGCCGCCGGTCCTTGGGGTCGGCGCGCTGGGTCACGTACTCCTCCTCAACAAGATGGCCGAGGACGCGTGACAGGCTCTGCTTGGTGATGCGCAGGATTTCGAGGAGTTCGCTGACCGAGATACCGGGGTTGCGGCCGACAAAGTAGATCACTCGGTGATGGGCGCGGCCCAGGCCGTGCTGCTCCAGGATCGTGTCGGGCTCACCGGTGAAATCCCGGTAGGCGTAGAACAGGAGCTCGATGCCCTGCCGCAGGTCCTCCTCGCGGAGGAAAAGCGGATTGATAGTCGTTTTAAGGTCAACCATATTGACTTAATTAGACAGGAATGTTACGCCACGCAACCTTGTCGCGGAATTTTTTGTCGCCGCGCGCGGAATAAACGTTCGAATGTGTCGAGGAAACGCAAATGCATGAAGTCCCCTATGATGATCGCGATGGCGTGATCTGGATGGACGGTGCGTTCGTGCCATGGCGCGACGCCAAGCTTCACTATCTCACCCACGCGCTGCACTACGCGTCCTGCGTCTTTGAAGGCATGCGTGCGTACAACGGCCAGATTTTCGAACTGACCGCGCACAACCAGCGCCTGCATGACTCCGGCAAGATGCTTGGCTTCGAGGTTCCGTACTCGGTGGCCGACCTGGACGATATCTGCCGCGAGGCGCTGGAGAAGTCGGGCTACACCGAGGCCTATATCCGCCCGGCCGCCTGGCGCGGACCGGAGCAGATGGGCGTGTCGGCGCAGAAGTGCAAGATTCACATGGGCATCGCCGTCTGGCAGTGGCCGTCCTACTTCACGCCGGAAGCCCGGATGAAGGGGATCAAGATCGACTGGGCGATCTATCGCCGCCCCGATCCGCTGACCCAGCCGGTGCACGCCAAGGCCGCCGGCCTGTACATGATCTGCACGCTGTCCAAGCATGCGGCCGAAGCGAAGGGCTATTCCGACGCCCTGATGCTCGACTGGCGCGGGCAACTCGCCGAGACGACCGGCGCGAACATGTTCCTGGTCATGGACGGCAAGATCCACACGCCGAAGCCGGACTGCTTCCTGAACGGCATCACCCGCAAGACGGTCATCAACCTGGCGCGTGCACGCGGCTATGAGGTGATCGAGCGCGCGATCATGCCGGAAGAACTCAACAACGCGCAGGAGATGTTCGTGACGGGCACGGCTGCAGAGGTGACGCCGATCGCGCAGATCGCCGACGATCACACCTTCGAGGTGGGCGAGATCACCAAGAGCCTGATGCAGGATTACGACAACCTGGTGAACGGCCGGGCCGAGGCCGCAGCGGCCGAATAGCGAGGGAACATTCCCGAGACAAGGGCGCCGCTTGCGGCGCCCTTTTTCATTGGCCTGTGTGGCTTGAACCGGACCGCTGGACGGACGGGCAGGGAACGTCGCCGTAGCTGCAGAAGACGCAGCAATCGCCCGGCATCACCGTGAGGGTCTCGCTGCACGAGCGACACGGGTAGATGACCTGTCAGTTGTCGACCGGCATGGTCTCCGTGTGCATGTGTCCGCAATGGGGGCAGGTGATCGTTGAACGCAGGAGGATTGTCATTCGGCTGCCTTCGGCTTCCGGTTCCAGCGTGCGGCGGCGTCATCGTCTGATTCCCGGGCATCGACCCAGGTCTCGCCCGTGTCGGTTTCTTCCAGTTTCCAGAACGGCGCTTCGGTCTTCAGCCAGTCCATGAGGAACTGGCAGGCCTCGAACGCAGCGCGCCGGTGCGCCGATGCGCAGACCACCAGAACAATCTGGTCGCCGGGCGCCAGCGTGCCGTAGCGGTGGATGATGAGGCTGCCGGCCAGAGGCCAGCGGGTGTTTGCTTCGGCCTCGATCTCTTCGAGTTTTTTCTCGGTCATGCCCGGATAGTGTTCCAGGGTCATGGTCCGTATTTCCCGTTCCGCGCTCTCGACGGGCGCCATGTCGCGCACGAGGCCGACAAAGCTCGCCACGCCGCCGACGGAATGATCCCCGGCGGTCAGCGCCGCAATTTCGGCGCCGATGTCGAAATCCTCTTCCTGGACCCGGATCATCGTGCGCCTAGCCACCGGTCACGGGCGGGAAGAAGGCGACCTCGTCGCCATCGGCGAGCGGGTGGTCGAACTGGACGTATTCCTGGTTTACCGCCGCACGAATCACATCCCGCCTCGCGAAGGCCTGGCGGTAGCCGTCGCCCTTCGCGACCAGCAGGTCGATCAGCGCGCCGACCGTATCGACACCTTCGGGGCGCGCGATATCCTCGGCCGAACAGCCGATGCGCTGGCGCATCCATGCGAAATACAGAACTTTCATCGGGCCACTTCCGTGAAGGGCAAATAGGGTACCACCATTCCCTCGGAAAGTTGGGTCATGTCCTCGGGCAGTTCAACCAGCCCGTCCGCGCCGACCATGGAGGAAAGAATTCCTGCTCCTGATCGCGGGTGCTTGCGTGCGATCGGTGTGCCGTCGGGGCCGGTCTCGAGGAACACACGCACATATTCGCGACGTCGTGCCTTCTTGCGGTGTTCGAAGCCCGCCCGCACCGGGTAGAGGCGCGGCTCCAGGTCGCGCGCGCCGGCCAGTGTCAGCAGCGCCGGGCGAGCCATGCGCAGGAAGGTCACCATCATGGCCGCCGGGTTGCCGGGCAGGCCGATGAACGGGGTGCCACCGATCTGGCCGAAGGCGATAGGCCGACCGGGCTTGATTGCCACCTTCCAGAAGTAGAGCGAACCTACATCCCGGATGGCGGCGGCGAGGTGGTCTTCCTCGCCGACGGACATGCCGGCGGTGGACATGACAGCATCGCAACTTTCAGCAGCGCGGCCCAGAGTCTCGGTGATACGGGCGCGATTGTCGGGCACGATCCCGAAATCCTCGACCTCGCAGCCGAGCTCGCCCAGCGCCGCCATCAGCGCGTGGCGGTTGGCATCGTAGATCTGTCCTTCACCGGCGGGGTTGCCGGGGTCGACCACCTCGTCGCCGGTGGACATCACCGCGACACGCAGCGGGCGGAACACGTCGAGCTCGGTCACACCGAGGGAGGCCGCGAGGCCGATCTCCTGGGGGCGCAGCCGGTCGCCTGCGCGAATGACGGTCTCTCCCTCCGCGACGTCCTCGCCGCGTTTGCGACGGTTCGCGCCGCGCCGGATGCCGGGAGGGAAGCTGACATAGGTCGTGCCGCCTTCCTCGTGGACGGTGCAGTCCTCCTGCATCATCACCGTGTCCGGACCGTCATCGCCGCCGGGGATGGGCGCGCCCGTGAAGATGCGGGTGGCGGTACGTCGCTCGGGAATTCCAGCGAGCGGGTGTCCCGCTGCTGCGCGGCCAGTCACCGGCAGTACGATTTCACCATCCGACGAAAGGTCGTCGAACCAGACCGCGTAGCCATCGACGGCAGAGTTGTCATGTGGCGGCACGTTGCGGCCTGCCACAAGGTCCGTGGCGAGGATACGTCCCGCGCAAGTGCGCAGGTGCGCCCGCTGCGTCTCGACAACCGGCGACAGGCGGGTCCGCAGCATGGCCAGCGCGTCATCGGGCGGCATCAACCCCTCACCTGGTACGAAGCAGTCGTCGGAGAGCTGGGCCACGGCTCAGGTTTCCCCGGTCGGGGCGGAGACCGGTCGTTTTATGCCGGATAGCGACCAGTGCTGCTCAATGAAATCGGCAACGGCAATCACATCGTCCGGGTCGAGCCGCGTGATGGTGCGATCAAGGTTCGCGATCTCCGTGCCGCAGGCCACCGCGATCACGCGGTTGTCCGTCAGCGCGAGGGCCGGTTCGCCAAGGCCGTCGCGGTAGACCTCGATCTTGTCGACCTCCGCTGACTTGAAGCCTTCCACGAGGATGAGATCCACCGGGCTCATATGGGAAAGCAGCGCATCCAGGTCCGGCTCGGGAGCGCCGCGCAATTCGTGCATCAGGGCCCAGCGGTTCTCCGAGCCGACCATGACTTCGGCCGCCCCGGCATCGCGGTGCTGCCAGGAATCCTTGCCGGGTGTGTCCACGTCGAACTTGTGGTGTGCGTGCTTGACCGTCGAGACGCGATAGCCGCGCGCGCTCAGTTCACGAACCAGCGCCACCACGAGTGTGGTCTTGCCGCTGTTGTGCCAGCCGACGATACCCGCAACGTTTGTGTGCTGCGTCATCTCAGGCCCCGGGCGCGGTCTGGCCGAGGCGGCGGGTGGCCGAGGTGACATAGTCGTAGCCCGTCACCAGCGTCAGGATTGCGGCCAGCCACCAGATTGCCGAGGTGGCGATGTCCTGCAAGGCCACGCCGAGCGGCGGCAGCAAGAACAGCGTGAGCGCCACGAGCTGGAAGGTGGTCTTCCACTTGGCGAGTTTTGTGACCGGCAGCGGCAGGTTGCGGTGGGCGAGGAACTCCCGCAGGCCGGAGACCAGCATTTCGCGTGAGAGGATCAGGATCGCGGCCGCGATGTCCCAGCGGCCGATGTCGCCGGTCCCGACCAGCGCGATCACCAGTGCGACCACCAGCACCTTGTCGGCGATCGGGTCGATCAGAGCACCGAGCGCGCTCTGCTGGTTCAGCTTGCGCGCCAGCCAGCCGTCGAGAAAATCTGTCAGCGACATCGCGACGAACAGCGCCAGAGCCCACCAGCGTGCCGCCGCGCCATCGAGAAACAGCAGCAACACGAGCACCGGGATCAGCGCGATGCGGGCGAAGGTGAGGATGTTCGGAATCGTCATCGTTTCCGGTCCGGGTCGTGCCGAGCTCAGCCTGCCACGTTGAAGAAGTCGTAGATACGACGTGCCACGGTATTGCTGATGCCGTCCACCTTTTCGAGGTCCTTCAATCCGGCCTGGGACACGGCGCGGGCGGAACCGAAATGGTTCAGGAGCGCGCGTTTGCGGCGTGCGCCGATGCCGGGAATTTCGTCGAGCGGGTTCTGGGCGATGGCCTTCGAGCGCTTCTGGCGGTGCCCGCCGATGACGAAGCGATGGGATTCGTCGCGCAGGCGCTGCAGGTAGTAGAGCACCGGATCGCGAGGCGGCAGCTGGAATCCTTCCGGGTCGCCGTCGGCGACGAAGAAGCGCTCGCGCCCGGCGTCCCGGTCCGGGCCCTTGGCGATGGCCACGACCGGTAAATCCTCGATCCCGAGTTCATCCAGTGCGGCCAGGGTGGATGAGAGCTGGCCCTTGCCGCCGTCGATAAGCAGCAGGTCCGGCCATTGGCCCTCCGAACGGTCCGGGTCTTCCTTGAGGGCGCGTGCAAACCGGCGGGTCAGCATCTCGTTCATCATCGCGTAGTCGTCGCCGGGGCTGTAGCCTTCGTCTTCTTCGGTGGCCGCGCCGCGCATGTTGAAGCGGCGGTAGGCCTGCTTCATGAACCCGTCCGGTCCGGCGACGATCATGGCGCCGGTCGCGTGGGCGCCGCGGACATGGGAATTGTCATAGACCTCGATCCGCTTCGGCGGCGCATCGAGCCCGAAGAGTTCCGCCACCTGGGCAAGCAAGTCGCGCGTCGTCGCGGATTCCGCGAGGCGGCGCTGCAGGGCGTCGCGTGCATTCGTGCGCGCATAGTCGACAAGCTGGCGCCGAGCGCCGCGTTGGGGAACGGAAACCCCGATCTTGCGTTCGGCGCGCACGCCCAACGCTTCGGCGATGAGGTCCATCTCGGGCACCTTGTGGCTGAGCAGGATCACCGGTGGGGCGGGCTTGTTCTCATAGAACTGACCCAGGAACGCGCCGAGCACCTCGGGAATCTCCTCGGTCTTGTCGTGGCGCGGGAAGTAGGCGCGGTTGCCGTAGTTGCGCCCGGCCCGGAAGAAGAACACCTGAATGCAGATGCGCCCGCCGTCCTCCTCGGCCGCCACGATGTCGGCATCGCGCAGGTCGAGGTTCTCGATGTTGATATCCTGGTGGGACTGGATCTGGGTCATGGCCCGGATACGGTCCCGGTAGCGGGCCGCCGCCTCGAACTCGGTCCGGTCGGACGCTTCCTGCATGGCCTCAGCCAGTTCGACCTGCACCTCACGGGACTGGCCGGTCAGAAAGTTTCGCGCCTGGTCCACCAGGACAGCATAGTCTTCCGGGCTGACGAGGCCCACACACGGGCCGGCGCAGCGCTTGAGCTGGTACTTCAGGCAGGGTCGTGAGCGGCCGGAAAACACGGCATCAGAGCAGCTTCGCAGGAGAAAGGCCCGCTCGAGCGCGTTCAGGGTCCGGTTAACCGAGCCAGCGGATGCGAAGGGACCGAAGTACTCCCCGGGCAGCGTGCGGGCACCGCGGTACTTCACGACGCCGGGCCAGTCCGCCGGGGACGGGCCGTTCCGGCTGAGTCGTTTGGACTGCAGTTCCTTGCGGGCCCTGCGTGCATCCGGGCCCGCACCGGTCTTGCGGGTCTGGTTGTCCAGGTGCCGGGTGAGCAGGATGTAGGGGAAGCTCTTGTCGTCACGGAGCAGCACGTTATAGCGGGGCGCGAGCCGCTTGATGAGGTTCGACTCCAGCAGCAGCGCCTCGGCCTCGGTATGGGTCGTGACGATTTCCAGTTCATCCGTCTCTGCGACCATGCGCTGGAGCCGGTAAGGCAGGCGGGCGATCTGGGTGTAGTTGGTGACCCGCCGCTTCAGGTTGCGCGCCTTCCCGACATACAGCGCATCGCCTTCGCTGTTGAGCATGCGGTAGACGCCCGGTCCTTCGGGAAGGGTCGCCAGACGCGAACGGATCAGTGCCACGCCACCCGTGTCGGGCAGCACGATGTCCTGCGTTTCAGGTTCCGCCGCGTTTTCAGCGATGTCGCTCATGCCTCATGTCCCGGCTTCCGGGCCAGTCGTGGATGCTTCTTGATACCTGTCCGGCCGGCCCATCCACAACCACCGAGGCCGGTTGGAGTGTTTCGCATGCTTGTCCCCGATTCCTGTGGACAAGTCTGTGGGTTCCGGCCCCAGACGGGGCGAGGCCACACGGAAATCATTGATGATTCTACTCATTGCACAATTATTGTGCAGTCGATTATCCCCCTGTTTTTACTGTTAAAACCACGTCTTTTCGCGGGCTGGAACGAGGCCAGCCGCTGGGTCAAATTGTGTGTCAATTCAATGACTTGGTGTGAGGGGGTTTGTGAACAATCGTTCACAGGACCGCGCTGCGGATGCTTTCCGATTGCAGCGCCAGGAAGCCGCCATAAAGCACCAGCAGCAGGGCACCCTCGCGCCGGCTTAGTTTGCTTCCCGTAAGCATGAGCGGCAGCAGGAGCGCTGTCACAGCGAGCAGCAACCAGATATCGAACTCGAGCAGCGATGGCGCAACCGACAGCGGCGTGATGACAGCCACGACGCCCGTGATTCCGAGAAGGTTGAAGATGTTGCTGCCCAGCACGTTGCCGAGGGCGACGTCACTGTGGCCACGCAAGCTTGCGACGACCACGATGGCAAGTTCCGGAAGGCTGGTGCCGATGGCGACCAGGGTGAGGCCGATCACGGTCTTGGAAACACCAAGGGATTCGGCCACAGATACGCCGCCGTCGACGAGCAGTTTCGCACCGACGATCGTGCCGACCAGTCCGCCAAACAGGAAAAGGCTCGCGCGCCATGCGCGCTCGGGAACACCCGTGACTTCTTCAACTTCGCGGGCGTGAAGACTCTCGGCCTCGGTGGCACGCTCGGCCCGGTAGGTCCATCCGATGTAGATCACCAGGGCCGCCAGCAGGATGAGGCCCTGCCACAGATCGAATTGCCCCGACATGGCGAAGAGCACGAACAGCGCGGTGGCTGCCAGCACCATGGTTCCGTCGCGCGCGATGACCCGGGGGGCACAGGCGACCGGCCGCATCAGGGCGGCCACACCCAGGATCAGGAGCATGTTGGCGAGGTTGCTGCCGATCACGTTGCCGAGAGCGAGGTCGGGGGCACCATCCAGTGTGGCGGTCAGCGTGGTGACCAGTTCCGGCGCGGATGTGCCGATTGCAACGACCGTCAGGCCGATGATGAGCGGCGACAGTCCGAGCCGCCGGGCAATTCCGACCGCACCGCGCACCATGAAATCGGCAGAAAACAGGAGCAGCACCAGGCCGACGGCTGCCATGAGAAAACCGGAATAGCTGATGTGATCCTCCCGGAGTCTGCGCCCCGTTCCGCGCAGCGGCATGCGCGCCTGATGTCGGTCCGACCTACATCGCGACCCGCAACCTGATTTTCAAGGGAAAACTCGGTCGAATTGCATTGTGCAATGCTTGGCCGGGCCGCGTGAATGGCGATAAGTTCCCGGACCCGGAAATCGCAGGGCGGGAGGCGGCGATGGAACCAGAGTTGCAGATGGTCAACAGCCTGATCGACACGGCGACCGATTTCGCGATCGCCTATGGCATGCAGATCATCGGCGCGCTGGTGGTCCTTTTTATCGGCCTCAAGGTCGCGGGCTTCCTGGGCCGCAAGGTCGTGGCGCTGTGCGAGCGCAAGAAAATCGACATCACCCTGTCCCGCTTCGCCGGGAACGTCACCAAGATCCTGCTGGTGGCCGTGGTGGTCATCATAACGCTGAGCAATTTCGGCATCGATATCGCCCCTTTGGTGGCTCTGGGCGGTGCGGCCGCCTTCGGTGTCTCCTTCGCGGTGCAGGGCCCCTTGGCCAACTACGGTGCGGGGCTGGTGATCATCCTCACGCGCCCCTTCACGGTTGGCGACACGGTGCTGGTGCAGGGCGTATCGGGGATTGTCGAGGAGGTGACGCTCGCCCACACGGTGCTCATCGGCGAGGACAAGGAAAAGATCACGATCCCCAACCGCAAGATCGTCGGCGAGATCCTCGTGAACTCGGATGCCCACCGCATCGTCGAATCCCAGATCGTGATCGCCGCCGACAGCGACCCGGAAGTCGCGATCCAGGCGATCGGGAAGGCGCTCGACGGGTTCCCGAGCGTTTCGGGCGAGGAATCCCCGCAGATCGGCATCCATGACTTCAGCTTCGGCGGCATCATTCTCGGCCTGCGATACTGGGTGCCGAGCTCGCGCTACTACCGTACGCGCTATGAGGTGAACCGGGCTGCTCACAAGGCGCTCAAGGAAGCCGGTATCAAGCTTCTTGATGCGGGCGGTACCACCATCCTGGCCACGCCGCCGGCCGCATGACGACACGTTCCTCCGGCCGATCGACGGGCCCGCGCGTGGCCCGTCCCGTCATCGTTGCCACATTCGGCGCGGGCCGTTTCTGGACGCTCCAGCACGCCTATGACCAGGTGAAGGGCGTCACCCGCAGCTGGACCGGTTACATGGGGGGCGCCATGAAGGAGCCGACCTATGAGGACGTGCGCCGCGGCGACACCGGACACGTAGAGGTCGTGCACATGGAGTTCGACCCGCGGGTCGTCTCCTATGAGACCTTGCTGGACATCTTCTGGCAAATCCATGACCCGACCCAATTGAACCGGCAGGGACAGGACAAGGGCACGCAATACCGATCGGTGATCTTCACCCATGACGAGGGCCAGGCAGCCATCGCGCGGGCGTCCAAGGCGCGGATCGAGGAGTCGGGCAAGTTCGACAAGCCTGTGGTCACCACGATTGAGCCCGCTGGGACCTTCTGGGAGGCGGAGGACTACCACCAGAAATACATGGAGCGGGTGAGTATCCGGTCCTGGGTCTCAAACCTGTTCCGGCGCAAGTGAGCGCCATGCCCGTGGACGAAAACAGGCAACTGGTCGAGCGGTTCTATAACGTGATGTGGAACCGCTGGGACGCGGACGAAATGCGCGCGATCCTCGACCCGCAGGTGGATTTCCACGGATCCATCGGCCTGCACGTCACCGGGCATGACGGTTTCGCGGGTTACATGCAGACCATTCACGAGGCGTTTCCGGACTTCCACAACCGGATCGACGACCTGGTGGCGACCGAAGACCGGGCCGTGGCGCGCCTGACCTATACCGGCACCCATGAGGGCGCGCTGTTCGGTATTCCCGCCACCGGCAAGCGGATTGAATATGCGGGCGTGGCGATGTTCACCCTGGCCGGTGGCCGGATCACGAAGGTCTGGGTGCTGGGTGACCGCATGGCACTGATGGAGCAGATCGGTGCGATCCCGAAGCGTTAGCCCGGCTTATGGCCCGCGGCGGGTGCGGCGCTTGCGCCGGTTGTTGGACTTCGAAGACCCCTTGGACGGGCCGGGCCGCGCACGGGCGGTCATGTTGGCCTTGGTCCGCGCAGCGCGCTGGGCCGCCAGGATGTCACCGGCGGTATCGCCGTCGCGCCAGGGCAGGCCGTCGAGGTCGGCGCCCATGGATTCGAGTTCCTGGGCTTCCAGACGCTTGATCTCGTCGCGCAGGCGCGCGGCTTCCTCGAATTCCAGGTCCGCGGCGGCGGCCTGCATGCGCTGCTCCAGCTCGCCGATATAGGTCTGCAAATCCTTGCCCACGAGATGCGGCGTGTCCTCATCATCAATATCGACGGTGACGCGGTCACGCTCGAACACGCTCTGGAGGATGTCTGAGATGTTCTTGCGCACAGATTCTGGCGTGATGCCGTTGGCCTCGTTGTAGGCCTGCTGTTTCTCGCGACGGCGCGACGTCTCGTCGAGCGCGGCCTTCAGGCTTTCGGTCATCTCGTCCGCATACAGGATCACCCGGCCGTCGACGTTGCGCGCGGCGCGGCCGATGGTCTGGATCAGTGAGGTCTTGGAGCGGAGATAGCCTTCCTTGTCGGCGTCGAGGATCGCGACCAGGGAGCATTCAGGGATATCGAGGCCCTCGCGCAGCAGGTTGATGCCGACGAGGACGTCGTAGGCGCCGAGGCGCAGGTCGCGCAGGATCTCGATGCGCTCCAGCGTGTCGATGTCCGAATGCATGTAGCGCACACGCAGTCCCTGCTCGTGCATGTACTCGGTCAAATCCTCGGACATGCGCTTGGTCAGCGTTGTGACCAGCACGCGGTTGCCCCTGGCCGTGACCTCCTTGCATTCGGCGATCAGATCGTCGACCTGGGTCGACACCGGTCGGACGATGCACACCGGATCGGTCAGGCCGGTCGGGCGCACCACCTGTTCGGCGAAGGTGCCGCCGGTCTGCTCCATTTCCCAGTCACCGGGCGTGGCCGAGACGTACACCGTCTGCGGGCGCATCTCGTACCATTCCTCGAACTTGAGGGGCCGGTTGTCGACGCAGGAGGGCAGGCGGAAGCCGAACTCCGCAAGCGTGCCCTTGCGGGACAGGTCGCCCCGGAACATGCCGCCCACCTGCGGCACGGTGATGTGGGACTCGTCGACAAACAGGATGGCGTCCGGCGGCAGGTATTCGAACAGGGTCGGCGGCGGCTCGCCCGGCTTGCGGCCGGTCAGGTGGCGCGAATAGTTCTCGATGCCGGGACAGGAGCCCGTGGCCGCGATCATCTCCAGATCGAAGGTCGTGCGCTGCTCGATCCGCTGGGCTTCCAGCAGCTTGCCTTCGGCCTGCAACTGGCCGAGGCGCACACGCAGCTCTTCCTTGATCGTCTTTCCGGCCTGGGCCAGCGTCGGCTTCGGCGTGATGTAGTGGGAGTTCGCGAAGACCGTGATCTTTTCGAGGTCGTCGGAGGTCTGGCCGGTGAGGGGGTCGAACTCCTTGATGGACTCGATCTCGTCGCCGAACAGCGAGACCCGCCAGGCTCGGTCCTCCAGATGGGCCGGGAAAATCTCGACCGTGTCGCCGCGTGAGCGCAGCGTGCCGCGGAAGAAGGCCGAGTCGTTGCGCTTGTACTGAAGCTCGGTCAGGTCGCGCAGCATCTGGGTGCGCTCGACCTTGTCGCCCACGGCGTAGCTTCGGGCCATCTTGAGATACGACTCGGCATCGCCGATGCCGTAGATGCAGGACACCGAGGCGACGATGATGACGTCGCGCCGTTCGAACAGAGCGCGGGTGGCCGAGTGGCGCATCCGGTCAATCTGTTCGTTGATTGAGGATTCCTTCTCGATATAGGTGTCCGAGCGCGGGACGTAGGCCTCCGGCTGGTAGTAGTCATAGTAGGAGACGAAATACTCGACCGCGTTCTCCGGGAAAAAGCCCTTCATCTCCGCGAAGAGCTGCGCGGCCAGGGTCTTGTTGGGCGCGAGAATGAGCGCCGGGCGGCCAGTGCGCGCGATCACATGGGCCGTTGTGAAGGTTTTGCCCGAGCCGGTGACGCCCAGCAGCACCTGGTCCTTCTCGCCCGCATCAAGCCCGGTGATCAGGTCCTCGATCGCCTTCGGCTGGTCGCCGGCCGGCTGGTACTCGGAGACGAGCTCGAACTTCGCCGGGGCGTTACCTGCCGGGTGGTCGTCAGCGAACACCGGGCGCGGCAGGGCCTGTGCCATCGGGAAGTACTTGGCCTGGATTTCGGAGAGTTCCGCCATGCCCCGATATATAGGGCGGCAAAGGCGGGAAGGGGAAGTGGACGAATTTGCTGTTCCCGTTTGATGCAGATCAAGGCGCGCCGACCCGTGGCTGATAGTTTTGGCGGCATCCAGACACGGGAGAACGTCATGCCTGTTGAAAACCTCATCATCCTTGGAATCGTCTGCGGCGGAATGCTGGCCTTTGGTGCCGTCACCCTCTGGCTGACCACCGAAAGCGGTCGCGCCCGCAAGTCCGAGCAGCACATGGTCGCCGCCGAATAGGCAGCTTTCCACACAAGAGTATCCCATCGACCCCGATCTCCGCTCGGACCGCTTGCACGCGATCCGGGCGGAGATTAGTTTCGCGCCCGCAAAACAACCTCCACCGGGTGCAATACCATGGCATTCCTCGCCGACCGTCTTTCGAGCATCAAGCCGTCGCCGACGATCGCGATCAACACGCTGTCCCAGGAGCTGAAGGCTCAGGGCCGTGACGTGATCGGTCTGGCTGCGGGCGAACCCGATTTCGATACGCCGCAGAACATCAAGGATGCGGCGGCACGTGCGATGGCCGAAGGAAAAACCAAGTATGTCGCGCCGGCGGGTATTCCCGAGCTGCGCGAGGCGATCTGCGACAAGCTGAAGGCCGACAACGAGCTGGAATACACCCCGGCCCAGGTGCATGTCGGCTGCGGCGGCAAGCAGACCATCTACAACGCGCTGTTCGCGACCATCGATCCGGGCGACGAGGTGATCGTCGCGGCCCCGTACTGGGTGTCCTACACGGACATCACCCTGCTTTGCGGCGGTAAGCCCGTGGTGGTCAACACCACCCAGGAGACCGGCTTCAAGCTGACGCCCGAGGCGCTGGATGCGGCCATCACGCCGAAGACCAAGTGGCTGATGCTGAACTCGCCCTGCAATCCGTCCGGTGCGGCCTATTCCGCGGCCGAATTGAAGGCGCTGGGCGAGGTGCTGCTGCGGCATCCGCATGTCTGGATCATGCCCGACGACATGTACGAGAAGATTCTCTACGACGGGTTCGAGTTCGCGACGATCGCACAGGTGGTGCCGGAACTGTACGACCGCACCCTGACCCTGAACGGCATGTCGAAGGCCTATTGCATGACTGGCTGGCGCGTCGGCTATGCGGCGGGCCCGACGGACCTGATCAAGGCGATGAACATGATCTCGTCCCAGTCCACCACCTCCACCTCGACGATCTCCCAGTGGGCGGCGCTCGAGGCATTGCGCGGGCCGCAGGACTTCATCGCCGAGCACAACAAGGTGTTCAAGGACCGCCGTGACCTTGTGGTCTCGATGCTGAACCAGGCCAACGGGCTCACCTGCGCAACGCCGGAAGGCGCGTTCTACGTCTATCCGTCGGCGGCCGGGATGATCGGCAAGAAGACGCCGGACGGCAACGTTCTGAACACCGACGAGGATGTGGCCAAGTACCTGCTCGCCGCCGAGGGTGTCGCGGTGGTGCATGGCGAGGCGTTCGGCCTTTCCCCACACTTCCGCATCTCCTACGCCACGGCGACCGAGAAGCTGGAAGAGGCCTGCAAGCGCATCCAGCGCGCCTGCGCCGCACTCAGCTGAGCCGGGGTCTCCGCCCACGCGTTTGTCACTTGCCGGCGCGCGGGTTCGGGGTCTAACGCTTGCGGATGGACGGAACGGAGGGTTCCTTGTCGGTCCGCACGCGTTGACTCGTGATCATCGCTTTCTGTGCAGTGGCAACCATGTCGCTGTGGTTCTCGGCGTTTGCCGTGGTGCCGGCACTGCGCGAGAGCGTGGGCTTGCCGCCGCTGGTCGCATCCCTGTTCACCAGCGCCGTACAGGCAGGGTTCGTGGTGGGGACGCTGCTGAGTGCGTTGCTGAACCTCGCCGACAGGATCGAGCCGCGCCGGTTCTTCATGACCTCGGCGCTGGTCGCTGCCGGCGCCAATGCGCTGATCCTGGCGTTCGAGCCCGCATCGCCCGCCGTCATCGTTCTGCGCTTTGTCACCGGCATGTGCATGGCGGGGATCTATCCCGTCGGCATGAAGCTGGCCGCAAGCTGGGCCCGCGGCGACATGGGCCTGATGATCGGGGCCCTGGTGGGTGCGCTGGCGCTGGGCTCGGCGAGCCCGCACCTGTTCAACGCGCTGGGCGGGATCGACTGGGTGTTCACGCTTGTGACGGCTTCGGCCTGCGCCGTGGTGGCGGCCTTTGCCATCCTGCTGGTGACCGTGGGTCCGAACACCGCACCGTCGCCGCCCTTCCGGCCGTCTGCGGCCCTGCGTGCCTTCACCAATCGTGGCCTGCGGCTGGCCAATCTCGGCTACCTCGGCCACATGTGGGAACTCTATGCCATGTGGGCGTGGATCGGGGTGTTCCTGAACGCCAGCTTTCTCGCGCGCCTCGGCCCGGACTCGGGCGCCGCGACGCTTTCCGCCGCAGCCACCTTCGTCGTGATGGGGGCGGGTGCTATCGGCTGCGTGGGCGGCGGGCTGTTGGCCGACCGCTGGGGTCGGACGACCGTTACCATCGCCGCCATGGCGGCGAGCGGGGCCTGACGATTGTCGCGGATTCACCCCAGTTCTCCGCCTGTACGGCCGAACTGGCCGAGAGCGGCTATGTCGGCACCATGCTCACGGTGCAGACCAGCATGGGTTTCCTGCTGACCCTCATCACCATTCACCTGGTGCCGGTGGTGGTTGATGCCGTGGGCTGGGAGTTTGCCTTCCTGATCCTCATGCCGGGACCGGTGGTCGGAATCTGGGCCATGTGGGCGTTGCGCCGCAGCCCCGACGCGGCGCGCCTGGCGGGCGGGCGCGGATAGAGTTCGCTATACTCGGGCCATGGACGATCGACCCGAAATCACGACCTCCGGCGGGTTGCTGGCCGAAGATGAGCCCGCACCCTTCGAGGTGCTCAACCCGGACGCCGCCGGGCGCGTCCTCCTGATCTGCGACCACGCGAGCAAGCGGGTTCCGGCAGCGCTGGACAATCTCGGCCTGTCCGAGGTCGAGCTGGCCCGCCACATCGGCTGGGACATCGGTGCGGAAGATGTCACGCGGCGGCTGTCGGCCGCGCTGGATGCACCGGCGGTGATCGCCGGGTATTCGCGCCTCGTCATCGACTGTAACCGTTCACTCGACCACCCGGGGCTTATCCTGCCGGAAAGTGACGGCACGCCGGTACCCGCCAACCTGCATCTGACGCCGGACGCGCGGGCGGAGCGGATTTCATCCCTGTTTGATCCATACCACGCCGCCATCCGCGAACAGGCCCAGCGTCTGCAAGCGGCGATGGGCGGGGACGGCGCGCCCGTGATCCTGTCGATCCACAGCTTCACGCCAATCATGGATGCCATCGCGCGTCCCTGGGAGATCGGCATCCTGTGGAACCGCGAACCGCGCCTGCCGGAACCCCTGATCAGGCGGCTGCGCGCCATGCCGGGCCTGACGGTGGGCGACAACGAGCCCTATTCGGCGCGGCTGGGCTATGGCTACACGCTGGAGCGTCACGGCGATGGGCGGGGCTTCGCCAATGCGTTGATCGAGATACGCCAGGACCTGATCGACACCCGTCACGGCGCCGAGACTTGGGCGGGAATCCTGCTGGAAGCGCTGGGCGACGTCTTGGAAGATGAGGCGCTGTTCCGGGTCGGTGAACATGAGGCGCACCCCGATGGCTGACAACTCCACCGGCTACACGCTCGGGATCGAGGAGGAGTACCTCCTGGTCGACCCCGAGACCCGGGAACTGGCTGCCGACCCGCCCGCCGACCTGCTGCGCGAATGCGAGGCGGAGGTCGACCCGGGGATCGGCGCGGTCTCGCCGGAGTTCATGAAGGCGCAGATCGAGGTCGGGACGTCCGTCTGCCACAACATGGCCGAGGCCCGCGCGCGGCTGTCCGCGTTGCGCCGGATCGTCTGCGCAGCGGCCGAACGCCACGGCTATCGGGTGGTCGCGGCCTCAACCCATCCCAGCGCCGACTGGCACCAGACCCAGCACACCGACAAGGATCGCTACAACGTGCTGGCCACGGACCTTCAGGGCGTGGCGCGGCGCCTGCTGATCTCGGGCATGCATGTCCATGTGGGGGTGGAAGACCCCGAACACCGCATCGATGTCATGAACCAGGTGAGCTACTTCCTGCCGCACCTGCTGGCGCTCTCGACCTCGTCACCGTTCTGGCAGGGCTATGACACGGGCCTGCTCAGCTACCGGCTGAGCGTGTTCGATGAGTTGCCGCGCACCGGGCTGCCGGAACGCTTCGACAGCTGGGGCGAGTACTGCCGCCATATCGACATGCTGGTGAAGGCTGGGCTGATCGAGGATGCGTCCAAGATCTGGTGGGACGTGCGGCCCAGCGCGCGCTTCCCGACGGTGGAGATGCGCATCACCGATGTATGCACCTCCATCGACGACAGCCTCACCGTGGCGGCGCTGTATGTCTGCCTGGTGGCGATGATTTCGCGCCTGCGCCGGGACAACCAGCGCTGGCGGGTCTATTCCAACATGCTGATCAACGAGAACCGCTGGCGCGCCCAGCGTTACGGGCTCTCGGGGGGCCTGGTCGATTTCGGCAAGGGCGAGGTCGTGCCCTATGCCGACCTGCTGGAAGAGGTGATCGCGCTTGTGATGCCGGAGGCCGAGGCGTTGGGGTCCGTTGACGAAGTTGCACATGCACGCACCATCATGGCGCGAGGTACCAGTGCCCACCGCCAGCGTGCGGTCTTCGCGGACGCCAGGGAGGCAGGTGCGAGTGACGCAGAGGCGCGCAACGCCGTTGTCGACTGGCTTGTGGCGGAAACCAGGGCCGGAATCGACGCCGCCTGAATTTCAGGGCTTGTCATTTCGTTACTGTCACACTATCTCAGTATCGTGACAGTAACGAAACAGGAGGCTATGATGTCCCAAGACAACCAGATCATTCCCGAACCTGCCGGAGACGACATGGGACGCCCCCCGATCAACGACGCCCCGATGACCCCTGCCGAACGCCAGCGGCGCCGGCGTGAGCGCTTGAGCAAGGAACCCTGGACCGACCCGCGTTCGCTGGCCTGGTCCGTGATCGGTGCCCTCCGCGCGCTGCGGTCGGAAAGTGACGGGCCGTTCAGCGAGGCCGCGATGGTGGCGCTGATCGACCGAGCGGCCGAGGAGATGGACGTGCCTGCGGAGAAGGCGGAAGAGGCGGTTGCCGCCCTGCAGGCCTTTCTTGATCCGGCACAGCCCCTGCCCGAGCGCGGACCTCGCCACGGCGGACGCGGCGGCCGGGGACACCGGTTCGGCGACCGGCACCGCCGCCGGCGCGAACGCCACCGTGGACATGGCGGCGAGCGGGACGGCGAATAGGAGCCGTTGCGCGCGCGCGCGACGCGCCTATATTCGGATCAAACACGCATCCGCGAAGGAGGATTCCCATGGCCGAACTCGACCGGCAGACCCAGACAGAACTCGAAGCCGCCGCGTTTCGCACGCTGGTGCAGCACCTGCGTGACCACCCGGAAGTGCAGAACATCGACCTGATGAACCTGGCCGATTTCTGCCGGAACTGCCTGTCCAAATGGTACAAGGCGGCTGCCGACGAGAAGGGCGTGGAAATCGAGTACGAGGATGCTCGCGAACTGGTCTACGGCATGCCCTACAGCGAGTGGAAGGACAAGTTCCAGACCGAGGCAACGCCGGAACAGCTTGCCAAGATGAAGGAAAAGCAGGGCCACTAGCACCGCGCGCCGTGACGTCCGAGCCTGCGCACACCGAACAAATCGAGATAACTCCGGTCGACCCGGCCCACGCAGATGCGGCATGGTGCCTCGACCGGTACTTCAATGAACTCGACCTGCGCTTCGCGGCCGGTTTCGACCGCACGCTGGGCGCAGGCGAGGGCGGAAGCGCCTATACCCCGCCCAACGGCGTGTTCGTCCTGGCACGTTCGAATGACGGGCCGTTCGGCTGCGGCGGGGTGACCTTCGCCGCCGGCGACTTCGCTGAAATCAAACGGATGTGGGTGAGCGAGACCGTCCGGGGACAGGGTATCGGGCGCCGTATCCTGGCCGCGCTGGAAGACCAGGCGCGGCACGCGGGACACACAGTGGTAAGGCTCGATTCCAACGGCGCGTTGCCCGAAGCCCACGCCCTGTATCGCCGCAACGGCTATGCCGACATCGCGCGCTACAACGACAATCCGTATGCGCATGTCCGGTTCGAGAAAAAGCTCGGCCTGACAGGATAAACGGCAAAGCCCCTTTGCCTTTCCACAGGCCGATGCGCTAAACGCCGTGACGTCGCGACTGTCCGCGGCATCCAGATTCCTTTCGGGAGAATTCCATGTCCGACACCGGCGGTATCGCGGCGGATCGCCTG
>JAYOFE010000009.1:0-142514 GCA_038117045.1 Alphaproteobacteria bacterium | reverse complement strand
TGTCGCCCTGGCGCTCCATGCGCATGTCCAGCGGGCCGTCCTTCATGAAGGAGAAACCACGCTCGGCAATGTCGAGCTGGGGAGACGAGACCCCGAGATCGAGCGTCACGCCGTCGACTCCATCGAAACCGAGGTCGCGCACAAGCCGTTCCATGTCGCCGAAGCGGCCGGGAATAAGCATGAGGCGAGCACCGTAGATCTCGACCAGCGGGGCGTTGCGGGTGATGGCGTCGGGATCGCGATCAATACCCAGAACCGTGCAGTCCGCGGCGTCCAGGATAGCGCGGGCGTAGCCGCCGCCGCCCAGGGTGCCGTCAACGTAGATGCCGCCATCCCGCGGAGACAGGGCGTCGAGCACTTCGTTGATGAGAACCGGGGTGTGTGCGGGAGCCACGCGGACTCCGCCATTTTCAGGATGACGCTTGGACCGCGCCATCATCACGGCTGACCTCCCTCGCCACCGGGCGGGGCTGACGGGCGTAGCGTCAGGCTTTTCTCGGCAGCCTGACGCACAGCGTCAGCCTGGTAGTCGGCGAAGGTTTCGGGGTTCCAGATTTCAAATTGCGGGCCGCGGCCCACAAAGGCCGCGCGATCAGTCAGGTTGGCGTGGGCGATCAGGCTCTCGGGGAGCATGATCCGGCCCTCGCCGTCGAAGGCCAGCTGCTGGGCATTGGCGAAGAGGGCGGCCGTCAGCGTGTCGTGCTCGTCGGAGAACATGTCATAGGCGTCGACGCCTGCGCCGAGCTTCTCCATCCAGTCCATGCCGCCGCACTGGGCCGCGGGATGCTTGAAGGACGGGAAGGCGACGATCCCATGGAACGCCTGGCCTGAGAGCGCAGCACGAAACGCCGCAGGAACGGATACCCGCCCCTTGCGGTCGACCTTGTTGATCGTGGTCGACAGGAACAACGCCATCGTCTCCGCAGGCCACCGGATCTCCCCGGTGGCCATTGCCCCTCCGTTTGCCTTGGCCTACGCGCCAAAATGGGATTTTTTGGGATATCATGGGATCAAATGGGTCGTCAACGACAAAACCAGTAAAAACCTCGATATTTTCGAGTGTTGTTGGCCCCCTATTTTCGTTCCCGAAGTAACCCGAATCTTCTCCGCGCCGGCTTCGCGTCGGCGCAAACAAAATCCTCGCCGAATAAAGCGGCGGAACTTTGTTCTCGTAATGTTCTTTTCTTGGAAGAATAATGCCAGGCGGCCTGTAAGCCGGGTTCTGTCCCCGCTTGCGCGGGAGATGGCCATTCATCTGGGACGCCCGTCGCCGGACGCCTCGCGCGACCCACCCGGACAGCGGCGCGGAAGTGCGCCATATGCCGTCCCTACTCGGTCTTGCTCCCGGTGGGGTTTGCCGTGCCGCCGCCGTTGCCGGAGGCGCGGTGCGCTCTTACCGCACCCTTTCACCCTTACCCCCTTTAAGGGGCGGTTTGCTTTCTGTGGCACTTTCCCTGGGGTCGCCCCCGCCGGCCGTTAACCGGCACCGTGCTTCCGTGGAGCCCGGACTTTCCTCACGCGGACGGGTTTCCCCATTGCCCGCGCGCGGCCATCCGGCCGCCTGGCGGACGAACGATTAGGCCGAACCGGCGCGTTCCGCAACCAGTGCGTGGACGGCGGCGAGGCGGGCCCGGGCCTGTTCGTCAGGATGGCCGTCAAAGTTTTCCGGCCGGAACCGGCGCTGGAAGGCCGACAGGACGACCGGCAGGTCGTTATCCACCGTGTCGTAGCCGATGGTCTGCAGATACGACGCGACGTCGGCTTCGGCGACCGGATATGCCACCGCGTCGGTCCACAGCCCGATCCCGGCCTCGGCGAGGTGGCGCCACGGGAACAGTTCGCCCGGGTCGATCTTGCGCGAAGGCGCAATGTCCGAATGGGCAACCACATTACGCGCGGGGATCGGGTGCCGGCGGAGAATGGCCTTGCCCAGTTCGATGAGCGCTGCGATCTGGGCGTCCGGGAAGGCGCGGTAGCCATAGTCGTGTCCCGGGTTCGACAGTTCGATGCCGATGGAACGGGAGTTGATGTCGCGCCAGCCGCGCCACGCGCCGACGCCGGCATGCCAGGCGCGCTCGGCCTCCTCGACCAGCCGCCAGGTCGTCCCGTCCTCGTCGATCAGGTAGTGGGCGCTCACCTTCGAGGCCGGGTCGCACAGCCAGTCTCGCGCGCGTTCGGTCGGCATCATGCCCGTATAGTGGATCACCAGCGTATCGATGACCGGGTCTAGCCCACGTTCGGGCTTGCGCGCGTTGGTGTTCGGCGAGCGGAACCCGGTGATCACATCGGGACCGCTCACGACGCGGCCTTCGGCGCCAACTCCTCGCGCCGGGCTTCGAGAACCAGCCAGCGCTCCTCGGCATCGCCGATGGCAGTCTCGACTTCCGCCAGCTTCTTCGCCGCGTTCTCGTAGGTGTTGCGGTCCCGGGCGTAGAGATTCGGATCGGCCAGTACCGACTGCAGCTTTTCCTTTGCGCTTTCCAGCACGGCAATCCGGTCCGGCAGGTTTTCCAGTTCGTGCTGCTCCTTGAAGGACAGCTTCTTCGGCGGGGCCGGGGCGGCGGGCCTGGGCTCGGCCCGTGCCGCCTGTCTCTTCCGGTCCTTCTCCCGCTCGGCCTCGCGTGCAACACGCTTTCGCTGGGACAAGTAGTCCGAATAGCCGCCGGGATACTCCTCGACCACGCCGTTGCCCTCGACCGCGATGGTCGAGCTGACGATCCGGTTCAGGAAGTCGCGGTCATGGCTGACGAGCAATACGGTGCCGTCATAGCTGTCGAGCATGTCGATCAGCACGTCCAGTGTATCGGCATCGAGGTCGTTGGTCGGCTCGTCGAGCACCAGCAGGTTCGACGGCTGGGCGAGGATCTTCGCGAGCAGGAGCCGGTTGCGCTCGCCGCCCGACAGGGTGCCGACCGGTGCGCGGGCCTGCTTCTCGTCAAACAGGAAATCGCGCAGGTAGGCCACCACATGGCGCTGCGTGCCGCGCACGTTGATTGAATCTCCGCCCTGGGGAGCGAGCGTCTGCCAGAGCGTGTCGTGGGGATCGAGCTGGGCCCGGGTCTGGTCGAAGAAGGCCATGGTCAGGTTCTTCGCCTGCCGCAGGCGACCGCTGTCGCGTTCCTCCTCGCCGATCAGGATCTTCAGAAGCGTTGTCTTGCCTGCACCGTTCGGGCCGAGGATGCCGACCCGGTCCCCGCGCAGGATGCGGGTGGAAAACCCATCGACGATCTTCTGGTCGCCATAGGACTTGGTGAGGTTCTCGCACTCGATCACCAGCCGGCTGGACAGCGGTCCGCTGTCCAGCTCGAACTCGGCCAGCCGCTGGCCGGTCAGCAGTGCCTTGCGCTGGGCGCGGAGCTGGTCGAGCTTCGCCAGCCGTCCCTGGTTGCGTTTCCGCCGCGCGGTCACGCCACGCTCGAGCCAGCGCGCCTCGGCCTTCAGCTTCTGGTCCAGCTTGCGTGCGGCGGCCACCTCGGCTTCGGCGACGCTCTCGGTCCAGTCGTCGAAGCTCCTGTAACCGGCCGCATTGTGGCGGAGCACGCCCCGGCTCATCCAGAAGGTGTCTGTCGTAACGGCTTCCAGGAAGGCACGGTCATGGCTGATGACGATCAGGGTCTTGCGGCGTTCGACAAGGTCGCGTTCCAGCCATTCGATGGTCGGCAGGTCCAAATGATTGGTCGGCTCATCCAGCAACAGCACATCCGGGTCGGCCAGCATCGCCTGCGCGAGTGCCGCGCGGCGTGCCTCACCGCCGGACAGGGTGCTGCCCAGCCGGTCGCAGTCGATATCGACCCGTGACAGGGCGGCATCGACCTCATGCCGGGGCGCGCCGTCCTTGCCGGCAACAAATTCGGCCACGGTCTGGCCCGAGACGAACGGAACATCCTGGGGCAGGTAGCCGATGGTCAGGCCCGGCTCGATATAGAGTTCACCGGCATCGGGCACGATGATCCCGGCCAGTACCTTCATGATGGTCGATTTGCCGGATCCGTTGCGGCCGACGAGGCAAGCGCGCATCCCCGGCGTGACGGCCAGTTCCGCGCCGGAAAAAAGCGGCGTGCCACCAAAGCTGACGGCGGCATCCTTGAGGGCAAGAAGGGGAGGGGCGGAAGCCATGGTTCGCGCGGTCAGCGAATGCCCCGTTGGGCGCTGATCCGGTCATACGCCGCGTTGATCGCCGCCAGCTTGTCGTTCGCGACCTCGACGAACTCTTCCGGCATGCCTTGCGCGATCAGTGCGTCGGGATGGTTCTCGCGCACCAGTTTCCGGTAGGTGGATTTGACGGTGTCGTTGTCCGCATCATGGGATATGCCGAGAACCGTGTAGGGGTCGGCCTCGTCGGGACCCATGTTCTGTTCGCGGATTCGCGCGAAATCGGTTTCGTTAAACCCGAAGATGGCCGAGACGTTCTTCAGGTAGGCCAGTTCCTCGTCATGCACGACGCCGTCGGCCAGCGCGATGTGGAACAGGCAGTTCAGCAGTTCCTCGAGAACAGCCGGATTGTCGGCGAACATGCCCGAGACCTGGCGCGCATAGGCTTCGTAGCCTGCGGTCGACTTGCGGGCGAGGTTGAAGACCTTCGCGACGTTCTGGGCTTCCTCCGGCGCGACCTTGAACACCCGGCGGAAGGCGCGAATCTCGTCAGGAGTCACCACGCCGTCGGCCTTCGCCAGTTTCGCGCCCAGCGCGATGACGGCGATGGTGAAGCCGACCTGCTTCGTGGGGTCGCTGTCAGCCGATCCAGCCGCGCTTTCGCGCGCCTTGTCGTACAGGTGACCCGCTCCGGCGCCGATCAGCGCACCCAGCGGACCGCCGATCACGAACCCGGCCGTGCCGCCGATAACCTTGCCCCAGATACTCATGGCGCAATGTTTAGCGGAAACGCGCGTCGGGCGAAACGCTGTCCCGCAGATATACCCCGGCGGCGGCATCCGCAGCGGAAGTGCGCTGGTCAAGTTTTCGGGAAGAGTGCACCGAGTGGTTGGCGCCGGCCGCCAGTTGATGCCGCCATGCCGGGTGGGTCCGGAATGGGCCTTTGTTTTGAAAGGGAAAACCGCATGAAGTTACGCACTCTTCTCGGTGCAGCAGTAATCCTCGGAGCCGCCGCGCCAGCTGCGAGCGCAGACGATTTCGCCTTCACCTTTGAATGGGGAGATATCCCCCTCTGCAATACCGGCTATCCCAACCGGGTGGACAACCCGATCTTCACATTGAAGAACGTGCCGGAGGGCACCAAGGAAATCCGCTTCTCGCTGACCGATCTCGATGTTCCCAATTACAACCATGGGGGCGGCTCGGCAGACTATTCGGGTGGAGACGTGATCCAGCCGGGTGCGTTTTCCTACCAGAGCCCATGCCCCCCGAGCGGTTCGCACACCTACGAGTGGAGTGCACGGGTGCGCAATGCGGATGGCGACACGCTGGCGCGCGCGCGTTCCAGCAAGAAGTATCCCTGAACCGGGCAGCTTGAACGTACCCGTGAATTCGCGGGCAAGAGCGGATAAGGCGAGACAGCCATATCCGCTCTTTGTATTTCGGGCTCGCTGCTTTTGACTTTTGCAGCGCAAAAAACCAGTCTCGGGGTCGGCTCTACAAGGTGTGTTTCTATGAGTGCGGACAACCAGACTTCAGGCAACCTCTGGCATTTCTGGATCGACCGGGGCGGCACGTTCACCGACATCGTCGGGCGTGCGCCGGACGGCTCGCTGCGCACCCACAAGCTGCTGTCGGTCAACCCGGAGCACTACGACGACGCGGCCGTACAGGGCATCCGTGACCTGCTGGGCCTGGCCGATGGTGACCCGATCCCGTCGGAGAAGATCGGCGCGGTAAAGATGGGCACGACCGTTGCCACCAACGCGCTGCTGGAACGCAAGGGTGACCGGACCCTGCTGGCGACCACGCTCGGGTTCCGCGATGCGCTGCGCATCGGCTACCAGGCGCGCCCGCGCCTGTTCGACCGGAACATCATCCTGCCCGAACTGCTCTATGAGCGGGTGGTCGAGATTGACGAGCGTGTGAATGCCCAGGATGAGGTGCTCGTTCCGTTCGACGCCGACGGCGCACGCGCCGCGCTGCAGGCCGCCTATGACGACGGCATCCGCGCCGTGGCGATCGCCTTCATGCACGGCTACCGGGTACCGGACCACGAGAAGGCCTGCGCCCAGATCGCGCGCGACATCGGCTTCACCCAGATTTCCGTCAGCCACGAGACCAGCCCCCTGATCAAGCTGGTGGGCCGTGGCGACACTACGGTCGTCGATGCCTACCTTTCGCCGATCCTGAGGCGTTATGTGGACCGTGTGGCCGACGACCTGGGCGATGTGAACCTGATGTTCATGCAGTCGAATGGCGGGCTGACCGACGCGCGCATGTTCCAGGGCAAGGATGCGATCCTGTCCGGCCCGGCGGGCGGCGTGGTCGGGGCGGTGCAGGTCAGCGAGGCGGCCGGCTTCGACCGCATGATCGGCTTCGACATGGGCGGCACGTCCACCGACGTGACCCATTACAATGGCGAGTTCGAGCGCGCCTTCGAGACACTGGTGGCGGGCGTACGCATGCGCGCGCCCATGATGCAGATCCACACTGTGGCGGCGGGCGGAGGCTCCATCTGTTTCTTCGATGGCGCGCGCTATCGCGTGGGGCCGGAAAGCGCTGGCGCGGACCCGGGCCCGGCCAGCTACGGCAAGGGCGGTCCGCTGACGGTGACCGACTGCAATGTGATGCTGGGCAAGCTGCAGCCGGAACATTTCCCTGCGGTGTTCGGTCCGGAGCAGGCGTCCCCCCTGGATGCTGCGGTGGTGCGCGAGAAGTTCGCGGCGCTGACAGAGGACATCCGTGCAGCAACCGGTGACACCCGCGACCCGGTCGAGGTTGCCGACGGCTTCCTGAAGATCGCGGTTGAGAACATGGCAAACGCCATCAAGAAGATCTCGGTCCAGCGCGGCTACGACGTCACGAAATATACGCTCTGTGCCTTCGGCGGTGCGGCGGGCCAGCATGCCTGCCTCGTGGCGGATGCGCTGGGCATGACGAAGGTGCTGCTGCATCCCTTTGCCGGTGTGCTGTCGGCCTACGGCATGGGTCTTGCCGACATCCGCGCCCTCCGTGAGCAGTCGGTAGAATCGCCGCTGGGCGACGAAGTGTCCGCCGACGTCACGGATCTGCTCGACCAACTGGGCGCATCCGCGCGCAAGGAAGTCGCTGGACAGGGTATGCCAGACGAACGCATCTCCGTGCGCAGGCGCCTGCACCTGCGCTACGAGGGCACCGACACGTCGCTGGAAGTCGAGTTTGGAACCGCCGGGGAGATGGCGGGCCAGTTCGCGAACCTGCACCGCCTGCGTTATGGCTTCGTGATGCCCGAGAAACGGCTGATTGTGGAGACGGCGGCGGTCGAGGCTATCGGTGAATCCGACGAGAGCGCGAAGGGTGACAGCCTGCCGCTCGTTGCGACCGGCGAACCCCGCGTCGTCGCGGAGGTCGAGGCCCATATGGGCGGGCGGGCGCACAGGACGCCTGTCTATGAACGCGAGGCACTGGCCGCTGGTGCGTCCATTGACGGACCTGCGATCATCAGCGAGGCCGTGGCGACCACCGTCATCGAGCCCGGCTGGCGGGCGACCATGACCGAGCGCGGCGATCTTGTGCTGGAACGCGTCGTCGCCGCCAGGCGCGATGCCGCCATCGGCACCCAGGTCGATCCCGTGATGCTGGAGGTGTTCAACAACCTCTACATGTCCATCGCCGAGCAGATGGGCGTGACGCTCCAGAACACGGCTTACTCGGTGAACATCAAGGAGCGTCTGGATTTCTCCTGCGCGATCTTCGATCCCGACGGCAACCTCGTCGCCAATGCACCGCACATGCCGGTCCATCTCGGCTCCATGTCCGAGAGTATCCGCGCCGTCATCCGCAACAACGCCGGGAAGATGTCGCCCGGCGACGTCTATGTCCTGAATGCCCCCTATAACGGCGGCACCCACCTGCCGGACGTCACCGTCATAACCCCGGTCTTCGGGGACGGGGGCGATATCCTGTTCTATGTCGGCAGCCGTGGGCATCACGCCGATATCGGCGGCATCTCACCCGGCTCCATGCCGCCGGATTCGAAGGTGATCGAGGACGAGGGTGTCCTGATCGACAACTTCAAGGCAGTGGACCGCGGAACCTTCCGTGAGGACGCGTTCCGCGAGCTGCTGGCATCCGGCGCCTATCCGTCGCGCAACCCCGACCAGAACGTCGCCGACCTGCAGGCCCAGATCGCGGCCAATGAGAAGGGTGTCGCCGAGTTGCGGCGCATGGTCGAGCAGTTCGGGTTGGAGACGGTCCACGCCTATATGCGCCACGTGCAGGACAACGCCGAGGAATCCGTGCGCCGGGTGATTGATGTGCTGAAAGACGGCGAATTCACCTACGCGCTGGACAATGGGGCCGAGATCCGTGTGCGCGTGTCGATCGACCGCGCGTCGCGTTCGGCAAAGGTCGATTTCACCGGCACAAGCGACCAGCTCGACAGCAACTTCAATGCGCCGACGGCGATTGCCAGGGCGGCAGTTCTCTATGTCTTCCGCACGCTGGTCGATGACGATATCCCGATGAACGAGGGGTGCCTGAAACCCATCGAGATCGTGATCCCCGAGGGCTCCATGCTGGCACCCGTCTATCCGGCGGCCGTGGTCGCGGGCAATGTGGAGACCAGCCAGGCAATCACCGATTCCCTCTACGGTGCGCTGGGTGTCATGGCGGCGGCGCAGGGCACGATGAACAACTTCACCTTCGGCAACGCCCGCCACCAGTACTACGAGACCATCTGTGGCGGTGCGGGCGCGGGGCCGGACTTCGACGGCACTTCGGCGGTCCACACCCACATGACCAATTCCCGGCTCACCGACCCGGAAATCCTCGAATGGCGGTTCCCGGTGCTGCTGGAGAGCTTCGAGATCCGGGATGGTTCCGGTGGGGCCGGCGCGCATCACGGCGGCGACGGCGTGCGCCGGCGCGTCCGCTTCCTTGAAGATATGGACGTGATGATGCTGGCCAACCGGCGCAAGATTCCGCCCTACGGCCTCAACGGCGGCAGTCCGGGCGCGGCGGGCCGCAACTGGCTGGAGCGCACCGACGGCTCGCGTGTGGAAATGACCGCGACAGATCGTGTACAGGCCGGGCTCGGCGATGTGTTCGTGATCGAGACGCCTGGCGGCGGCGGGTTCGGCGCACCAGAGTAAGGAGCGGTCCCATCGACAAGAAGCTCTATCAGGCCCAGTTGCATGACCTTCAGGTCGAGCTGGTCAAGTTCCAGCGTCACGTCATTGCCGATAGCGTCGGGGTGCTGGTGATCCTTGAAGGCCGCGATGCGGCGGGCAAGGACGGGCTGATCAAGCGCATCACCGCACATATGAGCCCGCGCGATACCCGCATTGTTGCGCTGGGCGCGCCGTCGGACCGGGAGCGGCGGAGCTGGTACTATCAGCGCCACGTTGCCGAGCTGCCGGCCATTGGCGAGATCGTGCTGTTCAACCGCTCCTGGTACAACCGCGCGGGTGTCGAGCGGGTGATGGGGTTCTGCTCGGATCACGAATACCAGGTGTTCATGGAGACGGTGCAGGACTTCGAGCGTAACCTGGTGGAAAACGGCATCTGCCTGTTCAAGTACTATCTGGATATCTCGAAGAAGGAGCAGCGCGACCGCCTTGAGGCGCGGCGTGTCGATCCCCTGAAGCAGTGGAAGATCAGCCCGGTGGACGAACAGGCTCAGGCCAACTGGGATGCCTACAGCGCAGCTCGGGACTCGATGCTGGCCGCCACGCACAGGTCCTTTGCGCCCTGGACGGTCATCAAGACCGACGACAAGCGCGTTGCGCGTCTCAGCCTCATCCAGGACATGCTCTCGCGGCTCGAATACGGCGGCCGGGAAGACGAGAAATGCCAGGCGGACCCTGATGTCGTGCTCTCGTATGACCGGATCGCGAGCGGTGAGGCCAGCCTGTTCAGCTGATTTTTGCCCGGGCCACAATAATCCCTTGAAATCATGCATCACCGGGCGCAACTAGTTTGCGCTTCGCAACGGTCCGTCTGGCCCTGATTTCCCAGCGGCCCGCCAGGGAGAGTCCGCGCGGCATGGCGCCCGCGGGCAGGACAACTCCGAAGTCCGGGCCCATGTCCGGCTTCGTTTTGGGGCCAGACCGAATATGACAGAACCGGCGGGCGCGAACGCGCATGCCGGGGCCGGTGGCGGAAAACGTACGCTCGGACCCATCTCCAATCTCGAGAACCATCTGCCGTCCGAGTGGTGGCGTACGCTGTTCTCGGCGCTCTATCTGAAAACCGATGGCGATGTGGTCGAAAACAACGCCAACACCGAGGCGGAGGTCTCGGCGCTGGTAGAAGCGGCCGGCCTGAAACCCGAGGACCGCATACTCGACCTGTGTTGCGGCCAGGGGCGCCATTCGATTGAGTTGGCCCGTCGGGGCTTTGCCCATGTCACCGGCATAGACCGCTCTCGCTACCTGATCCGCCTTGCGCGCCGTCGCGCACGTTCGATGAACCTGCCGGTCTCGTTCCACGAAGGCGACGGGCGCAGGTTCCGGCTGCCACGCGAGCCCTATGACTGCGTGGCGATCATGGGAAACTCCTTTGGCTATTTCGACGTGTCGGATGACGACCGTGCGGTTCTTGAGCGGGTGCATCGCGCCCTTGCGGCGGACGGCAAGCTGGTCCTCGACCTGACGGACGGCGACTGGATGCGTGCGAACTATGAGCCGCGCTCGTGGGAGTGGATCGACGAAAACCAGTTCGTCTGCCGTGAGCGAAGCCTGTCCGAAAACGGCGACCGGCTGATCTCGCGCGAGGTGGTGGTCCATGCCGAGAAGGGTGTGATCGCCGACCAGTTTTATGCGGAACGCCTCTACAACGTAGAGGCCATCACGAAGCTCCTCGAAGGTTCGGGATTCGCCGACGTGCACGTGCATACAGCACTGCATGCGGATTCCAGCCACGGCCAGGACCTCGGCATGATGAGCGCACGCATCCTGCTGTCGGCTCGTTCGGTGCCGGGCCATGTGAGCGCCGCTCGTCATCCCGTCGGCCGGGTCACGGTGCTGTTGGGTGACCCCGGCCTGCCGGACGATGTGAAGCTGGAGGGCGAGTTCAACGAACTCGATATGGACACCGTCGCCCGCCTCAAGGATGCGCTGGCAACACTCCCGGGATACACCTTCGAGTACCGGGACGACCACGCGCACCTGTTTGAATCCCTGTCGAAAGACCGCCCGGAATTCGTGTTCAATCTGTGCGACGAGGGCTATCGCAACAATGCCCTGCACGAGTTGCATGTCCCGGCCTATCTGGAAGCGCTCGACATCCCGTATTCGGGCGCAGGGCCGGTCTCGCTGGGCATTTGCTACAACAAGTCGCTTGTGCGATCTGCGGCTGCGTCGATCGATGTGCCGGTGCCGCTGGAGACCTATTGCAGCCCGGATGACGTGGGCGCCAGCCTGCCGTCGATCTTCCCGGCCTTCATCAAGCCGGCGCTCGGTGACAGTTCCATAGGCATCACCCAGAACGCGCTGGTCCGCGATGCGGCGGAGGCCTCGGCCTACCTGACCTACCTGCGCGAACTGGTGCCCGGCCGACCGGTGCTGGTGCAGGAGTTCCTGTCCGGCGCGGAATATACCGTCGGCCTTGTCGGCAACCCCGGCCAGCAGCTGACAGCGCTCCCTGTGCTCGAGGTGGACTACGCGCGGCTGCCCGGCGACCTGCCGAAGATCCTGAGCTACGAATCCAAATGGGATCCTGACTCGCCCTACTGGACGACGATCTGTTACCGCGAAGCGCAGATCGACGAGGATACCCGCCGCCTTCTGATCGACATGTCCATCAAGCTGTTCGACCGTCTGGAGTGCAGGGATTACGCCCGCTTCGACTTCCGCGCGGATGCTGAAGGCACGATCAAGCTGCTCGAAGTGAACCCCAATCCGGGCTGGTGCTGGGACGGCAAGATGAACCTGATGGCGGAGATGGCGGGCATGACCTATGCCGATTTCCTGCGCCAGATTATCGAGGCCGGACTGGCGCGCTGCTTCCCCTCGGGGGTTGCGCCGCGGCAGTCGCAGGTTGCGGGAACCGCCTAGCCGGCCCTTTACCTTCGGCCCATTTCGCCGTATGCGCGGGCTTCAAGTAAGCCCGAGCTGCCGGACGCTGCCCAAGTGACCAAGCCAGACAACATTCCGCGTCCCGGTGCGCTGATCGCCGTCCTGGCGGTGATCGCCGCACTGGGTCCGCTGTCGATGCAGATCGTTTTGCCGATCCTGCCGGTTATGCAGGAGCATTTCGATGCGTCGCCGGCCACGGTCCAGTTCACGCTGTCACTGGCGCTGTTCTCGATTGCGTTCGCAACGCTCGTCTACGGGCCGATGTCCGACCGGTACGGCCGCCGGCCCGTGCTGGTCGCCGGGTTGTGCATCTTCATGGCCGGCAGCGCCATCGCGCTGTTCGCATCGACCATCGAGACGGTCATCTTCGGGCGCATCGTCCAGGCATGCGGCGGGGCTGCGGGCATGGTGCTGGGGCGGGCGATCATCCGCGACCTCTTTGACCGCGAAACGGCGGCAAAGCTGATGGCCTACATGATCACCGCGCTGGTCGTGGCGCCGATGGTCTCGCCGCTGATCGGCGGCCTGCTGAACGACTTTTTTGACTGGCGCGCGGTGTTCGTCTTTACCGGCCTTGCGGGGCTCCTCGTGCTGGCCCTGGCCCTGCCCAGGGTGCCGGAAACCCTGAAGCCCGGAGCGGACGTCCAGACCTTCCGGGGCATGCTGTCGGGATTTGGTGTCCTGCTGCGGGTGCCCGCGTTCCTCGGCTACGGCGGACAGGTCGGCTTCGGCATGGGCATGTTCATGGCGTTTCTAGGGGCCGCGCCCTTTGTCGTGATCAACGTGCTCGGCCGTCCACCGACGGAATTTGGCATGTTCTTCGTGCTGATCTCCGCCGGGTTCATGGCCGGTGCCTTTATCTCCGGCCGCTTCGGCGCAAGGGTTGGGCTCGACCGCATGATGCGGCTGGGCAGCGGACTTGCCGTGCTGTTCGGGCTCGCCATGCTGGGATGCGTCCTGGCGCACTGGTGGTCGACCTGGACGATCTTCCTGCCCGGCGCGGGCATGGCGTTCGCCAACGGGTTGGCGATGCCGAACGCCCAGGCGGGCGCGGTGAGCATCAGCCCGCGCTTTGCCGGCACCGCATCCGGACTTTTGGCGTTCATTCAGATGCTTGTCGGGGCGGGGTTCGCGCAGCTCGCCGGCATGGTGCAGGACAACACACCCCTGCCGATGGCCGTGGTGATGCTGTCCGCGTCCGTGCTGGCCTTTGTCTGCTCGGTGTTCCTGACGCGGGTCGGGCGTCCCGATCCGGCCTCGTCGCCGTTCTAGTCCTGGTTTCTAGTCCCCGAGTGCGACACCCTCACGGCGCGGGTCGGCGCCACCGCGAAGCAGTCCGCCGACGACCTCAATCCCGTGCAGGCCGCTGTTCATGTCGCGGACCTGCACGCGGTTGCCAAGGGCTTCCAGCGGCGCCTTGAGCCGCTCGGCATCCGTGCCTTTCTCAAGGTCCGTGAAGCCGTTCCGGTTGGTCAGGTGGCCCAAGTCGATGGCGGCCTGGATATCCATTTCCCAGTCGAGGACGGCCACCAGCGCCTGTGCGACATAGCCGATGATGCGACTGCCGCCGGGCGAACCAATCGCGAGCCGGAGTTTGCCGTCTGCGTGGAAGACGAGGGTGGGGGCCATGGAACTGCGCGGGCGCTTTCCCGGTGCGACAGCATTTGCGACCGGCAAGCCGTCCACTTCAGGCTCGAACGAGAAATCGGTCATCTCGTTGTTGAGCAGGAAGCCCCGTACCATCACCTGGGAACCGAAGGCACCTTCGATGGTCGTGGTCATGGAAAGAGCATTCCCGTCATCGTCGATGACCACGATATGGCTGGTGCCGGGCCGTCCGTCCCGGTTGTCCGACGGCCTGGGGGGAGATGCGCCGGGTGGATTGCCGGGCGGGACACGTGGGATCAGCGATGTCTCGCGCCGGATCAGTTTGGCGCGCCCCTCCAGGTAGCCCGTATCGAGCAGGCCTTCAGTCGGGACAGGGACCATGTCCGCGTCGGCGATGTATCGGTTGCGGTCGGCGAAGGCGAGCTTCGAGGCCTCGTTCAGGAGATGCCAGCTCTGCGGCGCGCCTCGCCCCAAGGCGGGCAGGTCAAAGTTCGCAAGGATGCCGAGGATCTGCCCGACGGCGATCCCGCCCGACGACGGCGGTCCCATGCCGCAAACGCGGTAGGTTCGGTAGAGCGTGCACACCGGCGCGCGGCGGACCGCCCGGTACGCGGCCAGGTCGCCTTCCGTCAGCAGGTTGGGGTGACCTGACGATGCCCGTACGGCGGCGACGATATCGCGGGCAATGTCGCCCCTGTAGAAGGCCAACGGCCCTTCGCCGGCGATCCGGGCAAGTGTGTCGGCGAAGGCCGGGTTGCGCTTGCGGGTTCCGGCCTTGAGCGGAGCGCCGTCCGGAAAGAAATAGGCGCGGGCCTCGGTGAAGGACTTCAGCGCGTCGGCACGGGGGCCGGACAGCATCGCCGCGAGGCGCGGGCCGACGATAAAGCCTTCGCGTGCAAGTTTGATGGCAGGGGTAAACAGATCCGCCCAGGGCAGGCGGCCATGTTCCCCGTGTGCCATGGCCAGCATCGCGATCGTACCTGGCGTGGCGACCGACTGGCCGCCAACGACCGCATCCGCAAACGACATCGCTACGCCGTCGGGTCTCAGGAAGTGATCGGCGCGTGCGGCCCGCGGTGCCGTCTCGCGGCCGTCATAGGCAACGGTTTCGCCACGCGCCGCATCGTAATGGAGCAGGAACGCACCGCCGCCGATGCCCGAGCTCTGCGGTTCCACGAGGTTGAGGACAAGCTGCGCGGCAATCGCCGCATCCACCGCGCTCCCACCCCGGCGCAACATCGTACGCGCGGCCTCCGCCGCATCGCGATGGGCCACGGCGACCATGTGCCGTTCCGCGAGGACCAGTTGGTGTGCCCCGCGGCCGGTCGAATCTTCCGGCTGTGGCGATTGCGCGAGCGCCACAGATGTGGCGGCCGACAGCGCCAGCACCGTGCCCGTGAAAAGGTTGAGAAGACGTCCCATGGCGGCACGCTGCCACGAAATGCGGGCTTGCCCAACTGTGCGCGCCGTCACATGTTCGCCAACATCGTTGCGCTTGACTGACGCAATGGGCGATTTGCGCATGTCTCGTACGATCCACTATTTTGTGGGGGCAGCGATGTGGATGCGAAAGCCCCGGTTTCTGGCGGTTATTCGCCGCCGCATTGCGCCGTTCTGGAGACATATCGACGTGCGAAAGCTACTTATCGGTCTGGGAATTCTTGTGGTCCTTCTCGTGGGGGTGGCCTTTGCCGGGCCGCTTCTGGTTCCCACAGATTCGATCAAGGCGGACATCGCGTCGGAAGTTCGCAAGGCCACCGGGCGCACACTCGCCATCGACGGCGCACTCAACTTTCGGCTTCTCCCGGCACCCGGTGTCTCGGCTTCGGGCGTGAAGCTGTCCAATACCGGCCAGGGCTCTGCGCCGGACATGATCAGTCTTGATGGAGCCACCGTCGAGGTTGCGCTCCTGCCGCTGATCTCCGGTGACGTTCAGGTCACCCGGGTGGTTCTGCGCAAGCCGGTGATCCTGCTCGAGCAGTATGCCGACGGCACCAACAACTGGACCTTTGCCCCCGCGGTGGACGATAGCGCGGCTGCCGGCAACGCATCTGCCACGTCGGAAGGAGCCGAAAGCAGTTCCGGTACGCCGCCGATCCGCCTCGACGATGTCGAGATTGTCGACGGCACCCTGATCTACGCCACGCCCGACCAGAAAGAGCAGGTCGGTAACATCAACGTGAAGCTGGGTGCAGGCAGCCTGACGGGCCCGTTCCGCGCTGACGGTTCGCTGAACGCGCGCGGCTTCGATATTGCCCTGAATGCGGCGGTCGGCGAACTCGTCTCCGGCAAGGCGACCCCGATCAACACCCAGGTCTCGACGGCCGGTGCGAAGATTTCCTATTCCGGCGTGTTCTCCGATGCCGGCGAGTCACCGCGCGTGTCCGGCCGCCTCGAAGTGCGCGCCGACGACCTGTCCGCGATGATTTCCAGCCTGTCGGACGGGGCAGCCCCGCCGGCCCTGCGGGGCAAGTCCCTCGAACTTGACGGAACCGTGACCGCGAGCGCGGCGGCCTTAACGGTCAATGACCTGGCACTTCGCCTCGGGGACGATTCCGCGACCGGCGCCGTGGACGTGAAGCTGGGCAAGGACATCACCGCCAATGTCGTCTTCAACATGCAGCAGCTCGACCTCGACCGGCTGCTGGCGGAGACCAACGGTACTGCTCCGGCCGGTGCGTCCGGCACGGCCCCGTCCGGCAAGAAATCCGCGGCCCCTGCGCCCGCGTCGGCGGAAAAGACCGAGAGCGGCTTCGCGATCCCCGCCAATATTTCCGCCAGCCTGGAAACCAAGATCGATACGCTCGTGTATCGCAGAGGGGTCGTGCGGCAGGTCCTCCTGAACGCGGAAGTCGCCCAGGGTGCCGTGAACATTTCACGCGCCTCGGCCCAGCTTCCCGGCGGATCCTCCGCGAACCTTGTCGGTCTCGTCACGCCCGACCCGGCCGGTCCCAAGTTCGACGGCCAGGTGGAAATGTCGTCCGACAATCTCCGCGCGCTGATGACATGGGCGGGCACGGATGTCTCCAGCGTGCCGCCGGACCGCCTGCGCAAGATGGCGGGCTCGATGTCCGTGTCCGCGACACCGGTAAATGTGACGCTGACCGACATCGACGTGAGTGTCGATGTCTCGCGCCTGCGCGGCGGGGTCGCGATCGCGCTGCGCGAGCGCCCGGGATTCGGTATCGGCCTGTCGCTCGACAAGTTCAATGCCGATGCATATCTGCCGTCTTCCGACGCGGCCCCCGCTGCCGCCGCAGCGCCGGCAGGCGGCGCGGCTGGTTCGGGCGGTGCCGCCGGTACGCCGGCTTCGGGCGGCGGGTCGCCGCTGGCTGCCCTGAACGCGTTCGATGCGATCCTGCAGCTCAAGGTTGGCAAGCTGACCTATCAGGGCCAGCGCCTGCGCGGGATCAACCTGGACAGCACACTTCAGGGCGGGATGCTCGAATTGCGTGACGTGTCGGTGGCCAGCGTCGAGGGCGCCAAGGTCTCGGCCAAGGGCCGGGTGAGCGGCCTCGATGGCGCACCTTCGGCAGACCTGACCGTCGGCATCGATGCGCCCGACGCGGATGCGTTGCTGGCACTTGCCGGTGTCACGCCGCCGGCGCCGATCGGTTCCGGCAAGCTCGATGGCACCTTCCGGGGTGACCTCCAGAACCTTGATATCGACACCACGCTGCAGGCGCTGGGCGCAAGCCTGAAGGCCACCGGCACGGTCGCGGCCCTGGCCGCGCCGCCGCGCTACGACCTGACGCTCGACCTGAAGCACCCGGATGCCTCGGCATTCTTTGCGCGGCTCGGCGGGGATGCCGGCGCGCGCGGCGTGAAGACGGGAGCGCTAGCCGCTGCCGTGACCGCGAAGGGCGACCTCAACGCGTCCGACCTGGCGGCCAATATCGGCATCGGCGAGGGCAGCATCGACATCGATGGCCGTCTGGAAAACATTGCCGCCGGCGCGCCGACGGGTGCCGTGACCCTGGGGATTAACCACCCGGACATGGTCTCCTTCGTGCGGACCTTCGCCAATGACTACCGTCCGGCGCTCGCCCAGGCCGGGCCGTTCTCCCTCAAGTCCGAAATCGCGCTCCAGCCGAACCTGGTCACGCTGTCGAAGCTGGAAGGCAAGGCGGGTCCGGTCAGCTACTCGGGCACCGGGCGGCTCGCGACCGGTGGCGTGCGTCCCGCGCTGACGGCTGAACTGAACACAAGCGAGATCATCGTCGACTGGTTCCTGCCGGTCGCGTCGGCGAACCGTCCGGCCTCGGGGTCATCCGGTGGCGGAGCCGCTGCACTCGGCGGGCGTTCGTCCGGTGGTGCTGGCGGGGGCGGCGAGCGCTGGTCGCGTGAACGCCTCGACCTCTCCGCGCTGCGCACCGCAGATGCGGACATCAAGTTGTCCGCGCCGGCCATCACCTACACCGATATCAAGGTTGACCAGCCGCAACTCGCGCTGACAGTGAAGGACGGTGTGCTGGATCTCAACCAGTTGTCAGGCAAGGCGTTCGGCGGCGGGTTCGGGATGACGGCACAGGTCGCGGACCGGGAAATTCCGACCATGCGCTATGCGTTGAAGGTCGAGGGTGCCGATGCCGCCAAGTTCCTGGGCGGTGCATCCAGCGGCGGCGACAAGGGCGTGATGTCGGCGCTGGAACTGCTGTTCCCGGTTTCAAATGTGAACCTGGTCGCCGGCACGCTCGGCGCGGACATGGATGTCTCCTCGCGCGGGCGCAGCGAGTTCGAGATGATCTCGAACCTGGCCGGCAAGGGCGCGATGACATTCACCAACGCCGTGGTCGATGGCATCGACGTGTGCCGTATCAGCAACCAGCTCGACCACCTGAACGGCCTGCAGGGCTTCCTCGGCCTTGCCGCGTCGGCGCAGGGCGGTCAGACAAAGATCGACAACTTCAACGGCCGGTTCGATATCGCCAACGGCATTGCCACACTGCCGCAGCAGCAGCTCAATCCCGAATGCGCGAACGTTACCTTTGCCGGGACGACCAACCTCCCGGCATGGCTGGTCGATATTCAGGCGAAGGCCTCTTTCCCGGCGCACACGGATTTCCCCGGTGTCGTCGTCGAGCAGAAGGGCCCGGTGGACGCGCCAAACACGCGGCTGGTCAATGTGAACGAGATCAACCAGTACGTCGCGGGCAAGGCGGCCGGCACGGTGCTGCGCAAGCTACTGCCCGGCAGCAGCCAGCAGCAGCCTGCGGACGGTCAGACGTCGAGCGAGCCGGCCAAGCCGGCCGATCAGTTCAAGAACCTGCTGGAAAGGCTGATCCGGCGCTAGCGCCGAAGGTCTTCGAGGACGAAAACGCGGATGGCGCTGGACAGGCTGCCGTCACGCGCGCGGTCGATCTCGGTCACCAGTTCGTTGACCGATATGCGCCGATCACGGGCCATCTTGCGCAAGTGATCCCAGAACACATTCTCCAGCGACACGCTGGTGCGATGGCCTGCCACGACGACCGAACGTTTCTTGTTCGCCGATTGCCGGGGCAGGCTGTCGATGATGCTTTCCATCAATGCGGATGTCCTCGGGCTGTGAGTGCTCGTGAGGAAAACGCCGGTGTGCGCATCACGAGGGGGCGATCATGTTCTCCGGCTTCACCCACTCATCATACTGCTCGTCCGTGAGCAGGCCCAACTCAATTGCAGCGGCTTTTAGGGTACTCCCGTCTGCAAATGCCTTTTTTGCGACTTTTGCGGCGTTGTCGTAGCCGATATGCGGGTTCAGCGCGGTCACCAGCATGAGCGACTGGGCCATCAGTTCCCCGATCCGGTCGCGGTTTGCCTCGATGCCGACAACGCAGCGATCCGCGAAGCTCCGGCAGGCGTCGCCCAGCAGGCGTGCCGAACGCAGCACGTTGAAGATGATGACCGGCTTGAAGACGTTCAGCTCGAAATGGCCGTTGCTGCCTGCCACCGTGACGGCGACGTGATTGCCCATCACCTCGGCCGCGACCATGGTCAGCGACTCGCACTGGGTGGGGTTCACCTTGCCCGGCATGATTGACGAGCCCGGCTCGTTTGCCGGCAGCGCCAGCTCGCCGATTCCGCTGCGCGGGCCGGAACCCAGGAAGCGGATATCGTTGGCGATCTTCATCGCCGCTGCCGCGCCGACATTCAGCGCGCCCGATGCCGCGACCAGCGCGTCGTGGGCGGCGAGGCCCGCGAACTTGTTTGGCATGGTCACGAACGGCTTGCCGGTGATACCGGCGACTTCCTCGGCGAACTTCTCTGCGAAGCCCTTGGCCGTGTTTAGGCCGGTGCCCACCGCGGTGCCGCCCTGGGCGAGTTGCAGAAGGTCAGGCATGGAGCGCTCGATCCCCGCAATCACGCCTTCCATTTGCGCCACATAGCCCGAGAACTCCTGGCCCAGGGTCAGCGGGGTCGCGTCCTGGGTGTGGGTGCGGCCGATCTTGATGATATCGCTGAATTCCTTCGACTTGGCGTCCAGCGCATCCTTCAGGTGGTGCAGCGACGGCAGCAGGCGGTCGGAGAACTCGACCACCGCGGCGATGTGCATCGCCGCTGGGAAGGAGTCGTTCGAAGACTGGCTGCGGTTCACCGAATCGTTCGGGTGGACCGGCGACTTGTCGCCGGGCTTGCCGCCCAGCATCTCGTTGGCGCGGTTTGCGATCACCTCGTTGGCGTTCATGTTCGACTGGGTGCCGGAACCGGTCTGCCACACGACCAGCGGGAAGTTGTCGTCGAGCTTGCCATCGATCACTTCCTGTGCGGCGCTGACGATGGCGTTGGCGACTTCTGCGTCGAGCTGGCCGAGCGCCAGATTGGCCTTCGCGGAGGCCTGTTTCTGGATGCCCAGTGCGCGCACCAGCGCGGTCGGCATGCGATCGTCGCCGATGGGGAAGTTCTCGATGCTGCGCTGTGTCTGCGCACCCCAGTACTTGTCGGCCGGAACGGCGACCTCGCCCATGGTGTCGGATTCGATTCGTGTGTTGTCGCTCATTTCTGGCTTTCCTTGTCGGCACGCTATGACGGTCGGCGCGCATTATGGTCGCCGCCACGCGCAGGTAAAGGTCTATTCAGGAACGTTTGTTGTTGCGTGGTTTCGCAGGTTTTCCTGCGGCCAGGTTCGGTATCTTGGCGTGTGCCCGGTTTGCGGCCGCGAGCGCCATATGCGCCCAGTTCCGCAACTCCTCGACATCCTCACCCGCCTCGTCGGGGACGGTCAGGTAGGACAGCTCGATCTCGCGGCCGGCCTTTTCATAGGTGAAGGGCAGCGACCCGGCATCGAGGAACGCCGGCTTCGTGTTGTCATCGGCCTTGAAATAGAGCGTATCGTCCGAGATCAGGGCGAACATCACACCGTCGCAGAAGATGCCGTGGCCGCCGAACATGCGGCGCAGTCTTGCGCAGGTATCAAACGGCGGACCGACGCGCACGATCAGGTCGAGCACGTGTTCGGCAAAGCTGCCGCCGTCTTCCATACCGGGGGAAAGCTATTTCTTGCGGAACTGGTCGAGGTTGACGACTTCCGCGCCGTCCTTCTCGCCGTCTTCGTTGGCGCTCCGGGCCGTATCTTCGTCATTGTCGTCTGTCATCGGTACGAGGTCGCCCTCGGGCCGGATGGCCGGAACGGTAACGGTGCCCGTCGTGTCGACGGTGAACTGGAGCCCGAACTTGACGGACGGATCGACGAAGGCCGACAGCGCGGAATAGGGGATGCGCAACTCTGCGGGCCGGTTCTTGAAGCTCAGTGTGACGGAGAAATGGTCATCCGCTACGATGAGGTCCCAGAACTGGTGCTGCAGGACGATCGTCATCTCCTCGGGATACTGGTCGTGGAGATAATCGGGGATCGACACACCCGGCGCCGTCGTACGGAAGGTCAGGTAGAAATGGTGCTCGCCGGGAAGGCCCTCGTCGCGCGCATGCTCCAACGCCTCGCGCACCACGGCGCGAAGGGCTGTTTCCACCATCCGATCATATCGCATCTGGTCGTCGGTCATAGCGGGGTGATGGAAGCGCGCATCAGCACGCGGGTCAACGGTTATGGGCCAGAATATTGGGAACAGATTGCCGAAATGTTGCGATTCGACCCATTCAGCGCAGGTTTCGGTTCGCCGCAGCGATTAAGTGGGGGGCTTCTGTTGCCCGGTGCCCCCCGAACCGCGCTTATTACCGGTTATTAAGCGGCAACAGCGATGGGCTCAACATTGTCGTTGGCACCTGTAGATTCGGCCCGATAACGGCGGAACCATGCCGGACGAAAGTCAGACCTTTAGACGCCCGTCGATCCTGTTTCGCCCCCGTCTCGAATGCCGCCCGAGGGCCGCAAATCCGGGAAATTGGTGGAGGCGCCGGGTACTGCCCCCGGGTCCGAACGCTTATTATGAAAGACGTTTATCGTCATAGTCGGGAGAACCCGACGCCCCGAATATAGGGTTTTCGGAGACATTTTCCAAAGGGGCGCGCAGGTTATCCCCGCTGGATTGGCTTATTCACAACCAAGGTTGCTGAGTCCGACTCGTGTCCCGAACTAGGTTTCGGGACAAGTTTCGAAACAGGCAGACGAATGCAGCAGTATCTCGACCTCATGCGCCGCGTGCGCGAGACCGGCGTCGAACGCACCGACCGGACCGGGACGGGCACGCTTTCGGTGTTCGGCCACCAGATGCGCTTTGATCTGTCGGCTGGCTTTCCGCTCGTCACGACGAAGAAAATTCACACCAAGTCGGTCATTCACGAACTGCTCTGGTTCATCCGGGGCGACACCAACATCGCCTACTTGAACGACAACGGCGTCTCTATCTGGGATGAATGGGCGGACGAGAATGGCGACCTGGGCCCGGTCTACGGCCACCAGTGGCGATCCTGGCCGACACCGGACGGGCGCACCATCGACCAGATCACCAACCTGCTGGAGCAGATCCGCAACCGGCCGGATTCGCGCCGGCTGATCGTCAGCGCGTGGAACGTGGCCGATGTGGATGACATGGCGCTGCCGCCCTGTCACTGCCTGTTCCAGTTCTACGTCGCGGACGGAAAGCTTTCCTGCCAGCTCTACCAGCGCAGCGCGGATATTTTCCTTGGCGTGCCGTTCAACATTGCATCCTATGCCCTGCTGACGGCGATGGTGGCGCAGGTCACGGGGCTCGAGCCGGGGGAGTTCATCCACACCTTCGGCGATGCGCACCTCTACCTGAACCATCTGGAGCAGGCCGATGCCCAGCTTGAACGCGAGCCCTATCCACTGCCGACCCTGACCCTGAACCCGGACGTCGATGACCTGTTCGCATTCATCTATGACGATATCGTCATCGACGGGTACCGGTTCCATCCGCACATCCCGGCCAAGGTCGCGGTTTGATCCTGTCTGTCATTGTCGCGGTTGCCGAGAACGGCGTGATCGGGCGCAACGGCGACCTGCCGTGGCGTATTTCCGGTGACATGAAGTTCTTCAAGGCCACGACCATGGGAAAGCCCATCGTGATGGGCCGCAAGACCTGGGAATCGCTGGGCCGTGCATTGCCGGGCCGAGACAACATCGTGGTCACGCGCAGTGCGGGCTTCGATGCGCCGGGGGCATCCGTCGCCGGTGACCTCGATGCGGCGCTGGCGCTGGTGCCGGACGCGGAAGAGGTGCTGGTGATCGGCGGTGCCGAAATCTATGCGCTCGCGCTTCCTCGGGCCGCGCGGGTCTACCTCACCCATGTCCACGCCGCGCCCGAGGGCGACACGCATTTCCCGGAGCTCGACGAAGCCGAGTGGCGTGAGGTCTCGCGTGAGGACCATGCCCCCGACGGCGAGACACCCGGCTACAGTTTTGTCACCCTGGAGCGGGTGACGGCAGGACGGACGTCCTAGCTGCCGTCGCGCAGGCCCGGCCAGTTGCGGTCGGCTGCGGCAATGTTGCCGTCCTTGTCTAGCGCCCAGCGCGCCCGCACCGTCTTTGAATAGTTGAGGTAAAGGCGACCGTCGCGGACTGACCACGCTTCGGGATCGATGGGCGCGGTGTAGCCCTGGGAGACCGCCCAGGCGCAGTAGCCGCCATAGGCGGGTGCGTACTTCTCGGGATCGGCCGCGAACTTGTCGCGATTTTCGGCGGAGGCGAACTGCCACGTCGCACCCTGGTAGGAGAATGCGTGGTCGGGCGAGCCTTTCACGGCGCCGTCCTCCGTAAAATAAGCGACCGGGTCGTAGCCGCGGATTGCGGCCCCACCGTCCTGGAAAACAGGGTCGATGGCTAGCGCCGGTCCGGCGATCAGGGCGAGGAATGTGCCCACGACGGCGGCACGAAAAAGGTTCAGCATGTCTGGTCTCCCGGCAGGTGTTTGTCCAACAAACACCGCGTCCGTGACATGCATTCCATCATCGCGACGATATGAACGGTATTTTTCGGAAGCGGGGAGGGGGGAAAGAGACCGCCGCCGGATGGTACGCCCGCCGGTCTTTGGGGGGGCAGTGGGACCAGCAGGTTACGGGGCACGTCCGATCCGGCCGGCGGTCTCTCGATACGGGTACTTTGAAACCCGCGTCTGGACTGCAAATGGGATCGCGCACTTCGCCGTACAAGGGTGGTGCGGTCGTTGACGGTTCAACTTCCCGCGACCGTTGATCGCATATCCGTGATGGGTGCGGCGGTCGCCTACTCCATGACGATCTTCGGTCCGGACTGGCGCGCGCCGGGCGCGATCTTTGCCAGCACGGCTTCGGCGGCGGCCCGGTAGGCCTGCGCGTTTGGCCCGTCCGGCTCGGTGGCCGTGATCGGCTGGCCCGAATCCGAGGTTACCCGGATCGCGATATCGAGCGGGATCTCGCCCAGGAAGGTGCAGCCGAGTTTTTCCGCCTCGGCGCGCGCGCCGCCATGCCCGAAGATATCGGTCCGCTCGCCGCATTTGGGACAGATGAACGTGCTCATGTTCTCGATGATGCCGAGAACCGGCACGCTCACCTTTTCGAACATGTTGAGGCCCTTGCGCGCGTCGATCAGCGCGATGTCCTGCGGGGTGGAGACGATCACCGCACCGGCCAGCGGTACCCGCTGGGCCATGGTGAGCTGCGCGTCGCCCGTGCCCGGCGGCATGTCGACGACGAGGACATCGAGTGCGCCCCAGTCCACTTCCCGCATCATCTGTTCCAGAGCACCCATCACCATCGGGCCGCGCCAGATCATTGCGGTGTCCTCGGGCACCATGAAACCCATGGACATGACCTTCAGGCCGTAGGCCTCGACCGGCCTGATCCGCTGGTCGGGCAGGGCCTGGGGCTTTTCGGTGATGCCCAACATGCGCGGCAGGGAGGGGCCGTAGACGTCCGCATCGAGCAGGCCGACCTTCTGGCCGAGCTGTGACAGGGCAACGGCGAGGTTCACCGCCGTCGTTGATTTGCCAACGCCGCCCTTGCCGCTGGCCACGGCGATGATGGCGCCCACGTCGGGGAGCAGGTTGGCCTTTGGCTGGGCCTGCTGCTGTCCCTGTTGCTGCGGGGGCCGCTGGGATTGCTGCGGCGGCGCCGATTGCGGGGCCGTGTTGTGCGCTGTCAGCACGGCGGAGACCGAAGACACACCCTCCAGGGCGAGCACTTCGCGTTCGGCCGCACGGCGCAGCGGTTCCATGCGTCCGGCGTCCGCGGGATCGATCTCGATCGCGAAGCCGATGTTGCGATCCTTCACCACCACGCCCGAGACCTGGCCGTTGGTGACGATGTCTGTCCCGCTAACCGGGTCCACGATCGTGCGAAGTGCGTTCAGAATCTCGTCCTGCGTGATTGCCGCCATGCTTGAAAACTCCGTGTCCACGGCCAATATCGGGAAGGAATGTGTGCCGGAGGCGGTCACGCCTCACGATGTCTTGTGATATAAGCCCCGGCGTCTGAATTATAAACCCGGCGCGGTTGCGGTTCGTCCTGTTCTTGGGACTTGCAGGACCGCCGGCGTGTCAGCATCACGGACGAGGGATTTTCTGTATGCCTTGGAACAATCAGGGGGGCGGTGGCCCTTGGGGTGGCAGCGGTGGCGGTGGCGGCCCATGGGGCGGTCAGCGACCGACCGGGGGCGGTGGCGTCGGTGGCGGCGGCCAGCAGCCCAATATCGAGGAAATGCTCCGTCGGAGCCAGGACCGCGTCAGGCGGGTCCTGCCCGGCGGCTTTGGCAGCCCGACCGCGATCATCCTGATCATTGCTGTGCTCCTGCTGATCTGGCTCGCCAGCGGCCTTTACCGGGTCCAGGAAAACGAGCGCGGCGTGCCGCTGCTGTTCGGTGACTGGAGCGGCGACGTGACCGAGCCGGGCCTGCACTGGTGGCCTCCGGCACCGATCGGTGAAGTGCTGGTGCCCGCGGTCACCCAGATCAACCGGCTGAATGTCGGTTTCCGCGATGCATCCGATATCCGCACGCGCACGACCTCAACCCGCGATGTCCAGAACGAGTCGCTGATGCTGACCAGCGACCAGAACATTGCTGATGTAGATTTCGTCGTGCAGTGGCGTATCTCGAATGCGGGCGAATACCTGTTCAATATCCGCAATCCCGAAGAGACGGTGAAGGCGGTCGCCGAAAGCGCCATGCGTGAGGTGGTCGGGCAGACAGCCCTTGACGACCTGCTCACCACGGCGCGTGAAGAGGTGCAGGGCAAGACCCGAGACCTCATTCAGGCCATTCTCGACGGTTACAAGGCGGGCATCGCGATTGAGCGTGTCCAGCTCCAGAAAACGGAAGCTCCGCCGCCGGTCATTGACGCCTTCAACGACGTGCAGCGCGCACGTCAGGACAAGGAGAAGCTCCAGAACGAGGCGGAATCCTATCGCAACCGGATCGTCCCGACCTCTCGCGGTGAGGCCGCAGGCCTCATCCAGGAGGCCACGGCATACCGTGAACGGGTGATCAAGGAAGCCCAGGGTGAAGCATCGCGCTTCGACCAGATCTATGAGACCTATCGCGCGGCTCCAGAAGTGACTCGTCGGCGCCTCTATATCGAGACCCTGCGCGACGTGCTCGAGAAGGCTGACAAGGTCATCATCGACGAGGGCTCGAACGGCGGCCAGGGTGTTGTGCCATACCTGCCGCTCAACGAACTGAACCGGAACCGCAGCACGTCGGGAGCCAGCAAATGAGCCGCACGAAACTCTTTATTATCGGTGGCATCATCGTCCTCCTCGGCATCACGCTGAACTCCGCCTTGTTCACGGTGCGTGAGACCGAACAGGTTCTTGTGCTGCAGTTCGGTGAGTTCAAGGAATCGGTTCGCGACCCCGGCCTGCATGTGAAGGTGCCGTTCATCCAGAACATCCAGTCCTATGACAAGCGGGTGCTGAGCGTCGATCCGGAAGCCGAGGAAATGCTGCTGAAGGACCAGAAGCGCATCTTCGTCGATTCCTTTGCGCGCTACCGCATCACCGATCCGCGTCGTTTCTTCCAGACGGTGCGCAACGAGTTCACGTTCGACAACCGTTTCGGCGGCATCCTGACTTCGACGGTCAAGGAAGTCGTGGCACAGCGGAACCTCGAGGACCTGCTGTCCGACCAGCGCAATGAAATCATGGAATCGATCCGTGATACCGTCGCCATGGCATCTGCCGGCTTCGGGATCGAAGTGGTCGACATCCGGATCGGGCGGTCGGAATTGCCGGAAGCTGTTTCCCAGAACGTGTATGATCGCATGCGCACAGAGCGTGAGCGACAGGCTGCACAGCTTCGTGCCGAGGGCGAGGAGAATGCGCGGCGCATCCGTGCGGAGGCCGACCGCCAGCAGGTGGAGATCGTCGCCGAGGCGCAGCGCGAGGCCCAGACCCTGCGCGGTGAGGGTGAGGCGACGCGGAACGCCATTCTGGGTGAGTCCTACGGCAAGGATCCGGAGTTTTTCGAATTCTTCCGCTCGCTTGAAGCTTACCGGGAGACCTTCGGACGGGAAGGCACGACGATGGTGCTTTCACCCGATAGCGACTTCTTCAAATACTTCGGGGACCTCCAGGGCGGACGCGACCGCGTCACCGAGCGCAGGGGTTTGGCCCAATAGGCCGAAGCCATCGATGGCAGCACAGCCCGTACACTGGCTGAGTTACGTCGCCATTGGCTTTGCGCTCGTGCTTGTGGCCGAGGGCCTGATCTATGCTCTCTTCCCGCAGGGCATGAAGACGATGCTCGTGCGCATGCTCGAAGTGCCCGCTTCGACACTGCGTTCCGGCGGCCTTGTTGCCATCATCGCCGGGCTTGGGCTTCTGTGGCTTGTGGGGCCGTTCTGATCGCACTTTCGACGCCCCCGTTCACGGGAATTTCATCGATCGGGTGTGACATGCCGCAATGGTGCCGGAAGCGTGCCCCATTCCGACCACGTTTGCTCTCCATACCTTGGTCTGGCGGCGGGTTTCCCCGCCTTCTCGCCACAGTCTCCCCGGGCCGGGAACTTGAAGTCGAATTTCAAGACTCTCATATTCCGGGGGACTTTCAGCGGAACGATGTCAATCCGGGCAAAAAGCCCCACTGGAGAGACCGCAGAATGAATTCGAACCGATACAACCAATCCATTGCCGTTGCCGGATGGACGGCGCGGCGCGGCACCGTGGCCGGCATCTTCCTGCTTGGCATGCTGTTCGCGCTGTCGCTGGTTCTGGCGAACCCGGCCCAGGCGCGTTCGGCACCGGAGTCCTTTGCCGACTTGGCCGAGCGCCTCCTGCCTTCGGTGGTGAACATTTCCAGCACGCAGATCCAGAAACAGGATCGCGGGCCGCAGGCGCCGAACTTCCCCGAGGGTTCCCCCTTCGGCGACCAGTTCAAGGAGTTCTTCAACCGTAACCAGGGTGCGCCGCGCCGCGCGACGTCTCTGGGATCCGGCTTTATCATCAGTGAAGACGGCCTGGTCGTGACCAATAACCACGTCATCGATGGCGCGGACGAGATCATGGTCACCCTCTCGGACGATACCCAGCACAAGGCCGAGCTTCTCGGCCGTGATCCGAAGACGGATCTGGCGCTGCTGCGCATTGATGCCGGGCATACGCTTCCGGCCGTGAAGTGGGGCGACTCGACCGCGGCGCGCGTCGGCGACTGGGTCGTCGCGATCGGCAACCCGTTTGGTCTCGGCGGCACGGTGACGGCCGGCATCATCTCGGCCCGTCAGCGCGATATCAATCAGGGCCCTTATGACAGCTTCATCCAGACCGACGCCTCCATCAACCGGGGCAACTCGGGCGGCCCGATGTTCGACATGAACGGTGACGTGATCGGCGTGAACACGGCGATCTTCTCGCCGACCGGCGGCAGTGTCGGTGTGGGCTTCTCGGTCCCGTCCTCCATCGCCGAACGGGTGATTGCGCAGCTCCAGGAATACGGCCAGACCCGTCGCGGCTGGCTGGGTGTGCGCATCCAGACCGTCACCGACGAGATTGCCGAGAGCATTGGCCTCGACAGTGCCCGTGGTGCGCTGGTGTCTTCGGTCACCGATGACGGTCCGGCCGAGAAGGGCGGCATCGAAGCCGGTGACGTGATCCTGAAGTTCGACGGTAGGGATGTGGCCTCCATGCGCGAGTTGCCGCGGATCGTGGCCGACACCGATATCGGCAAGAGCGTGCCGGTTGAGGTGTGGCGTGGCGAGCGAAGCCGTATCATCTCGGTCCAGATTGGCGAGCTCGAGGAAGAAGTGCCGGTCCTGGCCTCCGCCGGCCCACGCGGCGACGCGATGGAGCCGGAAGAGGCCACCATCGACGACCTCGGTGTTTCGGTCACTTCCATCACCGACGAGATGCGTCAGCAGTTCAAGTTGCCGGACGATCTGCACGGTGTGGTGATCACGGGTGTGGAGCCCGACAGCGCGGCGGCGGAAAAGAGCCTTCGCCCGGGCGATGTGATCGTTGAGGTCAGCCAGGAGGAGGTCAACTCCCCCGGCCAGATCGCGGAGAAGATCCGTGAGGCCCGGGATGCCGACCGTAGCTCCGTGCTTCTGAAGATCAACCGGAACGGCGATCGTCGCTTCGTGGCGATCCGCATCAAGAAGTCATGACACAACGCTGAGTGACCCATCTTCGGATGGCAGCGGAACGGCGGCGCACTCGGGTGCCGCCGTTTTCCTTTTCGGTGAACCAGTTTTCCCCTGACGGCGCTTTTCCCGGCGGGCGCGATATGCGATGAGGGCGCGATTTCTCCCCGAAATTCACGAAAACACGGTCCAGAACATGTCCGACAACCTGCTCCAGCCCTTCACAGGCCTCCGCCCGGCGCCATCTTCGGCTTCCGATGTGGCCGCGCCGCCCTATGACGTCGTCTCCTTTGACGAGGCCAAGGCCCTGGCGCTCGGCCACCCCTGTAGTTTCCTGCACGTCTCGCGTCCGGAAATCGACCTGCCGGACGGCACCAGCCCCTACGCCGACGAGGTGTACAGGAAAGGTGCGGACAATCTCTCGGACATGATCAAGGCGGGTGTGCTGATCCGCGATCCGGAGCCGGCCTACTATGTCTATCGGATCGTCATGGGCGACCACACCCAGACCGGCCTGGTCGCCGCCGCGCCGGTGGATGCCTACAACAGGAATATTGTGCGCAAGCATGAGTTCACCCGACCGGACAAGGAAGACGACCGTGTCCGCCAGATCGACGCGGTGGACGCGCAGACGGGTCCCGTCCTCGTGGTGCATGGAAACAGTGCGGCCATTGCCGACATTCTCGCCTCTGTTACGGCGAACGCGCCGACCTATGACGTGACCCGACCCGACGGCGTGCAGCACATCGTCTGGGCCGTCACGGAATCCGATGAAGTGGCGAAGATCGAGGCCGCCTACGCACCCGTCGAAGTCCTCTACATCGCCGACGGACATCACCGCTCCGCGGCGGCGTCGCGGGTTGCGGACCTGCGCAAGGACCGGCCCGGCGGGCTACACGAGCGGTTCCTGATTGTAGCCTTCCCGGCCGAGGAGCTTCGTATCCTCGACTACAACCGCGTGGTGAAGGATCTGGCCGGTCTCGACAAGGATGCCTTCCTCGCACGGGTCTCCGAGGAGTTCGAGATCACACCGGTGGAAGGACAGGCGCGGCCCGACGCGGTCCATTCCTTCGGGATGTATCTCGATGGCCAATGGTATGCGCTTGAGGCGAAGAACCCGCCCGCAGACGACGCGGAGCCGCTCGACCGGCTGGACGTCAAGCTGCTGTCGGACCGGCTGCTGGAGCCTGTGCTCGGCATCGCCGACCCGCGCACGGACAAGCGGATCGACTTTGTCGGCGGTATCCGCGGCCTCGACGCGCTCGAACTTCGGGTCGACAGCGGCGAATGGGCCGTGGCCTTCGCGCTGTTCCCGACCAGCATCGAGGACCTGATGGCCGTGGCGGATGCCAACGAGGTCATGCCGCCCAAGTCCACCTGGTTCGAGCCGAAGCTGGCCGACGGGCTGGTGTCCTACCCGCTGAGCGACTAGCCGGTCCGGTGGGCGGCGCGCCGGTCATCGTCATTGCCGGTCCGACGGCCAGCGGGAAGTCGGATCTGGCGATACGCGTGGCCGAACAGGTTGCCGGCAGCATTATCAACGCGGATTCGATGCAGGTTTATCACGACCTGCGTGTGCTGACGGCACGGCCGGATGCCGCGGATGAGGCGCGCGTGCCGCACCACCTCTATGGCTATCGCGATGCTGTGGACCATGCGTCTGCCGCCGACTGGCGGGACGATGCCCGGGCGGCCATCGACGCGGTTCGCGCGCAGGGCCGACGCCCGGTCGTCGTGGGCGGCACCGGGCTTTACCTGCGCACCCTGATGGACGGGATTGCGCCTGTCCCCGCAATTCCGCCGGAGGTGCGCGCCCATGCGCGTGCCCGGCGCGATGAGATCGGCGGGGACGCCTTCTTCGCGGAACTGGAGACGCGCGATCCGGTGATTGCCGCCCGCCTGCATGCCGGAGACAGCCAGCGTGTCCTGCGGGCCTGGGAGGTGCATGAGGCGACTGGGCGCGCCCTGTCGGACTGGCAGGACGATCCGGTGGATGGCCCGGACATGGATTTCCGGGTGATCGCTGTGGAACCGAACCGCGAGGAACTCTATGCGCGGATCGAAAAGCGGTTCGCTCGGATGCTCGAAGCCGGCGCACTTGATGAGGTCCGCGCGCTCGCAGCGAAGGCCGAGGCGGAGGACCTCGATCCGGCCCTGCCCATATTCAAGGCACTCGGTTACCCTTCGCTGCGCGCATACCTGGACGGCACCATGTCGCTGGAGGAGGCCGAGGCGCAGTCGGCCCAGCAGACCCGGAACTATGCAAAACGCCAGATGACCTGGCTGCGCACACAGCTGCGAGACGGCGACAAAATTTCAGTATTGAAATATTATTGCGATAATGAGCCAGAAATATTTTCATTTATAAGTTGACGGGGAAAATTTCTTTCCGGTAATTACGTGTCCGGGATTGCTGCGGTGCATTGCGCCGGTTGCATCCCATGTGTGCCTGGCAGCGCGCAGCAATCAATTTGGCAGGGCAGGCATTGGTATGACGCCGGTTCGGTCTCGGCCGGACTGGCATTCGACCGGTGTTTCGGTTATGCCGCGCGTTCGATTTGGTTGTGCAAGTGCGAAGATTGAAGACGAAGAGACATAGAGAAAGGCGTGTGTGAGATGTCCGGAAACCGAATGACCGGCGCGGAAATGGTGATCAAGGCCCTGGCGGACCAAGGCGTGGAAGTCGTCTTCGGCTATCCCGGCGGTGCCGTCCTTCCGATGTATGACGCCCTCTTCAAGCAGAATTCCGTTCGCCACATCCTCTGCCGGCATGAGCAGGGTGCCGTGCACATGGCCGAGGGTTATGCCCGCTCGACCGGCAAGACCGGCGTCGTGCTGGTAACCTCCGGCCCGGGCGCGACCAACACCGTGACCGGCCTCGCCGATGCGCTGATGGATTCCATTCCGGTTGTCTGCCTGACCGGCCAGGTGCCGACCCACCTGATCGGCAATGACGCCTTCCAGGAAGCCGACACCACCGGCATCACCCGCCCGTGCACGAAGCACAATTATCTCGTGAAGGACGTGGACGACCTCAGCCGTACCATGCACGAGGCGTTTTACGTGGCCCAGGCGGGCCGTCCGGGCCCGGTGGTGATCGACCTGCCGAAGGACGTGCAGTTTGCCGAGGGTGAATACCTCTCGCCCGAGAACGTGACGCACCGTCATTACAATCCCCAGCGCGAGGGAGCCGACGCAGCCATCGAGGAAGCGGTGGACCTGCTGGCCAAGGCGAAGAGGCCGATCTTCTATATCGGCGGCGGCTGCATCAATTCCGGCGAGCGTGCATGCGAACTCGTCACCGAACTGGTGAAGGCAACCGGCTATCCGGCCACCACGACCATCATGGGCCTGGGCGCGTTCCCGGCCTCGTCGCCGCAGTGGCTGGGCATGCTGGGCATGCACGGCACCTACGAATCCAACCTCGCCATGTACGGGTGCGACCTGATGATCGCCATCGGTGCGCGCTTCGATGACCGGGTGACCGGGCGCACGGACGCGTTCTCGCCGGGCTCCAAAAAGATCCACATCGACATCGATCCCAGCTCGATCAACAAGAACATCCAGGTCGATGTCCCGATCGTGGGCGACGTGGAAAGCGTCGTCGAGGACATCCTCGAGAAGTGGCGCGCGCGCGGCGCAAAGCCGGATGCCAAGGCGCTGGACGCCTGGTGGAAGCGGATCGAAGAGTGGCGCGCGGTCGACTGCCTGAAGTTCGACCAGAGCTTCAAGCCGAAGGCCGAGATCAAGCCGCAATACGCGATCAAGCGCCTGTATGAGCTGACCAAGGACATGGATGCGCGGGTGACCACCGAGGTGGGCCAGCACCAGATGTGGGCGGCGCAGTACTATCACTTCGACAAGCCGAACCGCTGGATGACCTCCGGCGGCCTGGGGACCATGGGCTATGGCCTGCCGGCTGCCGTCGGCGTTCAGATCGGCCATCCGGACGCGCTTGTGATCGACATCGCGGGCGAAGCCTCGACGATGATGAACATCCAGGAACTCGGCACGATCGCCCAGTACAAGCTGCCGGTGAAGATCTTCATCCTGAACAATTACTGGCTGGGCATGGTCCGGCAGTGGCAGGAACTGCTGCACGGTGCGCGCTATTCGGAATCCTATTCCGACGGCCTGCCGGACTTCATCAAGCTGGCAGAGTCCTTCGGGATCACCGGGATGCGGGTGACCGACCCGAATGACGTCGATGACGCGATCATCAAGATGATCGAGACGCCGGGGCCGGTCATCATGGACATGGTGGTGACCCAGCATGAGAACTGCCTGCCGATGATTCCGGGCGGGGCCGCGCACAACGAGATCCTGCTGACCCTCGACGACCAGAAGGAACAGAAGCAGTCGGAAGAGGGCATGGTTCTCGTATAGAGCGCCCTGCCTGTCCTGACCTGCCCGGGGCATTCGCCCCGGATTCCCCTGTCCGTCAAATGCCCCCTGCGGCAAAGAACAAGAAAGAGTTTGCGTGATGGCGCCAAGGAACGAACCCATCGAACGGCATGTGCTCGCCGTGATCGTCGACAATGAGCCGGGCGTGCTGGCGCGCGTTGTCGGCCTTTTCTCGGGCCGCGGCTACAACATCGAGACGCTGACTGTCGCGGCGATCAGCGAGGACGAGGGTGCCTCGCGTATCAACCTTGTCACCTCGGGTACGCCAATGATCATCGAGCAGATCAAGGCGCAGCTCGAGCGGCTGGTCCCGGTCCGCGAGGTCCATGACCTGACCGAGGAAGGCTCGTACGTCGAGCACGAGGTCGCGCTTGTGAGTGTCGTCAACGAGGGTGCGGCGCGGCGCGAGGCACTGCGCATCGCGGACATCTTTCGCGCCCGCGTGGCCGATACCGGCGTAAATTCGTTCGTGTTCTCGCTGACCGGGTCGACCGAGAAGGTAGACAGCTTCCTCGTGCTGATGCGCAACCTCGGCGAGACGGAGATCGCGCGATCAGGCGTTGTCGCGATCCGTCGCGGCAGCAAACAGGGCAAACCGAAGCTTCTGGCCGGAATCGACGAGGACTAGAAAAGTCGCCCAAACCATCCAACACGGCGTTGCCCGGGCGGGGCAGGGCCTGTAAAACCGCCGCGCATTCGGATTTGCGGCGGGGCGCCGGCCGGAAGGCCGCCCGCCGGACATCATCAAGACCTACGAAAGAAACAGGGAACGAGAGATATGCGCGTTTACTATGACCGCGACGCGGACGTGAACCTCATCAAGGGCAAGAAGGTTGCCATCATCGGTTACGGCAGCCAGGGCCACGCCCATGCCATGAACCTGCGCGACAGCGGCGCGACGGATGTCGTTGTAGCACTGCGTGAAGGCTCCGGCAGCGCGCCGAAGGCGAAGGGTGCGGGCTTCGAGGTGAAGTCTTCGGCCGAAGCCGCCGCCTGGGCAGATGTCGTGATGGTGCTGGTCCCCGACGAACTCCAGGGCGACCTCTACGCCAACGATCTGGCGGCCAACATGAAGGAGAACGCGGCGCTTGCGTTTGCGCACGGCCTCAACGTGCACTTCAACCTGATCGAACCGCGCGCTGACCTCGACGTGTTCATGATCGCGCCGAAGGGCCCGGGCCACACCGTGCGTTCCGAGTACGAGCGCGGCGCGGGCGTACCGACCCTGCTCGCCATCCATCAGGACGCCAGCGGCAACTGCCACGACATCGCGCTGAGCTATGCCTCCGCCATCGGCGGCGGCCGTGCGGGCATCATCGAGACCACCTTCAAGGAAGAGTGCGAGACCGACCTGTTCGGTGAGCAGACCGTGCTTTGCGGCGGCCTGTCCGCGCTGATCCAGGCGGGTTTCGAGACGCTGGTCGAGGCGGGCTACGCCCCCGAGATGGCCTATTTCGAGTGCGTGCACGAGGTGAAGCTGATCGTCGACCTGATCTACGAAGGCGGCCTCGCGAACATGCGCTACTCGGTGTCGAACACCGCTGAGTATGGCGACTACACCCGTGGCCCGCGGATCGTGACCGACCAGACCAAGGCGGCGATGAAGGAAATCCTCACGGAAATCCAGACCGGCGCATTCTCCAAGGAATGGATGCTGGAAAACCGCGTGGGCCAGACGGCGTTCAAGACCACCCGCCGCCTGCAGGCTGCGCATCAGCTTGAGGAGACCGGCGAGAAGCTTCGCGGCATGATGCCGTGGATCGCGGAAAACGCCCTGGTCGACAAGTCCAAGAACTGATTCCGGTTCTCCGGTTCGGGCGCCGCGACGAAAATATGCCGTCGCGGCGCCCAGCAGAACGACATAGTTAACAAAACCGTTGCGGTGTACCCTAAAAGCGCTCTAAAACAAGGGCGTTAAAGGGTTTTCTTTGCATACTGGTGTACGGCTTGTTCACCAATTGTTAACGCTCTTGCGACGATTCTTGGCGTGTTCAGGAATCTTTTCGGCAGGAGCCGTTGGGGAGATCACGGGGCGTGAAGATCGTCCGCGCAGATCGGGGTTTTGACCACTGCATCGCTCGCGATGCGGCGACGGGTCGCCTGTGCCTCAACCTGCATGATCTCGATGCGCTCCTTCCGGGCGGCGCGGCCCTGCGACTTAGGTGCCCCTGAACGCCAACAGAGCCGTGTGGCCTGGATAGTTCAGGGGTGAAATCCGAACCTAAGTCAACCAATCGAATTTGAGACGGGACCAATGACCGCCACGGAAAACAAGCAGAACCATTCGGATTCCAGCGTCGATCGCGACCATCCGAACTACGTCCGTATCTTTGACACCACCTTGCGCGACGGCGAACAGTCGCCGGGTTGCTCGATGAATCTCGAGGAGAAGGTGCGTGTTGCACTCGCGCTTGAGGAACTGGGCGTCGACATCATTGAGGCCGGATTCCCGATTGCCTCCAACGGCGACTTCGAGGCCGTTCGCGAAGTCGCGAATACGGTGAAGAAGTCGAGCGTGGCCGGTCTGGCCCGCGCCGCCCATGCCGACATCGAGCGCGCCTGGGACGCGGTGCGCGGCGCTGAACGTCCGCGCATCCACACCTTCCTGTCCACCAGCCCGCTGCACATGAAGTTCAAGTTGCAGATGGAGCCGGAAGACGTTCACGCCGCCATCGTCGACAGCGTGAGCTATGCACGCAATCTTTGCGAAGATATCGAATGGTCGCCCGAAGACGGCTCGCGAACCGAGCGCGACTTCCTGTGCCGTGTCGTCGAAAGCGCGATCCGGGCCGGGGCCTCGACCATCAACATCCCCGACACGGTCGGCTATGCCGTACCTGAGGAGTTCGCGGACCTCATCGCGATGCTGTTCAACCGGGTGCCGAACATCGACAAGGCAGTCATCTCGGTTCACTGCCACAACGACCTCGGCCTGGCCGTCGCCAATTCGCTGGCGGCTGTGGGTGCTGGTGCCCGGCAGGTCGAGTGCACCATCAACGGCATCGGCGAGCGGGCGGGCAACTGCGCGCTGGAAGAGGTCGTGATGGCGCTGCGGACGCGCCACGATGCAATGCCCTACAAGACGGGCGTGGAGACGACCGAGATCACGCGGGCCAGCCACCTGGTCTCGACGATCACCGGCTTCAACGTGCAGCCCAACAAGGCCATCGTCGGCGCCAATGCCTTCGCGCACGAATCCGGCATCCATCAGGACGGCGTCCTCAAGAACGCCGAGACCTATGAGATCATGACCCCGGAATCGGTCGGCCTGAACAAGTCCAACCTGGTCATGGGCAAGCACTCGGGAAGCCACGCCTTCCGAGAGAAGCTGCGCGAACTGGGTTACGGCAACATGGGCGACAATGCGGTCCGCGATGCGTTCCAGCGCTTCAAGGATCTGGCGGACAAGAAGAAGGAAATCTTCGACGAGGACATCGTCGCGCTGGTGGATGACACCATCCAGCATGATGAGTCCCGAATCCGCTTCGTCTCGCTGCAAGTGCGTGCCGGTTCCAAGGGGCCGCAGGAGGCAGATCTGGAACTGGAGATCGACGGTGAGAAGGTCGCAACCACGGCGCGCGGGAACGGTCCCGTCGATGCAGTGTTCAACGCCATCGGTGAACTCTTCCCTCATACGGCCATATTGCAGCTCTATCAGGTACATGCCGTGACCGGCGGGACGGACGCACAGGCGGAAGTCACCGTGCGGCTGGATGAGAACGGAAAGACCGTGAATGGGCAGGGTGCGGATGCGGACACGCTTGTCGCTTCGGCGCGCGCGTACCTGCATGCGCTGAACAAGCTGCTCGTGAAGCGGGAAAAGACAGCGCCGGCAGCTTTGTCGGCATAAGTACGGGCACAGGGGCGGCTTCTGGCGCCGCCCCCAGGCCTTCCATCACGGAAGGCGGCAAACGATACAGGACTAGGCGGCGAGACATGCTATCGCGAATTATGGGTGCGCTTTCGGCCGACATGGCAATCGACCTCGGGACGGCGAATACGCTCGTTTATGTGAAGGGACGCGATATCGTCCTGAACGAGCCCTCGGTTGTCGCCATTGTTGAATCCAAGGGTAAGAAGAAGGTCCTCGCCGTCGGCAACGAGGCCAAGCAGATGCTTGGACGTACGCCCGGCAACATCCAGGCGATCCGGCCGCTGCGCGATGGTGTCATCGCGGACTTCGAGGTCGCCGAGGAGATGATCAAGGAGTTCATCCGCAAGGTGCACAATCGCCGCGGTTTCCACAGCCCGCAGATTGTCGTCTGCGTACCGTCGGGCTCAACGGCAGTGGAACGCCGTGCGATCCAGGAATCGGCTGAAAGCGCCGGCGCGCGCCGGGTATGGCTGATCGAGGAACCGATGGCGGCCGCCATCGGCGCCGGTCTGCCGGTCACCGAGCCGACCGGGTCCATGGTCGTGGATATCGGCGGTGGCACGACGGAAGTCGCGGTCCTGTCGCTGGGCGGTATCGTCTATTCGCGCAGTGTGCGCGTGGGCGGCGACAAGATGGATGAGGCCATCATCGGCTACATCCGCCGCAACCATAACCTGCTGGTCGGTGAATCGAGCGCCGAGCGCATCAAGAAGGAAATCGGCTCCGCCTGCCCGCCGGAAGACGGCGAAGGCCGGACGATGGAGATCAAGGGGCGCGACCTGATGAACGGCGTACCGAAGGAAATCATCATCACCGAAAGGCAGATCGCTGAAAGCCTGGCTGAACCGATCAGCGCGATCATCGATGCGGTCAAGGTGGCCCTGGAGCACACGGCGCCGGAACTGGCCGCCGATATCGTGGACAAGGGGATTGTGCTCACGGGCGGCGGTGCTCTGCTGTGCAACCTCGACTACGTGCTGCGGCACGCGACGGGGCTGCCGGTGTCGATTGCGGACGATCCGCTCACCTGCGTGGCGAGGGGCACGGGCCGGTCGCTCGAGGAATTCAAACGGTTGAAGGACGTTCTGGTCAGCATGTACTGACCCGTAACCGGGTAGCGGCGGGTATCCGGGAGACAGGAAACTCTGGTGGCGAAACGCAATGCGAGCATGTCTGTAGCCGGCCTGGCTGTTCCGGTCAGGGTCTGGGCGCAGCGCTTTGCATTCCTGGCCCTGTTCGCGTTGGCCTTCGCGCTCATGCTGCTGAGCAAGGCCGAGACCGGCGCGTTGGAGCGCGCCCGGATCGTGATCGTCGACAGTGTCGCCCCGGTCCTCGACACCCTGTCCCGTCCCGTGGAAGCGGGTCGCGATGCGGCCCAGTCGGTCCGGAACTTCTTCTTTGTCTTCGCTGAAAATGACCGCCTGCGCGCCGAGAACGAACGGCTGCTTCGCTGGATGCAGAGTGCCCGCCAGCTCGCGGTCGAGAACGCGACCCTGCGGGCCCAGCTCGAGTATGTGCCGGAAGTGGCACCACGCGCGGTGACGGCTCGCATCATCGCCGACACAGGCGGCAGCTTCTTCCACAGCCTGCTGATCAACGCCGGCTCGCGCCATCTGGTCCAGCGGGGCCAGGCGGTCGTCTCACAGGCCGGAGTGGTCGGGCGTGTTGCGGAAGTGGGAGACCGTTCCGCACGGGTGCTGCTGCTGACTGACATCAACTCGCGCATCCCCGCGCTGGTGGAATCGACCGGCGACCGGGTCATCGTGACTGGCAACAACACGCCCTGGCCGTCGGTGACATACCTGGCATCGAACTCGCCGGTGTCTTCCGGAGACAGGCTTGTGACCTCCGGCCATGGCGGGGTGTTCCCGCCGGGCCTGCCCATCGGCACCATTTCGGAAGTGACCGAGACCCGGATCGTCCTGCAGCCGGCGGTCGAGATCGCGCGGCTCAGCGAGGCCAGGATTCTGGACTACGGCGTGGAAGGCATCCTGCCGCCGCCGGAGAAAGTACCCGCGGTCGAATCCCTCAAGGCCGCACCGTCGCCCGAGCCCGAGCCGACGCAATGAGTGAAGGCGGGGTCGGCAGCATTGCCGATGTGGCGCGCCGTGTGGTGCCCGGGTTCACGCTCGTGCTTCTGGTCTTCCTCGCGCACCTGCATCTTCCGATCCCGTTCTATGGCGAGATTGCGCCCGCGCTGCCGCTGATGGGCGTTTACTACTGGGTGGTGTTCCGCCCGGACCTGACGCCGCGCGTGCTGGTCTTCATGGTCGGACTGTTCCAGGACGCGCTGATCGGGGCACCCTTCGGCCTGACTGCGCTGATCTTCCTGCTGGCGCATGCCTTTGTGCTCAGCCAGCGCCGGTTCCTTGTCGGCAAGCCGTTCTGGATCTTCTGGGCCGGTTTCGCGATCGTCGCCCCGGTGGCGGGTGCGCTCACCTGGATGCTGGCGTCAGCGCTTCGCGGAGCCATCCTGCCGAGTGACGTGGTGATCGCAAGCATCGTGCTGACGGTCTTCGTGTTTCCCGTCGTCGCGTGGTTCCTGTTGCGGACCCAGCGCTGGCTTGTGGGCGCGGCGGAGCCGGTATGAACAGGCGCGACAACGACCGGCAGCGCTTCTTTACCCGGCGGGCGGCCCTGCTCGCGGGCGGCCAGTTTGGTCTGCTCGCCGCACTGGTCGGCCGGATGTACTACCTGCAGGTGGTCGAATCCGACCGTTACCGGACGCTGGCCGAGGAAAACCGCATCAACATGCGCCTGCTGCCGCCGTCGCGCGGGCGCATCCTCGACCGCTTCGGGGTTCCCGTCGCGATCAACCAGGAGAACTACCGTGTCCTGATCAAGTCGGAGAACACGCCCGACGTGCCCGCGGTCCTCGACCGGCTGGCGATGATCATTCCCATCGACGCGGACGAGAAGGCGCGCATCCTGAAAGAGGTGCGCCGGAAGAAGAAATTCGTCCCGGTCACGGTGCGCGAGTTCCTCGAATGGGAGGACGTGGCCCGGCTTGAGGTGAATGCCCCGGACCTGCCGGGCGTGACCATCGACGTGGGTGAGCGCCGCTTCTACCCGAACGGCGATTCCGCCGCGCACATCCTAGGCTATGTGGGCGCGCCACGCCCGGAGGACCTGACGGGCGACCCGCTGCTGGAACTGCCGGGCTTCCGCATCGGCCGCAACGGCATCGAGCGCGCCTTCGACGCACCGCTGCGCGGCAGCGCGGGGGCCAGCCAGCTCGAAGTGAACGCGGTGGGCCGCGTTATCCGCGAACTCGACCGCCAGGAAGGCAATCCCGGGCGCGATGTTGTCCTGACGCTGGACATGGCGCTCCAGCGCAAGGCCATGGAGCGTCTCGGCGAAGAGGCCGGAGCGGTCGTGGTCATGGACATCCACACCGGCGGGCTGATCGTGCAGGCCTCGACGCCCAGCTTCGATCCCAATGCATTCACCGAAGGCCTGAGCAACAGCCAGTGGCGGGCGCTGGCGGACAACGAGCGTGCGCCGTTGCGCAACAAGGCCATTGCGGGCGAATACGCCCCGGGATCGACCTTCAAGATGGTGGTCGCGCTCGCGGCGCTTGAGGATGGCGTGATCACGCCGAACTCGTCCTTCTTCTGTCCCGGCCACCTGGAAGTGGGTGACGGCAAATTCCACTGCTGGAAGCGCTACGGACACGGGCATGTGGACCTAGCGCGCGGCATCGCGGAATCCTGCGACGTCTATTTCTACGAGATCGCCCGCAAGGTGGGCATCGACAAGATCGCGAAGATGGCCTCGAAGTTCGGACTGGGTGAATCACTTGGCCTGGATGTCCCGGGTGAACGCGCGGGCCTTATCCCCACCAAGTCGTGGAAGCGCGCCGTCATCGGACAGCCCTGGGTGCTGGGCGAGACGCTTGTGGCCGGTATCGGGCAGGGGTTCGTGCTGACAACGCCGCTGCAGCTCGCGACGATGACCGCGCGCATGGTCAATGGCGGCAAGATCGTGTCCCCGCATCTGGCCCGCGACCGTGTCCTTCACGGTCGGCTGGCAGAGCGTACCGGTGACGGCAGCACGGGAATCGGCGTCGATCCCCGCCACCTGAAAATGGTGATGGACGCCATGGCCATGGTCACCCAGGACCCGACCGGCACGGCGCACCGGGCCCGGATCACGGTTCCCGGCATGTCCATGGGTGGCAAGACAGGCACCGCACAGGTCCGGCGCATTTCCCAGCGCGAGCGCGATTCGGGTGTGCTCAAGAACGACGAGCTGCCATGGCGCTATCGCGACCACGCCTTGTTCGTCGGCTATGGGCCGATCGAGGACCCGCGCTATTCGATCTCCGTGGTTGTGGAGCATGGCGGCGGCGGTTCGGCCGTCGCGGCGCCGATCGCGCGGGACATCATGGCGGCCACACTGGACCGTGACCCGGCACGCCTCGCACCCGGTGCGAACGTCGCAGGGCTCGACGGTTCCGGCAACCAGGGCACGTGAGCGGGCGGGCGATGGCGCAACTGGGCACAGCACAGCCAACCGTCCGGCAGAAGCTTTTGCGGCTGAACTGGGAGTTCGTGCTGCTGATCACGCTGACCGCCTCGGTCGGCTTCGCCATGCTGTACTCCGCGGCAAATGGCAGCTTCGACCCGTGGGTATCACGCCAGATGTCGCGCTTCGCGGTGGGCGTGGCGATGATGCTGATTGTCGCCCTGATCGACATCCGGTTCTGGCTGCGCGCGTCCTACCCGGTCTATGGCGCGTGCCTGGCGCTGCTGGCCTCGGTGGAAATCATGGGTTCCATCGGCATGGGCGCGCAGCGCTGGCTCGACCTGGGCTTCTTCCAGCTGCAGCCGTCCGAAGTGATGAAAATCGCCGTCGTGCTGGCGCTGGCACGCTATTTCCACGGCTTTGACGTGGACGAGGCCGGGCGGCTGCGCAATCTCATCATCCCGATCTTCATCGTCCTCGCGCCCATGGCGCTGGTGCTGCGCCAGCCCGATCTGGGCACGGCGGGCGTGATCGCGATGGTAGGGGCGGCCATGTTCTGGATCGGCGGCGCACGGCTCTGGCAGTTCGGCATTGTCGCGGCCGCAGCGGCAGCGGCGGTCCCGGTCGGCTGGCAGTTCCTCCATGCCTACCAGAAGCAGCGAATCTTCACCTTCCTGAACCCGGAGACGGACCCGCTCGGCTCCGGCTATCACATCCTGCAGTCGAAGATCGCGCTCGGCTCGGGCGGCATGTTCGGCAAGGGCTTCCTTGAAGGCACCCAGAGCCACCTGAACTTCCTTCCGGAAAAGCAGACTGACTTCATCTTCACCATGCTGGCGGAGGAATTCGGCCTGGTCGGTGGCGTCGGCCTGATCGCGCTTTACGCGCTGCTGGTGGGCTATGGCTTCTATATCGCGGTGCGGTGCCGCAGCCAGTTCTCGCGATTGCTGGCGATGGGCATCACTGTGAATTTCTTCCTCTACGTCTTCATCAACATCGCGATGGTGATGGGAGTCCTCCCGGTCGTGGGCGTGCCGCTGCCGCTGATTTCCTACGGCGGGACGGCCATGCTGACCGTGCTGATCGGCTTCGGGCTGGTGATGAGCTGCTGGCTGCACCGCGACACCTATATCAACCGGCGCGGCGGCCTGGCCTGAGGGTCGGATTTGACGGCCGCGATGCCTCGACATCGGCGGTTTCGGGTGCTATATCCGCGCCGCTTTCGGGCACACGGTGGGTGCATAGCTCAGTTGGTAGAGCAGCTGACTCTTAATCAGCGGGTCCAAGGTTCGAGTCCTTGTGCACCCACCACTTTCTCGAACATTGCCGACACAGGACGAACGCGGGGCGGACCATGAGAGCGTCACTCGTCAGTTCCGCCGTTGCCGGCGTCGTGGTCGGGGTCGGCAGCAGCATGGCGATCGTCATTGCCGCGGCGCAGGCCGTGGGCGCGGACCCGGCGCAGATCGTGTCCTGGGTGTCGGCGATATGCCTCGGGACCGGCGTCTCCAGCGTTGTTCTGTCGTACTGGCACCGCATTCCGATGATCTCGGCCTGGTCCACCCCCGGTGCAGCGCTGATCGGTGCGACTGCTATCGGCGGAATCCCGGCCTACAGCCTTGAAGCCGCCGTCGGGGCATTCCTGCTCACCGCGTTGCTGATCCTGCTCTGCGCCACGCTTCGGCCGATCGCAACGGCGATCGCGCGCATACCGGCGCCGCTCGCGGCCGCGATGCTGGCCGGCGTCCTGATCGGTTTCACCATCGCCGTGTTCGATGCCGTCACGGCAGACCCGCTGCTGATCCTGCCCCTGCTCGCCGTGTTTGTGGTGGTGCGGCTGTTCAGTGCCACGTGGTCGGTCATCGCGGTGCTGGCGGGGGGCGTGTTGTGGACCGCCATACTCGGCCGGTTCAACGGGATGGACGGCGGGTTTGGCATGACGGAGTTCCTGCTGGTTACCCCGTCCTTCGAGGTTCCTGCCCTGTTGGGACTCGGCCTGCCGCTGTTCATCGTCTCCATGGCATCCCAGTACCTTCCCGGGTTTGCGGTGCTCCGGGCGGCGGGATACGAGCCGCCGACACGGTCCGCGTTCGCGGTCACGGGCCTGATGTCCCTGCTGACGGCGCCGTTGGGTGCGCATACGACCACGATGGCGGCCATCACGGCGTCGCTTTGCACGGGCCCCGACGCACATCCCGATCCTGCGAAACGCTGGCTCGCCGGTGTGTTCTACGGCGTCGGCTTCCTGATCCTTGCCGCGATCGGGGTCACGGTGGTGGCCGGATTTGCCGCGCTTCCCTTCGCGGTCATCGTGACCATTGCAGGTCTCGCCCTTGTCGGACCGCTGATGAACGCGCTTGGTGCCGCTCTCGCACCTCAGGAGACTCGATTCGCCGCCGTCCTGACGATCACGGCGACCGCCTCGGGCCTGTCCCTGTTCGGGATCGGATCTGCGTTCTGGGGGCTGGTGCTCGGTCTTGTCGTATTTGGTCTGGAACGCGTGCTACCCGGACGCAAGCGCGCGTCGATAAAGATGCCAGGTAGCGTGACCCAGCACGGGCAGGGTGACCAGGAGCCCGACAAGCCCTGACAGCAGGGAAATTGCCGTTACCACGGCGATGGTAAAGCACCAGATTGCCATGACCCGGGGGTTTCGTTTCACGAAACGGACACTGGTCACCATAGCAGTTACGAAATCGATGTCGCGATCGAACAGCATCGGGATCGAGATGACCGTATAGGAGAAGACGGCAAAGGAGATCAGCGCACCGGCGGTGTTTCCGATGACCAGAAACGCCCAGCCGGCGGGTGTGGTGAAAATAGTCTCGAATATGTTCGAGAAACTGAGGGAATGGAATCCCAGGAATCCGAACGTCAGCAGTGCCGCGATGTCCATCCAGATGAACAGCGAAAACCCCGTGACGAGTGCCATCCAGCCCAGGTCGCGCCCGAACATCGACCGGATGATGCTGAAAATGATGCGCCAGGACAGCGGTTCGGATGCTTCCAGCCGGCTGCTGATCACGTAAAAGCCGCTGGCGATGAACGGGGCGATGAGCGCAAATCCTGCTGCGAGCGGATAGACGAGGAAGGGCAGGTCGAACTCGACCAGCATCAGGATCATGACCCAGCCGCCCACGACATAGATGGCGCTGAAAAACAGGCTGTAGAGCGGCGCGGCCCGCAGGTCCCTTATGCCCTGGCCAAGAACCTCCAGAAGGTCATCGACTCGCACCGTTTGAGGTTCGGTCCGGATTGCCTGTTCGTCGCGCATAGCGGCTTCCCCGCATTCCCCCAGTTCACGCGAGTTTATGGGCTCCCGTCCGGGAGGCGTTGATCTAGCGCAATGGGGCAGGATCGCTAGTTGAGCGGGATATCGTTGTCGCCTTTTGACGCCTGGTAGGCGTCCGACAGCGCGTCGTAGGCGTCCTTGATCCGGGTGATTTGCGTGGTGCGCGCTTCGCGTGCGTCGGCGATGTTCCCGGACATCTCGATGATATTCCGGCAGGTCCAGAACGCGTTGGTGCGCGCGTAGTCCACGTTCTCGACCTTGAACACCTCCTGCAGGATTTTCAGGTCGTGGGGAATGTCGAATGTGTCGCGCGTGTCCTCGTAGCCGAAGAAATAATAGAAGTTGTCGAAACCCGCCCATGTGATGGCCGACAGGCAGAGCGGGCAGGGCTCGTGGGTGGAGACGAAGATGCAGTCGGCCGTTTTGGGCCGCGAGGCCGGATCGAGACGGTAGAACGCATTGAGGGTCGAGATTTCCCCATGGTTGAGCGGGTTCTCGATCTCGTTGTTGGTGGCCGCGATCACCAGCGAAAGGTCATCCTTGCGCAGGATCGCGGCGCCGAAGACCTTGTTTCCCGCCGCGACACCTTCACGGGTCAGCGGGATGACATCCTGTTCGATGATGTCGAGCAGGCGCGAACAGAAACCGGCCTCATCCATGGCTAGTCCACATGCGCGAAATTGCCGTGCGCGCTGACCTTCCATGCGTCGCCGAACTTGCGGAATACGGTCAGGCGTGGCGCGCGTTTCGTGACCGACTTGCCGTCGATGGTTTCCTCGATCTCCAGGAAATAGCGCGTCACCAGCAGGTCTCCATCGGCCGTGGCCACGATGTCGGCAAGGCCGTAGCGGGGTCGTGCGTTCACCGAACCGGCGCCGCGGCCGACATAGCCTGCGCGGTCATAGCCGATGCCGTTGGAGCGCATGATCTGGAACTCGGGTGCCAGCAGCGGCGCGACAGCGTCCGGCCCGGAGATCACCCCTTCGACAAAGGCCGAGATCTGCGCGCGGGCTGTTTCCGTCAGGGCCTCGTCCGCATCGGCGGGCGCTGTTGTCAGGAGACTCGCGGATATGGCGAGGGCGGCGGCAAGACGCAGGGACATGATCGGCTCCATGATGTCAGCGAAGGGGCAGCGGTACCCGGTGCGGTCAGGATCGCGCACCCGGCGACCCATTTCCAGCACTTGCAAAAACTTTCACGAAGTATCTTGAAAGCGGAGGCGGTCGGGCGCATTTGTCCGCCGTTGGGGGTGCGGTGCCGGATGGTCCGGTCCGGTCCGCAACGCGTCCTTAAGGTGAGCTGTTGAAGCACCCAGTATCCGGGCGCCCCGCGAGGTTCGGTGCATTGATCGGAACCGCGCCGGGGGCAGTGCCCGTCTATTCCTCCGACTATGAATCAGCCGACCCGGAGGAGTATGCCACCCGGCAATCCTATCGCAGCCATGTCGACGGCGTTTACATGGGCCACAAGTGGCAGTGCGTCGAACTCGCACGCCGCTGGCTCTACCTCAACAAGGGCTACGTCTTCGACGACATCGCGATGGCGTACGACATATTCCGCCTGCGCAATGTACGGGTGGTTGCCGACGGTTCTCTCCTGCCGCTTCATTCCTTCCGCAACGGATCCCGCCGCCCGCCGGAACCCGGCGCGCTTCTGATCTGGCACGAGGGCGGGGAGTTCGACGTGACCGGCCATGTGGCCATCGTCACCGAAGTCCATCCCGACCTCATCCGCATTGTCGAACAGAACGTCGATCACGAAGTCTGGCCGGAAGGCCGGGACTGGGCGCGCGAACTGCCGATGACGGGTGACGATACGACGGGATACACACTCGCCTGCACCTTCGACGATTCCGAGATCGTGGGCTGGGTGATCCAGACCGACGATCCGACCCATGCCGAGGCCGAACTCGACGACGATCCCCGCCTGTTTGTCCCGCAGCTGCGCGAGGTCGCGGACACCGGGCAAACCGAAACGGCCTGGCTCGACGGCACGGACGCCAAGCAGGCGGCCTATATCGAGCTCAACAAGGGATGCAAGCTCGCTTCCGACGCGACCCACCAGCACCAGTACTTCTGCATCAGCGAGACGGCTGAGCGCGAATTGCGGCGCGCGACGAACGAACTGCACCGCATGTTCCTGCACGCCACAAACTATGTGCTTGAAAACGAGGACCTGCTGCGCCGGTTCAACCTGCCGCCGGTCCTCTGGCCGCGTATCCGCCAGTCATGGGGCAATCGTCGCGGTGAGATGATCACCGGCCGGTTCGACTTTGCGCTCTCCGATCAGGGTGTGAAGGCCTACGAGTACAACGCCGATTCCTGCTCCTGCCATATGGAGTGCGGCTTCGTTCAGGGCCGCTGGGCCGAGCATTTCGGCTGTACGGCGGGCGAGGACGCGGGCATCGAGCTCTACGACCGCCTGGTCGAGGCCTGGCAGGAGATCGGGCTCGACGGTGTGCTGCACATCATGCAGGACCGTGACCTCGAGGAGACTTATCACGCTCTCTACATGAAAGCGGCGGCCGAGAAGGCTGGCATCACCTGCAAGGTCGTGCACGGCGTCGGGGACCTGCAGTGGGACGATGAGGGCTGGGTCTGCGATGAGGACGGGCTGCGCATCACATGGGTCTGGAAGACCTGGGCGTGGGAGACCGCGCTTGACCAGATCCGCCATGAACTCGACGACGACGCCGAGGAACTGCGCCTGCATCACACCATCGACCACCGCAAGTATCCGCCGCGCCTTGTCGACGTGCTTTTGCGCGAGGAAGTCATCGTCTTCGAGCCGCTGTGGACGCTGGTGACCAGCAACAAGGCGATCCTGCCCATCGTGCACTCGATGTTCCCGTCGAGCCGCTTCCTGCTGAACTCCAGCTATGAGCTGGACGACGACCTGCGCCGGACCGGCTATGTCGCCAAGCCGATTGTGGGGCGCTGGGGCTCGAACATCGCGATCTTCGACCGGCATGACGGCCTCGTCGAGGAAACGGCGGGCCAGTTCGACTCCCGCGACACGATCTACCAGGAACTCTTCCGCCTGCCGCAGGTGGAAGGGCGCAATGTGCAGATCGGCACCTTCTCCGTCGGTGGCTATTACGGCGGCGCCTGTGTGCGTGTGGATGAATCGCTGATTATCGGTGGCGGCAGCGACCTGCTGCCGTTGCGGGTGGTCCCGGACGACGAATTCCTGGACGGCGTCGCCTGATGCACATCGCGGTGCTTTGAGCGCGGGCCGTTGCGGCCTACCATGGGCGCGGGCTTTCAGGGGAGGCCGCGCCCATGATCCGTTTCGCACCGAACTTCTATCACCTGTTCCTGGAACTGCCGCTGCGTAACCGGTTTGCGGCGGCGGCGAAGATCGGCTGCACCGCGATCGAGTACCATTTCCCCTACGAACTGCCAAAGGACGAGCTCAAGTCCTTGCTCGATGATCACGGTCTGGAGTTCACCTATTGCGTGGTGCCGGCCGATTGGGCGGGTGGCACGATGGGGCTCGGCGCGCAGCCGGGCCGGCAGGACGAGTTCCGCCGCGCCGCCGATCAGGCGCTGGACTACATCACCCACTGCGATTTCTATTCGATCAATGTCGGGGCGGGGCCGGTCCCGCCGGGCGAAAGCCGGGAGCGTTGCGTCGAGACCTATATCGAGAACCTCGGCTACATCGCCCGCGCCGCGGGCAGCCACCGGTGCAAATTCCTGCTGGAGCCCGTGACCGCCCACCGCATCGCGGACTGGGCGATGCAGACCATGGCGCAGGCGCGCGAAATCGTGGAGGCCGTGGGCCTGGCGAATGTGGGGCTCGTCTATGACACCTTCCATATGCGCTACGAGGAAACGGGCACGCTGTCCGGCATTATGGACGAATACTGGCCGCAGATCGGATATGTGCAGATCGGGAACCCGCCTGGACGCCACGAGCCGGGCGAGGGCGAACTGGACCTGCTTTGGCTGGCGCGCCGCGCTGTGGGCAAGGGCTATGCAGGTGCCATCGGGATGGAACTCGACCCCTCAAAGGACACGTGGTCGAGCCTCATGTGGATGAATGAACTGGGTTACAGCGTTGACCCGGACAACCGGCTTTAGACAGGAGACAGCGCGATGAGAAAACTGGCGACATTTGTGGGCCTTGCGCTCACCGCGATGTTGTGGGGCGGGGCGGCGAATGCGGACCTCGCGAAGCCGCAGGGCCAGGTCGTCCTGACCATTGGCGGTGCGGTGAGTGAGACAAATCTCGGTGCGCCTGAATTTTTCACGGCCTCTTTCCTGAAATCGCTCGAATACGGATACGACAAGGCGGCCGGTTTCGACATCGCGATGCTGGAGGCCATGGGCACCGTCAAGAAAACGATCAAGGCCGACCCATGGCCTGCGGCTGTGACGTTTGAAGGGCCCAAGCTTTCCGATGTCCTTGCAGCAGCCGGATGGAACGGTACGAAAATCACTGCAGTGGCGATGGACGGGTTTGCGGTGGAAATCACCGCCGAGGACCTGGCGAAGCACGACTGGATTCTTGCCCTGAAGGGCAACGGTTCATTCCTGCAGATCGGCGGGCGCGGGCCGTCCTGGATCGTTTATGACGTCCCGGGCGGAAAGGCCACGGAAGAGGATGAATCGCACTGGCCCTGGGCCGTCCTCTACATCAAGGCCGAGTAGGCGCGCGACGTCTCCGGAAACGAAAACGGCCCCGCCTGCGCGGGGCCGTTGTCTTTTCGTGTGTCCGGGCCGGTGGTCCGGTGCGGATCAGCGCTCCAGGAAGGACGTGATCTGCTTCTTGAGGGCTTCCGCCTGCTCCGACAGATTGTTGGCGGCCGACTGCACGGCACCTGCGAGTTCGCGCGCGGTGCTGACCCCGCTGCTGACGCCGGCCACGTTGGAGGAGACCTCCTCCGTTCCCTGCGAGGCATGCTGGGCGTTCGAGGCGATTTCGCGGACGGCGGCCGTCTGCTCCTCGACCGCCGCGGCGATCGTGGTCGAAATTTCCTCGACCTGGCCGATGATGCTGCTGATGGTCTGGATGCCCTCGATCGTGCTGCCGATCTCGGTCTGGATCGTGGAGATCTGGTCCGTGATCTCGCTGGTCGCGCCTGCCGTCTGGTTGGCGAGCGACTTCACTTCAGACGCGACGACAGCAAAGCCCTTGCCGGCCTCGCCCGCGCGCGCCGCCTCGATGGTGGCGTTCAGGGCCAGGAGGTTGGTCTGTTCGGCGATGTCCTTGATCAGCGTGATCACTTCACCGATGCGCTCGGCGGCGGAGGGGAGTGACTCGACCTTGGCGTTGCTTTCGTTCGCCTGGGTCACGGCGTTCCGCGTGATGTCATTCGCGCTCATGATCTGGCGGCTGATGTCATCGAGGGTCGCTGAGAGTTCTTCCGTGGCTGCGGCCACCGTGGCCACGTTCGCGGAGGCTTCCTCCGTGGCGGCCGCAACGGCGTTCAACTGGGAGGAGGCTGACTCAGACGTGCCGTCCAGCTCCTGGGAGTTGCCGCGAAGCTGTTCGGCTGCGGATGCCACCGTGTCGGTGATCTCGCTCACCGTCGTGGCCAGGGCCTCTTCCTTGGTGATGACGGACCAGCTCACCATCGGGCCGATGTAGTAGCCGCTGTTGTCGATGATCGCGGAAACATCCAGCTTAAGCGTCTCTTCGCCGAGCTTGATCTTGGCGTTGTGTGGAAGGTTTGCCGGGTCCTTGAGCAGCTTGCGCTGCATCTCGGGCATCTTGTGGAAGACGTTGATGCAGGTGCCGAGCAGTTCATCGGCCTTGATCGGCAGCAGGTGCTCGATCGACCGCAGCGTCTCGACGCTCGTCTTGTTCGCGTAGTTGATCTCGAACGACTCGGGATCGCACATCATGACGTTGATCGGCATGTTATCGACCATGCGCTTGAGGCGCTCGCGTTCGGTCACGACCGTCCAGGACAGCATAAGCGTGCCGACCTTCTTGCCCTTGGAGGGGACGGCGGTGACGTTCAGTTCGAGAAGCTCCGGACCCAGGCGGATGATCGCGTGGTGCGGCAGGTTGGCTTCAGGGTCCGCCAGCATCCGGCGCTGGTGTTCCGGGTTCTTGTGGAACACGTCGATCGACTGGCCAACGATGTTGTCGCCATTGACGCCGCCCGGCAGCAGGTGGGCAAGCTCGTCGAGCGTGTCGCGGCTGGTTCGGTTGGCGTAGGTGATCTTGAACGTCTTCGGATCGCAGGTGAGAACGTTCACCGGCAACAAATCGAGCATCGACTTTTCGAGGGACGTAATGCGCCCGAGCACTGAACCTGAGCCGCGCTCGGGGTGGTCGGCCTTGGTTTTTGCCAATGCGTTGGCTGCTGACATGGGTCGTTTACTCCACTTGCAGGTCAATATCGGTTGAGTGAATGCGAAACGAATCTGTGTTGCTCACTTCGATGGAGTTATGCCGTTGCCAAGGTTACCGGTTGCTTAATTTTTCCTCCATTTCAGGTGTGAACTAGTCATATTTTTGTAGCAATACGGTCATGGTTCCGGCTTGCGCGCTCAAATCCATGCCCCGGGTGATGTGGTTTCCGGTCCGGCAAAAAATGCCGCCGGGCGCTTCCCCCGGCGGGCGGAATTCCACTATTCTATAATTTGAAACTGGCGGCTCTTCCGCATGGAGGGGGCCAAAAACAGCACCGCCCGAACGGGCGGCTTTGATTTCGTATCGGGGAGAGAACGATGGCGAAGAAGAAAACCCAGTACATGGACGATCAGGCGTGGACCGATGTCCGCGACGGCATGCGCATCGACTGGGATGTGCCGATCGAGATGGACGACGGGCTGGTCCTGCGTTGCGACGTGTACCGGCCAATCAAGGACGGCAAGTACCCCGTCATCATGACATACGGCCCCTATGGCAAGTTCCTTCACTTCGACGACGCCTATCACGACCAGTATGAGCGCATGCTGGAGGATTTCCCGGAAATCGGCGCGGGTACGAGCGAGAAGTACCAGAACTGGGAAGTGGTGGACCCAGAGCGCTGGGTGCCGGACGATTATGTATGTATTCGTGTTGACGGGCGTGGCACCGGACGCTCCCCCGGTGTCATCGACATCTGGTCGCTGCGCGAGGCACAGGATCTGGCGATCTGCGTGGACTGGGCGGGCGTGCAGTCCTGGTCGAACGGCAAGGTCGGCCTGAACGGCATCTCCTACTACGCTGAGAACCAGTGGCAGTGTGCAGCGCTGCAGCCCAAGCACCTGGCAGCGATCTGCCCGTGGGAAGGCGCGGCGGACTTCTACCGCGACATGGGCCACCATGGCGGCATTCTGTGCAACGGGTTCGTCAAGGATTGGTCCGAGGCGCAGGTCTATTCGGTGCAGTACGGCAAGGGGACCAACGGAAAGCGCTCGCGCATGAACGGCGAATGGGTCTCCGGCCCGGAGACGCTGACCGAGGAAGAACTCGGCCAGAACCGAAACAACTTCTATGACGACGTGCGCACCCGGAAGCTGGATACCGACGAATACTGGCAGTCGCGCATGCCTGACTGGTCGAAGGTCAAGGTGCCGATGCTGTCCACCGCCAACTGGGGCGGTCAGGGCCTGCATCCGCGCGGCAACTTCGAGGGCTTCACCCAGTCGGCCTCGAAGGAGAAGTGGCTGGAAGTGCACGGGATCGAGCACTGGACCCACTTCTACACCGACTACGGCATGGACCTGCAGAAGCGGTTCTTCGACTACTTCCTGAAAGGAAAGAAGAACGGCTGGGACAAGCAGCCCAAGGTGCAGCTCCAGGTCCGCCACCCGGGTGAAAAGTTCGTCGAACGCCATGAGGACGAGTGGCCGCTGAAGCGGACGGAATGGACAAAGTTCTATCTCGACCCGAGCGACATGAGCATGTCGACCACGCCCCAGAGGAAGAAGGGCGATGTGACCTATGGTGGCTTCTCCGATGGTGTGACGTTCATGACGCCGCCACTGGAAGAGGATGTGGAGATCACCGGCCCGATCGCGTCGAAGCTGTGGGTGTCCTCGGCGACCACTGACGCCGACATGTTCCTGGTCGTTCGTGTGTTCGGCCCGGATATGAAGGAGGTAACCTTCCAGGGCGCACTCGATCCGCATACGCCGATCGCCCAGGGCTGGCTGCGTGCTTCCCACCGCAAGCTGGACACGAAGAAGACACTGCCCTATCGGCCCTATCATACCCATGACGAGGAGCAGCCTCTGGAACCGGGCAAGGCCTATGAACTCGACGTTGAGGTCTGGCCGACCTGTATCCATGTGCCGAAAGGCTACCGGCTGGCGCTGTCCGTGCGCGGACGTGACTACGTTTATCCGGGTGATTCCAACACTGACCTCGGCGAATATGCCAACTGGACGGGCGTTGCGATCTTCCGGCACGACGATCCGCGCGACCGACCAGCCGACATTTTCGGCGGCGACGTCACGCTGCATACCGGACCCAGCCAGCAGGCCTATGTCATGCTGCCGGTCATTCCGGAAAAAAGGACAAGCCGCAAAAAGTAGAGCGGCAGGGGCGGCCCGGGCTTCGGGCCGCCCTTATCGTTTCCGAGGTCGTACAGAAAAAAACGCTAGGACCCGGCGGAGGGGAACACTATGGACGATATCAAGTACGCGGGAGACCCGATCTTCCGCAGCGAAGTGCGCGAAGGCATGCGCGTCGACTGGGACGTGCCGATCGAAATGGATGACGGCCTCGTGCTCCGGGCCAATGTCTACCGGCCGGACGATGACGGGCAGTATCCCGTTGTCATGTCGCACGGGCCCTACGGCAAGGACCTCCACTTCGAGGAGATCTACAAGACCTGCTGGGACCTGATGTGCGAGAACCACCCGGACGTTCCGGCGGGCTCCACCAACATCCACCAGAGCTGGGAAGTCTGCGACCCCGAGAAATGGGTGCCGAAAGGCTTCGTGGTGATACGCGTGGATTCGCGCGGATCGGGCCGCTCTCCGGGCTATCTGGAGGTCTTCAGTTCACGCGAGACACAGGACTTCGCGGCCTGCATCGACTGGGCGGGTGTCCAGCCCTGGTCCAACGGCAGGGTCGGGCTTTCGGGCATTTCCTACTATGCGGTGAACCAGTGGCAGGTGGCGGCGCTGAAGCCGAAGCACCTGGCCGCGATCTGCCCGTGGGAAGGCTTCAACGACTTCTATCGCGAGCTGTCCCACAACGGGGGCATCTACAACACCTTTCAGCGGCACTGGTACGACATGCAGATCATGAAGATCCAGCATGGCTACGGCGACCGCGGCTGGCGTTCGCGGGCCAACGGCGAATGGGCCGCAGGTCCGGAAACCCTGTCCGAGGAGGATTTGAAGGCCAACCGCTTCGACCTCCATGGCGACTACATTTCGCACCCGTTCGACGATGAATGGTACGCGACGCGCACCCCGGACCTGTCCAAGGTCGAGGTACCGGTTCTCAGCTGCGCCAACTGGGGTGGCGCGCCGCTGCACCCGCGCGGTAACTTCAACGGCTACATGAAGTCGTCCTCCCGCCAGAAGTGGCTGGAAATTCACGGGCTCGAGCACTGGTCGCTCTACTACACCGACTACGGCAACGACCTGCAGATGCGCTTCTTCGAGCGCTTCCTGCGCGGCGACGATTCGGCCTTCCCGGACGAGCCCAAGGTCATGCTGAACGTGCGCCACCCGGGCGAAAAGTTCGTGCCGCGCGGCGAAGACGACTGGCCCATTCCGCGCACCCAGTGGACGAAGTTCCACCTCGAGCCGGCGGGCCAGATTCTGTCCGAAACGCCGTCCGCGAATGATGCGGCGATCACCTTTGCATCAGAAGGTGACGGCCTCACATTCCTGTCCACGCCGGTCGAGGAGGACACGGAAATCTGCGGCCCGATGGCGGTAAAGCTGAATGTTTCTTCCGACACGAGCGATGCCGATTTGTTCGTCATCCTGCGTGTCTTCCAGCCTGACCTGAAGGAAGTCACCTTCCGCGGTGCGCTTGATCCGCACACGCCCGTGGCATCGGGCTGGCTGCGCGCCTCGCATCGTGCCCTCGACGCCTCGCGGTCCGAGGAGTGGGCGCCGTTCCATCCCCATGACAAGGCCGAACCGCTCACGCCCGGCGAGGTCTATGAGGTCGACGTGGAAATCCACGCCTCGGGGATCGTTGTCCCGAAGGGCTACCGTTTCGGAATCTCGATCCGTGGTTGCGACTACGTCTATCCGGGCGAGCCGAATTCCGGCCTGTCGAACATGAAGAACGTGTTCACCGGGGTTGGTCCGTTCCTGCATGACGACCCGGATAACCGGCCGGATGCAATCTACAAGAACAACATTACGCTGCATGTCGGTCCGCAGAAGGCCGGCTATGCGTTGCTGCCGGTGATCCCGGCGAAGTAAGGGGGAGAGAGCTTAGAATGGACGGAGAGACCTATACCGATATCGGCCAGAACTACGACAAGGTTGTGGCGGGTATCCGCATCGACTGGGACGTGCCCATCGAGATGGATGACGGCGTCGTCCTGCGTTGCGACGTGTTCCGGCCCGACGATGACGGCCAGTACCCGGTCATCATCAGCTACGGCCCCTACTGCAAGTGGCTGCACTGGAAGGACGGTTATCCCTACCAGTGGAAGCAGATGGTGGAGGACTATCCCGACTGTCTGGCGGGCTCGTCCAACCGTTACCAGAACTGGGAATTGGTCGATCCCGAGAAGTGGGTACCGGACGGCTATGCCTGCGTGCGTGTGGATTCCCGTGGTGCGGGGCGCTCGCCCGGCGTGCTGGATGTCTGGTCGGCGCGCGAGGCGCAGGACTATCACGACTGCATCAACTGGGCGGGCACCCAGCCCTGGTCGAACGGCAAGGTCGGCACCAGCGGCATTTCCTATTACGGGATGAACCAGTGGCAGGTGGCTTCGCTGCAGCCCAAGCATCTTGCGGCCATGTGCGTGTGGGAAGGCGCGGCGGACTATTACCGCGACCTGGGCCATCACGGCGGCATCGCCTGCCGGTTCCCGTCGGTCTGGTACAACAGCGCCGTGGTCCCGCGTCAGCACGGCAAGGGTGCCAACGGTCTGAAGAGCAAGATCAACGGAGAGTGGATTTCCGGGCCGGAGACCCTCACCGAAGAGGTCCTCGCGCAGAACCGGCGAGATTTCGGGCGTGACATCCTCGACCACCCCCTGATCGATGATTACTGGAAAGCCCGGATGCCCGACTATTCCAAGATCAACGTGCCGCTGCTGTCCGCCGGCAACTGGGGCGGTGTGGGTCTGCATCCGCGCGGCAACACGGAAGGTTTCGTGAATTCCGCCTCGGATCAGAAGTGGCTGGAAATGCACGGGCTGGAGCACTTCACACACTATTACACGGACTACGGCATCGACCTGCAGAAGCGCTTCTTCGGGCACTTCCTGAAGGGCGAGGACACCGGCTGGGACAAGCAGCCGAAGGTCCAGCTCCTTGTGCGCCATCCGGACGAGAAGTTCGTCCTGCGAACGGAAGAAGACTGGCCGATCCCGCGTACCCGGTGGACGAAGAAGTACCTGGAGCCTGCGGGCCGCACCCTCGCGGACGAACCGATGTCCGAAGGCACCAGCATGACCTATGACGCGCTGGGAGACGGTCTGACCTTCCTGACCCCGCCGGTCGAGAAGGAGACGGAGATCACCGGACCGGTCGCGGCGAAACTCTTCGTCTCGTCCGAGACGGAGGATGCGGACCTGTTCCTCGTGCTGCGAGCGTTCGCGCCGGACCTGCGGGAGCTCATCTACAAGGGCTCGAACGATCCGCACACGCCGGTCGGCATCGGCTGGCTGCGGGCGTCGCACCGCAAGCTCGATCCCGAGCAGACGCTGCCCTACCGGCCGTACCACACCCATGACGAGGTGCAGCCGCTGATCCCGGGCGAGATCTACGAGCTCGATATCGAGATCTGGCCGACCTCCATCGTGCTGCCGGAAGGTTTCCGCCTCGGCCTCAGCGTGCGCGGGCGCGACTATGTCTGGCCGGGTTACGAGATGGGCTCGCCGGAAATCGCGGGCCGCGTCCAGTACGGCGTGGGTCCCTTCAAGCACGAGATGAAGGGCAACCGGCCGCTGGAGGTCTATGGGAAGAAGGTCACGGTCCATACCGGGCCGGACCACCCGTCCCATGTGCTGCTGCCGGTAATTCCGGAGAAGTAAGGGCTCACCGCCGCGTGGCGTCGAACCTGTCGTCCAGGCCGGCCCAGCAATCCTGGTAGTCGGCCTGGCGCAGCGGTGTGTTCATGGCGAATTCGCTGGGCCGGATCAGGTATCGCGTCTCCAGCATGAAGGCGAGCGTGCCGTCCAGCTTCTCAGGCGCGAGTTCGGCGTTCGACGCCTTCTCGAAGGTCTCCGTGTCGGGGCCGTGGCCGCTCATGCAGTTGTGGAGACTGGCTCCGCCCGGCGCGAATCCGGACGCCTTGGCGTCATAGGCACCCGTCACCAGCCCCATGAACTCGTTCATCACGTTGCGGTGGAACCAGGGCGGGCGGAAGCTGTGCTCGGCCACCATCCAGCGGGGCGGGAAGATCACGAAATCGATGTTCGCCATGCCCGCATCGGGGGAAGGCGAGGTCAGCACGGTGAAGATCGAGGGGTCGGGATGATCGACACTGACCGTGCCGATCGTCACAAACTTCGCCAGGTCGTACTTGTAGGGCACATGGGTGCCGTGCCAGGCCACGACATCCAGCGGGGAGCGATCGATCTCGCAGGACCAGAAGCCCCCGTCGAACTTCTGGACCAGTTCGAAGGCGCCGGTGCGATCCTCGAAGGCTGCCATCGGCGTCAGGAAGTCCCGGCGGCTGGCTAGACCCTGTGTGCCCAGGGGGCCGAGTTCCGGAAGGCGCAGCGGTGCGCCGTAATTCTCGCAGATGTAGCCGCGTGAGGGGCCGTCCGGCAGATCTGCACGGAACTTGATGCCGCGCGGCACAACGGCGATTTCGCCCGGGGCGGCATCGAGTGCGCCAAGCTCCGTGTGCAGGACGAGACGGCCCTGCTGTGGGATGAACAGCATCTCGCCGTCGGCGTTGTGGAAGAAGCGGTCGTTCATCGAACGGTTCGCGGCATACAGGTGGATACCAATGCCGCACTGCGTGTGCGCGTCGCCGCATGTCCCATAGGTGACGATGCCGTCAATGAGATTGAGTGGCGCATCCGGGATCGTCAGCGGGTTCCAACGCATCTGATTGGGATCGGCCGGTCCGGCCGTGGCCGGCGCGGTGAGCCAGCGGCCGTTCGGGAGCGGACGATAGGCGGTGTGTTTGGCGGTCGGCCGGATGCGATAGCACCAGGTTTGCCGGGATTCACCGCGCGGCACCGTGAATGCAGAGCCGCTAATGGCCTCCGTATAGAGGCCGTAGGCAGGTTTCTGCGGGGCGTTCTGGCCGTCCGGAAGTGTGCTGGGCAGGGCTTCGGTCGAAAAGTGATTGCCCAGTCCCGCCTGATAGGCGCGTGCCGCCGTGTTGCCTGATGTCATGCTGCTGCCTCCCGGAGACGGCAGTATTGGTTACATGTGTAACCGGTTCAAGATCGGTAGCAGGGTTCCCGGCAGCGGTTGGCCGGTGCGGCCGAATTGCTGTATCGAGTTCATGTTGCGATCGCTTGGGGGACCGATATGCGCTTTGCACTCGTCAGAAAAGACAAGCCCGGAATGGCTGCGCTGCGCGCGCGCCTGCAGCCGGAGCATGCGGCTTATCAGCAACCGTTCCTGCCGATGATTGTCTTCGGCGGCGGGCTGGTACGCGACGGGGTGGATACGTCGGGCGACGTCGATATCCGTGACGTCACCGGCAATGTTCTGGTCTTCGAGGCACCGGCGCGTGAAACCGTCGAGGATTTTCATGCTAACGACCCTTATACCCGGGAAGGATTGTTCGAGTTTGTCCTGATCGAGCCGCTCTGGCAGCGAGTTCCCGACCCGGCGGACTAGCCGCATCGGCCGCACAGCGAATCGCGGTGCGGTGGCACCGTAAGACCGTTCATCCTCGTGGAAGGGGCCGATGGCCGGATATGTACAACCCGTTCTGGGTCTGCTTGCGCTGGTGGCGCTGGCCTGGCTTCTGAGTGAGAACCGGCGGCGCGCATCCCTGCGGCTGGTGCTGATCGGTGTGGCGATTCAGATCGCGCTGGCCGCGGTGGCGCTTTCGGTGCCGGTCGTGCGCGAGGCCATCGGCGCGGTGAACGGGGTGGTGCTGGCTCTGGATGCGGCGACCCGGGCAGGGACCAGCCTTGTCTTCGGCTTCCTCGGGGGTGGTGACCTGCCGTTCACAGAGAGCTATCCGGGCGCTAGCTTCGTGCTGGCCTTCCGCGCGCTGCCCATCGTTCTGGTCATGTCGGCCCTGTCGGCTGTGCTGTGGCACTGGGGTGTGATGCCGCGTGTCATCCGCGCCTTCGCCGTCGCTCTGCGCTCGACAATGCATATCGGCGCCCCCGTATCGGTCGGGGCTGCTGCCAACATCTTTGTGGGCATGGTCGAGGCCGCGATTCTGATCCGCCCGCATCTGTCGCGCATGAGCCGTGCGGATCTGTTCGTCACCATGACGTGCGGGCTGACGACCATCGCGGGCACGGTTCTGGTGCTCTACGCGACCTTCCTCGCAAATGTGATCGAGAACGCCGCAGGGCATCTGCTTGTTGCCTCGCTCATCAGCGCACCCGCCGCCATTGTGATCGCCCGGCTGATGGTTCCGTCCGAAGGCCCGGTGCAGGAGCCCGCTGTGGCCGAAGCGGGGTCAGACGACGCGCTGACCCGGGGGGACAGCATCTACGATGGGACGATGGACGCACTCGTCCAGGGCACCCAGGACGGGCTTCGCCTGCTGTGGAGCATCATCGCGATGCTGATCGTGTTCGTGGCCATGGTGGCGCTGGCCAACCAGATTCTCGGACTTGTGCCCGATGTCTGGGGCGCGCCGCTCACGCTCGAACGGATGCTCGGCTGGGTGCTGGCGCCCGTCGCGTGGCTGATTGGAATCCCGTGGGCGGAAGCCATGACTGCCGGTGCGTTGTTGGGGACGAAGATTGTCCTGAATGAGCTGATTGCCTATCTGGGCCTGTCCAGTACGCCCGCCGAAGCGCTGTCGGAGCGTTCGCGGGTGATCCTGCTGTATGCGCTTTGCAGCTTCGCCAATTTCGGCAGCGTGGGGATCATGCTGGCGGGTATGGTCGCGATGGCGCCCGCGCGAAAGGGCGAGCTGATCGGCCTGGGCATGAAGGCGTTGGTGGCGGGCACGATCGCCACCTGTATGACCGGCGCTGTTGTCGCGCTGATTGTCTGAGCTCCCGTTCCTCCTTTCTCTGCCAAGCCCCCTGAACGGCGCGGCGTCTTCCTGATATAGTCTGCGGTTAAACGCGAAACCGGACGAAAGAGGCCGTCATCAACGCGCCGCGACCATTCGACGAAGCCGAGCGCAAGCGCTTCCACAACCTGCTGCTCCTCGCGCATGAATCGCCATATGAGGGCGAGCGGGACGCCGCGCTTGCGGCGGCGGAACGCATGGCGACGGCGCGCGGTATGACACTGGAAGAGGCTGCCACCGGCGGTCCCGCCCCCGAACGCCCCGAGCCGAAGCAGAAGCGTCCGCGAACGCCATCCGGCCAGGCCAAGGGCATGGCGCGTGCGGCACAGATGATGGATGGCTGGATCAATGCCGATAAGGCGCGGCGCGATGCGGCACTGGAGGAAGCGCGCATGCGCGGCCTCGATGCGGAGGAACGCCGCCGGGCCGAGGCGGAAGCCAACCGCGTACAGCGCCGCAACAACCGTCGCCGCGACCCCAAAAGCCACGCGCGTGTCCTGCTGGCCGAGACATCGCTGCCGATCAAGGAAATCTGCTCGATTACCGGCCTCGACATCTACGAGGTGGTTGGATTGAAGCTGAAGATGCGCTAGGGCGCGGATCGCTCGCCCGCGAAAGCGCCCCGGACGAACTTCATATACGTCGTGACGACATGTTCGGGCAGCTTGCCGTCCTCCAGTCCGTAGCGCAGCGTCAGGTAACTGCGCGCGGCCATCAGCAGATAGACAATCGTCTCCAGCTCGTCCTCATCGAACGGCGCGAGATCGCCGCGCCGGTGCCCGATCTTGAGCGCTGCCACATAGCGCTCGGTCAGCGCCTGGAAATGTGTCCGGTGGGCGACGGGCGCCATGGTCTCCGCCTCGTTGAGGATGCGGTAGAAACCCGGATTGAGACCGAGATACTCGAAGAATGCGCGAAAGCCGCGCTCTTCCATGTCCAGCGTGTCGCGACTTCCTGCCACCCGTTGGCCGACGAAGGCGATCAGGTCCTGGCCCAGTTCGGGCAGCAGGATGTCAAAGAGCGCCTGCCGTGTCTCGAAGTAGTTGTAGAAGGTGCCAAGTGCCACATTGGCGCGTTGGGTGATGCGAGCGATGGAGGCTTCTGCGTAGCCGTATTCCCCCACGACATCCGCGGCCGCATCGATCAGCGCACGCCGGGTGGCGCGGGCCTTCTCGGCACGTGTCTGCCGTGGGGTGCGTGCCGGCTTCGATCGGGTGGTTGTGGTCATCAGCGTTCCTTCGCCTGGACCGTCATCATCGCGGAGGTCGTGCGTCAGCGCAAGAAAATGAATAATGAACCATCATTCATTTTAATTGACGCGGCTTTGGACTGTTGCGATAGTCGCGGCAACGAAACGGCTGATCCGTGAATCGGGTGGCAAGGGGGAGAAAACGTGAACTACGACAACTACGAAGCCATCAAGGCCGAGCGGAAAGGGCGCATCCTGACGCTCACCATGTCGCGCCCGGGCACGCTGAATGCCGTGGACGCGACCCTGCATGAAGAACTTTCGCGCATCTTCTACGACGTCGATGCCGACCACGACGTGGACGTGGTTGTCCTGACCGGTGAGGGCAGCGCCTTCTGCGCCGGCGGCGATCTGCAGTGGCTGAACAACATGCACGGCGACCCGGCGGCGTTCGCGCGCACGGTCTGGGAAGGCAAGCGGCTGGTGAACGGTCTGCTCGATCTGGAGAAGCCGATCATCGCGCGCCTGCCGGGCCATGCCATCGGCCTAGGGTGCACCATCGCGCTGTATTGCGACATCATCTATGCGTCCGAGAACGCGAAGCTGGGCGACCCGCATGTGGCGGTCGGCCTGGTCGCGGGTGACGGCGGTGCGGTGATCTGGCCGCAGCTCATCGGCTATGCCCGTGCGAAGGAATACCTGATGACGGGGGATTTGCTGGCGGCGGCGGATGCGGCAGCCATCGGCCTGATCAATCATGCGGTTCCGGCGGAGGACCTCGACGATGCGGTCTATGGCATGGCCGACCGTCTGGCCAACGGCGCGATCAACGCCATCAAGTGGACCAAGGTGTCCGTGAACGCGGGCCTGAAGCAGGTCGCGAACGCGGCGCTCGACACGGCATTCAACTTCGAGGCCATGTCCCAGATGACCCAGGACCACAAGATCGCGACCGATGCTTTTCTGAACAAGGAAAAGCCGAAGTTCACCGGCAAGTAGGGCCCGCGCGCGATGGAGCACTTCCAGGAAGCCGAGCACGTCACCATGCTGCGCGATACCGTGCGGCGTTTCGTCGAGAACGAGATGCCGCGCGAGCTGGCGCAGCGCTGGGACCGGGAGAATGAGTACCCGCGCGAGGTCTTCGAGAAACTGTCCGCGCTTGGCGTGAACGCGCTCACCGTGCCCGAGGAATACGGCGGGGCGGGCCGGGATATCACCGCGACGATGGTGGTGATCGAGGAACTGGCGCGCCGCTCGATGGCCGTGGCCGTGCCCTTCATCATGTGCTCCTGCTACGGCGGCATGAACATCGAGGAAGTCGGCAGCGCGGAACAGAAAGCCGAACTCCTGCCGAAGCTGGCAGAAGGCAAGCTGCTGTTTGCCTATGGAATCTCTGAGCCGGATGTGGGGGCCGATGTGGCCGGTGTGCGGACCACCGCCGAGCGCAAGGGCAATGGCGGGACGGTCACCATCAATGGCGCCAAGCGGTTCTGCTCCGGTGCGAACATCGCCGACTACATCTATACGGTCGTCAAAAGCGACCGCGAGGGCGAGCGCTACAAGAACCTGTCAATTGTGCTGATCCCGCCGGATGCCCCGGGCGTGACGATTGAGCTTCAGAACGCGATGGGTATGAAGGGGGCTTCGACTTGCGACGTGACCTTCCAGGACGTCGAGGTCCCGGTCGAGAACATCGTTGGCGGCGAGGATGGCTGGAACGATGGCTGGCGGCGCATCGTCGGGCCGGGCCTGGATGTCGAGAAGATCGAGGTTGCCGCGCTGGCGCTGGGTAACGCCGCTGCCGCCGTGGACGATGCCTGGCAGTACGCCCAGGAGCGCAAGCAGTTCGGCAAGCCCGTCTCCGCCTTCCAGTCCGTCCGACACATGCTGGTGGATGCGAAGACCAAGCTGCACGCCTGCCGTCTGATGACCTATCACGCGGCATGGCTGCTGGATGAGAAGAAGCCGGCCTCGGTCGAGACGTCCATGGCGAAGCTCTATGTCAGCGACACAGCCAAGGAGATCGTACTCGCCTGCCAGCAGGTGATGGGGGCCTACGGCTACATCAAGGAATTCGACATGGAGCGCTATGTGCGTGAAGCGCTGCTGATGCCGATCATCGGCGGCTCATCGGCGATCCAGAAGAACAACATCGCCAACCGCCTGCGGCTGGCGCGCGAGTAGCGACGATGCGGGACGACGTCAGCGGCTGGAAGACACGTCTGACCGACGCGCTGATCGCGGAAAACACCGCGAGCGGCATCTGGCGGAACCTGACGCTGGCCGACCAGCTCGATAATGTGCTGGCGAAGAATCCTGACAAGGTCCTGTTTATCGAGGGCGGACGCAACGTCACCGCGGCAGAAATGGCCCGGCAGGCCCGCGCGCTGGCGAGCGCGCTCCAGCGGCGTGGGCTTGTGGCCGGTGACGTGGTCAGCTTCGAGCTGCCGAACTGGCCGGAGACGGTGGCCATCGATCTCGCCTGTGCGATGCTGGGGCTGGTCTGTAATCCGATCATCCCGATCTACCGGGATGCGGAGGTGACCTACATCCTGCGTGACGCAGGCACGAAGGCGTTCTTCATCCCCACGACCTTCCGTAACTTCGACTACGCGGAAATGGTGGCGCGGCATCGGGCCGAGCTGCCGGGCCTGGAACACGTCATCACGGTGCGCGGGCAGGCGGACGGCGCCGAGACCTTCGAGGACCTGCTGGCGGAGGGCAACCCGGACGGTTTCGTGCGGCCCGAGGTCGATCCGAACGCGGTCAAGCTTATCATGTACACCTCGGGCACGACAGGCCGGCCCAAGGGCGTGCTGCACAGCCATAACACCATCGACACCGAGATCCAGGCGATCTCGAAGTTCCTCTCGCTGGACGACAGTGACGTCATCCTGATGCCGTCGCCGGTCTCCCACATCACGGGTTACCTCTACGGCATCCAGATGCCGTTCACCCTGAACGCGCCCGCCGTGTTCATGGAAACGTGGAACGCGGCAGGCGCGGCGGACCTGATCGACAAACATGGCGTCACCTTCACCATCGCGGCCACGGTGTTCCTGCAGGAGCTGACGGACTTCGCGCGGCGGAACGAACGGCGTCTGCCGAGCCTGCGGTACTTCCCGTCCGGCGGCGCACCGGTGCCGCCCGAGGTGATCCATAACGCCCACAAGGCGTTCGCGCGCTGTGTCTGCTCCCGTGTCTATGGCTCGACCGAAGCGCCCACGGTGACGCTTGGCGTGAACAGCCGCGAGGAGGAGCATCTGGGCGCGACCACAGAAGGCTACATCGTCGGGCACGAGGTGAAGATCGTCGATCCGGCGACCGGCGAGGAAGTCGGTACGGGTGTCGAGGGCGAAATCCTCACCCGGGGGCCGGAGATGTGTCTGGGTTATGCGGCGGACGACCACAACGCCGAGGCCTTCGAGCCTGACGGGTACTTCCACACCGGTGACCTGGCGATGATGACCGGTGACGGCGCCATGGTGATCACCGGGCGCTCGAAGGACCTGATTATCCGCGGCGGCGAGAACATCTCGCCGCGCGAGGTCGAGGACGCGCTGCACGAACACCCCGCCATCCACGAAGCCGCCGTCGTCGCCATGCCTCATGAGCGCATGGGCGAGACGGGCTGTGCCTATGTGGTGCTTGAAGACGGCGCCACGCTGAATTTCGAGGAGATGGTCGCCTTTCTGGGCGGTACGGGTATGGCGAAACAGAAGTATCCCGAGCGGCTGGAGATCATCGACGAATTCCCGCGCACGGCGGCGGGGAAGATTCGCAAGAACGTCCTGCGGGACCGGATCGCGGCGGCGCTCGCGGGGAAACATTGACAGGCATCCGGCGAGCGAACACGCTGAATGTCAAATAAGTGCTTGTTTCATATGGATGAAAACTAAAGCGACACGGGGGAGGAAACCCATGCAGACCAGAGACATCGAGTTCAATTCCTGCGGCGACACGGTGCGCGGCACGCTCTACACGCCCGACGGCGTCAGCAACCCGCCGCTGGTCATCATGGCCGGCGGCTGGTGCTACGTGAAGGAAATCGTCATGCCGTACTACGCGGACGATTTCGTGGAGATCGGCTGCGCCTGCCTCGTCTTCGACTACCGCCGTTTCGGCGCCAGCGACGGCGAGCCGCGCCAGCACATCAACCCCTGGGACCAGATCGAGGATTACCGCAACGCGGTGTCCTTCGCGAAGACGCTCGACGGGATCGACACCAACCGGATCGGCGTGTGGGGCATCTCCTATTCGGGTGGCCACGCGATCTGCGTCGCGGCCCTCGATCCGCGCGTGAAGTTCGCGCTGTCCGTGGTGCCGGTCGTGGACGGGTTCCCGACCATGCGCCGCTGTCACGGCGAGCGGAAGTTTGCCGCGCTCCAGAAGCTGATCTTGGAGGATCGCGAGAGGCGCCAGAAGGGCGAGCCGAGCCAGATGATCGCCATGTCCACCACCGACCCGGACAACGTGGTCAGCGCGTGGCCGTTCCCGCATGTCTGCACGATCTTCAATGACATCAAGGAACGTGAGGCGCCCCGGCACGTCCACGAGAACACCATCGAGTCCGTGGAACTGCTCATGCAGTACGACGTGATGCCGTACGCCAGGCGCATCTACGAGACGCCCTACATGATGGCTATCGCCAAGGGCGACAACATCACCTCGGCCGACCTCGAGATCGATGTGTTCAACGCCATTCCCTGTCCCAACAAGGAACTCGCGATCGTCGAGGGCGTGGACCACATGAGCCTCTATTCCAACAACGAGCATCTCGAGAAGGTCTCGGGCGCACAGGCCCGCTGGCTGCGTGAGCTCCTGTTCGGGCCGGAGGCGTTGCTGGCCCAGGCCGCGGAGTAGGCTTCGGGGCAGTATCGAAGATTACGGGCGGCGCTTCGGTGCCGCCCGCTTTCGTTTGCGTTAAGGGGATAGCCGCCATGTCCGACGTCATCGACATTCACACCCATGCCTTCGGCAAGGGGTGGCTCGACCTGCTCGTCGCCGAAGGTGGGCCTGACTACGGCACCGCGCGCATGGCCGATGACAGGGAATATCTGGTCGAGAAGGGGGTGCCGGCGTCGGTGCTGCAGCCGGAGGCCTTCGACTATGACGTCAAGCTGCAGCAGATGGACCGGTTCGAAATTGACCTCGCCATTGTCTCCCTGACCTCGCCCAATGTGTTCTGGGGTGGGGAGGGCATCAGTGCCGAGGCGGCGCGCCGAGTGAACGACGACATGGCGGGAGGGCAGACCGCGCACCCGGACCGCATCCGCTGGCTCGCCTCGCTGCCCTGGCAATATCCGGAACGTGCGGCCGCGGAGCTCGAACGGTCAGTCGCCAACGGCGCAGTGGGCGTAATGGTCACGGCCACGATCGGCGGAAAGCACCTGATCGATCCGCTGTTCGCGCCGACATGGCAGGCGATCGACCGTGCGGGCCTGCCGGTTTTCGTGCATCCGGCGGCGCCCTTTGGCGCGCGGGAAGCCGAGTTCACCCGCGAGCGCATCCTGATGCCGGGCATCGGGTTCATGTACGACACCACACTGGCCGTGGCGCGGCTCATCCTCGACGGGTTTGTGGACCGGTATCCCGCGATCAAGCTGATCGCCGCGCATGGTGGCGGCTTCCTGCCCTATGTTGCGGGGCGCATCGACATGTTCTTCGCGCGCGACACCCTTGCGGAGAAGAAGATCAGCCGCCCGCCGGGCAGCTATCTGGAGGCCATCTGGTATGACTCGGTGCTCTACGATCCAGGCGCACTGGCGCTGTGCCTGGAGGTGTCCGGGCCCGGACAGGTGATGTTCGGCACGGACCTGCCCATGGGCGCGGATGTCGATGCACTTCACGAACTGGTCGATGGGCTGCCCGGAGATCAGGCGCGCGCCATCCGCTCCGGTAATGCCCGGCAGGTCTTCGCGCTCTAGGGCAGGGCCCTATAGTTTCAGGTGCATTTCCGGCATGCGCGGGTCCTCGTCGCGCAGCTGCACATCCGTGGCAAACAGGGTGCCGCAGCCCGGGCAGGCGTATTCGCGAAACACCACATCGCTTTCGGCCCGCCATTCGTTGACCGGCGTCAGCTCCTCGATCTCCCGCTGGATGACGAGCGCATGGGCGCGCGGATCGTTGCTCGCGGGACCGAAGCCGTGTCCGCATTCGCGGCAGCCCAGCACCGGGCCGTGGCCGTTCTCCCGGACGGCGAGGATTTCACCGACGCGGAAACGCTCTTCGCCATCGAAGCTGACAGTTGCGCCACCGTTCGCGGGCCGCATGCCGTTGGCGAGCCGCGCGTCGCGGATTTCCCTGCGTCGGTCTTCCGTCGCCGCCTCATCCGCCGTGCCGTCGGGGGAGATGACCACGCCGTAGTGCCGGCCCGCCTCGTCCGCCGTGCACAGGTTGCGGCGCACGTCCCGGGCCACACGTTCGGGATCACGCCGCAGCGGGTCGCCGTACCCGCCCCCGCCGTCACACACGCACAGCCACGCGTCGGTCGGTTCCAGCCATCGCACATCCTTGGCCTCGACCACATCGACTTCCTCGGGCGTAATGTCTTCAAGGCGGGTCGGAATCCGGCCGGATGCCAGAACGTCCTTCACGCCCGCCCCATGCAGCACGATGTTGCGCTGGATGCTGCCTGGCAGGCCGCCCGCGGCCCCCTTGGTTTCCATATGCGCGCACCCGGTGGAGAAGAGCACGGCTTCCATGGGGTGATCGGTATGGTGGGGGATCACCATGTATTCGAGACCGACACCGCCACGGTACTGGCCTGCGCCCGCGGTTTCCTCGCGCTCGCGGCGGTACACATAGAGCATGGGGATCAGACTCTCGATCCGTTCCACATTCGGGATACCGTAGGCGGGCGCGATGAAGTTTCCGCAGGTATCGACACCGTCTCCGAAGGAGCGTGCACCGCCGCCGCCGACCGAATCGGTAAACATGTTCACGAAGGGCCGGCCGTCGCCGTGCTTGCCCGCGATGACCGACATGTTCACGCCGCCGTAGCATAGCGCCATCACTTCCTCGCGCAACACGTCGTCACCGCAGCCATACATCTTGCCGAAGGCTTCCCAAACGAGGTTGCCCGTGGACTGGCAGGCGTTGACCGTGGCCATGCTGGTGCCCGCGGGGAAGAGGGCGTTGTTGAGGGTGCCTTCCTGGGAAATGATGTCGATGCAGCGCATCACCGCGCCGTGCGACCACGGGATGTCGTAGCAGAGCATCGGAAAGGCAGCTTGCAGGATGCCGCCAACGAGGCCCGACCATGCACAGTTGACGGTGCCCGGTGCTTGCGGGTCCGTCCCCGTGAAGTCGAAGGTCAGGTGGTCGCCCGATTTGGTCAGCGCTAGGCGCAGACGGTAAAGGCGGTTGGCGAGCCCGTCATGGTCAAGGAACGCATTTGCATACCAGGTGCCGTCCGGCAGCTCCGAAAGGCGCTGGCGGATGGAGCGCTCGACATAGTCGAGGATGCGTTGCTGGACCGCCAGGAAGGTATCGCGCCCGTATTCGTCGATGATCTCACGCAGGCGCTCGCCGGTCATGTTCTGGGCCGCGATCTTCGCGCGCAGGTTCAGCGCGTTCATCTCCGGCGTGCGCGAATTGCGCAGGAAGGTCACCTCGACGTCGTGGCGGACCTTGCCCTTGTCGACGATCTTCACCGGCGGGGTCAGTGGGACTTCCTGGTAGGCGTCGCGCGCGCCGACACACCAGCTTCCGGGGCGCGAGCCGCCCATGTCGATCTCGTGCACCACGACGCCGGTCCACGCGACACGCTCGCCGTTGTGGAAGACCGGCATGACGACGGCGGCATCCATCGCGTGCAGCGCGCCGTACCACGGATCGCTAGTCATGAAGGCATCGCCGTCATGGATATCGTCGCCGAACATCTTGATGACGTTCTGGACGACAATATCCAGGGCGGAAGCCTGGCGGACAACGAAGACGCCGGCGTACAGGCCTTGCCCGTCGGGGGTCAGGATCGCGACGTTGAAGTCGCCGGACTCATAGACCGACGGAGCGCCGGAAATCCGGCCGACCATCAGTGCCATTTCGTCGTTCAGTTCCCACAGGCGGTGCCGGAGCACCTCGAATGTGACGACATCGACCTCGGGTAGGGTATCAGCAGCCATGGTGTCTCTCTCCCCTAGGCCTGTGTTGCCAAGGTCACGACGAGCCCGCCGTGTGAATCGACCTCGAGGTGGGTGTCCGGGGGCACCACCACCGTGTCGCCGAACCTTTGGATGATGGCGGGACCGTCCAGTCCCTGTCCCGGCCTCAGCCGGTCGCCGGCATGGATCGCCGTCTCGATGAAGCCTTCACCGTTGCTGAACCGCACCGCGCGAGAGCCGGTCTGTGAACCGCCGTCGTTCGCTCCCGAGCTGTCATGCGCCAGTTCCGGGCGCTCGAGGGCCACGGTACCGCTGACGCGGAAGTTCACCATCTCGATGCCGGCTTCCATGTAGGCGCTGTTCTTGCCGTAGGTCTGCTCATAGGTCTCGACGAACCGTTCGATCAGCCGGTCGATGTCCGCCGCCTTAACATCGTGGTCGGGCAGGTCGATCTCGAGCTGGTGGACCTGCAGGCGGAAGCGCATCTCGACCGTGCGGCGGAAGACGATGCCGGTGTCGTCGAAGCCCTCATGGACGAACCTGCCGCGGACGCGCTCGGACAGCAGCGCGAGCAGCCCGTTCAGGCTGTCGAGCTGGCCGGCGTCAAGGGGCGGTGACATGACCGACGTGCGTTCTTCCGTGAATACAAGGTCCGTGGTTAGCATGCCGAGGGCGGAGAACATGCCCGAGTCCGCCGGGATGTATGCCGTCTTCGCGCCGATCTGCCGCGTTATGAAAGGTGCAAAGACAGGTCCCGCGCCACCATAGGCGAAGACGGTGAAGCCGCGCGGATCGAGACCACGCTCGACTGTCACCTTGCGCATGAGATCGGCCATCTGGGCCGCGGATATTTCGGCGATGCCCGCGGCGAGGTCCTCGATGCTCATGCCGAGCGGTTCGGCCACGTTTTGCAGAGCGGCCTCCGCTGCTGCCTTGTCGAGTTCCACGGTCCCGCCCAGCGGATGATCAGGGTCGAGGTAACCGAGGACGACATGCGCGTCGGTTACGGTCGGCTGGGTGCCGCCGCGCCCGTAACAGGCCGGGCCCGGGAATGCGCCCGCACTGTGCGGGCCGACGCGTAGCGTGCCGCCCGCATCGACCCAGGCGATGGAGCCGCCGCCCGCGCCGATAGATTTCACGTAGATTTTTGGCGTCAGGTAGGCATAGCGGTCGACCACGGGCAGCGGGTCCATCTGGACACGCTGGCGGAAGATCAGGCCGACATCGAAGGTCGTGCCGCCGACATCCGCGCACACGATGTCCTGCTCGTTGATCAGGTCGGTGAAATGCCGCCCTCCCAACACACCGCCGGCGGGGCCGGAGTCCACCGTCAGCAGCGGGCGGTTGCGCACTGCTTCCACCGTGGAGAGCCCGCCATGGGTCTGCATCACCAGCAGCGAGCAGGTCATGCCGTTCTCGATCAGCCGGTTCTCAAGACGCTTCAGGTAGTCACCGACCGTCGGGCCGATATAGGAGTTGAACACGGTGGACACCGTACGCTCGTACTCGCCGATCAGTGGCGCGACCTCGCTGGAGACTGACAGGAAAAGTCCGGGGTGGTGCTTGCGCACGTGCTCGGCGATTCGGGCCTCATGTTCCGGGTGGGCGAAGGACCACAGCAGGCAAACGGCCAGGGCGTCGATCCCGTCATCTACGAGTTCGTCGACGCTGCGCGCGACCTCGTCCATGTCGATGGGCACCACGATATTGCCGCCGGCGTCGATACGCTCGGTGACAGGCCGGATGTCCTCGGGCGCGACGATCGGCGGGTCCGCCTTCGACAGGTGCGTGATGTGCGTCTTCTGCCGCTCGGACAGGCCCGTGATTTTCTGTTTCACGCGCCCGATGGTGATGGTCTGCTCATGGCCGCGCGTCATCAGGAGCCCGGTACGCGCGCCGCGCCGCTGGACCAAGGCGTTCGTGCCGACCGTCGTTCCGTGCACGAATGTCATGGTGTGCGAGAGCAGTTCACGCAGCTCCACGCCCAACTGTTCGGCAGCCGTTTCGAGGCAGTCGATCACACCCTGGCCGGGATCATCCGGCGTGGTGAGGGACTTTGTGGTAAGGCGCTCGCCCGTTTGGGACAGGATGACGCAATCAGTGAATGTGCCGCCGATATCGATGCCGATTCGCAGCTTGTCGTTTTCTGTGAGGCGTTTCATGGATCATCTAGGACGTTCTTGTTGACGCCATTTGCTCAAACGCACGCATCAGGAGTCAATCCGAATTCCGGCATTGGTGACCTAGCGGCATGACAATGTTGTTCGTCCGTTTGCTTGACGATTCCGGAGGTTGTGTCACCATGAAATTGTCGAAATAGGAAAAAGAACTTCACATGCGTGAAGTCATCAATTCGGCAATAGGGAAGCGGAGGAAACAAAATGGCTTCAAGGAAAGTATCGAAAAAGGCTGCGCTCGCCATTGCGGCGGCGGTCGGTGCGACGGTTGCGGCAAGTGCGCCTGCGGCTGCCACGGAAACCATCAACCTGACGGCAATTTCCGGTTATCCGCCGGTGGCGTCTTGGGTGAAGGCTTTTGTTGAAGCCTACATTCCGACGGTCGACGCGGAACTGGCCAAGACCGGAAACTACAAGATCAACTGGAACCAGGGCTTCAGCGGCCAGATCGTCAAGCCGCGTGGCGAACTGGAGGGTATCGAGACCGGCCTCGGCGATCTCGGCACCGTTGTGACGGCGTTCCACCCGGACAAGATCCCGCTCTACAAGCTGAGCTTTGTCACCCCGTTCGTGTCGTCTGACCTCGGTCTTGTTGTGAAGACCATCGACGCTCTGGAAGATCAGATCCCGGCATTCGGCGAAGGCTGGGCGAAGTTCAACCAGGTCAACCTCGTGAACACGGGCGCGGTCGACGACTACATGGTGCTGTCCTCGAAGAAGCTCTCGAGTCTCGACGACTTCAAGGGCAAGAAGCTCGGTGCGGCCGGCGCGAACCTGCCCTGGGTCACGGCCCTCGGGGCGGCCGGCGTGCAGACGAACCTTGCGGATGCCTACAACAGCCTGAACACCGGCATCTATGAAGGCGGCATCTTCTGGGCGGAAGCAGCCGGCAACTTCAAGCTATGCGAGCCAGCTCCGTTCTTCCTGGACGGCAACCTCGGCGCGGTGCAGTCGCACAACATCTCGGTCAACCGTGATGTCTGGGACAGCCTGCCGGAAGAGGTGAAAAACGTGCTCCAGGCCAGCTCGGCCAAGCACCAGCAGTACGCGACAGACCTGGTCGTGAACGGTGCATCCAAGGGCATTGAAAAGTGCAAGGCCGAGTTCGGCTCCGAAGTGACCGTGCTGTCGCCGGCTGACCGGACGAAGTGGGCCATGGCGCTGGATAATGCAGCCAAATCATGGGCTGCTGACCTCGAGAAGGAAGGAATTCCCGGCAAGAAGGTTCTCAGCACCTATATGGACGCGATGCGCGCTGCCAACCAGCCGATCGAGCGCCATTGGGACCGCGAGTAACGATTCCAACCGAATAGGGCTTCGGGGCGCGGCGGACGACCGTGGCGCCCCGAGGCGTTCGTTTTTTCGGCTTTGGATACCGGGAAACCGTCTGATCACGAAAACGCGTTCAAGCGTTCGCTAACTTTATTGGACCCTGTCGGGGGTATCGATAAGGGTTACCTGAGCTCATCCTAAGCAGCAAATCAGGGAGGAAAGAATGCCCAGAACTAGGAATCTCGCCATCGCGGCAGCGGCTGCTGTGACAGCCCTTGCGGCCACGCCCGCCAGCTCACAGGAAACCATCAACCTCACAGCCATCTCAGGCTATCCAGCGGCCGCGACATGGGCGGGCGCGATGGTGGATGAGTATATGCCGGCCGTGGATGCGATCCTGGCGAAAACCGGCAAGTACAAGATCGAGTGGAACAAGGCGATCGCGGGGCAGGTGGTGAAGCCGCGTGGCGAACTTGAAGGGGTCGAGAACGGCCTCGGTGACCTGGGCGTAATCGTGACCGCATTCCATGCTGACAAGGTGCCGCTCTACGACGTGTCGTTCAAGACGCCGTTCACCAGTTCCGATCTCGGGCTGATCAGTGCGACGACCCAGAAAATGATCGACACGTTTCCGCAGTACAATGAGACGTGGCGGGAGGATCTCAACCAGGTGCCACTCGCCGCGACGGGTGCGGTCGATAACTACATGCTGTGGTCGGCGAAGAAGGTGACCGACATTGCGCAGGTGAAGGGCATGAAGGTCGGCGCGGCCGGTCCAAACCTGCCATGGGTAACGGCGATCGGTGCTGCCGGTGTGCAGACTAACCTTGCTGACGCATATAACAGCCTGAGTACCGGGATCTATGAAGCCATGATCGTCTGGCGGCAGGGTGCCGGTGCGTTCAAGTTGTGTGAACCAGCGCCGTTTGCCTATGACGCAACGCTCGGTGGCGTGAACGGTTTCTCGCTGAACGTCAACCGCGATGTCTGGGAAAGCTTGCCTGAGGAAGTCCAGAAGGCGATGCAGGCCGCGGCGCCGACCTGGGTTGCCAAGAATGTCGAGCGGGTGAACGCCGGTGCCGCGTCGGGCGTGGAATCCTGCAAGAAAAACTTCGGGACTGAGGTCACAGAGGCGACAACGGAACAGCGCAATGCCTGGGCTGCGGCATTGCCGCCGCTGGGCAAGGAGTGGGCCGAGCAGCGTAATGCTGCGGGCCAGCCCGGCACCGAAATCCTGAAAGCATGGATGGATGAGATGCGGGCGAACAACCAGCCAATCGCTCGTCACTGGGATCGCGACTGATCCATAAGAAAGGGAGGGGAGCCGTTGCAAGACGGCTCCCCGACATCCATTGAACGCTATTACCGGACCTCTCGACCTCCTTCGACGCCTGTTCGACTGGATCGTCCTCGTGAGCAACGCCGTGGCATCGGGCTGGATTTTTATCCTGATGATTCTGGTAACGCTCGACATCACACTGCGGTTTATCTTCAACGCACCGCTGACGGGCGTGACGGAGATCGTGGAGATCTCGATCGTCACGATCCTGTACCTGCAGCTTGCACATACCCTGAAGGTCGGACGGGTGACCCGTTCGGATGCGCTCTACGGCCGCATCCTCGAGACCTGGCCCGTCTTTGGAAACTTTCTCGGGGTGCTGTTTCACGGTGCGGGTGTTGCCCTCATGGTCGCCATCATCATCCCCGGTTGGAGCAACTGGCTGAAGGCCTATGACCGCGGATATTTCGTGGGCAATACGGGCGTCTTCACCTTTCCGGAATGGCCGCAGCAACTCGTCCTGGTGATCGGCTGTACGATGCTGGGCATCCAGTTTGTCCTGTCGATCATCGACAATATTCGCGGCATGTTCGGCCTTCCGCCGCTGGAGCACGAGGAGGCCGTTGATGTCGAAGTCGATGCGCTGGGGGAGGGCGACTGATGGGCGGTTTTGAAATTGGCGTCATCTCCATCATCGCGATGCTGCTGCTGATCTATATCGGCATGCACGTTCCTGTTGTTCTGGCCCTGATTTCCTTTGTCGGTGTCTGGATCATCAAGGGAACCCCCAAGATCGCCATGGCCCTCTTGTGGCAGGCCTCGGCGAAAACGGTGGCCGACTTCCTGTTCGGCGTCATACCGCTGTTCGTCCTGATGGGCCTGCTGGTCAGTACCGCCGGCATGGGCAAGGATACGTACGACATTGCGCAGAACGCGCTGCGCCGCGTGCGCGGCGGCCTCGGCATGGCCACGGTGGTCGCCAACGCGATTTTCGCAGCGATCACCGGCGTGTCGATTGCCTCTGCGACCGTATTCACACGCATAGCGGTGCCCGAGATGCTGCGCTACGGCTACAAGGGCCGTTTTGCTGTGGGTACGGTTGCGGGTTCGTCGGTCCTCGGCATGCTTATTCCGCCGTCGATCCTGCTGATCATCTTCGCGCTGATCGCCGAGCAGTCGGTGGGTGACTTGTTCATCGCCGGCGTGGGGCCTGGGCTCCTGCTGACCCTCTGCTTCTGCCTGCTCATTGCGATCATGGCCTACGGTTTTCCGAACATGGTGGCAGAGCCGGGTGCGCTTGATGCCCATATGGAGCAGGACCGCATGCCTGCCCGGGAATTCTGGGCAAAACTCATCCCGATCCTGGTCCTGGTGGCAGTTGTGCTCGGCGGTATTTATGCCGGCCTCTACACTCCGACCGAAGCCGGTGCGGCAGGTGCCTTCGTTGCCTTCGTGTTCGCGCTGGCCCGCAGGCGGCTGACCGTCCGGAAGCTATGGGACATCCTGGTTGAAACGGGGCATATCACCGCGACGCTTTTGTTCCTGATCATCGCGGCGAACATGTACAGCCGCATGCTCGGTATCTCGGGCCTCCCGACTGAACTCGGCCAGGTGATCGGTGGCATGAACCTGAGCCTTGCCCAGCTGCTCGCGATCTACGTGATCATCCTGATCATCCTGGGCACGATCATCGACTCGGTCTCGATTATGCTGATCGCGACACCGCTGTTCCTGATCCTGCTGGCACCGTTCAACGTCGACCTCGTCTGGTTCGGTGTTGTAACGGTGATCGCGGTCGAGATCGGGCTGCTGACCCCGCCTCTGGGACTTGCAGTGTATGTGATCAAGTCGACGCTCGTTCAGAAGGACATCTCGCTCGCCGATATTTTCATCGGCGCGGCGCCTTTCGCGCTGACCATGCTGTTCGTACTGATCCTGGTCCTAGTGTTCCCGGACATCGCGACCTATCTAGTCGAGATCAAGGACGCCTTCAAATAAGGGCCTCGAATACGACAAGCAAATCAGGCGGTGGCCCCGGCTACCGCCTTTTTTTGTACGCGGATGCCGGGCGCACGCGGTGTTATGCTGTTGCCAACGAAACACCAAAAAGGGGGGAACCAATGGCGTCCAACGGAACAATAGCCATCGACATGCATGCCCACGTCTTTTCGCCGTCGGCGAAGGCGCTGATGGACAAGCATTATCAGCCGGCAGACATCCTGACGCCGGATCGCGATCCCTACATGTTCTATGCACATCCCTCGTCCATGGCGGTCGACCAGGAGGCGATCCCCTCTCTCGTGCCGAAGATGATTGACCTGAAGCCGCGCGCTGAAGACATGGACAAGACCCGGGTCGACATGCAGGTGGTCAGCCCGGTACCGATTCAGTTCTTCTACTGGACCGACCCGGAGCTCGGGAACGAGCTGGCGCGCCTGCAGAACGACGATGTCTCCGAACTGGTGAAGGGTGATCCGGACCGCTTCGTGGCCATGGGCACGCTGCCGATGCAGGACGCCGCCGCGTCGGTGGTCGAGATGCGCCGCGCGGTGAAGGAGCTCGACATCCGCGCCTTCATCATTTCTTCCAACGTCGATGGGGTCGAACTGTCGGATCCGCGCTTCGATCCGATCTATGCAGAGGCGGTGGCGCTGGACGTGCCGCTGTTCCTGCATCCGTTCGGCTTCACGGACGGCGCGCGCCTGCGGCCGTTCTTCATGCACAACTGCGTCGGCCAGCCGCTGGAAGAGCAGATCGCGATAAGCCACCTGATCTTTGGCGGCGTTCTGGACCGCCACAAGGGGATCAAGATCTGCATCGCCCATGGCGGCGGCTACTTCCCGTACTACGCGGGCCGCATGGACCACAGTTGGGAATACCGCCCGGAACTGCGCAAGACCATCGACCGTCCGCCCAGCGAATACCTGAGCGAGCTGTACTACGACACCGTGGTGTTCCGCCCCGACCAGCTGGAATACCTGGTAGACCTGGTCGGTGTGGACCGCGTGATGATGGGCACCGACTATCCGTTCGACATGCAGGAGTTTGAGCCCGTTGCATTCGTTGAGAGCGCAACCAAACTATCTGAGGGTGAGCGCAAGAAGATCTTGGGCGGGACCGCCGCGGACCTGATGCGCATCGGTTGATCCGCCGGTCTGAAGGAGACCCCAGATGGAATTGAAACACGGCTTCAAGAAGATGCTGGCCGAGGCCAACGCGGCAATCGAGACGGTCTCGGTGCAGGACGCCATAGCTGCCCATGGCGAGCCCGGCTACACCTTCATCGACATTCGTGAGAGCGAGGAGCGCGCGAAGGGCACCATTGCGGGCTCGGTCCATGTGCCGCGCGGGTTCCTGGAATTCCGGGCCGACTCGGAAAGCCAGATGCACAACCCGGCCTTCTCGTCGGGTAACAGGCTCGTGCTGTTCTGCGCATCGGGCGGACGTTCGGCGCTGGCCGCCAAGACCCTCGTCGACATGGGGTTCGAGGATGTCTGCCACATCGCGGGCGGCATGGCGGCCTGGGTGGAAGCCGGCGGGCCGAGCGAGTAGCTTCCGGAACTATTCCAGAAGCGTCCAGGTTGTCTGGATAAGCGCGACGGCCTCGCCGGTGTCGGCCGTCTCGAGGTCGATCCGTCCGTAGATCATCCGCTTGCCACGCCGCAGCACCTCGCCGCGCGCGATCACGTCGGTGTTGAAGGCCGGGGCGAGGAAGCTTGTGGTCATGTCGATGGTCGCCATGCGGCGAAACCCGCCGATGGCCGACGAGATCACCACCACCATCGCGGCATCGGCGAAGGACATCAGAGCCTGTCCGGTGATCAGCCCGCCGTCACGCGCGATCCGTTGATCCCAGGGCAGGCGGATAACCGCGCCGTTCTCGGTCAGGGATTCCACCTGCATCGATAATTCGTCGAGCCACGGTGTCATGACGGTTTCGAGGATGTGCTGCGCGTCCTCGCGCGTGAAGTCGCCCATGGAAGTGGTCAGGAGCCCTTGAAGCCGGCCCTGCGCTTCTCGACGAAGGCGGTGACTCCTTCCGCAAAGTCATCGGTGACCGCGCAGCGCAGGAACGCAGCATGCTCGGCCGCCAGCTGGTCGGCCATGTCGGTCGCCTCAAAGGAGCGGTTGATCAGCGCCTTGGTCTCGCCATAGGCCCTGGTCGGCCCCTTCGCGAGGTGTTCGGCCAGCGCCATGGTCTCCGCTTCCAGCTCCGCTGCCGGCACCACGCGGTTCACAAGGCCCAGGTCGAGCGCCTGTTCCGCATCGACGGGCTCGCTCAGCATCGCCAGTTCCAGCGCCTTGCGCCGGCCGACAAGGCGGGTCAGCAGGTAGGTGGACCCGCCGTCCGGGATTGTCCCGATCATGATGTACGCGGCGGTGAACTTGGTGTTGTCGGCGGCCAGCCCGTAATCGGCGTTCAGCGCCAGTCCCACGCCCGCGCCGGCGACCGGGCCATGGATCGAGGCAATGACCGGTTTTGGCATGCCGGACAGCATCAGTACGCCCTTGTGGTAGATGCTGATGAGGTCGTCGATTGTGTCCTCAATCTTGTCGAGGTTCCGGTGGAAGGTCGCCACGTCGCCGCCGGCCATGAATCCACGCCCGGCACCGCGAATGACTACGCAACGCACACCATCGTCAGCGGACAGTTCTGCATAGGCCTCGTTGAGCTCCAGTGCCATCGTACGGTCCAGCGCGTTCAGGACGTCGGGACGATTCAGGGTCAGGGTGGCGACGGCGCCCTGCTTGTCCAGTAGAATGGTGTCCATCGGGTTCGGCTCCGTGTCTCTGTCGAACCCCTAGACCTTAGTGACAGCCCGAACGGGCCGCAATCAGACGGCTTGCGGAATAATGGGGAACCGATGCAGACCTCCTTTGACCTTTCCGGCCAGGTTGCCTTCGTAACGGGCGCGTCCAGCGGCCTGGGTGCACATTTCGCACTGACGCTGGCGCGTGCGGGCGCCAAGGTGGCCATCGGTGCACGCCGGGCGGACCGGCTCGTGGAGCTCGCCGCGAAGATCGAGGCTGAGGAAGGCCGGGCGCTGCCAGTTGAACTGAATGTGGCCGATGCGGCCTCCATCGCGCGCGCGGTGACGATCGCCGAGGAGGAACTCGGGCCGGTCTCGATCCTGGTCAACAACGCCGGTATCCCGCCGAAGGACCTGTCCCTCGACATGGAAGAGGAAGAGTGGGACCGGGTGATGGACACCAATCTCAAGGGCGCGTGGCTGATGGCACGCGAGGTGGGCCGCCACATGGTCGCCCACGGCAATGGCGGGCGAATTATCAACATCGCGTCCGTTCTGGGCTGGCGGACGGTTGCCAAGCGCGTGCAGTCCTATGCAGTCTCCAAGGCCGGCATGGTCGCGCTGACGGAGACGCTGGCAATGGAACTGGGCCGCGACGGCATCCTCGTGAATGCCATCGGTCCCGGCTACATCAAGACCGAACTCAACAGCGAATTTCTCGAAAGCCCGGCGGGCGAGCGCATACAGAAGCGCACCGCGCTGGGCCGTTTCGGCGTGCCGTCCGACCTCGACGGCACGCTCCTCCTGCTGGCCGGCCCAGCCGGCGCATATATCACCGGTGCCGTGATCGCTGTCGATGGCGGCCTGACCCTGTCCACGCTCTAGCGTATCGTTCAAGGAGATACCCATGGACCTCTCCCTTTCCCCGGAGCTTGAAGCCCTGCGCCTTCGCGTGCGTGAGTTCGTCGCCGACGAAGTCCTGCCTCTGGAAGCCGATCCGGCCAATTTCGACGCCCATGAAATGATCGACGAGGGCGTTCTCGACGTCGTGCGTGAGAAGGCCAAAGGGGTCGGCCTGTGGGCACCCCAGATGCCGGAAAGCCGCGGCGGCCTGGGCCTGAATACGGTCGGCATGGCGGTCTTCTACGAGGAGGCGGCCCGTTCACGCTTCGGCCCGCTGGCCTTCAACTGCTCTGCGCCCGACGACGGCAACATGTTCCTGCTGAACAGGGTCGCGACCGAGGCGCAGAAGGACCAGTGGCTGCAGCCGGTGATCGACGGCAAGGTCCGTTCGTCCATTGTCATGACCGAGCCTGCGCCGGGGTCGGGCTCTGACCCGACGATGATGCTGACCCGCGCCGAGCCGAAGGGGAACAACAAGTGGGTCGTGCACGGCCGCAAGTGGTTCATCACCGGCGCCGAGGGGTCCGAGCACTTCATTTTGCTGGCCCGTACCTCGGACGAGAAGCGCCACAGCCTGACAACCTTCCTCTTCCACAAGGACCAGCCCGGCTGGCGGATCATCCGCCGTATCCCGATCATGGGCCCCGAAGAGCACGGCGGGCACTGCGAGATCGAGTTCGACGGGCTGGAAATTGACGATTCAAACCGTCTCATGGAAATCGGTGAGGGGATGAAGGCGGTACAGATACGTCTGGGCACCGCCCGCCTGACTCATTGCATGCGCTGGCTGGGCATGGCCAAGCGGGCGATGGAGGAATGCCTCGACTATGTGAAGGTGCGCGAGAACTTCGGCGCGCCGCTTGCCGAACATGAGGGCGTCCAGTGGATGATCGGTGACGCGGCGATGGACATCGAGATCGGGCGGCTGCTGACCATGAAGGCCGCCGCCAAGCTCGACACCGGCGACTTCGCCCAGAAGGAAGTCTCGATGGCCAAGATCTGGGTGTCTGAAATCCTGCACAAGACCATCGCGACCGCCATCCAGCTCAACGGCGCACGGGGCTACTCCAAGGACCTGCCGCTGGAATGGATGTACCGCTATGCGCCACAGGCCAAGCTGGTCGATGGCGCGTCAGAGGTGCACAAGATGGTCGTGGCCCGCCACCTCCTGAAGGATGGCATCGATTTCTGGAGCTGGATCTGACCCTTGCCCGATGGCCTGAACACCTCCGGTGTCCCCGACCTCTCGCCCTGGCGTTCGCCGCTTGAAGGCTGGTTGCGGGACAGGTTTGAGGATGCAGGCCTAAATCTCTGCTCGATGACCCTACTGGATGGCGGGGCTGTCCAGCGGAACTGGCAGCTCGATCTCGTTACGCAATGGGGCGCAAGATCAGTCGTCCTGCGCGCCGGACCCGATGTCCCGCTGGCCGAAAGCCGTTCCAAGTCTGAAGAGTTCGCGATGATGGCGCTTGCCAGTGAACACGGCGTGCCTGTCTGCAAGCCTGTCTGGCTGGAGGATTCCGATACGGTGCTCGACCGGCCGTTCCTCGTCTGTGAGGTCGTTCCGGGCGACGCGGACCGAGCGAAGCTGTTTGCCAAAGCTCCGAAGCCTGACCTCCTCGACCAGTTGGCTGATGCACTCGCGCGCATTCATGCCATGCCGGTGCCTCGGGACGTGGCGCCGGAAACCCCGTCGATGCGGGTGGTGATGCTGTCCGGCTGGGCGAACGTCACGCCCGATGTGCCGGAAGGAATCCTCATGGGGCTCGACTGGCTGCAAACCCATGCGCCCGAGCCTGGAGACGTGTCAGTTGTGCATCGGGATTTCCGTACGGGGAACTTCATGGTTGCCGACGGCGAACTGGTCGCTGTACTGGACTGGGAATTTGCGGGTGTCGGGGACCCGGCGGAGGATATCGGCTGGTTCCTCGCGCGCTGCTGGCGCGGCCCGAACACCGGCCTCGATGCGGGGGGGCTAGGCCCGCGCGACGCGTTCCTCGATCGCTACGCCGCCGCCGGGGGGCATGTGCCCGCGCCGGACCGCATCCGTTTCTGGGAGGTCTTCGCTCATGTCCGCTGGGCGCTGTGCGCCATGCAGCAGGGTGCGCGCGCGCAGGCGGGCGAATACCCGCGTCACGAACTGGTCGAGGCGGTCGAGCGAGTGCCGGGCCTCGCCCGGGATATCGCGGCGATGGTGGAAGGCGCCTAGGCGCCTTCAGGAATAACCACCACGCGGCCGATGATCTTGCCGTCCTCGAGGTCTTTCAGCGTGTTGGTGACCTCAGACATGGGGCGCGATGCCACCGGGATCGGGTCGACCTTGCCGGCCTTCACCAGTTCCATCAGCTCGTGCATCTCGCCAAGGTTGCCGACATAGGAACCACGCAAGGTGATGTCGCGCGTGGGCAGCGACAGCGACGGGATATCGATCCGCCCGCCATACAGGCCCACGGCGATATAGCTGCCGCCACGCCGCAGCACATCAATGCCGAAGCTGGCGGTCTCTGTTGAAGCCACAAAGTCGACGACGGCACCTGCGCCGGTATCAGTGAGTTCGGCAATCCGCGCGCGCGCATCCTCGCGCTTGGGATTGATTGTGTGGTCCGCGCCCGCCTCTCTTGCGGCCGCGAGCTTTTCCTCATTCACATCGACCACGATCTTCTCGTTGGCGATGAAGTCGCGCGCGATGCCGACACCCGTCAGCCCGACACCGCCGGCGCCGATAATGACCAGCTTGTCGTCCGGGGATATCGCCTTTGCCTTGCGAATGGCGCTGTAGGAGGTGATGCCCGCGCAGGCCAACGTGCAGGCGTAGTGCGGATCGACACCCGTGATATCGACGAGGTAGCGCGGATGCGGAACGATGATGTGGTCCGCGTAGCCCCCGGGGCGCCGCACACCCAGCGGGGCGACATTCGCGCAATCCTGCTCGGCGCCCTCGTTGCATCGCGCGCAGTCGCCGCAGCCGGTCCAGGGGAAGACCATGTAGGTCTCGCCAACCTTGGCATCACTCTTTGCGTCAGGGCCGAAGGCGACCACTTCGCCGACCGGCTCGTGCCCCATGGTGAAGGGCAGGGAGATGTTGCGGTCTTCCAGCGTCATCTTCTTGCCGTCACCGAGATCGTAGTAGCCGTGCCAGAAATGCAGGTCGGAGTGGCACACGCCACAGGCAGTGATCTTCACAAGGACTTCAGTCCCCTGGGGTTCCGGTGTCTCCGTTTCGACGAGTTCCAGCGGCGCGTTGGCGGCGACGAGTTGGTAGCTTTTCATTGCGTTTCCTTGCGCGTTTGCCTGCTTCGCCAGGCGTATCGGTGTTCAGGTGAAGCTAATCGAGACGGCGCCGAGGCCCGGTATCTCATGTTCGATGCGATCACCCTGTGAGACCCAGTGGGTCGGGATGACTGAGCCGAGGGTCACGAATTCCCCGGCCTTGAGCTGACGACCGCGCTCGGCGAGCCGGTTGGCGAGCCATACCAGTGCTTCCAGAGGATGGCCCATAATCAGGTTACCCTTTCCGGTGCCCAACGGTTTCCCGTTCAGGAGCGCGGTGGCCTCGACATTCGCAAGGTCCAGATCGTGCCAGTCCTCCATGGGCGGGCCGAGGACAGCAGCGGCGTTGAAGAAGTTGTCCGCAGCCATGGTGGGCGTGTCGAGTTCACGGAAATTGCGATACCGCGCATCGACCAGTTCGATGGAGATCATCGCCGCACCCACCGCGTCGCGCACGCTGTCGCGGTCGTAGGGGGCGCCAGAAGCCGGGATGTCCTTGGCCAGGACCACGGCGATCTCGGCTTCCACGCCCGGCTCGACGAAATCGGCGTGCGAATAGACACCGTCACCATGCTGGACGGTGCCGGCAAAGACCTCGCCCAGCGCCGGCTCATGAATGTTCATGTACTCCTGCATGACCGGTGTCGTGCAGCCAATCTTGTAGCCTGCGAGCGGTCCGAAACGGCGTTCGGACAGGATTTCGTTCAGGCGCTCCTGCACCGCATAGGCGTCGTGCAGGTCAGACGGCCGAATCTCGGCGTCGAGCGTGTCCAGCCGTGTCCGGTTCAGCCGGTTCTCGGCGATGATGGTCGCGGCGCGATCGATGGCCTCGGGCGTCATGTCTTCCTACTCGGTTGCTGCGAAAGCGCGTTTCAGGGCATCGACGGACATCTGGAGGGCCTCTGCCGAGGCGTCGATCAGCTTTCCGTAGTGCCAGTAGCCGTGGATCATCCCCGGCATGCAGGCATATTCGACATCCACGCCCGCTGCGGCAAGCCGCTCGCCGTAGTGTTTGCCGTCATCGCGCAGGGGATCGAACTCTGCTGTGATGATCTGGGTGAAGGGGAGGCCCGACAGGTCCTTTTCCATGCAAGGAGAGACCAGCGGGTCGGTCGTCGATCTCATCCCCGGCAGGTAGCAGTCCCAATACCAGCGCATCTGTTCGCGGGTCAGGAAGTAGTCCCCCTCCGCCAGTGCGTAGGAAGGCAAATCCTGTTCGAAGAACATGTCCGTGACGGGATAGATGAGAATCTGCGCGGCCAGCGCCGGGCCTCCGTTGCTGCGGGCGCGGAGGGCAAGCCCTGCGGCCAGGGTTCCACCGGCGCTTTCTCCACCCACAGCGATGCGTGTGGCGTCGATCCCCAGTCCGGATGCATTCTCCAACGTCCATAGCAGCGCGGCCCAGCAGTCGTCAGGTGCTGCCGGGTATGGGTGTTCCGGTGCGAGGCGGTAGTCGACGGACGCCACGACACAGTTCACGTCACGGCAGAGGATACGGCATTGCGGGTCACGGCTCTCGATGCTGCCGATCACGAACCCGCCGCCGTGGATGAACAGGAAAAGGGGCAGCGGCTCGTCTGCACCCTCCGGCTTATAGATGCGAACGCGGAGATCGCCGCCGGGACCGGGGATCATCCGATCCTCGACGGAGCCAATCTCCGCGGGGTCGAAATTGCGCGGCTCGATGAAGCGGTCATAGGCCGCGCGGGCGTCCGGCGGTGGCATGTCTTTCAGCGGTGTCGGCGCGGCGTTCAACAGGTCGAGAATCGCCTGCGCCTGCGGGTGAACCCCCAATTTCCCCTCCCGTGTTTCTCCAGAGGATCGAATGTTGGCGAGGGGCCGTCAACCTCCCGCGAGCCGATAGATATTCTCGGTCTTGGCGCTCTTCTACTTGCGGTGATGGTCTGGCATGGTTCTGTGTCTGAGGCGTGAGTGAGGGCTTTTGCAATGCGGTTTGCATGTGACACAGGGGGGACTTTCACGGACCTCATCGTCGAGGACGATGACGGTGCGCTGACCATGTACAAGGCGTCCACGACGCCTAGCGACCCTGTGAAGGGCGTGCTGGATGCGCTCACGCTGGCCGCAGAAGACCGTGACCTGTCGCTGGCGGACCTTTTGGCGCGCGGCGACATGCTGATCCACGGTACGACCCACGCGATCAACGCCATTATCACCGGAAACACGGCACGAACAGCCTTCCTGACCACGGCGGGCCATCCGGATATCCTGATGCTTCGCGAGGGAGGGCGGATCGAGCCGTTCAATTTCACGGCCCCCTATCCGGACCCCTATGTGCCGCGCGCGCTGACCTTCGAGGTGCCCGAGCGGATCAACAGCGCGGGCAATGTCTACACACCGCTGGATGAGGCGGCGGTGGTGGAGATCATCAGGCGACTTGCCGATGCGAAGGTCGAGGCCGTCGCCGTCTGCTTCCTGTGGTCGATCTATAACCCGGCCCACGAACTGCGGGTCGGCGAGTTGCTGGCGGAGCACTTGCCGGATGTGCCGTTCAGCCTGTCGCACCAGCTCAACCCTGCCCTGCGCGAGTACCGCCGGGCGTCAGCCACGGCCATCGACGCCTCGCTGAAGCCGCTGATGGGCCGCTATCTGGGCGGGCTGACCGAACGTCTCGATGCGGCGGGCTTCTCGGGACGCACGCTGGTCCTGACCTCCCAGGGCGGCATGCTGGATGCCCACGATCTGGCGCAGAAGCCTATCCACGCGATCAACTCCGGGCCGTCCATGGCGCCGATCGCCGGGCGTAATTATGCGGCTCTGGATTCCGGCTCCGCGAACGTGATCATCGCCGACACCGGCGGGACGACCTACGATGTTAGCCTGGTGCGTGACGGTCGCATTCCGTTGACCAAGGAGACCTGGATTGGCCAGCCTTTCCGCGGCCACATGACCGGGTTTCCCTCCATCGATATCAAGAGCGTGGGCGCGGGAGGCGGATCCATCGCCTGGGTCGATGCGGGCGGACTTCTCCATGTCGGACCGCGCAGCGCGGGCGCGGTGCCCGGACCGGTCTGCTACGGCGCTGGAGGGACCGAGCCGACCGTAACGGATGCCTGCGTGACGCTGGGCTATCTCGATCCGAACTACTTCCTCGGCGGCTCCATGGACCTGGATGCGGCCGGCGCACGCGCGGCTGTCGAGGAACATGTCGCGAAACCGCTGGGCCTGCCGGTTGAGGAAGCGGCGGCGGCGATCCTGTCCGTCGCGACCGAGAACATGGTGCAGGCGATCTCCGATATCACGGTGGACCAGGGCATCGACCCGGCGGATTCGGTGCTGATCGGAGGCGGCGGAGCGGCGGGACTTAACTCGATCTACATTGCGCGGCGGCTCGGCTGCCCGACACTGCTTATACCGGAAACGGGTGCAGGCCTAAGCGCAGCGGGCGCGCTGATGTCGGACCTGACCAACGAATACCGCGCGACCTTCTTCACCACATCCGACGTATTCGACCGCGACGGTGTGAACGCCACGCTGGATGCGCTACGCGCCGAGGCGCAGGAATTCATCGATGGGCCGGGCGCCGGCTCGGCCTCGTCGGAGATCGAGTTCGCGGTGGAGGCCCGCTACGCGTCCCAGGTCTGGGAGATCGAGGTGCCGTTGCCGATGGACCGCTTCACTGATGGCAGCCAGTTGGACGCCCTCAACGAGGCCTTCCACGCCATGCATGAGCGCATCTTCGCGATCCGTGACCCGGGCTCGGCCATCGAGTATGTGGGCTGGACGGCAACGGCGCGCTGCGGCCTGCGCGATGGCGGGCCGGGACGCCTGCGGGCAGGCGCGGGACATGCCGTCTCCGGGAGCCGGAAGGTCTACTTCGCGGGCGAGGGCGAGGTGGATGCGACGGTCTTCGATTTCGACACCATGGCGGCGGGCGAGAGCCATTCCGGGCCTGCCATCATCGAATCCCCTTTCACCACGGTGATTGCCGATTCCGCGACGCGCTTCGAGCGTACGGCCTCCGGCAGCCTGCTGATGCACCCCTAGGAGCGGATGATGAGTGAAAAGCAACTCGACGGCGCGCAGCTTGCCATTCTCGCCAATCGCTTTGAAGGCATCTCGTCGAAGATGGGAAATACGCTGCTGCGCACGGGTCGGTCCGGCGTGCTGAACCGGGCCAAGGACTTTTCCTGCTGCATCCTGACGGCTGACTGCGATCTGCTGGCGGTGGCGGAAAGCCTGCCGATCCATGTGTTGTCCGGGCCGGACATCATGGCGCGCTCCATGAAGGAATTTCACCCGGAACTGAAGAAGGGTGACGCCTTCCTGCACAACTCGCCCTACCACGGTTGCTCGCACCCGGCGGACCACACCATCATCATGCCTGTGATCGACGACGCGGGGACGCACCACTTCACCGTGCTGGCCAAGGCGCATCAGGCGGACATCGGCAACTCAATCCCGACCACCTATCACGGCACGGCGCGCGACGTTTATGAAGAAGGCGCGTTGATCTTCCCGGCCGTCCAGGTCCTGAAAGACTACAAGACCATCGATGACATCGTCCGCATGTGCCAGCTGCGCATCCGGGTGCCGGAACAGTGGCACGGCGACTTCCTCGCCATGTTGGGTTCCGCCCTAATCGGCGAGCGCGAGTTGCTGGCGCTGGGCGAGGAGGTCGGCTGGGACACGCTGCACGCCTTCACCGTCCAGTGGTTCGAGTATTCCGAGAAGCGCATGGCCGACGCCATCGGCGACATCCCGGCGGGCGAGGCCTCGGCGCAGTCCACCCACGACGCGATCCCCGGCACGCCGGATGAGGGCATTACCGTCACCTCGAAGGTTTCAGTGGACCCCAAGGAGGGACGCATCGTGGTCGACCTGCTGGACAATGCCGACCAGATGAACTGCGGGCTGAACGTGTCGGAGGCCTGTACCCGCACCGCGGCCTATATCGGCGTTTTCAACTCCATCGACCACACGGTGCCGAAGAACGCGGGATCGCTTAAGCGGATCGAGCTGCGCCTGAAGGATGCAGGCGTTGTCGGCATTCCGCGCCACCCGATCAGCTGTTCGGCCTCCACCACCAACCTGGCCGACCGAATCACCTCGGCGACCCAGCGGGCCATGGCCGAACTGGGAGACGGATTTGGCATGGGCGAGGTCGGGTGCTTCTGCCCGCCCTCGACGGCGGTGGTCTCTGGCCTGGATCCGCGCAGCGGTAAGCCCTACGTGAACCAGCTTTTTCTCGGCCACACGGCGGGTGCGGGCGCGCCGCACCAGGATGCCTGGCTGACCATGCTGCATGTTGGAAATGGCGGCATGTGTTTCATCGATTCCGTGGAGCTAGACGAGGTCTACACGCCCATCCATGTCCACACCCGCCGGTTGATCCCCGACAGTGAGGGGGCGGGCCGGTACCGCGGCGCGCCGGGGATCGAGGTCGAGTATGGTCCGGTCGATTGCCGGATGGAGGCGGGCTTCGTGCATGATGGCAACATTCATGTGCCCGACGGTGCGCGGGCGGGTCTGGCTGCGGCGCGCTCGAACCAGTTCAAGCGCACGCGCAACCGGGAGCTTGAGCAACTGGAACAATGCTCCATCGTCTGGATCGAGGACGGGGAGACCCTTGTGTCCATTGCCCAGGGTGGCGGAGGGTACGGCGATCCGCGCTCGCGTGAGCCCGAAAGCGTCGCGAAAGACGTGCGTGAGGGACTGGTCTCGCGTGAGCGGGCGGAAACCATCTATGCGGTGGCGATTGCGGACGACCTGACGGTCGATGCCGCGCGGACCGCACAATTGCGTAACCACTAGAACAAGGAGACGGGGACATGAGGCTCGAAGGAAAGATCGCAATCGTGACCGGCGCATCAGTCGGTATCGGCGCGGCCATCGCGGAGCGGTTCGGCAAGGAAGGCGCGACGGTGGCGCTGGTCTACAAGAGCAACGATGACGGCGCGGCCGAGGTCGCGAAGAAGGTCGAGGCCGCGGGCGGCAAGGCGAAGCTTTACAAGGCCGATGTTTCAAATGTCGCAAACATAGAAAAGCTCTGTGCCGACGTGATTTCCGATCTCGGTCGGGTGGACATCCTCGTGAACAACGCCGGTGTCTTCCGCACCGTTCCGGTAATGGAGACGACCGAGGAAATCTGGGACGAGCAGCTCGACCTGAACCTCAAGGGCTATTTCTTCATGGTGAAGTCCCTGGTGCCGCATTTTCGCGAAAACGGGGGTGGCAAGGTCGTCAACATATCGTCCATCGCGGGCACGGGCGCGTTCCCGAACTGCCCGGGGTACTGTGCCTCGAAAGGCGGCGTGGTAAATTTGACCCGCGCGCTGGCCGCTGAACTCGGCAAGGACAAGATCAACGTGAACTCCATCGCGCCGGGCAATGTCGCGACCCCGCTCAATGCGCATGTGCGCGGTCCGGGCAACGAGGAATATGTTCAGCTCATGAAGACCTTCACGCCGACGGGCATCGACTTCATGGACCCGGAGGACATGACGGGGACGGCGGTGTTCCTCGCGACCGAGGATTCGAAGATGATCCATGGCGAGACCATCATCGTCGATGCGGGCTGGAGCGTCTGGTAAGCGGTTACGCGAAGTGGGCCGGGAACAGTTACACTTTCTGTTGTTGAATGTTGGTCACTTCCTGACCCACTTCTTCATGCTGATTTTCGCAACGGCTGCGGCGCTGACGCTTTCGCGTGACTGGGACCTCAGTTACGCAGAGTTGATCGCCTATGCGACCCCCGGGTTTATTGCCTATGCGGCGGGAACTTTCCCCGCCGGCTGGCTGGCGGACCGGTGGAGCCGGGAAGGCATGATGGCGGTGTTCTTCATCGGTGTCGGCCTGGCGTCAGCGGGCGCCTCGTTGGCAGAAACGCCGGTCGAGATGGCCGCCGGGTTGTTTGGGATCGGCCTGTTTTCCGCGATTTATCATCCCGTCGGAATCGCGCTTGTCGTTCACGGGCGGCAACGTACGGGTATCCCGATTGCCATCAACGGCATTTTCGGAAACATCGGCGTCGCTTCGGCAGCCCTCATCACCGGTTTCATGATCGACCATACGGGCTGGCAAGCCGCGTTTGTCTGGCCGGGTGCCATCTCTGTCATCCTTGGGATCGTCTATATCGCCGTCGTCGCCGGGCGCAGCCATGAAGGCAGGGAGAGTGCACGGCCCGGTTCGGGCAAGGGGGCATCCCAGCTGGTCCTGGATCGCTCGATGATGATCCGCGTGCTGGGTATCGTCTTCCTGACATCCTCGCTGGGAGGTCTGGTGTTCCAGAGCACGACCTTCACCCTGCCGAAGGTCTTCGATGAGCAGCTGGCAGCCATCGCGAACTCGGCCTCAGAAATCGGTGGCTACGCCTTTCTTGTGCTTGCGATCGCCGCCGTCGGGCAACTCGTGGTCGGCTATCTGGTGGACCGGTATCCGATCCGTTGGGTCTTCGTGACCGTTGCGGCGTTGCAGGCCGTCCTGTTTGCGGTCATGCCGGGGCAGAGCGGTTGGGGCGCCCTGGCGGTTTCTGTTGCGTTCATGTTCGCTGTATTCGGCCAGATCCCGATCAACGATGTCCTGATCGGCCGGGTCGCGAAGAGCGAGTGGCGCTCGCGGGTCTACGCAATCCGCTACACGATCAACTTTGGCGTGATTGCGTTGTCGGTGCCCCTGATTGCCTGGATCTACGGCAACTGGGGTTTCGACATGCTGTTCGTCCTTTTGGCCATCGCCGCCGCCACCATCCTTGCATCGGTGATGGCTCTGCCGGTGCTTCGCGCGGGTGCGGTGGCACCCTCTAGTCCAGCCTGAAGCCCTTTCGCCGGACATAGGCGCCGAAATCCGTGCGCTGGGGCTCGGCGTACTGCCGTGCCTTGTCCTCGGACCATGTGTACGGATCGCGGGTGCCGAACCGTTCCGGTTCACGCTGGGAGCCGTAGGGCCGGAGTTCGGCCCGGCGCAGGTCGTAGGCCTCGATCGCAGCCTGCTGCGCATCCTCGTTGTAGCGGTCGGTATGGACCGTGGCAGACAGCGGCAGGCGCAGGTTCACGCGCGGCGGACGGCCCGGCCAGCCCACCGTCATGCCGGCGACGGGGAAGACCCAGTCCGGCAGTTCGAGCAGTTCGTTGATCAGGTCCACATGGTCGCGGATGGTGCTGATCGGGCAGGTGCCGAGTCCTGCAACTTCCGCCGCCAGCGCAAAGGCGGACAACGCGATGCCCGCGTCGACGGCAGCATTGAAGAACGCGTCGAGGTGGTCGTTCTCGAATGGGTGGCCCGCGCGCGCGTGGATCTGCCGCAGACGGCGGTTGTTCCCGCAGAAGACCAGGAATACCGGCGCGTCGGCGATCCACGGGCTGTCCGGGAACAGCGCATTGATCGCGCCGCGTTTGCCCGGATCGGAGACGATCACGATGTCGCGCTGCTGCAGGTCGCTCTTGGTCGGCGAACTCAGTGCCAGCGCGCAGACCTGTCGCAGCAGGGCCGGGTCCACCGGCTGGTCAGTGTAGGCCCGGCAGGACTGGCGAGCCGCAATCGTCTGCCAGAGTTCAGGCGCATCGCCATCCACCTCCGGCACATCATCGAAGCGCAGTTGCAGCAGATCGTGGACGCTGTCGCTCGAGCTCATGCCTTGTCCTCCGGCAGCTTGTGATCCCCGAACTGCTCGCGGAGCTTTGTCTTCAGGACCTTGCCGGTTGCACCCAGCGGCAGTGCGTCGGTCAGGACCGTATCGTCGGGCATCCACCACTTCGCGACCTTGCCGTCCAGGAAGGACGCCATCTCGGCGTGGGTGGGGGCCTTGCCGGGCTTCGGCACCACCACCAGCAACGGGCGCTCGTCCCATTTCGGGTGCTCGATGCCGATCACGGCGGCTTGGGCCACGTCGGGGTGGTTCATGGCGAGGTTCTCCAGTTCGATAGAACTGATCCACTCGCCGCCGGATTTGATGACGTCCTTGGCGCGGTCGGTGATCTCCATATAGCCGTCCGGGTCCATGGTCGCGACGTCGCCGGTCGCGAACCAGCCGTCATGGTCATGGGCGTCGGAATGGTCCAGCTTGAAATAGCCGCTGGTGATCCAGGGCCCGCGCACCTGCAGTTCGCCGAAGGCCTTACCGTCATGGGGCAGTTCCTTGCCGCCGTCGTCGACGATGCGCATCTGCACGCCCGGCACGGGGCGGCCCTGCTTCATCTGGCGTCGCATCCGGTCGGCGTCGTCGCGCATGGACGGCTTGGGGATGGAGACGGAGCCGAGCGGGCTCATCTCGGTCATGCCCCAGGCGTGGCGCACCTCGACGCCAAACTCCTCCTGGAAGGCCCGGATCATCGATTCCGGGCAGGCGGACCCGCCGATGATTGTGCGTTTCAGCGCCGGTGCGCGCTCGCCCGTCTCGCGCCAGTGGTTCAGCAGGTTCAGCCACACCGTCGGCACACCCGCCGACATGGTCACGTTTTCGCCAACAAGCAATTCGTGGATGCTGGCCCCGTCCAGCTTCGGGCCGGGGAAGACCAGCTTCGAGCCCACCATTGTCGCGCCGTAGGGGATGCCCCACGCATTGACGTGGAACATCGGCACCACCGGCAGTATCACCTCGTTCTCACCCATGTGCAGTGTGTCGGGCAGGGCCGAGGCGTAGGCGTGCAGGATCGTCGAACGGTGGGAATACAACGCGCCCTTGGGATTGCCGGTCGTCCCGGAGGTGTAGCAGAGCGAGGAGGCGGTGTTCTCGTCGAACTCCGGCCACTCGAGTTCGTCGGAGTGGCTGTTGACCAGTTCCTCGTAGCAGAAGACGTTGGCGAGGCTCGTCTCCGGCATGTTCGCCTTGTCGGTCATGACAACGACGCCGCGCAGTTTCCGCAACTCGCCCGCCACAGCCTCGATCAGGCCCACGAGGTCCCGGTCCACGAAGACATAGGCGTCCTCGGCGTGGTTGACGATATAGGTGAGTTGCGAGGGGTGCAGGCGCGGGTTCAGCGTATGGGTGATCGCGCCGATGCCCGAGACCGCATAGTAGATCTCGAAGTGGCGATGTGTGTTCCAGGCCAGCGTCGCGATGCGGTCGCCGAGTTTGACGTCGAGCGACCGGAGTGCATTGGCCAGTTGCCGTGCACGGCGGTGTGCATCGCGGTAGGTGTAGCGGTGGATCGGTCCCTCGACCGTCCGGGTCACGATTTCCCGGTCGCTGTTGTTGAAATCCGCCTGCCGCAGCAGGTCGGAGATCAGCAGCGGCCGGTCCATGATCAATCCGCGCATGAACGCATCCTCCCAATGTCCCGCGCTTTTGCCGCGCGGTTGAAACGCGATTATCGGAGGCCGTGCGGGCGGGCTCAAGGCCCGTCGTCAGGCCGCGACCCGGTCCAGGAACTCCAGGCACACTTCCGCGAACAGGTCCGGTGCCTCCATCAGCGCTACATGGCCGGTGTCCTTCAGGATTCTCAGCTCGGAACCTGGGATGCGTTCGTGAATTTCGCGGGACAGGTGCGGCGAAGCGATCAGGTCCAGTTCCGAACAGGTGACCAGTGTTGGCACCGCGATCTGCGGCAGGCGGTCATAGGTGTCGCCCGCGAGGCAGGCTTCGAGCTGGCCGATCCATCCAGCATTCACCGGCGATCCTTCCATCAGGAAGCGGCGGTGTTCCTCCATCTCCTCCACATGGGCGTCGTAGTAGGCGCTTGCGTGGAGCGCGAGCATGCTGAGTTCGGCCAGCGCGACACGCTGGTCGTGTTCGGCGAGGTATCGCCGCGTCTCCTGGAACTTGCGCAGACGTGCCCCGTTGCGCGTCCAGCTGTGGTGGATGCCGAGACTCAGCACGCGCTGTGGATGATTTAGGGTGAACTCCTGGGAGATATGCCCGCCCATGGAAAATCCCATGACATGGGCCTGTGCGATATCCAGGTCGTCCAGCACACGTGCGGCGTCGTCGGCCATATCGGCGAGACTGTAGCCGGGCGCGGGCACGCTCGATCGGCCCACGCCACGGTTGTCGAAGACAATGGTCCGGAAGCGCCGGGAAAAGTGGGGGACCTGCCCAGCCCAGAACGTGTGATCGTGTCCGGTCCCACTGACGAGGATCAGCGGCGGGCCCTGTCCCTGCACTTCGTAGCGGATGGCCACGCCGTTGTGTTCGGGTGTCATGGGCATGTCTGGAATCTCCCGATTTCCGGGCCGAGCATGACGCCCTGCCGCCGGTCGATCAACCGCATGGGGTTTTTCCCACTCCGCAAGAGAACTGGTCCCACCCGGCGGTTGCTTTTGCGCATGTGGGAACGGTAAATCAGGACCAACAAAACAGGCCCGCCGCGCCGTGGGCCAGGGGGAATGAGGTTAATCGATGCCCGAATCACCGTTCGACACGCGCGACTTCCGTAATGCGCTGGGTAACTTCGCGACCGGGGTCACCATCATCACGGCCAAGGGCCCGAATGGTGAACTTGTGGGCGTGACCGCCAACTCGTTCAATTCGGTCTCTCTCGAGCCGCCGCTGGTGCTGTGGAGCCTCGACAAGAGTTCCCCGAGCCTGCAGATCCTTGAGGATTCGAGCCATTTCTGCGTGCATATCCTCTCCGACAGGCAGTCCGAGGAATGCATGGCCTTCGCCAAGTCGGGCACGGACAAGTTCGGCAGCGTGAATTACTCCGTAGGTCTTGGCGGCGCGCCGCTCCTCGACGGGTGCCTCGCCCGCTTCGAGTGCAAGAACGTCGTTCATCACGACGGTGGCGACCACGTCATTATCGTCGGTGAAGTGGAACGATACGAGACGAACGAGGGCGATCCGCTGATCTTCTTCCGCGGCAAGCTCGGCGACCTCGCGCCGCTCCCCAAGAGCGATTAACCGACCAAACGCGTCTCGGGCCTTTCGCCTGTTTCCTGTCAGCCTGTATAGTCCCGCGGAACGAACAACGGGCGCGGCGTCGCCCGGCTATTCCGTGAGTGAGGAGACATTTCATGAAGACCCTGGAACACTGGATCAACGGCGCACCGTCCGCCGGTACATCGGGCCGCAGGGGCCCGGTATTCAACCCCGCGACCGGTGAGCAGACCGCCGAAGTGTGTCTCGCGAACAATGCCGATGTGGACGCGGCTGTGGCGGCTGCGAAAGCAGCCCTGCCGGAATGGTCGACCACGCCGCCGCTGCGCCGCGCACGGATCATGTTCAAGTTCAACGAGCTGATCCTTGCCCATGAGCAGGAGCTGGCGGAGATGATCACCAGCGAGCACGGTAAGACCATCGACGACGCGAAAGGTGACATCCTGCGTGGGCGCGAGGTCGTGGAGTTCGCCTGCGGCATCCCGCACCTGCTGCGCGGGGATTTCACCGAAGATGTGGGCACCGGCGTCGATGCCTATTCGATCCGCCAGCCCGTTGGCGTATGCGCGGGTATCACCCCGTTCAATTTCCCGGCGATGATCCCGCTGTGGATGGCCCCGCTGGCGATCGCCTGTGGCAACACCTTTGTGCTGAAGCCGTCCGAGCGTGACCCGTCCTGCCCGATCCGTCTGGTCGAGTTGGCCAAGGAAGCGGGTGTACCTGATGGCGTGCTGAATCTTGTCAACGGTGACAAGGAAGCGGTGGACGCGATCCTCCACCATCAGGATGTGAATGCGGTGTCGTTCGTCGGCTCTACGCCGGTCGCCTCGTACATCTACGCGACGGCGGCCTCGACCGGGAAGCGTGTCCAGGCACTCGGTGGTGCCAAGAACCACATGGTCGTCATGCCCGATGCGGACATGGACCAGGCCGCCGATGCGCTCATCAGCGCCGGTTATGGCTCGGCTGGCCAGCGCTGCATGGCGGTCTCGGTTGCGGTGGCTGTGGGCGACGAGACGGCGGATGCACTCGTCAGCAAGCTGAAGCCGAAGATCGAGGAACTCAAGATCGGTCCGGGCAACGGCGAGGGCATCGAGATGGGCCCGGTCGTGACCCGGCAGTCCCAGGAACGGATCCTCAACCTGATCGACAAGGGTGTCGAGGAAGGCGCGACGCTGGCAGTCGATGGCCGCGGCCTCAAGCTGCAGGGCTATGAGAACGGCTATTTCGTCGGCGGTACGCTGTTCGACAACGTCACCGAGGATATGGCGATCTACAAGGAAGAGATCTTCGGTCCGGTGCTGGCGCTGGTGCGTTCGAAGGACTACGAGACGGCCCTCGACCTTGTGAACCGGAACGAGTACGGCAACGGCACGGCAATCTTCACCCGGGACGGCGACGCCGCACGCGACTTCGCGGATCGCGTGCAGATTGGCATGGTCGGTGTGAATGTCCCGATCCCGGTCCCGGTTGCATATCACAGCTTCGGCGGCTGGAAGCGGTCGCTCTTCGGTGACATGCACGTGCATGGCATGGAAGGTGTGCGGTTCTATACCCGCCAGAAGGCGATCACTTCGCGCTGGCCGAAATCCGGTGTGCGTGAGGGCCACAGCCTCACCATGCCGACGATGCAGTGACGGTCGGAACGGACGTTCCGAAAATCCGCCTCGAGGGCGTGACGCGCACATTTGACGGCGTGCGCGCCCTCGACGGCATCGATTTGTCCCTCGCACCGCGACAGTCGCTGGTCCTCATCGGCGGGTCCGGCAGCGGCAAGTCGCTTCTGCTCAAATGCATCCTCGGCCTCGTGGAACCGGATTCCGGCATCATCGAGGTGGACGGGGAGGATACTGTCGGCATGCCCGAGGGGCGCCGCATGGAATGGATGAAGCGCTTCGGCGTTCTGTTCCAGCGCCAGGGCCTGTTCGACAGCCTGACTATCTGGGAAAACGTGGCGTTCCGGCTTCTGCACGAACACGGGGTGCCCCGTGCGGCTGCCCGCGAAAAGGCCATCGAGAAGCTTGGGCAGGTGGGTCTGGTGCCCGACACAGCCGATCTCTATCCGTCCGAACTATCCGGCGGCATGCAAAAGCGTGCCGGTCTCGCCCGCGCGATTGCGACTGACCCCGAAATACTGTTCCTGGATGAGCCGACATCGGGCCTCGATCCGATCATGAGCAACATCATCAGTGAGCTCATTGTCGAGCGTGTCGATGAACTCGGGGCGACGGCTGTTTCGGTTGTGAGTGACCTCGCAGTTGTACGGAATATCGCCGACAGCGTGACGATGCTGCATGAGGGCCGGGTGGTCTGGGACGGCCCGATCGGGGACCTGGACAATACCGACAACCCCTATGTCCGGCAGTTCGTCACCCAGTCGATCGACGGCCCGATCAAGATGCCTGCGCTGGCGGGCTGAGAACCTCTTCGGTTCCCAGCATCGACCAAACCTCCGATCGCGCCGGCACGGCATCACGCCCGCCGGGGCGCGAGCATTTAAGCCCTGCTGCGATGTTGGCGAAGCGGGCGGCGGTTTCCATGTCCTTGCCCTCACCGAGGGCGAGCGCAAACGCACCGTGGAAGACATCACCTGCGCCCAGCGTATCGATGGCTGTGACGTCCAGCGCCGGCAGGTGTTCGACGCCCTTGTCCGAGAGCCAGTAGAAGCCGTCTGAGCCGGCGGTGACTCCCACAATGCCGTCGGTTACGTCCTTGGCTTTCTGGAGACCGGTTTCCACGTCTGACGTGTCTGTAAACTGGGCGAGTCCGGCGAGGGAAAATATCGCGTGGCTGGCGAACTCTACCAGCCTGTTCGGCACCGGCTCGGGACCGATGTTGGCATCGAGAATGCCCGGCACGTGGTTTTCTCTCGCGCGTTCCAGGACAAGCTCCGCAGCTTCCGGCCAGCGTGGATCGACGAGAACCGCGCTCGTCTCCTCGATACGGCCCAGCGGCAGCCAGCCCGGGTCGTTGTCGAGATAGCGGCCGGGAAACACGATGACCTGGCGGCTGCCGTCTTCACCGATCACAACCGACGACACGGGCGATTGCGCACCCTCGATCTTCCGGATGAATTCGGTTTGCACGCCACGGTTTGCCAGTCCTTCGAGGATCGTGCGGCCGGCAGGATCATTGCCGAGACGGCCCCACAGGATGCCACGACCGCCCAGCAGTGCGACGGCCACGCTTGCAGTTGCCGCCATGCCGCCACCGAACTGACGGTATTCGCTTGCGAACGTCTTGCTGTCGGGCGAGGTGGGAGGTTCCGCCTCGAAGATATGGTCCAGAAATGCAACACCGACGCAGATGACTTCGGCCATGGTGCCCTCAGACGGTGTCTGTTCCGTAGAACAGGCTTGCAGCATGCTTCGCCTCGGCGAAGAAAAGCCAGCGCTCGACAAGGATACCTGCCGCAAGCGCCGCCACTCCGGCAAGCGCCAGGGCAGCGGTCAGGACGCCACTAAAAAGCCCGGCAGCCAGGAACGCCGGCACCGGCACCGCGGCCCCGAGCAGGAGCGCAATGATGCGTAGTCGCGCGGCATGCTTGCGTGCGATCCGGAAGCCCATCTCGCGCATGATGTAGTTGTCACTGGTGTGGGGCGCCTCGAACAGGGACACACGCCCGATTCTGCCAAGACCAGTTGCGGATTCCGCGGTTGCGACCGGTGCGGCGGCATCGATGCGTTGCCAGTAGATAAACTTCAATGCCCATGCCGCGGCAATCATGATGGCAACGGCCCAGGCCCATTCGGGAGCCGGAGGTGCGATGATCGCAAATACCGTGAAGATCAGCGCGCCGCCGCTGGCCAGCGCAAAGACCAGATAAATGGGCACCACGGTTACATCCGTCCAGCGTGGGATCGCGCGGAGGCTGGCATAGATCATGCCAGTGCATGCCACGGTGACGAGGGCGGCGAGCGCGGTCACGATTCCGGCGATCAGCCAGGCGCCTTCGAAAGTCTCGAAGACAATCCAGCCAAGCGCGAACAGCAGGGCGGGGACATAGGCCAGGACCGCAGCGACTCCCTCGCGTGACAGCCATGACGACCGCCACTGGCTGAATGCCTTCCAGGCCCTTTCCGGGTGGCCGAGATGGAAGGTGGAGGAGAGCAGCCCGGCAGTGACGAGGCCGAGCGCCACGGCAAAGGCGGCCAGGCCCGTCCAGGCGGTCGGCGTGACCGTACCGGTGGCCGCAAAGATTGCCATCCACACCAGCGCGCCATAGCCGGCACCGGAGGCGGTAGTGAAAAAAATGACCGAGTAGGCGGGATGCATGTTGAAAGGTCTCTCCGGTCTAGCGCGACAGCGCGCGGTCGACCCAGTCAAGGAAGCGACTGCCTGAGCCGCCGGACACGGGCTCGGTGATGTCCTGCGCCGTTGTGTTGGATGCGGTGGAGACAGGCCGGGTACGCGGCGGCAGGTACTTGTTGACCGGCTTCATTCCCATCTCCGGCATCAGGTCGTAGCCGCCACGCTCCTCGACAAGGCGGCTGACTTCGGAGTTGGGATCGCCCAGGTCGCCGAAATGCCGCGCCGAAGCCGGACAGGTCGAAACGCAGGCGGGAACCCGGTCGCGTTCGGGCAGGTTGTCGTTGCCGATCCGGTCGATGCACAGCGTGCACTTCTTCATCACGCCATCGGCATAGTCGTATTCGCGCGCGCCGTAGGGGCAGGCCCAGGAGCACAGTTTGCAGCCGATGCAGGTGTCGGCGTTGACCAGCACGATGCCGTCGGATTCGCGCTTGTAGGATGCTCCAGTCGGGCAGACGGTCACGCAGGCCGGTTCCTCGCAGTGAAGGCAGCTTCGCGGGAAATGCACGGTGCGCCCGTTAGCGCCGTCGCCTGCCTCGTAGGTGTGGACACGGTTGAACCAGACACCGATCGGATCGTTGCCATACGGGTTCTCGTCGGTCAGCGGCGCGGAGTGTCCGCCCGTATTCCATTCCTTGCAGTTGACCGCGCAGGCGTGGCAGCCCACGCAGATATCGAGGTCAATGACGAGCCCCAGCTTCTTTGCACCGGGGTTGTTTGGGAGGCTGGTCATGTCGCGCCTCCCTTGCGGTTTCGCCGCCAGTTCCCGGACGGCAGGAACTGCGCGCCATAGCGCGACAGCTTTTTCGCGGGCTTCACGCCTGGCGCGCGCGGGAGCGCCTTTGTATTGCCGTCGCCAAGTTGCACGCTGTCGTCCTTGATAACGCGCACGCGCAGGTCAAACCAGGCCGCCTGTCCGGTGATGGGGTCGGCATTGACGAAGCGGTAGCCGTCCTTCGGCGGGAGCAGGTCTGTGATGAGGTGGTTGAGCAGGAAGCCCTTGTTGGATTCCGGCGCGTCCTTGGAGAGGTTCCAGGCGCCCTTCTGCTTGCCGATGGCGTTCCATGTCCACACCGTATCGGTGTTGCAGCCTTCCATCAGTGCAATGACCGCGCTGACCGAGCCATAGGGGCTTTCGACGCGCACCTTGTCGCCGTCCTTCAGGCCGTGGCCTTCGGCGGATTTCTGGTTCATGTAGAGCCGGTTCCAGCCATGGATCTGACGCAGCCACGCATTCTGTGAGCCCCAGGAATGGTACATGGCCATGGGGCGCTGGGTGAGCGCATGGATGGGGTAGGCAGCCGGATCGGTGTGGCTGTCCTCGAACGGGGCATACCAGACCGGCAGGGGGTCGAAGCACGATGCGATACGCTCCCGGAACCGGACCGGCGGCAGGACCCGGCCGAAGCCCTGTCCCGCAAGCTTGAACCGCTGTTGCGGCTCGGAATACAGCTGCAGGACGATCTGGTCCGGCGACGCGATCCAGCCCATCTGTGCCGCATATTCCAGGTAATCCTTGTTGGCGTGTTTGAAGTAGCGCTGGCTCGGCGTGAACTCGCCCTTCCAGAAACAGCCGTTCTCTATATATCGGGCAAGCTGGTCAGGGTTGGCCGCGCCGTGGCCATGGGAATCGCCGTTCTCCCCGCGCCATCCAGCAAGCGGGCCGATCCCCGGCGCGCGCTCATGGTTCGCGAGATAATCCGGATATCCGCCCGGGTACCTCGCGCCGCCTTCGCTGTTGACGAAAGCGGGAAGGCCAAGGCGCACGCCCAGTTCGATCAAGACATCCTGGAACGGGCGAACGTCGCGGTCGGGCTCGACCACCGGCTGGCGGATCGCGTCAGCGGGACCCTCGGCGTCGCTTATAGGCCGGTCGAGCAGGCTGATGCAGTCCCACCGCTCCAGATAGGTCGTGTCCGGCAGGATCAGGTCGGCATAGGCGGTCATTTCCGACTGGAAGGCGTCGGCGTAGATGATCTTTGGGATCTTGTACTCGCCGGTTTCAGGGTCGGTGTCCGTGAGCATCTTCATGGTCTCGGACGTGTTCATCGAGGAATTCCAGCTCATGTTCGCCATGAACATGAACAGGACGTCGATGGGATAGGGGTCACCCGCCCAGGCGTTGCGGATCACCGTGTGCATCATCCCGTGAGCCGCGAGCGGTGCATCCCAGGAATAGGCCTTGTCGATGCGCAGCGCCTTTCCGGATTCATCGACCAGCAGGTCTTCCGGCGCGGTGACAAAGCCCAGGGGCGGGCCTGCCATCGGCGCGCCCGGTGAGACCTGGTGCGGTTTGCCCGCGGGCTTCGGTCCCGGTGGGGCCGGACGCGGGAAGGGCGGCTTGTAGCGGAAGCCGCCGGGGCAATCGATGCTGCCCAGCAGCATCTGCAGCACGTGAATGGCACGGCAGGTCTGAAACCCGTTCGAATGAGCCGAGATGCCGCGCATGGCATGCATGGAAACCGGCCGGCCGACCATCTTGTCATGGGTGCGTCCGGCCCAGTCCGTCCATGAGACATCGAGGGTGACTTCCTGCTCGAACGCGGCGTGCGCCAGTTCTGCGGCAATCCGACGGATCGCGGCAGCATCGACGCCGGTCTTCGCGGCAACTGCATCCGGGCTGTAGCGCGCATCCAGGTAACGGTCGAGCAGGAGCTGGAACGCCGGGACGGAGTGGGTTTCCGTGCCGCCGTCGCCCGGCGCGGAATCATGCAGCGGGAAACTGCCGCGCATGGCCGGGTCAATGTCGGTGCGTGATGCCTCGACGATCTGGCCGGTGGTCCGGTCGAAGGCGAGAGGCTTGCCGTTGCGCCCGCGCACGAACAGGCCGTGACCCGCCGTCCCGGGTGCGTTGCGGACCAGCCAGTGCGCGTTGGTGTAGCGCGCGAGGAACTCCAGATCGACGTGCCCGGTGCGCAGCAACTCATGAATCAGGGCCATGACGAACAGGCCGTCAGTCCCGGGCCGGATTCCCACCCATTCGTCGGCGATGGCCGAATAGCCGGTTCGAACGGGATTGACCGAGACGAACTTTGCCTTGCCGGCCGTCTTCAGCTTGCCCAGCCCGGCCTTGATCGGGTTCGAGTCATGGTCTTCCGCGACACCGAACATCAGGAAGTAGCGGGTGTGTTCCCAGTCCGGTTCACCGAATTCCCAGAACGACCCGCCGATGGTGTAGATGCCGGCTGCGGCCATGTTCACCGAACAGAACCCGCCATGGGCGGCATGGTTGGGTGTGCCGAACTGGCTGGCCCAGAATCCGGTCAGCGACTGGCTCTGGTCGCGACCCGTGAAGAAGGCGAGCTTCTTGGGGTCCGTCCTGCGGATATCCGACAGCCATTCCTCGGCGGTCGACAGGGCCTCGTCCCAGGAGATGGCCTCGAACTCGCCCGATCCGCGCGGACCAACCCGGCGCAGCGGCTGTGACAGCCGCGCGGGGGAATAGTGCTGCATGATCCCGGCGGAACCCTTGGCGCACAGAACGCCCTTGTTTACCGGGTGGTCCTTATTGCCCTCGATGTAGCGGATGCTGCCGTCCTTCAGGTGCACCTTGATGCCGCAGCGGCAGGCGCACATGTAGCATGTCGTCGCCTTTACCTCGTCGGAGACGGGTGGGGACAAGTCAACATTCTCATACTTGGAATCCGGACGGATATCGTCGGGCATGAAACCTCGTCAGACCAACTGGTCGATCTGTTCGTCAGTGAGACCACCGGGAACGATGGTCACGGGAATTCGAAGCTGGCTGATTGCCTTCTTCGTCAGGTGGGTAATCAGGGGGCCGGGGCCGCGACGACTGGTCGAGGCGGCCAGGACGAGGATGCGGATGTCCGTCTCCTCCTCGATCAACTGGATGACCGCCGACTTCGCGTCGCCCTCTCGCAGGTACAGGACGGGCATACCACCATAGAGCTGGAACACCTCTGCTGCGTGCTCCTGGAGCAGCCGCTCTGCTTCGTCGCGCGCCTCAGCGCTCATCAGGTTGCCGATTGCTGCCCAGTGCTGGAAGTCTGCGGGCCTGATGATGCGGACGAGTCCGACGCGACCGCCGGTGCGCCGCGCCCGCCTGCTGGCCCAGCGGAGCGCCACCCGCATTTCCGGGGTATTGTCCACGACCACGAGGAACACGGCCGGGCGGTCGTCCGCCCGGGAGAAGGCATCAGGTGTCATGGTGTCAGGTGTCGAATCGCTCATATTCTCAAACCTTACGGAACACGAAGCCGGCGAACCACCCGGCGATAAGTGCGATGAGAATGGCGATTGCGCCATAGAGATGTGAATGCTCGAAGGCGAACTCGGTGACCTTGGCTTCGAAACCGACCTTGTTGACCGACAGGCTCGAAGTTGACCGGGCCACGATCCGCCCCCCATCCACGAGGTAGACGAAAACCTTGTAATTGCCCGTCGGAACATTCGATGGAAGTTCCACGCGTGTCCGGAAGAGTCGGTCGCCCTGAAACGAGATTTCGCCCGGTACCGTCGAATAGAGACCGCCATGATTCTTGTTGCGGATCAGGGCATCACGAAACTCGGTCTCGTCGACTTCCGACAGGAAGCTGTGTGGCTTGAACTGGATATTCTCGACGCCGATCTGTCGGGATCGCAGGATGTTGGAGGGCAAGAGTTCGGTCAGCGGACCGGACGCCGCCACGTGGTAGAAGCCCGGCGCGTCGTCATAGGAAATCTCGTCCGTGTTTACCCAGATCCCGGCGACACGCTCCTTACGGCGCACGACGACGCTGGAATCCGGTGAGCGGACGACGACGATCACGTCGCCCACGCCCTCGGTTGCCCCGAATAGGAGGACATTGGCGCCGGTGAATCCCGTACTGATGCCGATGCTGTTTTCGCTGAGGTCGGCGACGATGGCATCCTCACGCGCTGCATCGGCGGGGACCTGAAGCAGCATGAAGAGCGCAGCCGCGCAGGCCAGAAGACCGGTGATCGGGCGTTTCTCGACCCGCGCGCTCACAGCCCAAATCCCTGAATTTCGTCGATGGAAAACACGTCAGCCGGTGTCACGACCAGATCGAACGCAATTTTTGCGCAGACAATGATCACCATCAGGGCCAGAAGGACGCGCAATTCCTCCCCGCGCAATTTGGCGCTGGCCTTGGTTCCGAGCTGCGCCCCGACGACGGCGCTCGTGAGCAGGAGCAGCGCGAGCACCACGTCGACGGACTGGTTGCTCACGGCCTGGAGGTAGGTGACGTTCGCTGTCACGAAGATGATCTGGAACAGCGATGTCCCCACAACCACTGATGTTGGCATGCCGAGGAGATAGATCATCGCAGGTATCATCAGGAAGCCGCCCCCGACACCCATGATCGCGGCCAGCACGCCGACAAAGAATCCCACGCCCAGTGGCAGCAGCGCGCTGATGTAGAGGCGCGAGCGGCGGAAGCGCATCTTGAACGGAAGGCCGTGCAGCCAGTTGTGCTGGTGCAGCTTGCCGCGCGAGACGGTGCCCGAGCGGTGGCGCGAGATCGCCCGAACGCTCTCGATAAGCATCAGGAAGCCAACCACACCCAGGAACAGCACATAGCTGAGCTGGATCAGCAGGTCGACCTGTCCGATTTCACGAAGGAAAGTGAAGATGTAGACGCCGATACTCGATCCGGCGAAGCCGCCGATGGTCAGCACGACACCCATCTTGAAGTCGACATTGCCGCGCCGCGTATGTGCCAGAACCCCCGATACCGAAGAGGCGACGATCTGGTTGGCCTGCGTTGCGACGGCGACCGATGGGGAAATGCCGATGAAAATCAGCAGCGGGGTCATCAGGAAACCGCCGCCGACGCCGAATATCCCGGAAAGAAATCCCACTGCACCCCCCATCAGCAGGATGAGGAACACGTCGACCGACATCTCGGCGATGGGAAGATAAATGCTCATTTCGCTCCGGCGGGACGGGCGTAAAATACAAAATCGTAGTGGAGTTTATACGCTCAATCGCGTGGGCCTGTCTCCACCGGCAGGTTTTCGTCGTTCCAGCGGATCATTCCGCCTGCCATGCGATGTATCTTGGGCTTGAATCCGGCCTCGATCAGTTGCTCGGCAGCGAGCCCGCAACGCCGCGCACTGCGGCAGTGCAGAATCAGTTCCTTACCGTCCGGAACCTGAATCTGTTCGGGATCGAAGGTTGACAAGGGTGCCAGGTCGGAATCGGCGATGCGGATCTCGTCATGCTCATGGGCCTCGCGCACATCGACGACATATGCCGTGCCGGCATCGATCCGGGCCTTGACCTCTTGCGGAGTCAGCATAATGACGCTCACGCCGTTCTGGTCGATCGTTTCCATCCCCTACCTCGTTTGTTTGTCCTCGCGGGTGCTGACGCAACCGGGGCCGGTAGTGTATTCGTGTCACCCGAGAATGGCCAACCTCCCGAAAAGAACGGCGAAGCGCAAATGGAAGCCGACAACATCCTGGATGCCACGGGCCTCAAATGCCCTCTTCCCGTCCTGAAGGCGAAAAAGGCTCTCAAACCGATGGCGGCTGGCCAGACGCTGAAGGTGCTAGCCACCGACCCCGGCGCGTCGAAGGATTTTGTCCATTTCTGCGAAGCCACCGGCGACACGCTCGTGTCGAGCGATGAGGCGGACGGTGTGCTCACATTCCTGATCCGGAAAGCAGGCGCGGCATGAACATCAACGGAACGCCCTACCGCACGATCTGGCTCGCCGATGACGGCTGGAAGGTAGAGATCATCGACCAGACCCGGCTGCCGCACTTGTTCGAGGTCGTCAAGCTCGCAACGCTCGATGAGGCGGCGGTGGCGATCCGTGACATGCTGGTGCGTGGCGCCCCGCTGATCGGGGCCATGGCGGCCTACGGCATGGCGCTGGCCATGCGTGCCGATGCATCGGATGCGGGCCTCAAGACGGCCTACGACGCGCTGATGGCGACCCGCCCGACGGCCGTGAACCTGCGTTGGGCGCTGGACGACATGCATGCGCGCCTTGCCGGGGTGCCGGAAGACACGCGGATGGATATCGCCTATGCCCGCGCCGCCGAGGTCTGCGACGAGGATGTCTCGATCTGCAGCGCGATCGGCGACCACGGGCTGACGGTTATCCGGGAGATCTATGCGGCCCGCGGTGAAAGCGGCCCGGTGAACATCCTGACCCACTGCAATGCGGGCTGGCTGGCGACGGTCGACTGGGGCACGGCGCTGGCACCCATCTACAAGGCCTACGATGCAGGCATCCCGGTCCATATCTGGGCCGACGAGACACGCCCGCGTAACCAAGGGGCGGCGTTGACGGCCTGGGAACTCGGCCAGCACGGCGTTTCGCATGCGGTGGTGGCTGACAATGCGGGCGGGCACCTCATGCAGCACGGCCTCGTCGACATGTGCATCACCGGGACGGACCGCACTACTGCCTCGGGCGATGTCGCCAACAAGATCGGCACCTACCTGAAGGCGCTGGCTGCCCGCGACAACGGCGTGCCGTTCTATGTCGGGCTGCCATCGCCGACCATTGACTGGACAATCGATGACGGGGTGCGCGACATCCCGATCGAGCAGCGCGACCAGTCCGAGGTGACGCACATCTCCGGCAAGACGGCTTCGGGCGAGGTCGTGTCCGTGCAGCTCACGCCCAACGGATCGCCCGCGGGCAATTACGCTTTCGACGTGACGCCGGCACGCCTTGTGACCGGTCTGATCACCGAGCGCGGTGTGTGCGCCGCCAGCCGCGAGGGGCTGGCGGGGCTGTTTCCGGAATTTGCCTAGCGCGGCGTGGCGTCGCCGCCTTCGAGGATCACGAGCTCATTCGTCGCCACACCCTCTGCGCGCCGGTGCGAGGCCGCCTCGACATATTCGGGCGAGTTGAAGCATTTCTCGGCGGCTTCCATGGAATCGAACTCCACGACGATGAAGCGTTCATAGATCGTCTCGCCCTCGAGCACCTTGTACTCGCCGCCACGGCCGAGTGGGCGGCCGCCGTATTTCTGCAGGATGCCGGGAACCTGATCGGTGTAGCGCTTGTAGGCGACGGGGTCTTTGATCTTCGCGCGGGCAAGCCAGTAGGCGGGCATGGTCAATCTCACAGGTCTGGTGTAGTGGCCGCGAGGACGGCCGGTCAGTCGTTGCTAGCGAGTGGCGGCAGGGAGGTCAAATAGGTCGCAATCGCGCGGCGGTCTTCGTCGCTAAGCTTGCCCGTGTTTTCCTTGATCACGTTGGTCATGGCGCCGCCGAGGAAATCGCCGTCAGGCAGCATGCCGATTTCGAGCGCTGCGACGATATCGTCCTCGCTCCAGTCGCCGATGCCGTCCGGCCCGGGCGTGATGTTTGGCACCGCATCGCCTTCAGGTCCGTTCTTGTTGCCCGACAGGGCGCGTTCTTCGTCCACGACACCCAGGATGTTGCGCGGCGAGTGGCACTCCCCACAGTGGCCGGGCCCGTTCACCAGGTAGGCGCCGCGGTTCCAGGCCTCGGACCTGTTCGGGTCGGGTTCAAACCGATCGTCATCGAAGAACAGGAGCTTCCAGCCGATCATGCTCAGGCGGATGTTGAACGGGAAGGGCAGGTCGTGGTCGCGCACGTCGTTGCGCACCGCCGGCACTGTGTCGAGGTAGGCCTTGAGATCGAGGACGTCCGCGTCAGTCATGCGCGCGTAGGACGTGTAGGGGAAGGAGGGGTAGTAGTGATCGCCGTCCGGCGAGATGCCCCTGCGCATGGCGCGCAGGAAATCCTCATCGCTCCAGCCGCCGATGCCAGTCTCGGGGTCAGGTGTGATGTTGGGCGTATAGAACGACCCGAAATCGGTCTTCAACTCCCGCCCACCGGCGAGGAACTCGCCACCCTTTTCCGCGGTGTGACATGCGGCGCAACCGGCAGTCGCAAAGACATAGGCGCCGTGCTTCGCATCTGCGGCCTGCACCTGCACGGCGAACAGGACCAGAAGGAGGGCGGGTAGAAAACCGAGTGTCTGGCGCATTGCGGACCTCTATCCGGAAAAGAAATCGCCCGGCACGGGGGCCGGGCGATTCTCTCAGGCTTGTGGCCGTGAAGTCTAGGACTTCTCGGCGCGATAGACCTTGTGGCAACCGCCGCAGGTGGCGCCGATCGAGCCGACGACCGCCTTCGGGTCGCTGCCCAGACTGCCGCCCATGGCGTCACTTGCGACCTTGTTGGCTGCGGCCGAGGCGGCTGCCGCCTTTGCATTGAAATCATCCATGTTCGTCCAGATTTCCGGCTTGGCACGGGAATCCGAAGGAATTGCATTGGCCTTGAAAAGCTCCGGGATCTTGTCGGCGATGGCGGCGATTTCCTTCGCGGCCGCCGCGGCATCGGCATTGTTGCCCGCTCCGACGGCTTCACCGAGCTTCTTCATCGCGCCGCCCATCATCTTCATCGCGGCGTTGCGTTCCTTGTAAACGTGGCCGGCGGCCGATGCGACATCGCTGCCGGCCGTCCCGAAGGCAACGCCGACCGCGACGGCGATCGCCGCTAGGGTGCCGAACTTGAGTGTCTTTCGAACCGAAACCATTTTTATCTCCCTGTTCCCCGCCATATCGGGTGACGCATGGCGAAGTGCCACGCGTGCGCGTATCCAGCCGGATAACCCACTGGGTTTCCATTATAAAATCAAATGACTCACGTGAACGTGAACAAAATCGACAAAAAGAAATATCGCCAAATGAAATCGGGAATAAATCGCGCGCGTCACTGTTAGTGTGCACGTGTGGTTTCATCCAAAACCTGCTGGAGACGGGCACATGACACCATTTCGAGTCGCTATCTTCACCCTCGCGCTGTGCGCCATCGTCGGCACTCATGCGTACGCCGAAGGGCGTGACGAGCCGGTTACTGTGGTCGAGCTTTTCACCTCCCAGAGTTGCTACTCCTGCCCGCCTGCCGAGGCGTTTCTAGGCGAGCTTGCTGCGCGCGACGATATCGTCGCCCTCGAATACCACGTCGATTATTGGGACAAGCTGAACTACGGCAGCCACGGTCGCTGGAAGGATGTCTGGTCGAAGCCTGAAATGACGGCCCGCCAGCGCGACTACAATGCCGAGCTGCGGGACACCCGCGGGGTCTACACGCCCCAGATGGTGGTCGATGGACGCAGCGAGGCGGTTGGCTCGCGCGAGCGTGAAGTCGGTAACCTGATCAACCGGGCGCTCAGCGACGGCGAATCCAGAGTCTCGGTGGGCATGCAGCCTCGTTTGGAGGGCGGACTCGACATCTCGATTTCCGGTGGTGGCGGCAGGAAGGCGGACATCTGGCTCGTGACCTTTGTTCGTGAGCACACCACCAAGGTGCTGCGTGGCGAGAACCACGGGAAATCCCTGACCAACCACAATGTGGTCCGCGACATCCGGCATGTCGGCACCTGGGATGGAGCCGCCGCCGGTGTCACGGTTGATGAGCTGACCCTCGAAGACGGGCAGGGATGTGCGGTTCTGGTACAGGAAGGCGCGACGGGCCCGGTGCTGGGTGCCGCCTATTGCCCGGCCGGCGCAGGCGGCCCGGCGTCCTGAACGTGTCGGATCGGCCGGCGTCAGCCGGTCTTGCGGGCGAAGTTCTCCGCACCCAACGTGCGCAGGTTGTACTCGTTCTCAACGAACCAGGCATAGGTCCGCTCGACCCCCTCGCGCAGGCTGATCCCTGACTTCCAGCCAAGCGCATTCAGCCGCGACACATCCACCAGCTTGCGCGGTGTGCCGTCGGGTTTTGAGGTGTCATAGGCGAACTCGCCTTTGAAGCCAACCACATCGGCCACCAGCTTTGCGAAGTCGGTGATGGTGATGTCGTCACCGACCCCGATGTTCACGAAATCCTCGCCGGAATAATTGCGCATCAGGAAGATGCAGGCATCCGCCATGTCGTCGGCGAACATAATCTCGCGGCGCGGGGTGCCCGTGCCCCAGATCGTGACCGTACCGGACCCCGAGACCTTGGCATCGTGCATCTTGCGGATCAACGCCGCGACCATATGAGAGGTCTCGTAGTCGAAGTTGTCGCCGATCCCGAACAGGTTGGTGGGCTGCACGCTGATGGCATCGAAGCCGTACTGGCGGCGGTAGGCCTGGCACATCTTGATGCCTGCGATCTTGGCGACAGCATACCACTGGTTGGTTTCCTCCAGCGGCCCTGTCAGCATGTATTCCTCCTTCATCGGCTGTGGCGCTTCGCGCGGCATGATGCAGGTGGACCCTAGGAACAGCAGCTTCCTCGCGCCTGACCGGTAGGCCGTGTCGATCAGGTTGGTCTGGATCATCAGGTTGCCGGCGATGAAATCCGCAGGATACTCGTTGTTGGCTTGGATCCCGCCGACGATCGCGGCCGCGTCGAACACATAGTCCGGTTTCTCCGCCGCGAAGAAGTCCCGGACGGCGGCCTGTTCCATCAGGTCCAGTTCACTGCGCGTGCGCGTGACGATGTTTGCGAATCCCTGGGCGTTGAGCTGGCGTACCAGTGCCTGTCCGACGAGGCCGCGGTGTCCGGCCACATAGATTTTTGCGTTGGTGTCCATCGTGACGTCCTGGTCGCGGTTCACTTCACGTACTTGCGGAACTCGGGCTTGCGGCGGTCCTGGAACGCGCGCCCGCCTTCCTTCGATTCCTCGGTGCCGTAGTACAGCTTCAGGGCCTCAAAGCCCATCGCTCCGATCCCTTTGATATGGTCGGTGTCGATGTTGAAGGACCGCTTGGCGATGGCCAGCGCGGTGGGGCTCTTGTCCATCAGATCCGCGCACCAGCGCGCGACTTCTGCGTCGAGGTCGCGGTCCGCCACCACCGCGTTGGCAAGCCCCATGTCCAGCGCCTCACGCGCCGTGTACTGGCGACACATGTACCAGATTTCCCGCGCCTTCTTTTCCCCGACGATCCTCGCCAGATAGGCCGTGCCGAAGCCGGGGTCGACGGACCCCATGCTGGGCCCGACCTGCCCGAAGATTGCGTTGTCGCTGGCAATGGTCAGGTCGCAGACGGTCGCGATCACATTGCCGCCGCCGATGGCGTAGCCGCGTACCTTGGCAATGACGGGTTTCGGCACGTCGCGGATCAGGCCCTGGAATTCCTCGATGGGGATGCCGATGGTGCCGCGCCGGCTGCCGTAGCCCTTGGTCTGCTTGTTCTCGACGGACTGGTCGCCGCCCGAAGAGAAAGCCCGGTTGCCCGCGCCAGTGATTACGATGACGCCGATACTCTTGTCCCACCCGGCGTCCTGGATCGCATCGATCATCTCCTCGATGGTTTGGCCGCGGAAGGCGTTGAGTTTGTCCGGCCGGTTGATCGTGATCGTCGCGACACCGTCGGCCTTGGCGTAGAGGATATCTTCGTAGCTCATGTCGGTTCGCATCCCAGGGGAGGTTGTTTAGTTGAGGGCTTTCGATCTTTGAATCCGGTTATCGGGTCGCGAAAATCCGGTAGGTCAGCTTCTCGAGGTCCGTATTTGTCGCAGCCGCCGGCGTGAAGCTCCGCCCGTCCTGTTTCAGACTCGCGATGAAGGCAAGCATCGTGTCCCTGAGGATTGCAGGATCGGCGGGACTGTACATGCAGACGGTGACACGCAGGGAACGCTTTGCGCCCGCTTTGATTTCCGGGTTGTCCCATTCGTCGAAGATGCGCAGCCCGACTATGCACTGGCGTGTGTCGCGCGGCATGTAGGCAATCCGCAATGTCGGAGAAAGGCTTCCGAATTTCGTGTCGGCATCCGACCCACCGAGACGCTTGTTCAGGGCCGCCACCGCCTTCTGGAAGGCGGATTCGAATGTCTGCATGGTGATGAAGGGCTGGTCGCGGCGCTCGTAGTACATCGTCAGCGACGGGCCCTTTGGATTGCTGCGCCGGTCGCTCCAGCTCTCCGTATATCGCCCGCCGCCTTTCTTGCGCATCACCTCGTACTGGTCGGGATTTTCGACCGAAAACTGGCTTTCACTGACCTTGATGGGCGTGAATTCTGCCTGCGCGAACGCGGGGGCAAGCCACAACACGCAGCCCGCATACATCAACAACGGGACAGTTGCGCGGAAGAAGCTCACGGCCGGTTTCCTTTCAAGCTTAGGTGCGGAACCCTATTGTGGCCCGGAACAAGTGAGACGCATAGATGCCCGATTTTTACAGACCCGACCTTGGCCGCAACCCCGACGACCCGTTCGCACGCGATGCAGATGGCAAACTTGTGCGCCGGTCCTTCTGGCTCGATATGAGCGACCGTTCCATCGTCATGGCGATGACGCAGGGCGTCGGCGCGAACCTCGCCAACGAGTACAAGCGCGCCCACCTGGCCGACATCGGGCGGGCACACCTGGTGGACCAGGTGTGCGTGCAGGAAATCCTGCCGCCCGAGGACTAGGCCGTGACTACTTCAGCGGGGAGAAGCTAGACGGGATCAGCATAGTCGAGGTCATCTCCTCGAGAAATTCGCGGCCCTTGCTCGCGAAGTCGATCCAGGCCTGCTCCTTGGCAACACCTGCGCGCGCCTCGTCGCGCTCCTGGAGGCTCTTGTAGGCCCAAAGGTGGCAGACCTCGTTGGGGTTCGGCCCCTCGGTGATCCACGCGCAGACGTTCTTCGAGTACTTCTCGCGCACCGGCATGACGCTGAGGAAATTATCCATCCACTGCTTCGCGGTGCCCGGACGGACGCGGTAGTTGCGGAACTCGTAGAAGTTGCCGCCGCTGGCGGGCGGGGTGATGTCGCGCTGGGCCTGCATGAAGCGGGTTTCCTGACGCACCAGCAGCGGGCGGAGGCGCGGGACGTATTCTTTGGTCCAGCCCTCGACCTTGCCCAACTCGGAGCGCAGGCGCGCGCGCTCCTCGAAGCTGTCATAGCGCCACAGGTGCATCACCTGGTTGAGCGGGCCGATTTCCGTATACCAGTAGCCTTCCAGCACGCCGTATTCGTCGCCACGGACCTTGCGGCCCACTTCCTCGTTGGCCTTCAGGACTTCGGGAATGGCACCCGGCTTGGCCGTGTAGGTGCGCAGTTCGTGGATCATGGTTTCCCCCTCAGCATGTTTTTTGTGTCGAGTTTGTCGTGTGCCTGCAGCCTGCGCCGCACGGAGGGCGCGGGCAAGTGTCTAGGAACTGGATGTCGCGGTATGCGAGCGGCGCGGTTCTAGGCGAGCGCCGGTTCGTGGATGTTTGCTCCGCCTGCCGCTGTGAACGCCTGGCGGGCCTTGGCGGCTTCTTCCGCATTCAGCGTCTGGGCCCAGCAGATCAGCCCGCCGTCGCGCACGCTTTCCTGCATGTGCTCGCGCCAGTCATCATCGACATGCTCGTTGAGGAGTTCCTCCACCGAAAGCTGCGTCTGTGCCGACGCGCCTGTCGCGACGCCGACGGGACCGCCGACCGCATAGGCGGCCGTTGCGGCGCCGATCTCGGTGAGCACGGCGATGGTCTCGCCGATGAAGTCGATGGCTTCGGAAATGGCCGTGCGGGTGCCGAGGGATTCACGCGGGGTGCCGGGGTCGTCGGACATATCCTCAACCGGCGGGACGTGACCGAAGCGGTCCACGACGGAGTCGTGGTCGGCAAGCACGCTAATACGGTCGCTTGAAACGCCGGCCGCGAGCAATCCCTCCAGTGCGGCAAGAAACTTGTCAGTGGTGTCGAAGGTCGCAACGACGGTGGTGATAGACTGGCTCATGGCTATTCCTCTGGATTGGATCGAGTTTACTCCACGAGGATCGATGTCTCCATGGCCGGGCCGGTTTTTCCAGTGGCTTCGGCTGTGACCACATAACGCAGCGGGCCATTGGTTGTGACAGCCTCGAAGGGATAGCAGGTCACCAGTGAAGCCACGCCGCGCTCAGGCGTTTCCGTGAATTGCGCAGTGCGGGCATCGACGATGCCCCGCGACGTGACCTGGTACCGCACGACGTCGCCATCGGCGCGTTGAATCTCGACGGTATCGCCGGGTTGGAGGTCACGCAAGAAAGCAAAATGCGTGTCCCGGTGTCCCGAGATGATGCTGTGGCCTGTTGTGCCGGGCGGCGCAGTCCCCGAGAGATGGGCGGGGCCGAAGGCCAGCGTCCGTCCGCTGGCACCTGCCAGGATGATCTGGTCGATGCCCAGCCGCGGCACGCGGATGCGCGCAATCGGCGCCGTATCGGCCCAGGGCCAGGGCCGGGTCTGGTTCTCGTCCGCGCCGTCCAGCCGGACCGCCCAAGCCTGTTCCAGCAGAATTTGGGCGAGCATGGCCTTGCCGTGGATCCAGGCCGCGCCGCCGAGCTGCCACAGGCCGAAGCCGAGCAACCCGGCGGCGACTGCCAGGGAGGCCAGGCGCACAGGTGATGATTGCCTGGTCATGGGGCTCAATCCGCGCGGCGGCGCGCCACGAGGATCAGCCCCAATCCCGCGAGGATCGCGAGCAGGCCGGCCAGTGCCATACCCGTGGCGGGCGTGGCGGTAGTCGGCAGGCCGATGGTTTTGCGAAACGCGGCGCTCTGCACCACGTCCTGCGGGAGGGGTGCCATCTGGACGGCGTTCGCCATCTCTGAGCTGAAAACCTTGCCGAAGTTCATGCCGTCGGGGAGGTTGCGGTCGATCTCGCGTTGTTTGAGCGGGGTGCCATCCGGTCGCGCGATCTCCTCCTCATCAACGGCGACAAGGCTGGTGAACGCTGTGACAAGTCGGTAGGCCAGCGCTGTCTCGATAACGCGTGCACGGATGGCTTCATGCTCTCCGGGCCCGAAGGTCCCGGGGGCGCGAAGCTCCGCGATCTTGCTGCGCGCCCACAACGCTGCCGGGCCCTCGCTTTGCCGGGTATCGGCAAGTTCGACAGTGCGGCTCCAGGTCTCGCCGTCGCGCTCCCCGGTGATGGTGAAGCGGCCTGCGGCTTTGTCGAGCCCCGGCAGGCGGGTGGCGAAGGTGATCGGCTCGCCGAAGTACAGATCCGGGATGCGCACCGGGTAGGTTTCCGGCACTGCCTCGCCGGGAACGTCCCAGGAGATGCGCAGGTCCGTCATCGCCGGGCGTTCCAGCTTGCGCAGCAGGGCGGTGACCTTCTCATCCAGTTCGCGCGGGTCGTCGATATAGGTGAAGGTGCCGCGACCGGCTTCGGCGGCGCGGCGCATGAAGAAGCCGTTGGGCGCAGGACCGATGCCGACCGTGAACAGGCGCGCGTCGCCCAGTCGCTTATTGATCAGTTCGAACAGATCGCGCTCGTTGCTGACGGCGCCGTCGGTCAGGAAGACCACCTGCATCAGTCGCTTGGTATCGCGCTGACTGTCGAACGCGAGTTCCAGCGCGTGGCGCATCTCCGTGCCGCCATCGGCTTCCAGTGCGTCCAGCGCCTCGAAGGCTCGGGTGACGTATGTCTCGTTGGCTGGCCGCAGCCCGTTGAACAGCGGGGCCGCGACATTGTCGAACGCGATCAGATTGAAGCGCGCGTCTTCACCAAGTCGGGAAATGGCCAGACGGATTGCCTGCTTGGCTTGCGCAATCGCAGGCCCATGCATGGAGCCGGACTTGTCGAGAATAAACACAACGTCGCGCGGGCGCGTGCTGGCCGGGGCGTCCGTCTCGTGCGGCGGCAGGACGGACACAACGACATGTGAGGCATCGGCGACCGTCTCCGTGAATGCGCCCAGCGCCGGGGCCGTTCCGGCCACAGGCGTCCAGTTCAGGACGAAATCCTGATCCGCAGGCACGCTGCCGTCCGCGAGTGTGACGATGGCGCGGGAATCCCCGTCATGAGCGGTGGCGATTTTGTGATTGGGCGAGGACAACGCGTTCAGGGGCAAACCCGCATCGAGCAGGACGGCCAGCGAGACAGGGTTGACCTTCCCGGCGGCCGGGTTGCGCACCGGACCGAAGATGTCGCGATCGCGAACTTTGGGGGCGGGCGTGGTGCCTTCGGCGAGAGAAATGCGCTGCAACTGCGGCCAGCGGTTCTCGCGCGGCGGCGGCGGGACGGCCACAAGGTTGACCCCACCCGGCGTGTAACGCGGGGCGACGACCAGTGGGAACCGGTAGCTGTAGGCCCCGTCGGCGTAGCGGGCGCGATCCTGATACTCGATTTCCACGACGATCTCGGCCCCCGGCGCGATGTTGGCGAGGCTGGTCGAGAACATGTTGGGCCGTGCGCTCGACAGCAGGGATGCGTGACGGCCGGCGTCGGCGGCTTCGCGGAAAACCCGCTCGGCTTCCTGTTTCTCCAAAATGCGCCCTTCGACCTTGCGGTCGCCGATATGCATGGTCAGCCGGTCCACCGCCGAACCTTCGGGCAGCGGGAAGACATAGACGCCCTCCATCCAAACGCTGGTCGGGTTGCGGAAGCGCTGGCGGACATTGACCCGCGCGATCTCGCCCGCGATGTCGATGACGACATCCGATTCGACGGTCGGGGCCGCGAAGACGTCCTCAGTGTCGGCTGACTTGAAAAACAAGCCTGCCGGGGCGTCCGCCGCGGCAGCGGAGCTGTCCGCGCGTGCGACGGCGACGAGGGAGAAGAGGAGCGCCAGCGACAGGACGAAGCCGGCGGCGATGGTCGAAACGGAAATGCCGTTGCGCCGGCCGACTGCCGTTCTTTCGCTGATGACGGAGGGGCGGAAAGCGGTGTGGTTCATCGTGCGGTGTCCCGTGTTGTGTTGTTCGGGTGACCGCATGAGGTGCGCCAAGCAGGGCGCGCATGGTTCGCAAACGGGGCGATTTGTTGATTTGTGTTAGTGGCCCGCCGCGCGTGACAGGATGGCCCGGAAATCGTCCGGCAGGGTGTCGCCGCGCCATGCGACATGGTGGTCCGGCCGGATCAGCGCGAACTTCCGCGCGTACAGATCACGCGCTTTCGCGTCGTCGATCCGCACGACTGTGCACGGGATGCCTGAAGTTCCCGTGAAATTGCCCGGCACGTCTTCGCCGGACAGATTCAGCAGGGTGAACCCCAAAGCGAACCGGTCGGACAGGGCCTCGCCATCGGCCAGCCAGGCATGGGGCGCGCGGCCGCCGGGCACGCTGCTGGGCACATATTCAAAGGGTGAATCTTCCGGCGGCTCTGCGCCATCGGATTGGATCAATGTTGAGCCGTCATAGCGTGCCCCGAGCTGGATGCCGAGCGAGCGGAACTCCTCGGTGAATGTAGCCAGATGCGCGCCGATGCGGGCCCGCGCCGCCGCGCCCTCTGCGGTTTCGTCTTCCAGTTCATCGGGGATTTCGAGCCCGGCGACCGCGCTGGCGAAGTGGTGGGACATGGTGGTGTTGCGAATCCCTATGGGGCGGCGCTCGGCCTCATAGGTGTCGAGCAGGGACGGCGGTGCCCAGCCCTGCACGGCGCCAGCAAGTTTCCAGGCCAGGTTCGCCGTGTCATCGACGCCCGTGTTCATGCCGAAACCTCCGGTCGGGGTGAAGAGGTGCACGGAATCACCCGCCATCAGCACGCGCCCCTCCTGGTAGCGGTCGGCAACCAGCGCCAGTCCGGCCATCCAGGCCTTCACGGAGAGCACCTCGACAGGGATGTCCGCGCCGACCGTGGCCAGGAAATGCCCTGCGGCATCAACGGTGGTCTCGTCCTCGCCCGGCGGCATGCGCGTCAGGACCACATACTCGCCCTTCGCATCGAGGGTCGCGATGCTGGAGCGGGCATCCTCGTTGACCGTCCAGTAGTGCCAGCCGGGGGCGCAATTCATGATCTCCGGCAGCCTGGGCGCGCGCACATAGGTGGACAGCATGCGTCCGCGCATAAAGGTCTCGTCCTCGCCGCCCTTGCCACCATAGCCGATGCCGAGGGACTGGCGGACCGTCGAGCGCGCGCCGTCGCACCCGACCAGCCAGTCGCAACGGATTTCGGAACGCTGGCCATCAGACAATCGTTCAACTACCGCACGCACGCCGTCATCGTCCTGCTCAAACGCGATCAGCCGATGACCGAAGCGCAAGTCAACCGAGGCCAGGGCCTCGGCGCGGCGTTTCAGAATGGGCTCGATATAGAAGAAGTTGGCGCGATGGATCGGCTCGGGCGTCGCTTCGGTATGCTCCGGCTCGGAAAGCTTCTGTGCCGTGGACGGCATCGGCAGGCGCGCCAGCTCCCAGCCGGCAAAGCGGGTGACATAGACCACGTCGGTGGCATGGTCTTCCGGGAGGCCCGCCGCGCGAATCTCCTCGCCCAGACCCAGGCGGCGATAGTGTTCCATCGTCCGCGCATTGAGCGAATTGCCCTGGGGGTGCGTTGCCGTATCCGGGCCGTCATTGACGAGGATGCAGTCCACGCCCCAGGTGCCGAGTTCCACGGCGAGGGTCAGCCCGACCATGCCGCCGCCCACGATCAGGACCGGAGCGTGTTCGCTTGCCATCTACGGACTTCCTCCCACGGGTTCGCGATTTTTCGCGAAAGACGCTATTCAAAGCGGTAACGAAACATCCCGGGGGGAGCAAGCCATGGCGTATTGGGTTCGGTTCGAGAAGGGCGGCGATGTCGGGTTCGGCACGCTGGACGGCGACAATATCTCCATCCATGACGGTGACCTTTTCTCCGGCGCGGCCGAGACCGGCGTTACGGTCGCGCTCGCCGACGTCTCCCTGCTCACGCCCTGTGAACCGAGAAAGATGATCGCGCTGTGGAACAACTCCCGCTCCGCGGCCGAGAAACAGGGGCTGGAGAAGCCGGAATACCCGCTGTTCTTCCTGAAGCCTTCGTCGTGCTTCCTCGCGCCGGGCGGCGCGATCGTGAGGCCGGCGGCATATGACGGGCGGGTGATCTATGAGGCGGAGTTGGGCATCGTCATCGGCAAGTTGTGCAGCAATGTCGACGAGGCCGGGGCGGCGGATGCGATCTTCGGCTACACCTGCGTCAATGACGTTACGGCCATGCAGCTTCTTGACGCCGACCCGTCCTTCCCGCAATGGGCGCGCGCCAAGGGCTTCGACACCTTCGGGGCCTTCGGACCGGCGATCGTCACCAACACCGATGTTTCAGGCAGTGCGATACGGGCCGAGCTGAACGGCCGCGAGCGCCAGAAATATCCCGTCTCCGACCTGTTCATGCAGCCGGCCGAGATTGTCGCGCGCCTGTCGGAATCGATGACGCTCGAGCCTGGTGACCTGATCGCCTGCGGGACCGGGCCGGGTGCGCTGCCCATGAAACCGGGCGCGACGATAGACATAATCATCGACGGCATCGGCACCCTGTCGAACACTTATGAAGACCCGTCGGCGGAGGGTTGAGACGATGACCGGACGCTTCGAACCCTTCGATCCCGCCCGCCTGCCGCCGGATGCGCGCGCGGTGTACGACCGCATCATGTCCGAGCGCGGCTACCTGCCGGGCCCCTACCTGTTTTGGCTGGCCGCACCAGGCTTCACTGACCGGATCGAGCCGGTCGAGGAATACCTGCGCTACAGCGTGTCGCTCAGCGAGCGGCAGGTTGAGGTGATCACCCTCGTCGTCGCCAAGCACTGGCGCGCGCAGTATGTGTGGACCTCGCACGGGCCGTCGGCGGAAAAGGCGGGAGTTGATCCGGCCATCGTGGAGGCGATCCGTGTCGGCGCGGAGCCAGCCTTTGAGGATGAGGACGAGCGAGTCTGCTACGAGGTATCCCGGGCGTTGGTCGACGGACGCGGGCTGGCCGACGCGCTCTGGTCGCGTGTGGTTGAAACCATCGGCGAGCGCGGGCTGAGCGAGATGCTGGGCCTGATCGGCCTCTACACTTCGGTGTGCCTTACGATGGTGGCATACCGGATGCCCACCAAGAACGGTGAGCCCGATCCGCTACCGTAGTTCGCAGGCCTAGAGCGACTTGGGAAGCGTGCTTTCCTCGACACTCGGCGGCTCGGCCCGGGTCTCGCCCTCGACGGTCAGGTAGTTCTGCGTGAGATACCAGTCCCGATAGTCCTGGAAGCGGACTGGCTTGAACTGCGCCGGGTTGTCGTCACTGACGCAACTCGGCATCGGGTCAGCCACTGTGTCCCAGGTCGGGTTGTAGAAGAAGGCAAGCGAATAGCGGTCGGTCTTCGGCGGCATCACGCGGTGCGGCGTGGCCATGAAGCGGCCATTGCTCCACCGGTTCAGGAACTCGCCCGTGTTGACGATGATGGCACCCTCGATGTTGTCGACGGATAGCCAATCCCCGTTGGTCTTGCGGATCTGCAGACCCGGCACATCGACCACCGGCAGCAGGGTCAGGAAGCCGTGGTCGCGATGCGGCGCGATGCCGAACTGGTTGTCCTCGGCCTCGACGGCCGGATAGTGCTGGTTGCGGGTGGTCCACACGGGGTCTTCGAACAGGCCGTCAAAGTAGTCCGCAGGCATCTCAAGCGCGCGCGCGTATACAGGCAGGAGCGTACGGCCGAGATTTTCCATCGTCCGGTAGTACTCGAGCATCTGCTCTTTCCAGCCGGGGACCAATGCCTCATCAGGCCAGTGATTGGGGCCGTGGGAGGCAAGTCCGGCCTTTATCGCCGGGTGGTCCGCCGGGCGCTCGCGCACGATGCGCAGCATCTCGTTGAGGTCCGGCTTGGTGTTCTCGTTGACCGTGGAGGAGACATAGATCGTCGACTTCGGCGGCACGTAGTTCGGCATCGCGCGCTTCACGTCGTCGGGCAGGTCGAAGAACCGAACGAGGTTGCCGTGGGCCTGCTTGATGAGATCGCGCGGCACACCATGGTTCACGATGAACAGAAACCCAACATTCTCTTGCGCGTAGCGCAGCTCTTCGGCGAGGCGTTCCAGTGCGCCGTCCTCGCCGGCGAGGTACGGACCGAGATCGAGGATCGGTATCTCTTCACCGGCAAGGTTCTCGGGAAGGATGACTTCGGCGTGCGACATGGCTTCAACTCTAGTTTGATTATTGGAAAAAATTATACGACGGATTCCGCGCCCGATGAAGATCGGACGTCCGGCTGTCTCATAGTTTGATTGCATATATTTTATGCAGAAACGGAACAGTGTTTAAAAAAGCGGCGACACATCAGGCCCTCTGTCATATCCCAATTGAGCAACGTGTAAGCGATTCAAGACCTTCGGCCGCGGCAGGCGTCTGGCACGGGGATTGCGGTTGGAAATTTCGGAAATTTTCGTACGGATCCTCGGAAGCCTCTTTGCTGAGACCGGTCAGATTGGCGATTTGGCCGAATCCGATATTCGTCGTCACCTTACGGACTGGATATGACGGGCATGAGCCGGACATGTTAGCAGGACGGGCAGAGGTCGAATTCGATTGCCGAGGCGGGCAGACCCGGCTCGTCGGGCTCGACCAGTCCGACCCCTTGCGTATCCTGTTCCCGAAGGTTTCGGCAGATGAGCCCATGACCGGCGCGCTGGTCACCACCTCGGGAGGCCTGGTGGGGGGTGACCATCTGTCGATCGGGGTGCGTGGCGGTGCACAGACGGCATCGCGAATCGTCGGCCAGGCGGCGGAGAAGATCTACCGAACGGCAGCCCGGGACGTGACCATCGAGGTGGCACTTGATGCATCCGAAGGTGCATGGCTGGAGTGGCTCCCTCAGGAAACCATCCTGTTCGAGGATTCACGCATGCGTCGTCGCACGCGTGCCGAGGTAGGGCCGGGCGCGCGGCTGATGGCCGGTGAGTCCATCGTGTTCGGTCGTACGGCCATGGGGGAGCGCATGTCGCGGGGGTTGGTGCGCGACGCCTGGGAAATCTACCGGAACGGACGGCTGGTCTGGGCCGATGCACTCCATTTGGACGGTGACATCGGTGCCCAGCTCGATGCACCCGCCGGATTCGACGGAGCGCATGCATATGCAAGCCTCATTTATGTGGCGGATGACGCCGCGGACCGGCTGGCCGTCGCACGCGAGCTGCTGGAAGATATCGGGATGTCGGCGGCGACGCTGGCGGCCGCGACGTGCGTGGGCGATGTCCTGATCGTGCGCTGGATCGGCCGGGAAGGGCGCATCCTGCGCGACGCCTATGGCGCGTTCTGGGCGGGATTCCGAAATCGTATCGCGGGGTATCCGGAACGGATGCCCCGGCTGTGGAACATGTGAACCGGTGCTTCGTGAGATGACGGACCGGGAGGGGCAATCATGAACCTGACACCGAGGGAAAAGGACAAGCTTCTCGTCGCGATGGCGGCGGAAGTCGCACGCAAGCGGCGTGAGCGCGGCGTGAAACTCAACTACCCCGAGGCGATCGCGCTGATATCCGACTATGTGGTCGAGGGTGCACGTGACGGGCGTAGCGTAGCCGACCTGATGCGCGACGGAGCGACGGTGCTGACCCGTGACGACGTGATGGATGGCATCGCCGAGATGATCCACGACATCCAGGTCGAGGCGACCTTTCCGGACGGCACGAAGCTCGTGACCGTCCACAACCCTATCCGTTGAGGCGCGCGATGATCCCCGGAGAAATCCTGACCGCCGACGGCGAGATTGTCCTGAACGAGGGCCGCGAGACAAAGACGGTCGTGGTCGCCAACACCGGCGACCGGCCCGTGCAGGTCGGCTCCCACTATCATTTCTTCGAGGTCAATTCGGCCCTCGAATTCGACCGTGCGGCCGCGCGCGGCTTCCGCCTCGATATCCCGGCCGGGACGGCCGTGCGGTTTGAGCCTGGGCAGGAACGAGAGGTCACACTGGTTGCTTATGCCGGCGATGGCATCGTCTATGGCTTCAACGGCGCCGTGAACGGCGCACTGGGGGGCTGAGCGATGGCCTACAGCATCGACCGTGCCAGCTACGCCACGATGTTCGGCCCGACCACTGGCGACCGGGTGCGGCTGGCGGACACCGACCTGATCATCGAGGTGGAGCGCGACCACACAATCTACGGCGAAGAAGTGAAGTTCGGCGGCGGCAAGGTGATCCGCGACGGCATGGGCCAATCCCAGAAGAGCCGGGCCGAAGGCGCGGTGGACACCGTCATCACCAATGCCCTGATCGTCGATCACTGGGGAATTGTAAAGGCTGATATCGGCATCCGCGACGGGCGGATCGTGGGGATCGGCAAGGCCGGCAATCCCGATGTGCAGCCGGGCGTGGACATCATTGTGGGGCCCGGCACCGAGGCGATAGCCGGCGAAGGCCGGATTGTCACGGCGGGTGGCATCGACGCCCATATCCACTGGATCAGCCCGCAGCAGATCGATGACGCCATTTATTCCGGTGTGACGACGATGCTGGGCGGCGGCACCGGCCCGGCTGAAGGCACCAATGCGACTACCTGCACGCCCGGCCCCTGGCATATCGGCCGTATGCTGCAGGCGGCAGAAGGCTTCCCGGTCAACCTCGGCTTCTTCGGCAAAGGCAATGCGACGCTGCCAGCAGCGCTGGTCGAACAGGTCGATGCCGGTGTGTGCGGACTGAAGCTTCACGAGGACTGGGGTACGACCCCGGCGGCCATCGATGCCTGCCTGTCGGTGGCGGACGAGTACGACGTCCAGGTCGCGATCCACACGGATACGCTGAACGAGTCGGGCTTCGTCGAGAACACCGTGGCGGCCTTCAAGGGCCGCACGATCCATGCATTCCACACGGAAGGTGCAGGCGGCGGTCACGCGCCGGATATCATCAAACTGTGCGGCGAAGCGAATGTGCTGCCGTCCTCGACCAACCCGACGCGGCCCTACACGGTGAACACGGTCGATGAGCATCTCGACATGCTCATGGTCTGTCACCACCTGGATTCGCGCATTCCCGAGGACGTGGCCTTCGCGGAAAGCCGGATCCGGCGCGAGACGATTGCGGCGGAGGATATCCTTCACGATATCGGTGCGTTCTCAATGATCGCGTCCGACAGCCAGGCGATGGGCCGGGTGGGCGAGGTGATCATCCGCACCTGGCAGACCGCCGACAAGATGAAGAAGCAGCGCGGCGCGCTGGGGGAGGAAACCGGCGACAACGACAACATGCGCGTGCGCCGCTACATCGCGAAATACACGATCAACCCGGCCATCGCCCATGGCATCTCTAGGCATGTGGGTTCCATCGAGGTCGGGAAGCTGGCCGACATCGTGCTGTGGAAGCCGATGTTTTTTGGCGTGAAGCCGGACCTCATCCTCAAGTGCGGCAGCATCGCCGCTGCGGCGATGGGCGATCCGAATGCGTCGATCCCGACACCGCAGCCTGTCCACTATCGTCCCATGTTCGCGAGCTTCGGGCGTTCCCAGACGGCGAGCGCGGTCAACTTCGTATCCGCCAGCGCCGCGAACTCGAGCATGTGCGATGCGCTCGGCCTGTCAAAGGAACTGATCGGCATTTCGGGCACCCGCAGCGTGACCAAGGCCGACATGATCCTCAACAGCGCGACCCCGAAGATGGAGGTCGACCCCGAAACCTATGAGGTACGCGCCGATGGTGAGTTGCTCACGTGTGAGCCGGCAGCTGAACTGTCGCTGGCGCAGCGCTACTTCTTGTTCTGATGCTGGGGCGCGCCACATATGTTGCCGGGCCCGGTCAGTGGCCCGAGGCCGAGGAAAAGGGCCGTGTTGTCCTCGACTATGAGGACCGCTACCGCCGACGGGTTCGTCTGCTCGCGGAATGCGGCAAGGCGGTGCAACTCGACCTCGATGAGGTGACGCGCCTGTCCGATGGCGATGGTCTTGCGCTGGAAGAAGGCGGTTTCGTGCGCGTCGTAGCGGCGGAAGAACCGGTCGCCGACCTGCGCTGCCGTGGACTTGTGGAGACTGCGCGGATCGCCTGGCATATCGGCAACCGGCACATCCCCATACAGGTGATGCACGACGGGACGCTGCGCATCCGTTACGACCACGTGATCGTCGCTATGGCCGAGAGTCTGGGCGCCAACGTTACGCAGCTCAAGGCACCGTTCTCTCCGGAGCTGGGCGCATACAAGGGCGCCGACGGCAAGGCGTTCCACACACATGATGCGGACGGACATGGACACCATCACGGACATTGAGGCGACATCGCCCCGCGCCGCGGCGTCCGACAAGCCGATTGGCGGACCCGGCCTCGTGCAGTTGCTGGCCTGGCTGTCGCCATCTTTCCCGGTGGGCGCGTTCAGCTATTCACACGGGATCGAGTATGCGGTGGAGACCGGCCGCGTCACTGACCGCAAGACCCTGCAACAGTGGATTGGCGCATTGCTCACCTTCGGCACGGCACGGGTCGATGCAGGACTGTTCCTGGCATCCTACGAGGCCATGCGTGAACAGGACGACGAACTCCTGGAATGGGTCCTTTCGTATGGTGATGCCTTGCGCGCCACACGCGAGTTCGGGGTCGAGACGGAAGGCCAGGGCACGGCGTTTCTCAATGCGGTCGCGCGAACCTGGCCCGACCCCGAGCTCGAACGGCTGAAGGCACTGGTCCAGCGCCTCGGACGGCCGGCTGTCTATCCGGTCGCCGTCGGGGCGGCTGCCGCCGTCCATGACCTTGGCCGTCGCGATGCGCTGTCCGGCTATCTGCATGCCTTCGCCGCCAATCTTGTGTCGGCAGGTGTGCGTCTCATACCGCTTGGCCAGAGCGACGGGTTGCTGGTCATAGCCGGACTCGAACCCGTCATTCTGGATGCTGTTGCGGCCGCGCTGGAGCGTCCGCGTGAAGATCTGGGCTCGGCGACAGTCCTGTCGGACTGGGCGTCGGCTTCCCATGAAACCCAATACACGAGGCTATTTCGATCATGAGCAAACCCTTCCGCGTCGGAATCGGCGGGCCCGTCGGGACCGGCAAGACAGCCCTGATGGATGCACTTTGCAAGGCGCTTCGCGACGAATACGACATCGCCGCCATCACGAACGATATCTACACGGAAGAGGACGCCCAGTTCCTCACCCGGTCGGGGGCTCTGCCGCCCGAGCGCATCAAGGGTGTGGAAACCGGCGGTTGCCCTCACACGGCCATTCGCGAGGATGCCTCGATAAACCTCGCCGCGATTGCGGACCTCTCAGCGCAATTCCCGGGCCTCGACATCGTGCTGGTGGAATCGGGCGGCGACAACCTTGCCGCGACATTCTCGCCGGAACTGGCCGATATCACGATCTACGTCATCGATGTATCGGCAGGGGACAAAATTCCGCGCAAGGGCGGCCCAGGCATCACGCGTTCGGACCTGCTGGTGATCAACAAGATCGACCTGGCGCCTCTGGTCGGCGCAGACCTGGATGTGATGGACCGGGATTCCCGCAAGATGCGCGGTGAACGGCCGTTCCTCTTCACGAATCTAAAGGCGGGTGTTGGACTGGAGGAGGTTGTCGGCTTCATCCTGATGATGGGTGGCTTTGCTGATACCCGAGATGCCAACCCCGACCCCGAAGCTGCACGCGCCGCCGAGTAGGGGGCCGTAAACCGACTGCACAGGAGATAATCGATGAAAATTCTGGCTTTGTTTGCGGGGCTCGGCGCACTCGTGATGAGCGGCATGGCGCAGGCTCACGAGACGGGCGTCTTCCACGCCCATGATGGCGCGGCTGGGCATCCTGTCTTCGGTGTCGACCACCTGATCATGTTGTTGGCTGTGGCAGGCGTCTTCGGTTTCGTGCTCTGGCGCTCGCGCTAGTCGCGATCGACCCAGAGGCGCGTACGGATGTGGTCGGCAAGTTTGTCGATTGACGCATAGAACGCCATCAGTTCCTCAGGCTCCAGCACCGACATGATCTCGCGCTGTCGCGCGAGACTCCTGTCGCGTGATCCGCGGAACAGCTTCCGGCCCTTCTCGCTCAGCACCAGCAGCAGGCGCCGCCCGTCGTCCTTATCGGGCGCTCGCGACAGCAGGCCGTCCTTTTCAAGCTCAGATACGACACGGCTGATCTGACCCTTGTCCATCTGGGTCAGGTCAGTCAGTTCGCGCAGCGAAATGTTGGGATAATTCCCGAGGACAGCGAGGGTGCGGTATTTTGGAAGCGACATGCTCCAGTTCTCAGCCGCGAAACGCGCGGCGTCCCGGTTCAGCATTTGGGACAGGATGATGACCCGGTAGGTGAGGTAATTCTGGAGTTCCAAGGGCTTTCCGTCAGACTCGAAAGCACTCATCGTAAGCGATCTCTCAACTGGCAAATTGCTGACTTATTTCTTTGTCCGGCCGAAAACCATCAAAGGTACGCGGCGATGAAAGCTTTCAACTGTTCCATTGATAAATCAACCATCACGCGTGGTGATGGCGCTGGTGTGCAATTTCCGTTTGCAATCGCGGCGAGCAAGGTTCCCGCCGGAACTCCCGGGGGCGGAAGCGAAACCGGGTCCCGCTGGGGACCCGGTGATTACAAAGTTGTGATGTCGGAAATCAGCCCCAGAGTTTTTTGGACGCGATCTCCGCACCTTCGGCCATCGCTCGGAACTTTCCGAGGACGACGCTCGGGTGTACGCCCTTGCGGCCCGCATACGTGCCGAAACCGCAATCGCTGCTGGCGATCACGCGCTCGCGCCCCACAACATCGGCGTACTGGCAGATGCGCTGGGCGACCAGTTCGGGGTGTTCCACGAAGTTGGTCGTGGAATCGATAACGCCAGGGATCAGGACCTTGTTGTCCGGGATGACAGTGTCCTTCCAGTCCTGCCACTCATGGGCATGGCGCGGGTTTGCACCTTCAAAGAGGATGCCCGCGGGCCGTGCCTTGGCAAGCAGGCCGAACAGCTTCTTGATCGGGATGTCGTGGGTGTGCGGTCCCGGATAGTTCAGCCAGCAGATGTGCATGCGCATCGCCTCGGGCGGGATGTCGCTGGTCGCAGCGTTCAGTGCCTCGATGCTCTTCTCTGCATCGGCTAGGAACTCGGCGTCGTCCATCTTCTGGTAGTCCGTGTGCCGTGCGCCGGCGAGGTCGGGACAGTCGACCTGCAGCACAAACCCGGCCTCGTGGATCGCGTTGTATTCCGGCCGTAGCGCCTCGATTAGGTCCTCTCGATAGGCATCCCGGTCCGGGTAGTAGCGGTTCGGCACATAGGTCGAGAGGCAGCCGGGTGACACCGAGTTCATGAACATGTCGGTCGGATGGGAGGCGTCGGCCGCTGCCTTCAGGTTGGCGATGTCGCGCTCGAGCGGGCCGCGGTCGTCGTAAGACACCGGGCCGGTGCAGACCGTTGCCTTCATCAGTTCGGTGCCGCCCGCGCCGAGTTCCATCATTTCCGGGAAGTCATAGAAATCAGCCGGTGAAGGCCGATTGGGTACACCGGTGCCGTCGGTGGCTTCCAGGCCCGCGAGGCGATGGCGAGCATAGACGTGGTAGGAGATCTTGCTCATCTCGCCATCGCACACGACATCGATGCCGTTTGCGACCTGGTCCGCGACGACCTGCTTGACCGTCTTGCTTGTGAGTTCGTGGAGGGCATTTTCGTCCACGCCCTCACCCCGGTCTTCCTTGCGCAGCAACTCGAGCAGGTCGAGCGGGCGTGGCAGGCTGCCGACATGGGTCGTCAGGATACGGTCGGTGCTGATCTTCATGATGGATTCCCCCTAGGGCGGGCCTTCTGCGGGCTACGCCTTTTGCTGGTGATAAACGCCAAACGTGTTGCTCATGTACCAGCCGAACCATTCCCGGTAGGTCTGGACCGGGTATTTCGGCGGATTGTCAGGGCCCGAGCAGCTGGGCAGCGTTTCATTGCGCGCCTCGAAGTCCGGATTGACGAAGACCGGGATCGCATAACGGTCGTTCTGCAGCGGCGGGACCACCCGATGGGTCGTCGCGCGGAAACGGTCGTTGGTCCAGCGGGTCGCGAACTGGCCAAGGTTCACGACCATCGCGTCCTCGGGCATCACGGGCCAGAACCAGTTGCCGTCCTCATCCATGATCTGCAGCCCTTCTTCCTTCGCCGGGGGCAGGAACGTCATGAAACCGGTGTCGCGATGGGCGTGGATGCCCATTTCACGGTCGCCATGCTGGGGCAGGGGCGGATAGGTCGCGATGCGAAAATAGGTATAGGGCGTGCGGAAGTGCGGCTCGAAATAGTCCTGCGGCAGGTCAAGGGACAGCGCCCAGATCGGCATCAATTTGCGGCCGAGATCCGTCACGATCTCCATGTATTCGAGAGTCGTCTCCCTGAATCCGGGGCAGACTTCCTCCGGCAGCCACTGGTTGGGGCCGTAGAACTGCTCCCCGGCTCGCACGAAGGGATTGTCGTCCGGATACTCAGTCGCGGTGAACATGGCCTGTGAGATCGACGGCTTGCGGTTTTCCTCGATCTCGCTGGTTTCAAGCTCGTCCTTGCGGATGCCCATATATCCGCGGTGATCGGTGTTCAGCGCGACCGACTGTTTCACGTCCTCGGGCAGGTCGTGGAATTGCTTGGCGGCGGCAAACATGCCGTCGATCTTTTCCTGCGGGACACCATGGTTGACGATGCACATGAAGCCGATCGTCTCCCAGACCTCACGCCAATGGTCTGCGAGTTTCGCAGGTGCGTCCGGGTCGCCCGCGATAACATTGCCCACATCGATGACCGGCAATGCGCGGCGAGGCACATCGCGTGCCGCAAGGCTCGCAGAAGACTGGGTGATGATGTTCATGGCGTATCCACGTGATCGGGCGTTTCACCGGTCTCGGCCGGTATTGGTCCTGACTCTATGGTCAAGGGGTCAGTGTGTCCACGCGTCGTCATCAACCTTGCAGACGTAAGCTTGCTGTAAGTTTGGTGTGCACAATTCCTGCTGTTTCATTCCTGAAGAACAGCCAAGGACGAAAAACCGTGCGGAATTCCCTGATTGCGGCGGCACTTGCCGCCACTGTAGTGGTCGGCAATGCAGGCGGCGCGCTTGCAGCCGACAGTGATCTCTCATTCACAGTGCTTCGGGACGGTAGCGATATCGGGAGCCACGAAATTCGTGTTTCCGAATCCGCCGGCAAGACAATGGTCGACATTGAGACTGAGGTGGCCGTCAAGCTCGCCTTCGTCACCGTTTACAACTTCGACCATGAAGGTCACGAAGTCTGGGAGAACGGCCAGCTCGTCTCCTATGTTTCGAAGACGGACGATGATGGCACGAAGAAGAGCCTGAACGCCAAGCGCGACGGAGATGCGCTTGCCATCAATGGTTCGTCCGGGAACCGCCGCGCCGAACCTGCGGTGGTGCCGGCCAGCCTCTGGAACATGGCCACCATCTCGCAGAACCACCTGATGAACACGCTCGACGGCAGCAACATGGACGTGACGATCAAGGACATGGGTGAAGAGGCCGTGAACGTGAAGGGCAAGGATGTGATGGCCCATCACTATGCGATGACCGGCGAACTCCAGCGGGAGCTGTGGTATGACGCGAGCGGCCGCCTCGTGAAAGTACGCTTCGCTGCCAGCGATGGCTCGGACATCCAATACGTCCTGATGTAAGCATTTGCGGTGTTAGAAGAGGGTTGGGTCGGCAGATGCGTTTGCTGTTGATCGAAGACAACCGGCGGCTCGCCGGTTTCGTATGCGATGCGATCGGCAAGGCTGGCTTCGCAGTCGACCATTGTCAGAATGCCGAGGACGGGGAGGCCGCACTCGATACGGTACGTTACGACGGCCTGATCCTCGATCTCGGCCTGCCGGACGATGACGGCATGAATGTCCTCAAGCGCGTGCGCCTGGGCACCAAGGAATTGCCGGTACTGATCCTGACGGCGCGCGACGGGGTCGACGACCGCGTGAGCGGGCTGAATACGGGCGCCGATGACTACCTGCTAAAGCCGTTTGCGATGGAGGAACTGATCGCGCGCATCAATGCCCTGATGCGCCGGCCGGGCGGGGCACGGGAACCTGTCCTCGCGCTGGGGAACCTGAAGTTCGACACACTTGCGCGCGAAGTGTTGGTAGAAGATGAAGTGGTTCGCCTCACGCGACGGGAAATGTCGGTGCTCGAACTTCTCCTGCGCCGCCCGGGACGCGTGGTGTCGAAGGATATGATCGGCGAGAGCATGTACGGCTTTGACGAGAATTTCGGGACCAACACGATCGAGGTCGCCGTCCACCGCCTGCGGAAAAATCTCCAGGCGGCTGGGGCTGATGTCGAGGTCCACACCCTGCGCGGAGTCGGTTATCTCATCGCTTTGACCGGCCACAAACTTTGAGGAATTCGCTCCTTGGCCGCCTGGTTATCCGCGTCCTGGCAGTGACCGTTTTCTTTATCGCCGTCTCCCTGTCGGGAATCCTCATCCAGTTTCTCGAGCAGGTCGACACACTGCGTGATCGTGACCTGTCTGGGCAGGCGCGCGACATCGCCAGCCATATTTCGCGCGACCCTGCGAGTGGAGAGATCGTCTTCGATCTGCCTGAGCGGCTGCGCGCCACATATGACGCAAGTGGAGGCATGTACCTCTACGCGGTCCTGGACCCCTTCGGAAAAAACATCTTCGCTTCAAATGGTCTCGACACCGCGATCGCGTCGGGTCCTGATGTGCTAGCGAAGACACGTGAGCCGTTTCGTGTCAGCCGCGTGGTCGGCGGATCCAGCGCTGTGTTTTACGGGATAACAATCCCGGTACCGTTGGGCGACACAACATATTTTGTCCAGGTCGCGCAGGGTCCCAACCACGACGATGCCATGGCCGACGAGTTTCTGTCCGAACTCTGGGAGGCCGCCGGCTGGTATATCGCTGGCCTTGTCATCCTGCTGGTCGGTATCGTGTACCTGACCGTCCGCTCCTCCCTGAGACCGGTCAACGAGGTCTCCCGGCAGGCCGCGGCCATCACCCCTGCAAGCATGGATGTACGTCTCGGTTCAGAAAACCTGCCGAATGAACTGAAGCCGCTTGTCGATGGCATGAACAACGCGCTCGCCCGGATCGAGCAGGCCTATCACGCGCAGCGTGTGTTTACAGACGATGCGGCACATGAATTGCGGACGCCGATCGCGACTCTCCGCGCCCATGTCGAGACCAAGGGTTACGGCCCGGCGCTGCTTGAGGACGTCATGCGGCTGGAGCGCATCGTCGAGCAGCTCCTGCGGCTGGCGCGCGCGGACAACTTCGTCCTGCACCGGGATGCCCGTGCGAGCCTGAAAGATGTGGTCCGCCAGGTTGTTGAGATGCTTGCGCCGGATGCCGTGCAGCGTGGTGTCGACCTCGAACTCGATGTTCCGGAAGGCGCCGAGCGCGTTTTCGGGGAGGATGGGTTTCTTCTGATCGCCGTGCGCAATGTCGTCGAGAACGCTTTCAACGCGGTGGGGAGCGGGGGGCGCGTTCTGGTTACCGTGACCGAGGACGCGCAGGTCATCGTCGATGATTCGGGGCCGGGCATTCCGCCGGAAAAGCGCGAGAGGATGTTTGAGCGTTTCTGGCGGGCCGACAAGTCGGATGAGAAGGGTGCAGGTCTGGGCCTGTCCATCGTCCAGCGCATCGTCGATGTGCATGGCGGCCACTGTGAGGTCGGGGACAGCCCGCTTGGCGGACTTCAGTTTCGGATCTGCCTACGGGCGGTCCGAGAATTACCGGACAGAAAATTGAATCCGTAAGGTTGATGTAAGCGCACGTTTTTAGGTTCCCAATGCCGCCAAGGACCGGCGGCGGGCAAACCGGATACCTTCATGCGCTTTGAGATTATGTCGCCGCGTCACCCGGGCCGTCCCCATGCAGAGGACAGCATCCGATCCGTCTACCAGGAACATTTTGGAGCGAACCCAGGCAAGCTTGCTTCGCGGCTGGCGGTGCTCTCCGCACCGGATGGCCAGGTTCTCTGCGCAGCAGGGATGCGCGACAAACGCGAACTCCTCTTCTCGGAACAGTACCTCGATGAGCCTGTCGAACGGCTCGCCAGTTCCATGCTCGGGCGAGTGGTTGATCGCGAGGAGATCGTCGAAATTTCGACGCTTGCGGCAATCCGTAGTTGTTCGGTCGGACTTTTCCTCAGCAACTACGTCAACGAGACGCGCGCGATGGGCGCCACCACATTGCTGTTCACGGCGACACGCCGCTTGCGGGTTTACCTGCGGCGTAACGGCGTCGGCGTGATGGAGCTGTCTCCCGCCCGGCCCGAGCGCATCACGAATGCCCATTCCTGGGGCTCCTACTACGATCACAATCCGGTTGTGTGCCTCGCGCCCGACACGGCTGTGCGCCCGTTCCTGACCGCACCGCCTATCTCCCTGTCCGGCGCAAGGGCGCTTGAGGCCGCCTGATGCTTTCGAGCGTGAGGAGCCTCGCCCGGCAGGCGCGTGAGAACGGATCGCGCATGGCCATTCGTGATCCGGATCTGGATCTGACCTATGGCGAGCTTGCGGTGCGTGTCGGCGGCTTCGTTACCGCCGCGAGCGATCTTCCGGGCACGGTCGGCCTGATGGCCGAGAACAGTGTCGCATGGGCGATTGCCGATTTCGGACTGTCTGTCGCGGGACGCACACTTGTTCCGCTGCCGCCGGGTTTCAGCGACCTGCAACTGGGCCATATCGTCCAGGATGCCGGTGTCGCGATGGTGCTGGCGGATTCTGTGAATGCGGTCCGCGCAGCAACTTTCGGAGTACCTGTCCGCTCGCTTGAGGCCATGTGCGCGCGTGCCGGAGCGATTGACCCCGACACGATGCCCACGGCTTCGGATGGGGTGAACAGGATTATCTACACTTCGGGCACGACCGGCCGGCCGAAAGGGGTCCGGCTGGGCGCCGCGCAGGTGGACTTCATGGCACGTGCGCTTGCCGATGCTGTCGCGGCAATACCGTCCGACCGTTACATGTCCGTGCTTCCGCTCGCGATGCTGCTGGAACAGTTCGGCGCCATTCACGTGCCGGCGCTGGTGGGAGGCGAAAGCTGCCTCGCACCGGACGTCGCGAGCGCGGTGGGACGCGGGCTGTCCGGTGACATTGCCGGGGCGGCACGCACCCTGCGGCCGACATTTACGGTCATCGTGCCGGCCTTGCTGCGTGTCTGGATGGCCGGTCTGGCACCGGGCGAGAACGTTGAGGGTTTACGCTATGTCGCGGTGGGCGGCGCCCACACTCCTAAACGGCTTATCGGGCCGAGCTGGCAGCGCGGCCTTCCAGTGCATGAAGGTTACGGTCTGTCGGAATGTTGCTCCGTCGTGGCGCTCAACCGGCCGGGAGAAAATACTCCTGGGACCGTGGGGCGGCCCCTCGAAGGGGTCGGGGTGGAGATCGCCGCTGACGGAGAGATCGCTGTGTCGGGCCCCTCGGTCATGTCGGGTTATCTTGGCGCGCCGGATATTGGCGGGCGTTGGATGACGGGCGATCTGGGCACCCTTGATGAGGCAGGCCGCCTGACGATCAGGGGGCGCCGCGACACTGTGCTGGTGACCGAGTTCGGGCGAAACGTGAGCCCGGAATGGATCGAATCCCTGTTCATGGCGGACCCGCGCGTGGCTCGGTCCGCAATTACGCTGGTCCCCGGTGTAGGCCTTACGGCACTGATCGGGCTGACCGCCGACGGCGAGGCCTGGGCACATGAGGCGGGCGCGGGAGCCGGCGAACTCATTGCGGCACAGGTCTGTGCCGATGCGCCGGAATACGCGCGCCCGAAGGCCGGGATTGCCCGTCCCGTTGCGGAACTGGCCGCCGCCGGTGTCCTGCAATCGGGCGGACGGGTCGACAGGGCCAAGGCCACAACCCTCGCCGGAACGCTTCTGCACAAGAGACTTCTGCCCGGCTCCGGCTCCGAAACAACCATTCGACAGGAAGCCGTTTGATGACCCCGTTTCAAAGACTCGTCCAGGAAAGCGCCGACGCGAAAGCCCGCTTCCGGGACATCCCCGTGATCGGGCGCGCACTGAAGGAAGGCGTGCCGATGGATCTTTATGCTGACTATCTCGGTCAGGCCTACCACCACGTGCGCCATACCTGTCCGCTGCTGGCAGCCGCGCTGGAGCGGTGCGGTCCTGGCGATGAGCGACTTGCGACCGCGCTTCGGGAATATATCGAGGAGGAAGAGGGACACGAGGCGTGGATTCTTGACGACATCGCGGCCGTGGCCGGGCCGGATGCCGTGGCACGTATTGTCGCTTACGAAGGAGACGCGCCGGTGCGGGCCCTTGTCGGCTTCATGTACGACGCCATCGCGCGGCGTGGCCCCTATGCCATGCTCGGCATGGTGTGTGTTCTGGAAGGTATCTCCGTCGAGTTGGCATCGCGCGCCGCCGCCGCCATTTCCGAACGCTTCGGCCAGACCCCTGAAGCCGGCTTTTCCTACATGACGTCGCACGGATCTCTCGATCAGGAGCATGTGGCGTTCTTCGAGGAACTCGTGAACGAAATCACCGACGAGAAGGCGATCGACCTGATCATCGATACGGCGAACGTTGTCTACGAACTCTGGGGCTGGATGTTCGAGCGGCTCGACAATGCCCCGGGAGCGCGCAGTCATGCCGCGTGAACCCCTGATCGTTGTCATCACGGGTGCGGGCAGCGGCATCGGACGCGCCCTTGCCCAGCAAGCGGCGAAGGCGGGGGCGTTCGTCCTGCTCGTCGGCCGCCAGGAAGCTGCGCTGGAAGAAACACTCGCAACGATACCGGGCGGATCAGGCGCCGTGCTGCGCTTGGACGTGACCGACGCCGAGGCCTGCCGGGTGGCGGCTGATTGGGTCGGCGCGCAATACGGTAGGGTCGATATCCTTATCAACAATGCAGGCCGTATCCTTGTCGGGCATGTCGATGATGCGCGCCCGGAGGAAGTTGGTGAGATGTTTCGGACCAACCTGCTGGGACCGTTCCTGATGACGACGGCGTTCCTGCCGCTTCTCCGCAAGAGTTCCTCTCCGAGAATCGTGAATGTTGGCTCGATGCTCGGTGATATCGCGATGCCGATGTTCGCGGCTTATTCAGCCAGCAAGTTCGGCTTGCGCGGATGGTCGGACGGCCTGCGTCGCGAACTGCGCGAGGAGGGCATCCGGGTTATTCACGCGGCTCCGCGGGCAACCCGTACGGGCGCGGCGAGTGCGTTCGAGGACCTGATCGAGCCCTTCAAGATGCAGGTGGACACGCCGGAGAAAACGGCAGCCCGCATCTGGCGCGATGTCGCGAAGGGGCGGCGGGAAAGCTATCCGGCGGGCATCGAGCGCATGGCCTGCGCCGTGCAGTCTGTCGCCCCCTGGATCGTCGACCGGGTCCTGGCCTCGCAGGCCCGTAATGCACGGATAAAGACCAACACCTTATCGGCTTGAAGGCCATGCGGTGGTCGGATACCGACCACGCTGGGTTGCATTCATCCTGCGGGACGTAGTTTCCTTGCCGGGATGTTTTTGTTCCTGACGTTACAGGACGCGAGTGGTTGTGATCGGCCCTGCGGGGCAGGAGTCAACCGTGGGTTTTAGTTCGATCGGTCTCGAATCCTGGATGACCGCGTCGCTGATTGTCGCTGCCGCGGTTGTGGCCGCCTATCTTGTCCACTGGCTGGCATTTGTAGTCCTGCACCGCATCGCCACCCATTCGCCCGGCGTCGCGTTCCAGTCGCTTGTGGGGCACGGCCGGCTCCCGGGGCGGATCGTCCTGATCCTTCTGGTGTTGATGCTGATCGCACCGCATCTTGAACTCCCGGCAGACAGCGGTCCGGCGGTCTCAAGTATCCTGTCCCTCGCGATGGTCGCTGCCCTCGGCTGGCTCGTCCTCCGGCTGCTTCGCACCATCCAGGATGTTGTGGCCGAACGCTTCGACATCACCGTCGCGGACAATCTTCGTGCACGAGAGGTCCACACCCGTGCGCGGCTGATCCAGCGCATCCTTGGCGTTATAGTGGTCCTGCTGACGGCGTCGCTGGTGCTGATGTCGATTCCGAGTATCCGGGAAGTTGGGGTGACGCTGTTCGCATCGGCGGGAATCGCGGGCATCGTCGCGGGCTTCGCCGCGCGCCCGGTGCTGTCGAACCTGCTCGCGGGCTTCCAGATCGCGCTGACCCAGCCGATTCGTATCGACGACGTGGTGATCGTGGAAGGCGAGTGGGGCTGGATCGAGGAAATCCGCATGACCTTCGTGGTCGTGCGCATCTGGGACCTGCGCCGGCTCGTGGTGCCGCTGTCCTATTTCATTGAGAATCCGTTCCAGAACTGGACGCGCACCAACGCCGACATCCTGGGCACGGTGTTCATCTACACCGACTACTCGGTGCCGGTGGACCAGGTGCGCGAGGAGGTGCACCGGCTTCTTGAAGGCTCTGACCTTTGGGACGGAAAGGTCTGGAATGTGCAAGTGACCAACGCGTCCGAACGGACCATGGAGCTTCGTGCACTGATGAGTGCGCGCAGTTCGGGCGATGCCTGGGACCTGCGCTGCCTCGTCCGCGAAAAGCTGATCGATTTCCTGCAGCGCGAGTACCCGCAGTCCCTGCCGGTGCTGCGCGCACAGCTCAACTCAGATCCCGCTTATTCCGGCTCGTCAGGACAATAATTCCCGCGCCATGTTGCCCTTTCGGTCCAGAAGCGCATCTTGTTGGGAACCTTCCGGTCGAACAACAAATTCAGGGGAATGTCATGAGTGAAGACAGCAGCTACACACCGCCCAAGGTTTGGACCTGGAACAAGGACACCAACGGCAAGTGGTCGAGCATCAACCGCCCGATCGCGGGTCCGACGCATGACAAGGAACTGCCTGTCGGCAAGCACCCGCTTCAGCTCTATTCCCTCGCGACACCGAACGGCCAGAAGGTCACCATCATGCTGGAGGAGCTTCTGGCCCTCGGCGTGGAAGGCGCGGAGTACGACGCCTGGTTGATCAAGATCGGTGATGGCGAACAGTTCGGCAGCGGCTTCGTGGCGCACAACCCGAACTCCAAGATCCCCGCCATGTTTGACACGACGACCGCTTCGCGGGTGTTCGAGTCCGGCGCGATCCTGCTCTACCTCGCGGAGAAGTTCGGCAAGTTCCTGCCCGCCGAAGGCCCCGGGCGTACCGAGGCTCTGAACTGGCTGTTCTGGCTGCAGGGCTCCGCGCCGTATCTCGGCGGCGGCTTCGGGCACTTCTATTTCTATGCGCCGTTCAAGATTGAGTACGCCGTTGACCGGTTTACGATGGAGACCAAGCGCCAGCTCGACGTGCTGGACCGTGAACTGGCGAACAAGCGCTACCTGGGCGGCGACGAGTACACCATCGCCGATATCTGCACTTGGCCGTGGTACGGCAACCTTGTTCGCGGAGTGCAGTACGAAGCCGGCGAGTTTCTGGCCGTCCATGAGTACGAGAACGTGCAGCGCTGGGCCCGGGAGATCTGGGAGCGCCCGGCTGTCCAGCGTGGCCGCAAGGTGAACAAGGTCAATGGCGAGGACTGGGAGAAGCTCGCGGAGCGCCACGACGCATCCGACTTCGACACCCTGCCGCCGTCGCCGGCCAACCCGAAGTTCTGATCGACCTTTTCAGTCGTCCAGGGTCACCGGCTGGCCGTGAGGCGTAGTTTCGTAGGCCTGCGCCCATGCATCCCGACGTGCGGACATTTCGTCCGGACACGTTATGTCCTTACGGGTGGTCAGCCGCTCCAGCGCCGTGAGCCATAGGCCGTAGTAGTCGCTGCCGTCGCGGGCCGGGTCTGCCCAGTCCGCGTCAGCGATGATGGCGGCAAATGTCTCTGTCCATTCCAGCCAGGTGAAATGCCCGGCTTCATAGAGCTGGCGGGTCAGCGCGAAGGCCTGTGCTTCCCAGGCCTCTTTGAAGGGGGGGCTGCTTTCGTCGCGCGCGAATGGCGAACCGGCGGTCGGGTCAGGCCGGTTCAAGATAGCTGTCCCACAGATCGACGAGGATCTTGTCCGTCGGGTTCGGGGCATCCTCGCCCCACAACTCCGCGGCGGTAAAGCGCACGCTGTAGATCACTTGCGGGTCTTCCCCGGCGAGGCTGGCGTTGGTGTCGGGAAACACGAACACGCCATGGATACGGTCAATCACACCCTTGCGCCCGCGCACATAGCGGGGCAGGCGGGTGTGGCTGCTCGGATGGATGTTGCGCGCCCTGACGGTATCGCCCGTCGCGAAGCGTGCCTCGGCGGGTTCGCCGTCGCGCCGGGCCGAACCGCCGCGGCGCAGGGCGGGCGCGACCTTCTCGGCAGTGAACGTGGGTATGCGCCTCTCAGCGTCCGGCGCGGCGTGGCCCGAGGCCAGTTCCTCCTCCGTCGCCAACCCGCCGTCGGCGGTCAGGCGTGTCAGGGCGTCGAGCCAGATCTCGTAGTAGGAACTGTTCAGGTATTGTGGGCCTGGCATGCGTTCGCGGAACCAGCGGCCCCGGTCGATGTTCCACTTCTGCCACGCATTCATGGCGAAGAAGCAGGCGAGAACCCGGCCCTCCCATTCGTCGTGGAAGACCGGCTCGTCGGTCTCGGGCTGGACCGGCCCCATACCGTGCATGCCGCCCATATCGTGTGCGCTGTTCATGATGCCTCACCTGGTGAGAGCGGCAACCCGGTCCCGATCATGGAATCGCGGGTGACCAGATCGGACAGCCGGGCCTCGTCCCAGTCCTCCGTGCCTTCGGGGCGCATGGGAATGACCAGGTATCGGAGTTCCGCTGTCGAATCCCACACCCGGACTTCCACATCCTCGGGCAGGTTCAGGCCGAATTCCGAGAGTACGGCGCGCGGCTCGATGACGGCGCGCGAGCGGTAGGGCGCGGACTTGTACCAGACCGGTGGCAGGCCCAGCACCGGGATCGGGTAGCAGGAGCACAGCGTGCACACGACCATGTTGTGGACGTCCGGCGTGTTCTCCAGTGCGACCATGTCCTCACCCTGGCGGCCGGTGTAGCCCAGATCCGCAATGGCGGCCGAGGCGTCCCGCATCAGCCAGTCGCGGTAGGCCGGATCCGACCACGCGCGGGCGACCACGCGCGCGCCGTTCCGGGGGCCGACCTCGTTCTGGTAGAAATCGACGATGGCGTCGAGCGCGGCCGGGTCGACCAGTCCTTTTTCAACCAGAAGAGACTCGAGCGCCCTGGTCCGCAACGCCGGATCCGATGGCATGGCGTGGTGGTGGTCGTCGTCGTGATCGCTGTGCATGTCCCGATCCTACCTTGGGTCAGGCATCTATCGCTAAAACAGGCCCTTGGTCGCGCCCCCGTCGATTTGGATCGCGGTGCCCTGAATATGGCCTGCCTCGGGCGAGACCAGGAACATGGCCGCTGCGGCGATGTCATCTGGCTGCCCCAGCCGCCGGATGCCGGACTTCTTGGCAATGTCTTCCGCAACTTCTTCCACGGTCTTGCCTTCCGCAGCCGCCTGCTGCTGGACCAGTTCCGTGTTCCGATCTGTCTCGGTCCGCCCGGGGTGAATTGCGTTTACCCGCACGCCGTCGCGAATGCCGAGGCTGGACAGTCCCTTGGAGAAGTTTGAGAACGCTGCATTCACCGAGCTTCCGACGAGGTTGCCGGGATTCGGCGTACGACCCATGCCGCCGATAATATTGACGACGTTGCCTTGGCTCTCGCTCAGCAGGGGCCAAAGGAGCCGCGTCAACCGCACCGCGCCGAAGAATTTGAGGTCAAATCCATCCATCCATTCCTGGTCGGACTGCTCGACGAAATTCCCGGCCCTCGTCGCGCCCGCTGAATTGACAAGGATATCGCACCGGCCATGGGTCTTTGAGACGAACTCGAACACGGCGGCGCAACCCTCGGGCGTTCCGAGGTCGGATGCCACGACGTCTGGTCGCTTCGCACCGGTTGCCGCGATTTCGTCGGCTGTCGTGTCGAGATTTTCCTTCGACTTGGCGGCAAGAACGGTTTGCGCGCCCGCCCGGGACATCTGAATGGCGACGGCGCGTCCGATGCCACGGCTGCCACCGGTTATCACTGCGACTTTGCCGGACAAATCGATTGTCATGTCGAGAGCCTTTCCTGCCATTCCCTGGTGTCGTTTGTTTGCGGCTGACCCGCGATCCGGATCAGCCAGATTTATCGTGTCACGCTAGCGCCTGACCCGGCACGATTGAAAATCATTTTATCGGGAGCCGGATTCACCTGGACGGCCTACCCGGGTCGGGATGTGTTCCGATCAGGGGGTCTCGGCCTTGCCGATGTCCGGCATCGGGTCGCCGCCGGCCGTGCCGGCCTTTCCCTCGTTGTAGGGTTGCATCATCTCGAAGATGTCGTGGGTACGGCAGTAGCGCGGACCGCCGAGGCGGCCCACGGGCGCCAGCTTGTAGGCGTCGATATACTTGCCGTCGACCAGCAGGTCGTCGCGCACATGCCAGCGGAGCACGCGGCCGATCACGAGCTGGGTTGTCCATTCGTCACCGAAATTCAGCGTGCGGTCGTAGGTGCACTCCATGGCGATGGGCGCGTCCTTGATGCGCGGCGCATTGACCACATCCGACGGGACCGTCTCCAGCCCGGCCGCCACGAACTCGTCATCTTCCGGAGGCAGGGCAGCCGAGGAGGTGTTCATCGCGTCCTCCCAGCCATCGACGACGGTGTGGATCACGTAACCCTTCGTTGCCTCGATGTTGGCTGCGGTGTCCTTCGCCTGTCCGTCACGCATGCCGACGGAAATGGAAACCATCGGCGGGTAGTGGTTGACCAGCGTGAAGAAGCTGAACGGCGCAAGGTTCGCGATGCCGGCAGCGTCGATCGAACTGACCCAGGCGATGGGGCGGGGCACAATGGAGCCGACGCATAAGCGGTAGGCTTGGCGGTGATCGATCGTCTCGGCGTCGAAGGTGTGGAAGTTCATGTCCCGGGCCTCCGGCGCTTCAGGGGGGAATGGTGCCGGCTGCAGGATTCGAACCCGCGACCTACTGATTACAAATCAGCCGCTCTACCAACTGAGCTAAGCCGGCCCGTTTCGTGGGC
>JAYOFE010000008.1:0-147610 GCA_038117045.1 Alphaproteobacteria bacterium | reverse complement strand
CTGCTGCGCCTGCCCAGCGGGGCGGGCTGGCGGCTGATCGCGGAGGGCGGGACGCTGTCGCTGGCCGAGAGCATCTACCTCGGCACGCCCGACGACGTGCGCCGCACCGAGCAGGTGGTCGTCTCCGGGACGCTGGACAGCGACGTCATCGCCGCACGGGTCAAATGGGCGCTGAAGAAGGTCCCGAAGAAGACCTGATCCGGGCGTCCGTATCCGGGCCGGTCCTTACCCTTCCTTAACCATAGTGGACGATCCTTGCCGGACCGGGCCGCATCGCGGCCGCACCCGAGCGAGGCATCGTGTCAAAAGTCCTGGTTACCGGCGCCGGCGGTTTCATCGGCTCCCATCTCGTCGAGCGCCTTGTCGCGGATGGCGCCGATGTGCGCGCGTTCGTCGAATACGATTCCCGTGGCTCCTGGGGCTGGCTGGACGAGGCCGCGCCGGAGGTCATCGACGCGGTGGAGATCATCGCGGGCGATATCCGCGATTCCCACGCCGTGCGGCAGGCCATGTCCGGCTACGACACGGTGCTGCATCTGGCCGCCCTGATCGGCATTCCCTATTCGTACCTGGCGCCCGAAAGCTACGTCGACACCAACGTCACCGGCACGCTGGACATCGTGCAGGCCGCGACCGACCTGGGCGTGGCGCGCGTGGTGCACACATCGACCAGCGAGGTCTACGGCACGGCGCAATACGTGCCCATCGACGAGGCCCACCCGCTGAACCCGCAATCGCCCTATGCCGCCACAAAAGTCGGCGCCGACCAGATCGCGCTGTCCTACGGGCGCTCCTTCGGCACGCCGGTCACGGTGATCCGGCCCTTCAACACCTACGGCCCGCGCCAGTCCGCCCGGGCCGTGATCCCGACCATCATCACCCAGCTCGCCGCGCACGACCCGGCGTCGGGCCCGGCGACCATCCGCCTCGGCGCGACGGCGCCGACCCGCGACTTCACCTATGTCGGCGACACGGTGGCGGGCTTCCTCGCGGCCGCGAAGAGTGACCGCGCCGTGGGCGAGGTGGTGAACATCGGCACCAATTTCGAGATCTCCGTCGGCGACACGGCGCGCACCATCGCGGAACTGATGGGCGTCCGGATCGAGATCGAGACCGAGGACACGCGCCTGCGCCCCGATGCCTCGGAAGTGGAGCGGCTATGGTGTAACAACGCCAAGGCCGCCGAGCTGATCAGCTGGCAGCCCTCCCATGCCGGGCTGGAAGGCTTCCGGCGCGGGCTGGAGGCGACCATCGGCTGGTTCGCGAAACCGGCGAACCGGGCCGGCTACAAGGCCCACATCTACAATGTCTGACGCCTCCGCCGCCCCGGCGGGAGGCTCCGCCCTCGCGGACGAGGTCGCCGCGCGGGTCGCCCGCGTGCTGGCCCCGGGCGCGGACAGCTACCCGCTGCACGCGCCCGAGATCGACGGCAATGCCTGGGCCTATGTGAAGGACTGCCTGGACACGGGCTGGGTGTCTTCCGTTGGCCGCTGGGTCGACCGCTTCGAGGAAATGCTGGCCGAGGTGACCGGCGCGCGCCACGCGATTGCAACAGTCAACGGCACGGCGGCGCTGCACGCCGCGCTGTTGTGCGCGGGCGTGCAGCCCGGCGACGAGGTGCTGGTGCCGTCCTTCACCTTCGTCGCCAGCGCCAACCCGATCACCTATTGCGGCGCGCGGCCCCATTTCGTCGACTGCGAGGCGGTGAGCCTCGGCATCGACCCCGAAAAGCTGGACGACCACCTCGCCCGCACGCTTGTGCGCGACGGCGATCACTGGACCAACCGGGAGACCGGTGCGCCCGTGCGCGCGATGATCGCCGTCCACTGCTACGGGCACCCGGCCGACATGGACCGGCTGCTCGCGGTCGCGGCGCGCTACGACCTCGCCGTGATCGAGGATGCCGCCGAGTCCCTTGGCAGTTCCATCGGCGCGACCCACACCGGCCGGTTCGGGCGCGCGCGCGGGCGACGGGCGTGAACTGGTCCACGACGCGGTCGGCTACAACTACCGCCTGCCCAACATCAACGCCGCGCTGGGCTGTGCCCAGCTCGAGACTCTGGAGGCCAAGCTGTCCGCCAAGGCGGGGATCGCCGCGCGCTACCGCGACGCACTCGCCGGTCTGGCCGGCGTGCAGGTGGTGGCCGGCGCGGATGGCCGCACCCCCAATCACTGGCTCAACGCCGTGATCTTCGAAAACGGTGAAGACCGTGACGCCGCTCTCACGACGCTGCGAGCGGGCGGGATCGAGAGCCGGCCGTTCTGGCATCCGCTTCACCGGATGCCGATGTACATGAATGCACCAACGGCCGACCTTTCCACAACGGAATCGCTTTCCGCGCGCGGATTGCTGCTGCCGTCGGGACCCGGACTGGCGCTGGCGGACCAGGCGGCATCAAGGGAACGTTAAGGCTTTTCGCCGATCCTGCGTCGCGTACCCATGGATGCAGCCGTTCGACATATCCCCCTGCCGCACGAACGCGGTGAAGCGCCCACACCGGACATCAAGCCGGTCGCGCCGCCACAGTCGCTGCTCGCGCAGTCCCTCATCGGGCCCGACACCTCGATCCACACGCTGATCGAGCGCTTCACCACGCAGATGGTGCAGATCGGCCTGGTCGTGGACCGGCAGCGCCGCCTGATCGGCACAGTCACCGACGGCGACCTGCGCCGCGGCCTGCTGCGCGGGATCACGACGGATGCGCCGGTGCGCACGATCATGAACAGCGCGCCGCGCACCATCCGCTTCGGCGAGCCGCGCGGCGATATCCTGGCTTTCATGCGGCGCGAGAAGATCAAGCACATTCCGGTAGTGGACTTCGCCGGCCGCGCGGTCGACCTGATCACGCTGGATGCCCTTCTGGCCCCCAAGGTCCAGCCCTATCCCATCGTGCTGATGGCGGGCGGCGAGGGACGGCGGCTACGCCCGCTGACCGAACACACGCCCAAGCCGATGCTCGATGTCGGTGGCCGGCCGATCCTGGAGACCATCATCCGGCGCTTCGCCGATGCCGGGTTCTCGGAGTTCCACATCTCGGTGAACTACCGCGCCGACGTGATCCGCAACCATTTCGGCAAGGGCGGTACGCTGGGCGTCGATATTTCCTATATCGAGGAAGACATGCCGCTCGGCACCGCCGGACCGCTGGGCCGCCTCGGCGCGCGCCCCGACCAGCCGCTGCTGGTGATGAACGCGGACATCCTGTCCAAGCTCGACCCGGAGCAGATGATCGACTTCCACCGCGCCAACGGCGCGAGCGCCACCATGGCCGTGCGCCCCTATGAGGTGCAGGTGCCTTACGGTGTCGTCGAACTGGAAGGCAACGAGATTCGCGGCCTGTCGGAAAAGCCGGTCACCCGTCACTACATCAACGCCGGGATCTACGTGCTCGACCCCGATGCGCTGGACATGGTCCCGTGCGATGCCCGGTTCGACATGCCGCAACTGTTCGACGCCTGCCGAAACGCAGGGCTGTCGACCCAGGCCTATCCGGTCGAGGAATACTGGGTGGATATCGGACAGATCGATGACTACCGGCGCGCCAATGCCGAATTCGCGGCCACCTTCTAGAAGCAGGCCCTTCTAGAGCTGCCAGCGGCGCACCCCCGCGCCGGTCTCCACATCGCGCCAGATGCCCTTGATGTCGGCGAGGATGCCGCCGTCGGCAACCAGCCCTTCGAGCCGCGCCGCGTCGAAGCCTTCATATTCACGATGCTTCACGGCACCGATCACCACATCAAACGGCGCGGCACCGTCGAGCGACGGGACCAGCTCGATGCCGAGATGATCCTTCGCCTCCGCCGGATCGGCGTGGGGATCGTGGACCTCGACCGTGTGTCCGAGCTCGCGCAACTTCGCGATGATGTCGACCACCCGAGAATTGCGCAGGTCCGGGACGTTTTCCTTGAAGGTCAGCCCAAGCATCAGGACGCGCGCGCCGGACTTGCCCAGGTTGTCGTGGATCGCCAGCGCAATGTAGGCGCCCATGCCGTCGTTGATGCGTCGTCCGGCCAGCACGATTTCCGGGTGCAGCCCGGTCGCCTGCGCGGCGTGGGCCAGATAGAACGGGTCGACGCCGATGCAGTGGCCGCCGACAAGGCCCGGCTGGAACGGCAGGAAGTTCCATTTGGTGTTGGCCGCGTCGAGCACGTCCAGCACGTTGAGGCCAAGCCCCTTCAGGATCATCGCCACCTCGTTGACGAAGGCGATGTTGATGTCGCGCTGGGCGTTCTCGATGACCTTGGCTGCCTCGGCAGTGCGGATGTTCGGCGCGCGGTAGATGTCGCCGCCGTTCATCGCGCCGTAGATCGCGGCGAGCCGGTCGGTGATCTCCGGTGTCTGTCCCGCCACGATCTTGGTGATGCGGTCGACGGTATGCTCACGGTCGCCGGGATTGATGCGCTCGGGCGAATAGCCGAGGAAGAAATCCTTGCCGCAGGTGAGCCCGGAGCCCTCCTCCAGCACGGGACCGCACTCGTCTTCGGTCACGCCGGGATAGACGGTCGATTCATAGACCACGATCGAGCCGGACGAGATATGCCGCGCAACCGTCCGGCTGGCGCCAAGCACCGCACCGAGGTCGGGCTGGTTCTGCTCATCGACCGGGGTCGGCACGGTGACGATGAAGACGTCCTGGCCGTCGAGGACCGCCTCGTCATCGCTGAAGGTCATCGTGGTGGCGCGCAGGTCGTCGGGGCGGACCTCATCCGTCCGGTCTTCGCCCACCTTCAGCTCGGCGATGCGTTCGGCGCTGATGTCGAAACCGGTCACCTCGAAATGGCGTGCAAGGTGCACGGCGAGGGGCAGGCCCACATAGCCAAGGCCGATGACGGCAATTCGCGGCGAACTGGACATTCGCATTCACTCCCAACGTCGCCGCCCGGTGCGGCCAGACCTGCGGCTCATAGCGCGCGCCGCACATCATGCCAAGCCTTCGGGCACGGCGGAGGTGAATGGCATCCGATCCGATTGGGCTTGCATCGACCCGGGGAATGCATACACAGGCTTGAACGCACGCGGTATGTAGGGAATTCGACACAGGCACTTGCCTTCGGACCAGCGCGATCGTAGTTATTCCCACGATGAAGAGTGTAAAATCATAATTATCACAAAATAAAACTGTATTATGAACCGACTCGACACGCTGGAAGCCCAGAGCATCTACATCCTTCGCGAGGCCTATGCCGCCGCGCGGCCGCTCGCCATGCTGTGGTCCATCGGCAAGGATTCGAACGTCGTCATCTGGCTCGCGCGCAAGGCCTTCTTCGGCAAGGTGCCGTTTCCGGTCGTCCAGCTCGACACCGCGATGGAGCTCGACGAGGTCTATGCCTACCGCGACCGGTACGCGAAGGAATGGGATCTCGACCTGGTGGTGATCGACTGCCCGCCCGAGAGCGAGATGGACCCGGACCTGCCGCCAATGACGCGGGCGGCCGCGCGCAAGAGCGCCGGGCTGGCAAACCTGCTGGCGGCAAACGCCTACAAGGGGATCATCGTGGGCATCCGCCGCGATGAGGAAGCGACCCGCGCCAAGGAACGTGTGTTCAGCCCCCGTGCATTATCCGGGGCATGGGAGTTCCGCGACCAGCCGCCGGAATTCTGGGACCAGTACACGACCGATATTCCCGAGGGGACGCACCTGCGAATCCACCCGCTGCTGCACTGGACCGAGGTGGATATCTGGCGCTACTCCCAGCGCGAGAACATTCCGATCAATCCGCTGTATTTCTCGCGCAACGGCAAGCGCTACCGCTCGCTGGGCGAGAAGAACATCACCGCCCCCATCGCCAGCGATGCCTCCAATATCGACGAGATCATCGCCGAGCTGGAAATCACCCGGACACCCGAGCGCGCCGGTCGGCTGATGGACAACGAGGCCGAGGATTCCTTCGAGCGCCTGCGGACGTCGGGGTACATGTGATGGCCAACGACGCACCCGCCGCGAATTCAGCCCTGAGCGTCGGCAGCACCGCCGGCGACCTGATGCGCGTGGTCATCGTGGGCCATGTCGATCACGGCAAGTCCACACTCGTCGGCCGCCTTTTCCACGACACCGGCCAGCTTCCCGACGGCAAGCTGGAGGCCATCCAGGAAATGTGCCGGCGACGCGGGATGCCCTTCGAATGGGCGTTCCTGATGGACAGCCTGAAGGCGGAGCGCGACCAGGGCGTGACGATCGACACGTCGCAGATCTGGTTCCGTCACAACCAGCGCCATTACGTCATCATCGACGCGCCCGGCCACCGCGAGTTCATCCGCAATATGGTGACCGGCGCGTCCAACGCCGATGCAGCGCTGCTACTGATCGATGCCGACCAGGGCGTGCGCCGCCAGTCGCGCCACCACAGCTACCTGCTGCAGCTTCTCGGCGTGCGCGAGGTTGCGGTCGCGGTCAACAAGATGGACCTCGTCGACTACGACGAGAAACGCTTCCGCCAGATCGAGGCCGAGTACCGGAGCTACCTGGAAGGGATCGGGGTGCGTGCGCGGCGCGTGATCCCAATCTCCGCACGCGAGGGCGACAATGTCGCCAACGCGTCGACCAACATGTCCTGGTACACCGGCCCGACCGTGCTCGAGACACTGGCCGAGTTCGAGCGTCCCGAATCATCTGTTGACCGCCCCCTGCGCCTGCCGCTGCAGGACGTCTACAAGTTCGACGACCGCCGCATCCTCGCGGGCCGGATCGAATCCGGCCGGCTGAAGGTGGGCGACGAGCTTGTCTTCTCCCCCAGCAACCGTACGGCGCGCGTGGCGTCCATCGAGGCGTGGAACACGCCGGACGCGCCGAAGGCGGCGGAGGCGGGACAATCCGTCGGCATCACGCTGGACGAGCAGATTTTCGTCGAGCGCGGCGAGGTGGCGAGCCATACCGAGGACGCGCCGATCGAAACCGACGTCTTCCACCTGCGCCTGTTCTGGCTGGCCGATGCGCCGCTGCAGGTCGGCCGTTCCTACGGGATGAAGATCGGGCCACGCCGGATGAACGCGACCGTGGAACGGATCGATCGCGTGATCGATGTGGACGCGCTGTCGGACCACAAGGCGGAGAAGGTCGCACGCGACGAGATCGCCGACGCGGTGGTGCGCACCAACCAGCTTGTCGCCATCGACGAACATGAAGAACTGCCGCGCACCGGACGGGCCATCCTGTATGACCGTCACCTGACGCTCGCCGGCGGCATCATTTCCATGGGCGGCTATCCCGACCAGCGCGAGCAGGTAACCGTTCGCTCGACCAACGTCACCGCGGTCGATCACGGCGTCGACGCCGCGCGCCGTGCCGCGCGCAACCGGCACAAGCCGGGCGTGCTTTGGTTCACGGGCCTGTCCGGCGCCGGCAAGTCGACCCTGGCCATGGCGCTGGAGCGCCGCCTCTTCGACGAGGGCTACCAGGTCTATGTGCTCGACGGCGACAACGTGCGCACCGGCCTGAACGCCAACCTTGGCTTCTCGCCGGAAGACCGGGCGGAGAACATCCGCCGTGTCGGCGAGGTTGCGGCCCTGCTGGCTGATGCCGGCCTGATCGTCATCACGGCGTTCATCTCCCCGTACCGTTCCGACCGTGACCGGGCCCGCACGGCGGCGGGAGAGTCCTTCCGGGAAATCTTCATCAAGGCGGATGTGGAAACGTGTGAATCCCGCGACCCCAAGGGCCTGTACAAGCGGGCCCGGGCCGGCGAGATTCGCGATTTCACAGGCATCTCGGCACCCTATGAGGAACCGGTGACACCGGAACTGGTGGTCGATACCAGCGCCCGCGATGTCGAGTCGTGCCTCGACGAACTCGTCGCCTATGTGAAGTCGAACTTCAACAACCCCGCCTGAGCCCGCCTAAGGCCTTGAACGGCTTGACGTTCATGACGTGAACGCCATATCTTCGCCGCCGATTCGCCCCCCGGCGTATGATGATGCGGAGATCCGCGGGGAATGCGCGGCCCGCCGCGATTGCGGTATGGCCCGGAGGAGCGGCATGAGTTCCGGAAAACGCTGGTTTGTGGTGCGCACCCAACCCAACGCCGAGTTCAAGGCGCTCGGGCATATCCGGCGTCAGGGCTTCGACGGATACCTGCCGCGCTACCAGAAGCGTCGGCGCCATGCCCGCAAGACGGAAAACGTCGCCGCGCCCCTGTTTCCCGGCTACCTGTTCGTCGGCATGGACCCCGACACCGCGCGCTGGCGGGCCCTGAACTCGACGGTCGGCGTCAGCGAACTGATCTGCCACAGCGGCCAGCCCGCCCCCGTTCCCGACGACATCATCGAGGACATCCGGCGCCACGAGGACGAGAACGGATTCGTGGTCCTGGGTGACCGCGCCGGCCTGAAGAAGGGTGACAAGGTCCGCATCACAGACGGCGCCATGGCCGACCAGATCGGCATCTTCGATGCCCCGTCAGACCAGCACCGCGTCTACCTGCTGCTGGAACTCCTGGGCCGCGAGGTCCGGGTCAGGCTGCCGCTGACGGCGCTGGCCCCGGCGAGCTGACCCGGGACGAACCAGCTTTGCGGATTCCTTTCCCCTCATGAAACGCGACCATATTTTCCTGCTGCTCAAGATCGGCGTGACCGTTGCACTTGTCTACCTGCTGGTCGACAGCATCGATGCGCGCAGCGTGGCCCAGCGGATCGCCCAGGCGGACATCGCCTGGCTGGCCGGCTCGCTGGCGATGTTCGCCGTGCTTGTCGTGTTCGGGGTCATCCGGTGGTGGCTCATCCTGCAGGCCGTGACACGCGGCCTGTCCGTGCTGCTCTGCGCGCGCTACTCGATGATCGGCCTGTTCTTCAACCAGACCTTGCCGTCGACCATCGGCGGGGATGCGTCGCGCGTGTTCTACACATGGCGGGAGGGCATCGAAGCGGGGCGCGCCTTCAACTCGGTGATGCTGGACCGTGTGGCGGGGCTCATTGCCCTCGTCGTCATGGCCAGTGCCATCCTGCCCCTGCTCGGCGAGAACCTGGACGACCCGCTGGCGCTCGCGGGACTGAAGCTCCTGATCGCGGCAGGTTGGATCGGGGCGCTGGGCCTTTTCATCTTCGACAATCCCCTGACCCGGCGATTCGAGCGATACAAGCTCGCCGCCTTCGCGCTCGAGTTGAGCCGTGACGCCCGGCGGGTCACCCGCCGCCCGGTTCGCGCCGCTGCGGTCGTGGCCGCCGCCGCAATGGTACACATCGTGACCGTGGGGATCGTCTGGTGTCTCGACCGGGCGCTGGGCGGGAACGCGCCCTTCGCCGTCTATTTCCTGGCGATGATCCCGACCCTGCTCGTGATCAGCATTCCCATCTCCATCGCCGGCTGGGGCCTGCGTGAGCAGTCACTGGTCATCCTGCTGGGTAGTCTCGGGATCGCCGCCGAACACGCGGTCAGCGTCTCGATCCTGTATGGCATCATCCTGCTGGTGGGGGGATCGCCCGGCGGGCTGATCTGGCTGATCGCGCGGCGCCGGCAGGCCCGGGACATGCCGCCCGCCGAAAACCCGGCCTGAGAACCCCCATGACGACGCACCCGGCCCGGCGCTACAGAGATGGCATATCCGCGCTTGATCGCGGCCGCCCATGTGGAGACGCCACATCATGACGTCCCTGATCGTCTATGCCGACCGGTGGGTGGCGCTGGCTGCCGTGCTCGCCGCACTAGCTGCCGCAATCCTCGCATGGCGACGGGGCGACAGCACATGGGGTCGCGAGGCCCGGCTTGGCGTCTGGCTGCTGGCCGCTGTCGCGGTGCTCGCTATCCTGCTTCCCGTCTTCGGCTACTGGGCCGGCGGGCGCACCCACTCCAACGCCATCGGCGGCCTGCTGCCCTGGAACGACGCGGCCGGATACTACAACTGCGCCCGGGCGCTGGTGGATGGCGGCGTGCTGGATTCCTTCTGCCAGCGGCGCCCGCACTACTCCGGTTACCTGACGGGGCTGTTCGCCCTGTCCGGAGAGCGCCTGCAACTCACCCTGCTGTTGCAGGCCGGCGTCATCGCGCTGGCCGCCTTCCTGTTCGTCCGCGTGATCACACGCCGCTGGGGCCTGGCGGCCGGTTTCATGGCGCTTGCCCCCGTCGTCGCCTTCGCCGGTGAATACTCGATCACCACGCTGACCGAGAATCTCGGCCTGCCGCTTGGCCTTGTGGCGGCCGCGATCCTGCTGACGGGCGTCCAGCCGCGGCGCACCGGCGCCCTGGCCTTCGGGGCCTTCCTTCTGTCCGTCGCAATCAACGCGCGCGCGGGTGCGTTCTTCGTCCTGCCGCTTCTGGTCCTGTGGCCACTGCTGCTGCGCGAACTCAACCTCGCCGGACGGATCAAACTGGCGGCGGCCCTGTTCGTGTCGGTCGCGGCCGGTTTTGTGGTCGGGCCGGTCCTGACCACGCTGCTGGGCGGCAGTGCCGATTCCACCCATGCGAATTTTTCCTACACGATCTACGGCATCGTGGCCGGCGGCAAAGGCTGGCTGCACATCTACCAGGTGCATCCGGAGCTGGTTGCGAAGTCTCTGCCTGAATCCGTGCGGGCCGCCAATGTCTATGCGGCGACATGGGACCTCTTCCAGCAGCAGCCCGGCCTCACGGCGCAGGGGCTGTTGAAGGGTTTCCTGAAGTACCTGGAGCGGATCCTGAAATACATCCCGCTGCTGCCGGTACGCATCCTCGTCGTGCTGGCCTGGCTCACCGGGATCGTGACCATCGTGCGCAGGCGCACACCGGAGACCGCGCTGCTCGGCCTGCTGGCGCTGGGTGTTGCCCTGTCCGCCCCGATCCTGGCCTTCGATGCGGGCCTTCGCATCTACGCTGCCACCATTGCCGTCGACGCGGCGATTGTGGCGTTCGGCACGGTGACCTTCCTGGGCTGGCTCGCGCGCAGGCGGACGGACACGGCCAGCGTCCTTGCCGCTGAATGGCCCGCTGGGGGCGCAGCAAGCTGGGCCGTGGCCTTCGTGCTGTTGCTGGCCGCGCTCGTCCTGCCGGTGGCACTGCGGCATTCCGCCGAACCGGCCGGGCGCACCGTCGCGGAGAATTCCTGCGCGCCCGGCAGTGTCGCGTCCGTCATCCGGCCCGGCCGTACCACCGGAATCCTGCCGGTCGTCGCCGCCGCCGACAGAGGGACCTGGCCGGTGCGGGCATCCGCGGACGACTTCACCACGCGGGTGGACCGCTACACCTTCGGTGCATTGGGATTTGAACAGGCGCGGGCCGGAACCACATATATATTCGCCTACGATCTGGGCGAGGGCCGGTACGGTCAGACCTTCGTCGCGGTCGCGCAGGACCTGACGGTGCCGCTGGACGGGACGCTGCAGATCCTGTGCTCGCGCGAATGGCCGGATGCACCGCTCGACGGTGTGCGGTATGTGACCTCGATCAAGGCACTTGTTGAATGAGCGTGACAATTTCGCGGCGCAACACTGATATGGTGACGACAGGCCAAGACCGATGACGATGATCGAACAGACCTTCAAGCGCGCGCAGGGGCTGATCAGCGACCCGATGAACAGCGGGCCGGCGCTGGCGGTCGGCCGGCGCGTCTTCGGCAACAATGCCGGCTTCAAGCAGAACGTCGTGGGCGGCCTGGAAATCTGGAATGCCCGCCGGAACGGCCCGTTCTCCGGCAATGTGCTGCACGATGATACGGCGCGCGCCGTCGAGACCATCGGATATGCCAAGGCGCCGTGGCGCCTGGAAAGCGAACTGGTCGATACCCTCGAACAGCGTTTCGAGGCCGCCATCTCCCAGAAGGCGGTGACCGAGCAGTTCGCCGAGGACGACACACCCGTGAACGTGGCGCTGAAAAACCCGCTGTCGAATGCGCCCGAGATTCGCGAGGTGTTCGACGAGCGCATGCAGGCTGTCGTGCATGCGTATTTCGGCTCGCGCGTGCGCATCTACACACCCGATTACTGGCGCAATTTTCACGTAAAGCCTGAAATTCTGGCCAATCATGAGCGTTTTTCCGAACGCTGGCACAACGATTCGGGGAAGGTTTCCATCCTTTCCGTCCTTATCCTCATGTCGGATGTGAACGAGGAACACGGCGCAACGTGGTGCACGACGCGCGCCCGGACCCGCGAAATCTTCCGCGAAGGCCTGCAATACCGCGAGCATGGCGGCGAGGTGTCCCGCCGTCTGGAAACCGATGCGGATTCCGTCCGGTTCACCGGGCAGCGCGGTGACATGTGGTTCCTGAACACCCGCCGCACCCTGCACAGGGCCGGAATTCCGGGAGATTCGCTGCAGCGAGACATCCTCGGCCTGAAGTTCACCCCCCATGCCGGGGACCGCGATATCTGGGACGAAACACCCGCGCCGGAGGAAAAAGACCTGAACTGGCAGTCCTTCTGACCCAATCGGGCTCCCTACTCTCGCGCAGCGCTTACGGACTTTAATCTAACCCACTGAAAACACGATTGTTCACACGATGAACAATGGTTGACGGCGCATTTCGCCTCCCCTATACGTTCACGCGTTGAACACCACCCGGGCCCGCCGCGTGAGCAGAACCGAGCCAGCCGACGAAGAGCGCTTCAGCGACGTCGACACGACCCTGAAAATCCTCGATTCGATCGAGCGCGACGGCACGCGTTCACAGCGCGCCATGGCGGGCGATGCCGAAGTCGCACTGGGTCTGGCGAACGCCTACCTGAAACGCTGCGTGCGCAAGGGCTGGATCAAGGTCCGCGAGGCACCGGCGCGCCGGTTCCTCTACTACCTGACGCCGCACGGCTTCGCCGAGAAGGCCCGGCTGACAGCCGAGTACCTGTCGAATTCGTTCGACATGTTCCGCGCCGCACGCGGCCAGTGCGATGCGCTGGTCGCCAAGTGCGTGACGCGCGGCCACAAGCGGATCGTGCTGGTGGGCGCCGGCGACCTGGCCGAAATCGCGGCCCTGTCGGGCTTCGACGAGGACATCGAGATCGTCGCAGTAATCGACGCAACATCCAACCAGCACCGGATTGCGGGCATTCCGGTCATGCGCCAGATCGAGGACGCGGGCGAGATCGACGCCGTGATCCTGACCGAAATCCATCAGCCGCAGCGCGCCTATGACGCGCTGGCCGACGCGATGGCCGAAGACCGCATTTTCGTTCCGCCGATGCTGCGCGTGAATCCCGCGCGCCGTCATGCGCGGGCCGATGAGGAAGATTCCGCGACGCGCGATTCCGCCGCCGCAGAGTAGCCATAGCCGGCCAAGTGGTTCGGCCGGCGCAAGACAGAAACGAAGCACTCCGGGAGGCCCGATTCACCCGGAGTGCGGTAGCGTGGAAAAATCCAGATTCCGTCCGACATCCCGATCATCGTGCAGGCCCGCATGAGCTCGGCCCGCCTGCCGGGCAAGGTGCTGCGCCCCGCGCAGGGTCGGCCGATGCTCGCCTATCTGCTGGAACGGCTGGACCACGGCCTGCCGGACGCGACCATCGTGGTGGCGACCTCCACGGATGAGAGCGACGATCCGGTCGCGCAGTTCTGTGGCGACACGAACGTTGCCTGCGTGCGCGGCGATCTCCACGACGTTGCCGGGCGATTCCTGACGGCGCTGGAGGCAACGACTGGCGATGGTTTTGTGCGGATCAGCGGCGACAGTCCGCTGCTCGACCCGGCCCTGATCCGGCAGGCGCTGGACCTGTTCACAGAGACCGGCGCGGACCTCGTCACCAACGTCCTGGAGCGGACCTATCCCAAGGGCATGTCGGTGGAGGCGGTGCGGGCAGACGCGTTCCGGCGCGCCTATGCCGAAATGAACACACCCGACGAATTCGAGCATGTCACCGCGCATTTCTATAAGGCCCCCGCACGCTGGAATATCGCCGACTTCACCAGCGGCCGCGATCTGGGGGCCGTCAGCCTGAGCGTCGATACGGGCGAGGATTTCGCGCGCTTCGAGGGCATCCTCGCGCGCATGGAGGGGCCGCACTGGACCTACGGCATGGACGCGGTGCTGGCTCTCGCGAACGCGGACAGGGCGGTGCCGGCATGAGCGGGACGCAGCTCAGGGCCGGGGTGATCGGGCTCGGGGTGGGCGAGGCCCATATCGCCGGCTACGAGGCCGACCCGCGTTGCCGTGTGACTCATATCTGCGACATCAACGCGGATCACCTTGCTGCAGTCGCGGCGCGTCAGCCCGGACGCACGGCCACGACGAACCCGGACGAGATTCTGGAAAACCCGGATATCGATATCGTCTCCATCGCCTCCTATGACGATGCCCATGCGGCGCAGGTCGTGAAGGCCATCGAGGCGGGCAAGCACATCTTCGTGGAGAAGCCGCTGTGCTTCCACGACGAGGAGTTCGCGGCCATTTCCGCCGCGCTGACCAGGCGCCCGGACATCCGGATTTCGTCGAACCTGATCCTGCGCAAGTACCCGCGCTTCGCGCGCCTGAAGACGCTGGTGGACGCCGGTACGCTGGGCGACATCTACTATCTGGAAGGCGACTACAATTACGGCCGCATGGAGAAAATTCTCGGCGGCTGGCGCGGAACGCTGCCCTTCTATTCGGTCACCCATGGCGGCGGCATTCACATGATCGACCTGCTGCTGTGGCTGACCGGGCGCCGCCCCGTCGAGGCGATGGCGATGGGCACGGCCAAGGCCTCACGCGACACGGATTTCCGCTTCAACGACACGGTCACCGCGCTGCTGCGCTTTCCCGACGAGACCGTGGCCAAGGTCAGCGCAAACTTCCCGTGCGTCTATCCGCACTTCCACGACGTGGTGGTGTTCGGCACCGACGCGACATGGCGCAACGCGCCCGACATGGCACGGCTCTATCGTTCACGCGACCCCGAAGCCGCGCCGGAAGAACTGGACGACCCCTATCCCGGTTCGTTCAAGGGCGATCTGATTCCGTCTTTCGTGGCGTCGCTTCTGGACGGACGCGATGCCGAGGTGCCCGGCGGCGACGTCCTCGACGCCATGGCCGTCTCGCTGGCCATCGAGCGCGCGGCCGTCACGGGCCAGCCGCAATCCATTGCCTATCACTAGACCTTCTTTCGAGAGCGAACACCGCAGATGAGCGACATACCTTTCGGCCGGCCCATGATCGGGGATGAGGAACGCGCCGCCGTCATGGCCGCGCTGGACGACCCCATCCTGGCGCACGGCCCGCGCGGCCGGCAGTTCGAGGCGGACTTTGCCGCCTGGACCGGCGCCCCCGAGGCCATCACCGTGTCATCCTGCACGGCCGGGCTTCACCTGGCCTGGTTCACGGCAGGGGTCGGCCCGGGCGACGAGGTCATCGTCCCGGCCCAGACCCACACCGCCACCGCGCATGCCGTCGCCTATACCGGCGCGACGCCCGTCTTCGTCGATGTGGAGCGCAACACCGGCAATATAGACATCGACGCGATTGCCGCCGCCGTTGGCCCCAAAACCAAGGGCATCAGCATGGTCCATTACCTCGGCATGCCGGTGGACATGGTCCGGGTGATGGAGATCGCAAAGGCCAATGACCTGTTCGTGGTCGAGGATTGCGCGCTCGCCATTGGCACGAGCCAGAACGACACCCATGCCGGCCTGTTCGGCGATGCCGGCGTCTTTTCCTTCTACCCGGTCAAGCACATGACCACCGCCGAGGGCGGAATGGTCATCACGCGGGACGGGGAGCTGGCCCAGCGCCTGCGCCTGCGCAAGGCCTTCGGCGTGGACCGCGCCATGCATGAGCGCAAGGTGCCGGGCATCTATGACGTGGTGACGCTCGGATACAATTTCCGGATGAACGAATTGCAGGCCGCTATCGGCATCGAGCAGGTCAAGAAGCTCGACCGGTTCCTGGCCGCGCGGACGGCCAACTTCGACGCGCTGGATGCAGGCCTGCGCGAGGTGCCGGAAATCGCCCTGTTCGACCGGGCCGGCGACGGTTTCGTGTCGAGCCATTACTGCTTCAACATGATGCTGGCCGCCGACAAGGCGGACCAGCGCACCGATGTCATCCAGGGGCTGAATGCCCGCGGCATCGGCACCTCGGTGCATTACCCCGGCCCCGTGCCGCAGACCACCTATTACCGCGAACGCTTCGGCCACAAACCCGAAGACCACCCGGTCGCCAACTGGATCAGCAACTGTTCGATCGCCCTTCCCGTCGGGCCCCATCTCGACGAAAGCCACATGGCCACCATCGTGGCGGCGGTCAAAGACGTCATCAGCGAGGTTCTGACATGACCATCCCTATCGCAAACCGCCGCATCGCCCTCGTCGGCGGCGCGGGCTTCATCGGCCACAACCTGGCCCTGCGCCTGAAGGCGCTCGGCGCGGACGTCCACGTCCTCGACAGCCTGCAGGTCAACAACCTGTATGCCTTCGGACGGGCCCAGGACGAGATCGTCAACCGCGAGCTCTACCTGCAGATCACCCAGGAGCGCCTCGACCTGCTGCGCCAGGCCGGCGTGCCGGTGCACCTGCAGGACGCGCGCGAGTATCACGCACTGACCAGCGTGCTGGCCGACATCAAGCCGCAGGTCGTCGTGCAGCTCGCCGCCGTCTCCCATGCCGGCCGGTCGAACAAGGACCCGTACAGCACCTTCGACCACAGCCTGCGCACGCTGGAGAACGCGCTCGACTACTCGCGCGGCAATGTCGAGCACTTCATCTTCTTCTCCTCGTCCATGGTCTACGGCAACTTCCATGGCAACACCGTGACCGAGGAGACCGTCTGCGAGCCGCTGGGCATCTACGGCGCGCTGAAGTTCGCGGGCGAGAAGATGGTGATCGCCTACAATCAGGTCTTCGACCTGCCCTACACGATCGTGCGCCCCTCGGCGCTGTACGGCGAGCGCTGCGTCAGCCGCCGCGTCGGCCAGATCTTCATCGAGAACGCGATCCAGGGCGCCGACGTCACGGTCTATGGCGACGGCACCGACGCGCTGGACTTCACCTATATCGGCGACCTGGTACAGGGCATCGAGAAGGTCATCGAGAACGAGAACTCCCGCAACCAGACCTTCAACCTGACCTACGGGGATGCGCGCTCCATCGCGCAGATGGCGGAGATCATCGAGGCGCACTTCCCGGAGGTGCGGATCCGCTATGAGGACCGCGACGCGCTGATGCCGGAACGCGGCACCCTGTCCGTCGAGAAGGCCCGCAGGATGATCGGCTACGATCCGCAGTGGCCGCTGGAGAAGGGCTTCGTCGAGTATATCCAGTGGTACAAGCACCTCTTCGACCGCAAGGGCAATTCGCTGGCCGCATCGTGACGGCGGCGGGCATCAGCGAAGATGCCTGGCTCGGTGACCGGCTGGGCAAACCGGCCTGGCACCTCGCGCCGCAGGCCGACCCGGCCGCGTGGCGCGATGGCGTGTCCGGTCCGGCCTTCGCCGACACCAAGCTTGCCATCGATGACGCCGGCCGGCGCACGGCCTTCCTCGCGGCAGGATTCGACCTGGCGGACACGGCCGTGACCTTCGAGCGGCCGGCTGGCGCGGCGACTGGCGTACCGGGAACCACCGCCCGGCAGGCCACGCCCGACGATGCGGATGCCGTGCGCGCCGTTGCCGGTTCCGGTTTCTCGACCGACCGTTTCCATGCCGACCCGCAGATCGACCCCGCTGTCGCCGACCGCATCAAGGCCGACTGGGCGGGGAACTTCTTCGCCGGCAAGCGCGGCGACTGGATGGTGGTCGCGGAGATCGACGGCCGGGTCGCCGGGTTCCTCCAGCTCATGGACCGGGACGGCCATCTGGTGATCGACCTGATCGCCGTCGATCACGCGGCACGCGGCAGGGGGCTGGCCACCGCCATGATCGAACACGCCGCCGCGAACCTGATGCCCGGCGCACCGATGCGCGTCGGCACCCAGCTTGCCAATACCGCCTCGGTCCGCCTTTACGAATCCCTCGGCTTCCGCCTCGTGCACGCCGAACACGTCCTGCACTGCCATCTCCACTGAAATGTCCACTGAACCGCATTTCACCTTCGGCACCCATGACCTGAACGAGAAGGTCATGATCGTCGCCGAGATCGGCAACAACCATGAGGGCGATGCCGGCCTGGCGCGCGAGATGGTTATTGCCGCCGCCGAGGCGGGCGCCGACGCCGTGAAGTTCCAGACCATCGAGCCTGCGAAGCTGGTGGCCTCCGACCAGGCCGCGCGCATCGCGCAGCTCGGCCGGTTCCACCTGTCGAACGAGATTTTTGAGGATCTGGCAGAGACGGCCAGCGCCAATGGCGCGATGTTCCTGTCGACACCATTCCACCTCGATGCCGTGTCCTGGCTCGGCGGGATCGCGCCGGGCTTCAAGATCGCCTCGGGCGACCTGACCTACACCCGGCTGCTGGAGACCGTCGCCGCGCAGGGCAAGCCGGTCCTGCTGTCGACCGGGGCCTCGACGATGGACGAAGTGCGCGCGGCCAAGAAAACCATCGAGGATATGTGGGCCGCCAACGGCACCTCGCCCGGCCTCGTGCTCCTGCACTGCACGGTGAGCTACCCGACCGGCGCGCAGGACGCGAACCTGTCGGCCATTCCGGATCTCGCCACCCTCGGCACGACGGTCGGCTTCTCCGACCACACCATCGGCATGGAGGCCGCGGTACTGTCCGTGGCGCTGGGTGCGCGGGTGATCGAAAAGCATTTCACCCTCGACAAGAACCAGTCCGATTTCCGCGACCACCAGCTCTCCGCCGACCCGGCCGATATGAAGGCTCTGGTCGAGGCGGTACGCCGCGCCGAGACCCTGATCGGGTCCGGCGGCAAGCGCGTGCTGGACTGCGAGGCCGAGGTCGTACCGGCCGTGCGCCGGTCGGTGCACGCGGCGCGCGACATTGCTGCCGGTGCCGTGCTCGGCGCCGACGACACCATCTGCCTGCGCCCGCAGGGCGGCGTCTCGCCGTCCGGTGAAGCCGCACTTGCCGGTCGCCGCGCGAAGGCCGCGATCGCCGCGGGCACGATCATCACGGACGGCATGCTCGACTGACCATGTGCGGGATTGCCGGATATATCGGCCCGACGCCGCCGAATGCCGCCCGGATGGGGGCGTGCGAGTCCCTGATGGGCCGCCGCGGCCCGGACGCGAAGGGCCGGTATGAGCGCCGCCTTGCCGACAACCTGTCGGTGACGCTGCTGCACAGTCGCCTCTCGATCATCGACCTCGATCCGCGCGCCAACCAGCCCATGCGCCACGGCCACCACGTCATCGCCTGCAACGGCGAGGTCTACAACTACCGTGAACTGGCCGATGCCCTGCGTGGCGAAGGCACCAGCTTCGTCACCTCGGGCGACACGGAAGTCCTCATCGCCGCGATCGCCCGCTGGGGCCTGGCGCGCGCACTCGACCGTGCGGAAGGCATGTGGGCCTTCGCCGCCGTGGACGAGGCGGCAAGCACTGTGACCCTGTCGCGTGACCGGTTCGGGGAAAAGCCCCTCTACCTGATGGACGCCGATGGCGGGCTCTATTTCGCATCCGAGGTGAAGTTCCTGTTCGCCCTGTCCGGCCGCGCGCCGCGCGCCGACCGCGAACACCTGAAGCGGTTCCTGGTGAACGGCTACAAGGCGCTGCACAAGGTTCCCGCAACCTTCCATGAAGGTGTACGCGAACTGGCTGCGGGAACCGCGCTCACGATCTCGCCTGAAGGCCACACCGAGACCCGCTACTGGACGCCGGGCTTCACCACGGACGAGACGCTGTCCTTCGAGGATTCGGTCGCGGCGACACGCGATGCGCTGATCGAGGCGGTCGGCCTGCGGCTGCGGGCGGACGTGCCGCTGGCCTTCTGCCTGTCAGGCGGGGTCGATTCCAACGCGATCATCTCCATCGCGCGCCGCGTGTTCGACCATGATGTCCACGGCTTCACCATCGTCAACACCGACGCGCGCTATGACGAGGAAGACCTGGTCAAGGCCTCGGTCGCGGAACTCGGCCTGCGCCACACAAGTGTGCGCCTGACCACCGCGAACTTCTTCGAAAACCTCGACACGCTTGTGCGCCAGCACGATGCGCCCGTGTTCACGCTGTCCTATTACGTGCACTGGCTGCTCATGCAGGCGATCTCGGACGCGGGCTACAAGGTCTCCATCAGCGGCACCGGCGCCGACGAGCTGTTCACGGGCTATTACGACCACCAGAACGCCTATCTCTATGAGGTCCGTAACGACGCCGGACGCGCGGCCTCGGCACGCGCCGAGTGGCAGGCCCATGTCGCGCCAGTCGTGCGCAACCCCTTCCTGCAAGACCCCGACCTGTTCGTGAACGATCCGGCGTTTCGCGGGCACATCTACCTGGGCGCGGAGGAATTCTCGGCCGGCCTGACCGAACCTTGGTCCGAGCCCTTCACCGAGACGCGCTACTGCGAGGGCCTGCTGCGCAACCGCATGGCCAACGAGATGTTCCACGAGGCCGTGCCGGTCATCCTCCACGAGGACGACCTGAACGCCATGTACTTCTCCATCGAGAACCGCTCGCCCTTCCTCGACCGCAAGCTGTTCGACACGGCTGCGTCGATCCCGACCCGCCACATGGTCCGCGACGGCAAGGCCAAGGCCGTGCTGCGCGAGGCGGTGCGCGGCATCGCGCCGGACGCGATTGTCGACGAGCGCCGCAAGGTCGGCTTCAACGCCCCCATCGGCGACCTGCTGGACACGAACGATCCCGAGGTGCGCGCGCGCCTGCTGGATGACGGGCCCGTCTTCGACATCGTCCGCCGCGAGACGGTCGAGCGGCTGATGGATTCCGGCACGCTGCCGAACAGCGAAAGCAAGTTCCTGTTCAACATCCTCGGCGTCCGCCTGTTCCTCGAGAACGTGGCGCAAGACGCCGCCAATGACGCATCCGCGCAGGGTGCCGCCGCATGAACGTCGCCGTCGTCGACTACAAGCTGAGCAACCTGACCTGCGTGCGCGCGGCCATCGACCGGCTGGGCCATGACAGCACGGTGGCGGCCCGTCCCGAGGACCTGGACGGCGCGGACCGGATCGTCCTGCCGGGGGTCGGCGCGTTCGGCGACGCCATGGCGAACCTGCGCGGCGCGGGCATGGTCGAGGCACTTGACGAGGCCGTGAACAGCAAAGGCACGCCCTTCCTGGGCATCTGTCTTGGCGCGCAACTGATCTGCAAGGACAGCGACGAGTACGGCACCCATGAGGGCCTCGGCTGGGCCGATGCCCATGTGCGCCGGCTGGAGCCGGGCACCGCGACGCTGCGGATCCCGCACACCGGCTGGGACGATGTGGAGGCCCAGGGTGACAGCGAGCTGTTCACGGATGTGCCGGACGACGCGCTGTTCTACTACACCCATAGCCACGCCATTCACGCGAACGACACGTCCATCGTGCGGGGCACCTGCGACTACGGCGCGCCGTTTGCGGCGGTGCTGAAGGTCGGCGAGAACATCCACGCCACCCAGTTCCATCCGGAGAAGAGCCAGAAATTCGGCCTCGCCATGCTAGGCAATTTCCTGGAGCGCTGCGGCTGATGCTGCGCCGGCGAGTCATCACCGTGCTGACCTTCGTGGACGGCGTGCTGTTCCGCACCAAGCTGTTCGAGCCGGACTACCGCTACACGCTGAACTTCGTGGATGCGTGGTCGGTCGACGAGATCGTCGTGCTGGATGTCACCCGCAACCCGCAGGCCGACCGCACCGCCTTCGACGGGGTGGTCCAGAACTTCGCGCGCAACTGCTTCGTGCCCCTGGCTGCGGGCGGCGGCATCCGAGAGCTGGCCCATGTGCGGCGCTACCTCGACCTGGGTGCCGACAAGGTTGTCGTAAACACCGGCGCGCTGGAGCGCCCGGAACTGATCACCGAGGTCGCGCGCGCCCATGGCAGCCAGTGCTGTGTCGTCTCGATCGACGCGCGTCGCACGGATGGGCGCACGGGCGAGGGCGGCTACGAGGTGTGCAGCACCTTCGGCGGCACACCGACCGGGCAGGACCCCGTGGCCTGGGCTCGCGAGGCCGTGGACCGCGGTGCGGGCGAGATCATGATCACGGCCATCGAACATGACGGCGCACTGTCGGGCTACGACCTGGAGCTGTGCCGCCGGGTGGCGGACGCGGTGCCGGTGCCGGTGCTGATCTGCGGCGGCGCGGGCAACTGGAAGCACTTCCTGTCCGGCTTCGAGGACGGCGGGGCCGACGCCGTGTGCACCACCAACATCTATCACTTCACCGAAACCAGCATTCAGAGCGCCAAGGCCTTCCTGGCCAAGAACGGCGTCCCCGTACGGGTGTCCCAATGACAAATCTCTCCGCCATCGGCGGCTCGGACGTGCATGTCTGCCACCGCTGCCTGATGCCCTCGACCCGCCCGCGCATCGTCTTCGATGAGTCCGGCGTGTGCAACGGCTGCCTCAACGCAGACGCCAAGGACGACATCGACTGGGCGGTCCGCAAGGCCGAGTTCGAGCAACTCGTCGAGGAAAACCGGCCGGCAAAAGGCCATTACGACTGCATCGTGCCGTGGAGCGGCGGCAAGGATTCCAGCGCCATCGCCTGGCGGCTGAAGCACGACTACGGCCTCAACCCGCTGCTGGTGACCTTCTCGCCCATGATCCCGACCGAGGTGGGCGTCCATAACCGCGAGGCGCTGCTGCGTGCGGGCTTCGACCACCTGCTGATCCGGCCGAACCAGCTTGTCGCCCGGCACCTTGCGCAGCGCTTCTTCCGCGAGCGTGGCAACCCGAAGGTTGCCTGGGACGCGGGCGTGACCGCCACGCCGATGCAGGTCGCCGTGCGCTACGAAATCCCGCTGATCTTCTATGCCGAGCACGGCGAGAGTGAATACGGCGGGCGCGTGCTCAGCGAGGAGCACCGTAAGATGCGCGACATGGCCGAGTTCCTGGAACACCAGGTCGGCGACGATCCCATGAACTGGGTCGACGACGTGGCCGAGGAGCACGACCTCGCCCCGATGCTCTACCCGGACATGGAAGACGTGGAGCGTGTCGGTGTGAAAGCGCTCTACTTCGGCTACTTCCACCGCTGGGATGTCTACAAGAACTACGAGCTGATCCGTGATGCCATCGACTTCCGCACCGCACCGGGCGGGCGCACCGACGGCACCTTCACCAACTACGACAGCCTCGATGACAAGATCGACAACCTCTACTACTACATGCAGTTCATCAAATTCGGCTTCGGACGCACCACGCGCGACGCCTCGCGCATGATCCAGCTCGGGCACATCACCCGTGAGCAGGGCCTGGAGTATGTGCGCCAGTACGATGACGAGTTCCCGCACACCGACCTCGAAGATGTCCTCGAATATCTCGAGCTGGACCGGTCCGGGCTTGAGGAACTGGTCGACATGCACCGCAATTCCGAGATCTGGGAAAAGACGGCCAATGGCTGGCAGACCCGGTTCGATATCCGCTGAGGCCTTCCCGTCCATGAGCACTTTCAACGAACACGATTGCGATGTCTGCGGCAGCAGCGATGCCGCCGAGATCGAGTGCCTGCGCCACTATTCCGGCGGGCGCCCGATCCATGTCTGCCGCAACTGCGGCTTCGTGCATGTGCGCGCGCGGCGCTCCTTCCAGGAGATCGCGAATGCATGGTCCTATGAGCTCTACGGCAAGGACCGCAGCTATACGGCCCAGCTTCCCGCCATCAAGGCGCGCCAGATGTTCGTCGCCCATTCGATCGACACGGTGCTGGGCCTGAAGGGCAAGTCGGTCTGCGATATCGGCGCCGGCGAGGGCTACTTCCTGGTGATGCTGTCGGCCGACGAATACGGCGCGGAGGTCTTCGGCATCGAGCCGTCGCCGATGCTGTGCGAGGACATGACCCGCATGGGCGTGCCCAACACCGTCGGCACGATCGAAACCTACCTGGAAAGCCCGGACTGCGCGGAAGGCGCGTTCGACATCGTCACCATCATCTGGACGCTGGAGAACTGCGAGGACTGCCGGGTGATGCTGGAGGGCGCACACAAGCTGCTGAAACCGGGCGGCCATCTGGTCGTCGCCACCGGCAGCCGCATCCTCGTGCCGTTCAAGAAGCCGCTCCAGTACTATGTCGGTGACGCCGACCTCGACACCCACAACTTCCGTTTCAGCGCCAACGCGCTGGAACGCCTGATGGCGACCACCGGCTTCGCGAAGGAACACGTGAACCGGTACATCGACAATGACGTGCTCTGCATGATCGCCCGCAAGACGGACCCGGTCGCCATCGACGCGGACGGCCTGCCGAAGGACGACTGGCAGGCGGTGATCGACTTCTTCGACCGCTGGGACGTCGAGACACGGACGTATTACGAAGGATGACACGCACACCCGCATTGCTCGGCGGCACGCCGCTGATCGGCAGCGAATTCGCGCCCTATCGCTCGATGGGAACAGCGGAAGGCGAGGCCGTCGCGCGCGTGATACAGTCCGACTGCCTGTCCGGCTTCTTCGGGAGCTGGGAGGACGGCTTCCTCGGCGGCCCGGAGGTTCAGGCCTTCGAGGCCGAATGGGCGGCGCGCTTCGAGGCGGCCCATGCCGTCACCGTCAACTCCGCCACCTCGGGCCTGATGGCCGCCATGGGTGCGGCGGGTGTGAGCCCCGGCGACGAGGTGATCGTGCCGGCGACAACCATGTCCGCGACGGCGATGGCCCCCCTCGTCTATGGCGGCATCCCGGTGTTCGCCGACATCGACGAGGACACCTTCTGCATCGACGTGTCCTCAGTCCGCGCCAACCTGACCGACCGGACCCGTGCGGTGATCGCCGTCAACCTTTTCGGCCAGGCCGCCCCGCTGGCCGAGCTGCGCGCGCTGTGCGACGAACGCGGCATCCTGCTGGTCGAGGACAACGCCCAGGGCCCGCTGGCCACGGAGAACGGCGACTACTGCGGCACCGTCGGCCATATCGGCGTGTTCAGCCTGAATTACCACAAGCACATCCACACCGGCGAAGGCGGGGTGTGTACCACCGACGACGCGGACCTTGCGCAGAAGCTGCAGATGATCCGCAACCATGCCGAGGCCGTGGTCGGCGCGGCCAAGGTGGACGACCTGACCAACATGTTCGGCTTCAACTTCCGCATGACCGAACTGAGCGCGGCCGTGGGCCGGGTGCAGCTGTCGAACATCGACGCCCATGTCGCCCGCCGAGAGGCCTTCGCCAATGAGCTGAGCGATGCCGCGCGCGGGCTGGACGGGCTGACCGTGCCGCATGTCCGCCCCGAATGCCGCCATGTCTATTACGTCTGGGCATCGCGCTTCGACGCAGAGACAGCCGGCATGTCCCGCGCGACCTTCATCGCCGCGTTGCAGGCCGAGGGGGTACCGTGTTTCCCGGCCTATGTCGCGCCGCTCTACCAGCTGCCGATCTTCCGCAAGCGCACCGCCATGGGCCGCGACGGGTTCCCGTTTAACCTGACGGCGCGCAGCTACGAGGCCGGGCTCTGTCCCGTTGCCGAGCGGCTGCACCGCGAGGAAATCGTCGGCATCGAGCCCTGCGCCTATGATTTCGGCCCGGACGCCGCCCGGAAGATCGCCGACGCCATCGCCGCCGTGCTGAATGCGCGGGCCGCGCTGGCCGGCTGGAACGGCGCGGACGCCGCCTGAGCATGACCCAGCGCATCGTCGCCAGCATCGAGGCCCGCATGGGATCCTCACGCCTGCCCGGCAAGATGCTCGCCGACCTGGGCGGGGTGAGCACCATCGCGCTGATCGCGCGGCGGGTGCGCATGGCCGAGCGTATCGACGACGCGGTGGTCGCGACGACGGACAGCCCGGCGGACGACCCGCTCGCCGCGGCAGCCGAAGCCGAGGGCATGGCGGTGTTCCGCGGCAGCGAGGATGACGTGCTCGACCGGGTGGTGCGCGCACAGCAGATGATGCGCTCCGACGTCGTGGTGGAGATCAACGGCGACTGCCCGCTGCTGGACCCGGCGATCATCAACCGCGCGGTCGAGCGTTTCGCGGCAGGCAACTGCGACCTCGTCACCACCACCGCCGCGCAGAGCTATCCCGAGGGCATGGACGTGCAGGTCTTCGCCCTGCCGGAACTGGAATGGGTGGCGGAGAACATTTCCGACGCGGACGTGCGCGAGCACGTCTCGCTGTACTTCTACCAGCACCCCGAACGGTACCGGATCGCCAACCTGGACGCCCCGGCGGGCCTTGCCGCGCCGGAGCTGCGCCTGCTGCTGGACTACCCCGACGACCTGGCCCGGCTGCGCGCGATCCATACCGCACTCGCGCCCGTGCATGGCGATGCCTATTCGCTGGCCGACGTCATGGCGCTGCTGTCCGCTCCTGCCGGAAAAGCGGCCGCACGATGACCCCGGCCTCCACTGTCCTGGTCGGCTTCGGCAAGATCGGCGCGGGCTACGCCGCCGACCGCAAGATGGCCGCCTATTTCGACTACGCCTCGCACGCGCAGGTGCTGCGCGACCACCCGGCCTTCGACTGGACCGCCGTGGTGGACCCGTCCGAGGCGGCGCGCAGCGCTGCTGCGGCCTGGAACGTGCCGGTGGTGGTGCCGCGCATCGAGGATTTGCCGTCGGGTTTCCGGCCCGAGGTCGCCGTGCTGGCGACGGGCCCCGACGTGCGTGACGCGGCGCTCGCGCGCTTCGACGGGCTGAAGCTCGCCGTGGTCGAGAAGCCGCTGGGAACCGACATCGCCGGGGCCGAGCGCCTCGTCGCCGACTGCGATGCCCGGCAGGTGGGCATGCAGGTGAACCTGTTCCGCCGTGCCGAGGCCGCCACCCGTGAATTGGCCGAGGGCGGGCTGGCAGAACGGATCGGCGCCCCGCAGGCGATCTTCGGCGTCTACGGCAACGGGCTGCGCAACAATGCCGTGCACATGATCGACCTGGTCCGCATGCTGACGGGCGAGGTGCGCGAGGCGCGCGCGCTCGCAAGCCCGGCACCCGCAGACACATCGCCCGTCGCCGGAGACATCGCCGTGCCGTTCGCGCTGACGCTGGAGAGCGGCGTGATCGCCGTGCTGCAGCCGATCAACTTTGCGCATTACCGCGAGGTCGGCCTCGACATCTGGGGCACGGAAGGGCGGCTGGAAATCCTGCAGGAAGGCCTGCTGATGCGCGCCTCGCCACGCGCCGCGCACCGCGCGCTGGACGAAGGCCACGAAGTCGCCAGCGACGCCGCCGAGGACATCCCCGGCGCGTATGGCCGGGCGCTCTATGCGCTCTACGACAACGCCGCCGACTGGCTGGCGGGCAATGCGCCGCTGGTCAGCCCGGGCACCAACGCGCTTGCTGACGAGCACATCCTCGATGCCATCACGCGCTCGGCCGAAACCGGCGGCGCGGCGGTTTCCATTCCGCGATGAGCACGAACGACATCACCATCCTGGTCGAGGACCCCGGCGCGGCGAACCTTGTGCTGGGCGTCCGCAAGGCGCTCGCAGAGAAGGGTGTGACGGCGAAGCTGCATGCGACGGGCGAGGCATGCGCCTACCTGCGTGCGCGCGGCGAGGACTTCACCGAGGCGGCACCAGCGCCCGACCTGGCCGGGACCCGGCTGTTGGCGGTCGGCACCTCGGAGCAGGCCGACAGCATCGCCTTCGGCTGGCTTGAAGCGGCGCGCCGGGCCGGCATCACAACGCTAGGCCTGGTTGATTCACCCGCCAATGCCGAGGCACGCTTCCGCGGTGAGACCGGCGACCCGCTCCATCATGCGCCGGACCGGCTGGCCGTCACCGACACCGCCAGCCGGGAGGCCTATGCCGCGCTCGGCTTCGAGGCCGAAGTCATCGATATCGCGGTCAACCCGGCGCGGCTGCGCGCCTTCGAGGCCGGCACCACGCTGACGGAAGCCGCCCGCGCGACACGCCGGGCCATGTTGTTCGGCGACGATGCACGCCCGGTGATCCTGTTCCTGTCCGAACTGTCCGACGGGCTCGATCCCGCCGCATTCCGGCGGTCGGATGACTACACGCTGGTGGGACGGGGCGACAGCGAGGCACGCACCCACATCGTGCTGGAGTCCCTGCTCGACGCCACCGCCGGAATGTCGCCACGCCCGCGCGTCTTCGTGCGGCTGCACCCGAAGGAACCCGACGACAGCCACAGTCACCTGACGGGGGAACTGACCGGCGTGACCCGCACCGGCGACCCGCTGGATGCCTGTGCCGCCGCCGACCTTGTGGTGGGGATGACGACAACCCTGCTGGCCGAAGCCCGCCATCTCGGACAGCGCGTCCTGTCTGTCCTGCCGCGGACGGATGAGCGCGCCTGGCTGGCGGATATCGCCGACGGCGACATCGCATGCGTGACGCATTCCAGGGCCATCGCGCCCGCGATCGAAGTCCTGCTGTCCGCACCACGGCCCGGCCCGGCCCGGCCAGCCGGCATGTCCATGGCGGACGCGCTCATCAACGCCCTGCCTGCGGACGCGCCGCGCCGCGCCGCAGCCGTGCAATGACACAATCCGCCCATGGCTTCCCCCATCCAGCTCCGCACCCCGCGACTTTCGATCATGCCGTTTTCTGAGCAGCACCTGACCGAGACCTATGTCGGCTGGCTGAACGACCCCGAGGTGGTGCGTTACAGCGAGCAGCGCCACCGCACGCACACGCTTGAGTCCTGCCGCGCCTACGCCCGGGGCTTCGCCGGGTCCGGCGACAGCTTCCTGGCGGTCGAGGCGGACGGGCTCGGCCATATCGGGAACCTCGTCGTCACCCGCGATGCCCCCAACGCCTGCGCGGACATGTCGATCATGATTGGCGCACCCGCGGCGCGCGGGCAGGGTTACGGCACCGAGGCCTGGGGGGCCGTTCTAAAACACCTCTTGAAGATCGAGGGCCTGCGCAAGGTCACCGCCGGCACCATGGCCGCCAACAAAGGCATGGTCGCGGTGATGCGCAGGACCGGCATGACCATCGAGGCGACGCGCCCGTGCCAGTTCCTCCTCGACGGCGAGGAAATCGACCTGGTGATGGCCGGCGCCCTCGCCGACAGCTGGACGGAGCCTGCCGCATGAGCGTCCTGTGCATCATTCCCGCGCGCGGCGGGTCCAAGCGCGTGCCCGGCAAGAACCTGCTGCCGCTGGCCGGCCGGCCGACGCTGGCCTGGTCGCTGATCCATGCGCGCGAGTCCGAGCTGGTGGACGAGGTCGTCGTGTCCACCGACGACGCGGAGATCGCCGCGCTGGCCCGCGCCTATGGCGCCGAAGTGGTCGAGCGGCCGGAAGATCTGTCCCACGACACGGCGACCAGCGAATCCGCGTTGCGGCATGTCCTCGACGCCCGCAAGGCGGCCGGCCACGAAGACCCCGAACTCGTCGTCTTCCTGCAGTGCACCTCGCCCGTGCGCCGGCGCGACGACATCGACAACGCGATCCAGCTGATGCGCGACAGCGGCGCGGATTCGGTGTTCTCCGCCTGCGAGAACTCGCGCCTGATCTGGGGCATGAACGGCGAAGAGCCGGTCGCGCTGAATTACGACTGGCAGCGCCGCAAGCGCGAGCAGGAGATGGAGCGCCAGTTCCGCGAGAACGGCTCGATCTATGTCTTCCCGCCCGCACTGCTGCGCGAGACCGACAACCGGATGGGCGAGCGCAAGCGCGTCTACGAGATGGACTACTGGACCTCGTTCCAGGTCGACACGGGCGAGCACCTGGAGCTGATCGACTGGATCCTGCGGCGCCCGGAATTTGCGGTGCCCGCCGCGTGGCCCGCCGAGGTCGACCTGGTGGTGTTCGATTTCGACGGCGTGATGACCGACAACCATGCCTATGTGGACGAGACCGGCCGCGAGACCGTGCGCGTGACCCGCGCCGACGGGCTGGGGATCGACCGCATGCGCGCGCTCGGCGTGCCGATACTGATCCTGTCGACCGAGCGCAACCCGGTGGTGGCGGCGCGGGCCGAGAAGCTGAAGATCGATGTGGAGCACGGCATCGCCGACAAGGCGGCGCGGCTGGCCGGGATCCTGAAGGAACGCGGCTGCGATCCGGCGCGGGTGATCTACCTGGGTAACGACGTGAATGACCTGGGCTGTTTCAGCCTGGTGGGCTTCCCTGTGGCCGTCGCGGATTCCCACCCGCGCGTCCTGGCCGCCGCACACCACGTGCTGTCCCATGCGGGCGGGGCCGGGGCCGTGCGCGAACTGTGCGACGCGCTGGGTGACGCCATGGATGCGGCGCGGAACGGATAGAGATGAACAGGTTCGCCATCATGCAGGGCCGCCTCACGGCACCCGAGAACAACGCCATCCAGGCCTTTCCGCGCGCGGCGTGGCGTGACGAGTTCCCGCGTGCTGCAGCAGCGGGGCTGGACGCCATCGAGTGGATCCACGACGCCTATGGCGCGGATGCCAACCCGATCCTGACGCCGGAGGGCCGCAGCGAGATGCGCGCGCTGATCGAGGAACACGGCATTGCCGTCCGCTCGCTCTGCGCGGACTGGTTCATGGACTTCCCCTTCGTGCGCTGCACCGAGGACGAACGCCGCACACGCGTCGGCCACCTGGAAGAGCTGCTCGGCATGGTCGGGGACGTCGGGGTGGGCCGGATGGTGCTGCCCTTCGTCGACAACTCCAGCCTGAAGACCACCGAAGAGCGCAAGGTTGCCCGTGACATCCTGGAGCATGTTGCGCCCCATGCGCGCGCCGCCGGGATCGAGCTGCACCTGGAGACCGATTTCGGCCCGCAGGACTTCGCCGACTTCCTCGACGGGCTGCACGCGGACATCGTGAAGGTGAACTTCGACAGCGGAAATTCCTCCGGGCTGGGCTACCCGCCGGCGGAAGAATTCGCGGCCTGGGGCCCGCGCCTCGGCAGCGTGCATATAAAGGACAGGATCCTGGGCGGCACGACCATGCCGCTGGGCGAGGGAAGTTGTGACTTCCCGGCGGTCTTTGCCGGACTGAAGGCCCTCCACTATGACGGTGACATCGTGCTGCAGGTCGCGCGCGGGACGGACGGCGCGGAAGTCGAACTGGCACGCCACAACCGGGCCTTCGTCGAGGCCGGGCTGGCGGCGGCAGGCTAGTCATGGACCTCGAACTCAAGGGTAAGTCGGTCCTTGTCGGTGGCGCCTCGCGCGGCATCGGCCGGGCGATCGCGGCCGCCTTCGTCGCCGAGGGTGCAAGAGTCACGATCACGGGACGCGACGCGGATGCGCTGGAGACGGCACGCGCCGACATCGGAGCCGCCCTCGCGGTCGCAGGCGACCTGGGTGCGGACGGGCAGGCGGCACATGCCGTGGAAGCGGCCATCGCCGCGCACGGACCGCTGGATATCCTGATCGCCAATGTCGGCTCGGGCCGTGCGGCGCCGGGCTGGGACGTCTCCCACGACGAGTGGCGGGCGGTGTTCGAAACCAACCTGTGGACCAGCATGAAACTGGTGGACGCGGCCCTGCCGGGCATGACGGCGGCGGGGAACGGCAGCATCGTGATGATCGGCTCGATCGCCGGACTGGAAGCGATCGGCGCGCCCATCGCCTATTCCGCCGCCAAGACCGCGCTGGCGAGCTATGCCAAGAACCTGTCGCGCGCCGTCGGGCGCGAGGGGGTGCGGGTGAACTGCGTCGCGCCGGGCAATGTCTATTTCGAGGGCGGCACCTGGGACCGGAAGATGCGTGAGGACGAGGCGGGCGTGCGCGCCTATCTCGACGCCGAGGTCCCGCTGAACCGGTTTGCGACGCCCGAGGAGATTGCCGACCTGGCCCTGTTCGTGGCCTCGCCGCGCGCATCGTTCATCACGGGCGCCTGCCTCGTTGCCGATGGCGGGCAAACCCATGGCGGATACTGGTAGGAGCGGCGGATGGCCGAACACGCACCCTTTGACCTGACCGACCGGGTGATCGTCGTCACCGGCGGCGCGGGCCTGTTCGGCCGGCGCCATGCCGAGGCAATCGCGGGAGCCGGCGGCACACCGGTCCTGCTCGACCTGCGCGCCGACGGCGCGGAAGCCGTGGCGGCGGAAACCGCGAACCGCTTCGACGTGCCCGCGAAGGGAATGGGCTGCGACATCACCGACCTCGGCGCGCTGGAAGCCGTACGCGACGCGATCCTCGACACCTATGGCCGGATCGACGGGCTGGTGAACAACGCCGCCAACAACCCCAAGGTCGAGAGCGGCACCACGGAGGAATTTTCCCGGCTCGAGAACTTCCCCATGGCGGCCTGGAACGGCGACATTGCCGTGGGGCTGACCGGCGCCTATCTCTGCGCCCGGGTGTTCGGCAGCGAGATGGCGCGGGCCGGGCGCGGCGCGATCCTGAACATCGCCTCCGACCTGGCCGTGATCGCCCCGGACCAGCGCCTCTACCGCGAGCCCGGCCGGGCCGACAACCAGCAGCCGGTCAAGCCGGTCACCTATTCCGTGGTCAAGGCGGGCCTGCTGGGCCTGACCCGGTACCTCTCGACCTACTGGGCCGACCAGGGAGTGCGCTGCAACGCGCTGTCGCCAGGCGGCATCTATGACGGCCAGCCGGATGATTTCGTCCAGCGCCTCGCCAACCTGATCCCCATGGGCCGGATGGCAGATGCCGACGAGTACAACGGCGCGGTGGTGTTCCTGCTGTCGGACGCCTCGCGCTACATGACCGGCCAGAACCTCGTGATCGACGGCGGGAGGACCGCCTGGTGACCTACGCGGCATCCGAACTCTTCACCCTTGAGGGCAAGACCGCGCTTGTGACCGGCGCGTCGGGCTTCCTCGGCCGCACGCTCTGCACGGCCCTGCTGGACAACGGGGCGAAAATCGTCGCGCTGGGCCGTTCGGAGCGGACCGAGAGCGAGGCCGAGGCCTGGCGCGGCACCTATGGCCGGGACCGCGTGACGGCGCACCGCATCGACATGTACGACCTGCCCGCTTTCGAGGCCGCGCTGAAGGATATCCTGGCCGGCACCGGCGAGATCGGCATCCTGGTCAACAACGCCCACGAGATGGGACCGGCGACCGGCTTCAACAATCCTGACGCCGCGCTGGACGTGGCCGGGTTCGACCAGTGGGAACGCAACCTGACGGGCGGCGTCCACTGGCCCGCCACGACGACCCGGATCATCGGCGGAGCGATGAAGGCCGCCGGTCGCGGCGCGATCGTCAACGTGGCCTCCATGTATGGCCTCGTCGCGCCGAGCCCGCTCCTGTATGAGGGCACGCCGTTCCTCAACCCGCCCGGCTATTCGGCCTCCAAGGCGGCGATGATCGCGCTGACCCGCTACACCGCCTCGTTCTGGGGGCGCAGCGGCGTCCGCTGCAATGCCCTCGTGCCCGGCCCGTTCTCGAACACCGAGGACCAGGGCGACAATTCCGTCGATCCGGACGATCCGTTCATCGCCCGGCTCGACAACCGCACCGCACTCGGCCGCGTCGGCCGTCCCGGCGAACTGGCCGGGGCCGCGGTGTTCCTTGCATCCGATGCCAGCAGCTATGTCACCGGTCAGTGCCTGACCGTCGACGGCGGCTGGACCATCACCTGACAACCGAAAAAACCTGCCTCACCGGAAGGAAGTCCCATGAGCGAACCTGTCAAAATCGGCGACAAGCTGGTCGGCCCCGGCCAGCCCTGTTTCATGACCGCCGAAATCGGCATCAACCACAACGGCGATCTGGACCTGGCCCGCAAGCTGATCGCGGCCTCCGTGACCGCCGGCTGCGATGCCGTGAAATTCCAGAAGCGTACCGTCGATGTCGTCTATTCGGCCGAGGAGCTGGCGCGGCCGCGCGAGAACCCGTTCGGCACGACGAACGGAGAACTGAAATACGGCCTCGAGTTCGGCGCCGATGAATTCGCCGCCATCGACGAGTTCTGCAAGCTGAACGGCATCATGTGGTTCAACTCCTGCTGGGACGAGGCTTCGGTCGATTTCAGCGAGGCGTATAACCCGCCCGCCTACAAGATTGCCTCGGCGAGCCTGACCGACGACAACCTTTTGCGCCACCATCGCGCAACGGGACGTCCGATCATCCTGTCGACGGGCATGAGCACGATGGCGCAGATCGACCATGCAGTCGAAGTTCTGGGTACGAAAGACCTCATCATCCTGCACGCGACCAGCACCTACCCGTCCAAGCCGGAAGAGCTGAACCTCAACTGCATCCAGACCCTGATTGACCGTTACGACGTCCCGGTCGGCTATTCCGGCCACGAGGTCGGCCTCAGCACCTCTGTCGCCGCCGCCGTCATGGGCGCATGCATGATCGAGCGCCACATCACGCTGGACCGCGCCATGTGGGGCAGCGACCAGGCCGCCTCGATCGAGCCGCACGGCTTCTCCCGCCTCGTGCGCGATGTACGCACCATCGAGGCCGCGCGCGGTGACGGCCAGAAGATCGTCTATGACAGCGAGGTCCCGATCATCGAGAAGCTGCGCCGCGTCGACAGCCAGCAGCTCGCCAGCTAGGGCCGGCGGAACGGAGCAGGTTCATGACCCATCGCGTGATCATTCGGGCCCACACGGCACGCCGGGACATCGCCCCGGCCGTACTCGTGGAGCGCATGCTGCAACGTCTCGGCTGCCAGACCTTCATCGCCAGCGTGCGGAACTTCGAATGGGTGATGCGCAAGTGGCAGCCCCAAGGCGTGGTCCTGCTCGCCCCCGGCGTGGCGCGCCGCGCGCGCGAGCTGCGGCCCGACTCCCAGATCATCTTCCTGGACGGCGAAGGCTTCCAGAGCGAGGACATCTCGACCGTCACGCTGTGGCGTGACGAGCCGGAACAGTACACCTCGCTGGACCTGTGCCTGCTCTGGGGGCCGATCATCCGGGAGCACATGACCAACCTGACGCCGCAGTTCGACCAGTCGATCACGCGGGTCATCGGCAATCCCAAGTTCGACCTGATCCGCTACATGCCCGACAGCGTGAAGCCGGACGGCGAGCCGAAGAAGGTCGGCATCCTGGGTCGCTTCCCGACGATCAACCACCATGAGGGCATCCCGACCATCCGCGGACTGTGGAGCAAGGTGAACCTCGATTTCGTGGTGAACTGCTGTTACGCGTTCCACGCGATCCACAACGTGGTGCAGCGGATCCTCGACGAGACCGACTACATCATCTCGATCCGCCCGCATCCCATGGAGCAGGTCGAGGCCTATCGCGACTGGGTGATCCCGTCCTTTGGTGCCAAGCACCGCGACCGGTTCGAGATCGATGAGAGCCTCGTCATCACCGACTGGATTGCCCAGCAGCGCGCGGTGATCGCACCCACCTCCACCGCCTTCCTCGAGGCCTACCTGCTGAAGGTCCCGGTCATCAACATCGACCGGCTGGCGGGCACCGCCGAATACAACGCAGGCTATGCCCAGGTCTGCGCCGAGTGGCAGGCCGCCGCCTACCAGCCGAACAGCGTGGAAGAAGCGGTGGACCTGATCCGCAAGGGCCGGGAGCTCGAGGTTCATGACGCGGCGATCGAGAAGCAGATCTCAGAATACTGCGCCTGGGAGGAGGGCGGCTCCGCATCGTGGAACGCGGCGCGCATGATCGTCGACCACCTGGACAGCACCAACCCGCCGGACAACAAGCACTGGCCGCGTTCGCTGGTGAACCTGCGCGACGAGATCAGCTTCCGCCGCGCCATGCGCCGCAACCCGCTGCACCACAACTTCAGTTACCGGGAAGGCTTCCACAAGCTGCCCGACTATTACGACAGCATGATCGACACGATGATGAAGTCGGCCTGACCCTTGTCCCTGCGTTCCGACAGGCTGATGCTCGACGCGCCTTTCGCGCCGGGCCTGCGCGCCTTTTTCAAGGCGCTGGCGGATGCCGACTGGCAGGCGCGGGTTCCGTCCTGCGTGTTCATCCGCGATTTCGACAGCCTGCCGGAGCGCGCACCGTTCGACATCGACCTGGTGTGCGACCGGGACGACTGGCCGAAGCTGCGCACGCTGGTCCGCGAATGCGCGGGCGGGCTGATCGTCAGCGAAAGCGCCTCAGAACAGGCGCTCTATATCCTTCTGATCGACCTTGAGGGACCGGAGGACACGCGCCGCCATGCTTTCCTCGAGGTGCGTGACCAGCTCGTGCTTCCGGCCCGCCAGTTCGCAGTAACACCGGCAGCTGACATTTCGCTGGGTTCGGCGGACATCCCGCGCACGGGCGAACCCGGACTGCCGCAACCCGCGCCCGAGTGGCATGCCGCGTTCACGCTGTTGCAGGCATTGCGGAAATCCGACACGGCGAAATACCTGTCCCGGTATCACGCCTTCAATGCCGCCACCCGCGAGAGCGCGGAAGACCTGCTGTCTGCGCGCATGGGCTTCCCGGCGGGCGAACTGCGAAGCTGGCTGTCCGCGCCGGTGCCCCGGCTGCGCGGCAACAAGGGGGCACAGGCACCCGCGCCCCGGGACACCCGCGAGAAGCTGCGCCGCTTCTGTGCGGACAGGCTGTTTTTCCTGCCGCTGCTGAAGCTCGATTTCTTCACGATCCACGGCCCGGACGGCGCCGGCAAGTCGACCACCTGCGCCGAGATCGCCCGGCTGATCGAAGGCCTGCCCTTCGGCCTGCACCAGTTCCACCACAGCGAGGGCTGGAAGGAAGGCCGCCGCCGCGACCCGCGGACCGGCAAGGTGAACAAACCGCAAGCCGTTGCATCAACCGCGGCACAGCCGTCACTCCTGCGGAGAATCGCACGCGGAGCCTACCGCCTGATGCCCGAAGGGGTGCGCGAGTTCTGGCTCTGGAACAGCCATTTCGTGAACTACAACCGCAAGTTCACGCGTTTCCTGCTCGACAACAGGAACTCCGGCTACATCCTGTTCGCCGACCGCTACGTCTATGACGTGCGCATCAAGTACATCGTGGAAACCGAGCAGCCGAGCTGGCTGGTGCGCGGCTACTACCGGCTTCACTGCGCGCTGGTTCCCAAACCGCGTTACGGCTTCGTGCTGGTGGACGACCCCGTGAAGATCGTCGCGCGCAAGGACGAGCTGACCGAAGAGCAGGTCACACGCTTCATAGGCTGGATCATGCGCATCCTGCGCGAGCGCCGCATGCCCCACACGGTCGTGCCCATCGACGGGCGCCCTCCCCGGGCTGTGGCGGCCCAGATCGCCCGCGAGCTGATCGAGCGCCAGAGCGAGGACCTGATCCGGCACATGCGGACCTTTGTCTCGGAGATCGAGGCCGCCGAGGAAGATTCGGCCCGGGAACCCGCACCTTTGCGGGCCGCGGTTTGAACATGGACACGAGCAGACTATCTAAGCACCATCAACGCGCCGGAACCGTCCGGGGCGGGAGCGATTTCACATGGCATTGCTGAACACACAGCAGAAGAAGTTCATCAAGCACCACGCCCCCGGGCTGGTCGCCAAGTACCGCGACTGGAAGACGTCGAACGAGTATGGCGATGAGTTCTGGAAGCAGCGCATGTCGAAGGCGGTGAAATCCGTCGCCGATATGGAAGAGAACCCCTACGACAAGATCCGGCCGACGGAATATCCGCCTGCCCGCACGGAATCGCGCCACGCAATCGTGGAGATCAACAACACCTGCAACCTGAACTGCGCGATGTGCCAGACCATGTCGGCCACGCGCAAACGCGGACGCATGGAGATTCCCTTCCTGCGCGAGACGCTGGAGAAGCTGGTCGCCGACGGTATCAACAACGTGGCACTGCACACGCTGGGCGACCCGCTGGCCAATCCGCGCCTCGGCGAGGTGATGGCCGAGCTGCGCCGTGTCGGCCTGACAACATCCATCTGCACCAACGGGCTGCTGCTGGAACGCCATGTCGATACGCTGATCGAATACATGGATGTATCACCCTCGATCTCGTTCTCGGTCGATGGCGCAAACGCCGAGACCTACGAGAAGATCCGCATCGGCGGGAAGTTCCAGGACCTGCTGCGCCAGCTCGATATCTGCAACACGCAGCTGCGGCCCAAGGGCATGACGGTGAAGATCCACTGCACCCTGTCGCGCGACAATCTGGGTGAGGTCGGCAAGTTCATCGAGACCTTCCGCAAGTATGTGCCCCACCCGGCGCAGGACCTGACCTTCGGTGTCATCACCGGGCTCGCGCCGGACAACACCTACTTCCATTCGGTAAACCCGTTCCCGAACCTCAGCCACAAGAACCTGATGTGCTGGCGCCCCAAGGGTGACCCGCTCTGGGTGAATGTGGACGGCACCGTGTCGGCCTGCTGCCGCGACTATCACGGCGAACTCGTGATCGGGAATATCAAGGACAAGACCTATCGCGAGCTCCAGGAGAGCGAGGGCCTGAAGAAACTGCAGGCCGCCCATGAATCGGGCGACCTGTCGGCCTACCCGGCCTGCGACACCTGCTTCCGCCCGGACAAGCGGCTGGACGAGATCATGAACGCGCTCATCCAGTACACGATCCACAAGCACCCCGATGCGGATGCGGACTACTATCAGGGCTTTGCCGACAGCGTCGTCTCCGCCCTGCAGAGCAACGGCAACTATGCCGAAAAGATCGACGCCCTGATCCAGACAGTCTGAACCTCGCCGGTCCGCCGGCGCAAACATCATGTCACGCGCGTCCCTACACCGCCTGATGGCCCGCATCCTAGCGCGGCCGCTCATCAGCCTTTCTGCGATGGCCGACACGGCACGGCGCGAGCGTCTGCTCAGCCAGCTTGCCGCCCATGGCGGGAACGTCGCGCTGCGGCCCGGGGTGGAGATCACCCATCCGGAGCGCGTGCGCCTGGGCAACAACATCATGCTGAACCACGGCACGATGATCTTCGCCGGCGGCGGCGTGACCATCGGCGACGATGTCGTCGTCGGCCCGGGCAGCCTGATCCTGACCGGCAACCACCGGGGCGAGAAATTCTACGGCAGCACCGACCTGCAGCCGGTCAGCATCGGTTCCAACGTCTGGCTGGGCGCGCGAGCCGTCGTCACACCGGGCACGACGATCGGTTCCAACGTCATCGTCAGCGCCGGCTCCGTCGTCACCGGGGACGTCCCTGACAACACCATTTTCGGCGGCGTGCCTGCGCGCAAAATTCGTGACCTCGAACTTCCCTTTGAGCCGCGCCGGCGCGACGACCCCAACTATTCCGAACCCGAACGGGACTGAACATGAAAGTCGATTCCAAACTGGCCGGCCTGCAGCGCCGGTTCGCGCAATTCCTGCTGGTCCGCGAGATCCGCCAGGTCGTCGCGTTCCTGCGCTACTTCTTCTATGCGGTGATTCTTCGGCGCATGAAGCGCTTCGTGGGCACGGACGAACACCTGGGCGCAAACACGCTGGACTATAACCTCGGCAAGATCGGCAAGAGCCTGAAGGTCGACAACCGCATCCACATGCTGGCGCGCCCGGTCTGCGCCGTCTCGCGCATCGCCACCGAACTGGCCTTCGCCAAGGTGCTGTCGGTCGGCCCACGCGCCGAGGGCGAATTGCTGGCGCTGGCCGGTTACGGCTTCTCCTGGCAGAACATCACCGGGCTGGACCTGTTCTCCTACTCGCCGCGCATCGATGTCGGCGACATGCACGACATGCACTATCCCGACAACACCTTCGACGCGGTCTTCTGCGGCTGGACGCTGGGCTACTCCGACGACCGCCCTCAGGCCCTGCGGGAGATGGTCCGCGTGACCCGCCCGGGCGGGCTGATCGCCATCGGCGAGGCCTACCATTCGCGCGACTTCGAGGAAGGCACGGAGGCCCATGGCTACGCGCTGGGCAGCAAGGACCGGATCAACCAGCTCGACGAGATCGTCGAGCCGATCAAGGACTCCGTCGATGAATGGTTCTTCCGGCAGAACGCCACCGAGGAAGACCGGATCAAGGAAATCACCGCCATCGTCGGCGTCTTCTCCGTCAAGAAGCCCGGGGAGGGCGCGTCCGCGTGATTGAGCCTGCCGCCCGCACAGCCTTCGACGAGAAGGGCTATCACATGATCCCCGGCCTGCTGTCACCCGAGGAGGCGGCGGCTTACCGGCTGGAGATCAACAAGGTTTTCGACCTGCCCGCGCGCGAACTGTCCAACGCCGACATCGATTCGAAGACCTTCGTGATGCCGGACGGGGTGACCAAGACGCCCGAGTTCTGGCCGCTGGTGTTCAACGAGCGCCTAGTCGGCACGATCCGCGAACTGCTGGGCGACGACATCCGCTACACCCAGCACTCGGACCTGCACATCAACCTGGGCGCGGGCAAGTTCCATCGCGATTCCGCCTACCGCGAGTTCGGCATCGGCCCGGACTGGGACGAGGATGCGGCCCCCTACAAGGTGGTCCGCGTGGCGATCTACCTGTCCGACTATGCCGAGAGCGGGTCCTCGCTGGTGGTGCTGCCCGGCACCCACCGGCACGAGAGCCGCCTCAACCGGCTGGAGCTTCGGCTCTGGGCCGAGCTCCGTACGCGCTGGCGCGCGCATTTCGACACCAATTCCATGCCGCAGCTGGCGCTGACCATGAAACGTGAGCTGATCCGCCACAAACCCGGCGACTGTGTGATCTTCGACCAGCGGCTCGTCCATGCCGGCGGAATCGTGCGGGGCCGGATGCCGAAATACGCCGTCTACCTGTCCTACGGACTGAACAACCAGCACGCGCAGAACCACCACGAGTATTACCTGTCGCGCCCGACCTACCTGCCGGAGCTTCCCCCGGAACTGGCCGCGCGCCTCGACGACGCGCATCTGCGCCTGGTGGCCAACGGCTGACGCCGACCGGGCCCGTCCTTGGACAATTCCATCCAGACCCGTTTCGTGATCGGCGGACCGGCGCGCTGCGGCAAGACCAGCCTGTCGTCGGCCATCGCGGCGAGCGACGACACCTGCTTCGTGCTGGGTGTCGATGCGCTGTTTCGCGCGATCCTGCGCCGGGGCATGGTCAACCGGGTCACCCCGGTGCGCACGACCGTGACCCACTTCCTGACGCGGGGCCGCTTCCAGGACGCGGACCGCAGCGTGAGCGAGACTCCGCTCGACTATACGGCGCTCGACATCGAGACGCTCGCCGCCACCGACGCCGACGAGCCGGTCCGCGCCTATGCCGACGCCATCGACGCCATGGCCGCAGCGGAAGGCAAGACCGGCTGGGCCACCTTCGACCTGCACCCGGAGTTCGCCTACCGGCGCCTGCGCCGCCTTGTGCCCGGACTTAAGCTTGCGGTCATGTTCCGCGACCCGGCCGAGGCCGTCGCCGCGGTCCTCTACTGGCGGCGGGAGGGCAAGCCGGCTGAGCACTCGCGGCGCGAGTTCCGTCGCGCGGTCGTCCTTTGGGGGCTCGCCGCGACCGCCGCGCTGTGCCACCGGGACCGGTGGCCGGACGATGTCTGTATCCTGACGCTGCCGCGGCTGATCGGCGATGACGGCCCGGTCAACGTGTTCGGGATCGAGGCACGGGGCGCTGCGCTCGATGGTGTGGCACACGGCTCGCTCCATTTCCGGCGCGCCAAGGGCGGGTTCGTCCACCCCGACGGGCAGGTCGTCGCGATGCTGTCGCCGCGCGAGCGCGCGGAGATCGCCGCTCTCCTCTATCCACTGGCACGTCGCGTCGGTCTCTCGCTGCCGGCGGACGACGTCGCACCACGGGCCCACATTGCGCTGCGCGCATATTTCTCGACCCTCATGTCCATCGCCCGGTTTGCCCCGCAGGCGGCCGCGGACCTGATGGACTTCCTCGACAGTCCCTTCGGCGTCGTCCGGCGCCGCCTCTCCCTCTTGCGCGAAGCCGCCGGCGCCCTGTTGCGCCGAAGCGGCACAACGGCCACCCCAGCCGGACAGGCACATCCATGATCCGCAACTTCAACCAACACCTGGCGCTGTTCTACCGCCATGCGGGCCTGAACTTCGTCTGGCTCCTCATCATCGTGCTGCTGTCCGGCGTGACCGAGGTCATCGGTATCGCATTGCTGCTACCGGTGCTGGAATTTGAAAGCTCGGCCGAGCAGACCAGCCAGGTCTCGCAGATCATCTTCGACGCCTACGCGTTGATCGGTGTCGAGGTCTCGCTGACCAGCCTGCTGGCGCTGATCGTGGTGATCTTCGCCGCGAAGGGGTTGATCGTGTTTGCCCGGATCGTGTTCGCGGAGCGGATCGTCTCCGGGCTCGTGCTGCGCCTGCAGACGCAGCTCATCGCATCATTCTCGCGGATTTCCTACGTCTACTATGCGCAGCTCAAGACGGGAACGCTGACCAACCTGATCTTCACCGAGGTCGAGCGCTTCGCGCGCAGTTTTTCCAAGTTCATCTCCGTGATCGCCACCGGGCTGACCGTCTGCTTCTATCTGGCGGGCGCGGCGATGATCCGTTTCGACCTGACGGCAGGCATCGTGGTGGCAGGTTTCTTCGCCCTGTTCCTGTTCCGCTTCCTCGTGCGGCGGACCCAGGAAATCTCCATCGAGATGTCCGGCGAGAGCGCCCAGGCACACGCCAACCTGATCCAGACGCTGCAGAGCTTCCTGTACCTGCGCGCATCCGGCGCCATGGACCGGATGACGGGCCGGGTGGGCGAGCGCCTGTCGGCGCTGATCCGCCTGCGGGTGAAGCTGGCGACTATTTCGGCCACGCTCCACTCCATCGTGGAGCCCTTCGCCGTCGTGCTGCTGGCGGTCCTCCTCATCATCCAGGTGGAGGTCGAGGGCCGGGCCATCGCGGAGATCGTGGTGCTGGCCCTGCTGTGCCACCGCGCCTTCACCCGCCTGATGACGGTCCAGCAGGAAATGCAGCGCTTCAACGAAAGCGTCGGCGGCGTTGTGACGGTGCAGCGCGAGGGCGGTTTTCTAGAGGAGCACGGCGAGGCGGACGGCGAGACGATCATCGAGCACATGTCCGAGGACATCGTGTTCGACGGCGTGACCTTCCGCTACGGCGATGTGCCGGCCATCGACGGTCTCGACCTGACCATCCCGAAGAACAACACCATCGGCATCGTCGGCGAATCCGGCGCGGGCAAGTCCACGCTGATCCTGCTGCTGGCGGGCGTCATCGACCCGACCGAGGGCGCGGTGCGGGCGGGCGCGCGTGACTACCGAGAGTTCAAGCGCCAGAGCCTGCACGAGAAGGTCGGCTACGTGACCCAGGACCCGGTGATCTTCAACGGCACCATCGCCGAGAACATCACCATGTTCGGCGACGACCCGGCCGACCCCAACGTGCGCGCGCGGATCGAGGCCGCCGCCATTGGCGCCCATTGCGCCGACTTCGTCTCGCGGATGGACGAGGGCTACGACACGATGCTCGGCGAGCGCGGGGTCAACCTGTCGGGCGGCCAGAAGCAGCGCGTGGCGATCGCCCGCGAGCTCTACAAGGACCCGGCGCTGATGATCCTCGACGAGGCGACCAGCGCGCTGGACACCGAGTCCGAACGCGCGATCCAGGATTCCATCGAGCGCATGCGAGGCGAGCGGACGATCGTGGTGATCGCCCACCGGCTGTCGACCGTGCGCCACTGCGACCGCATCGTGGTGCTGTCGCGCGGCAAGATCATCGAGACGGGCACCTTCGATTCCCTCGTCTCCGACGAGACATCCCAGTTCCACGCGCTGGTGGAGGCGCAGCGCCTGTGAGCCTCGCCGACGCCGCATCCGCGGATACGACCGTGCCCGGCCTGCTGGTGCAGGACATCCCGTCGCTCCGCGCCGCCGGCATCGCGGGCGGAGACGGGTTTGCCTATGCCGCGTCACAGGACAGCTATGTCCCGATGTCCTATGACCTGCCGCGCAACCTGCTCGAGGCGGTCCGCCGGGAGACCGCCGGCGATGCGCAACGCCATGACGCTGCGATCGCGGCACTGTTCGACATCTATCTGGACCAGCTTCGCTTCGCGCGATCGCTGACCGACCTGGCCGCGCTGCGGCGCGCCGGGGCCGAACCGGCCTACGACCCGAAGACCAGCCCGATCCTGGCCTACCTGCTGGCCGATACGGCGGCGCGTCTGGAGCGTGTCGAGGATATTTTCCCCGGCGGGCACGGCGATTTCGCGAAGCCCCGGTCCTTCCGGGATTCGCTGCGCGCCCACAAGCGGCTTGCCCGCGCGCTTCTGCCCGGACGCGCCTTCCGGATCGATGCGATCGCGCAAGGCGGCCTCGTCAGCGAGTTCCTCCAACAGGAGGACAAACCCACTCTCGACCTCAACCCCTACCTGCTGGCATGGCCCGACGCGGCCCCGGCGCGGGGCGAGGTCCGTTCGCTCACCGAGGCCCTGATGGCCGTCTATACGGACATTGTGGCGGACGCCGCGTCGGTCGTGCCAGAGGCCGCGGACCGGGGCGCGAATGCCGTTCGACTGCTGACGGAGACATGGCTCGCGCAGGCGCTGGTGAACCTGCGCCGGTTCGAGCGCATGGCCATCGCCCGGCGGCACGGCGCGGTACTGGTCGGCGCGGCACCCAAGATGCTGGGGCGCGTGATCGCGCGGCACTATCGTGCCAACGGCGCGCAGGTGGTGCGCTGCGCCCATGGTGGCGAGCGGGCCTTCTACGACGACGACCACTGGGGTCTCTCGGAATTGCCCTTCTGCGACACCTATATGACCCACGGCACGGGTGAGGCCGAGGCCATCGCGCGGCGGCTCGCCGAAGGCCGCACCATCGGCGCAACCGATCCGGCGCCCGTCTTCCGGGGCCTCGGCTCGCGACGCCACCAGGCGATCTGGCGCGCGGCGCGCGAGCAGGCCTCGCGTGGCACACGAGACGGCGGGCGGCCGCGCGTGCTCGTCGCCGCCAGCTCCTTCCTCGGCGAGGGCGCCTCCCATGTACCGGCGATCAAACCGTCCGATGTGCACCTGGCCGACCTCCAGGTCTTCCTGATGCGAACCCTGCGGGACGTTGGCTGCGAGGTCTGGTTCAAGCCGCACCCCAAGACCATGATCGACGCACCGGAGCTCTTCGACGGGGCCTATGACAAGCTCGTCACCGGTCCGTTCGACCCGGCCGCCTATGACGCGGACGCCTACCTGTTCGACTACGCGGGCTCGGCCTTCTTCGATGCGCTGGCCTCGGCACGCGGGGTGATCCTTGTCGATTGCGGTGTGCGGCCCTTCGACCCGACCACATTCACGGACCTGTCCGCGCGCTGCGTGATCCTGGGCGCGCAGCCGGACGCGGCGAACCGCTTCCGCCTGTCGCCCGACGCACTCCGCGACGCGGTGGCACAGGCCGCCGAAGTCAGCGCCTGTCCCGAGGCCTTCGCCAAACGCTATTTCTTTGGGGAAGGCGTCAGCGCATGAGCGCGGCCCCACAGCTCGAGCCGGGACGTGACGCCGTGACCGTCGCGGCAAGCCCCGCGACCTGGTCCGTGCAGGACCTCGACAGCGCGACACTCCACCACGCGGGCGATACCGGTTTCGCACTAGCCGCCGCGCGCGCCGCGATGGCGTCGGCCGACCCGCTCGACGGCGTGAACCGGTTCCTGGCCGATGCGCCGGGCTTCGGTGCCGGGATCCTGTCCTGGGGCGGCCGGGCGCTGGCCTTCACCGACCACTGTCGGAGCACGCCGGTCTTTTATGCGGCGGGGAACCATCCCGTCGCGGGCGGTGACGCCCATGCGGTCCGTGACGCGGCCGGGCTGGGAAGCTTTAGGGAGGATGCGGCCCTCGCCGCCGCGACCGCCGGATATATCGCCGGGGCCGGCACACTCGTCGATGGCCTGAAGCAGTTGCGCCCCGGTGAAGCGGTTCTGTGGACCGGCAGCGGCGAACCGGAACAGCGCCGAAGCTTCGTCTATACCCCGGCCCGCACCTTCGGCGGTGGCGATGAACTGACGGTGGCCATCGACAACGCCATTGATCGGGTGATCGCAGCCGCCGGTGACGCGCCGGTCTGGGTACCGCTCTCGGGCGGTCTCGATTCCCGCCTGATCCTCTCCAAGCTCGTCGCCCGCGGCTGCCCGAACCTGCACAGCTTTTCCTATGGGCCGCGCGGCAATGACGACGCGATGGTGGCGCGCGAGATTGCGGCGCACCTCGACGTGCCCTGGCAATTCGTCGCCACCCCGCCGGCCGACGTCCGCAAATTCTTCGAGAGCGAGACGCGCCGCGCCTACTGGCGTGATGCCGGCGGCCTCTGTGCAACACCGAACAACCAGGACCTGCTGCCGCTGATCCGCCTGCGCGAGAGCGGGGCGCTCAGCGACGACGCGATGATCGTCAACGGCCAGACCGGTGACTTCATCAGCGGCGGGCATGTCCCGGATGCGCTGTTTGATAACGCGATCGCGGTCGACGGCCTGCTCGACCGGATCATCGACCGGCACCACGCGCTCTGGCGCACGCTCCTGACAGGCGCCAACCGCGAGCGGTTGAAAGAGCATATTCGCGAGACCCTTGCCCTCACCGCTTACGGTGGCGACATGCTCGAGCCACCGGACGCAATCACGCTGTGGGAACGCTACGAGTACGAGGGCCGGCAGGCCGAATACATCGTCAACGGCCAGCGCATCTATGACTTCCTCGGCCTGCGCTGGGCCCTGCCCCTGTGGGACGGCGAGGTCGTCCGGTTCTGGCGCGATGCCGCCCCGGCACACAAGCGCGGACAGAAGCTCTACCGCGAGACCTGGGAAGCCTGGGACCATGCCGGCGTCTTCTCCCTGCCGACCCGCAAGGTGACGGCGTGGAGCCGCCCGGTCTCGGCAGTCCTGATCCCGGCTTCCATCGCCACCCGGCTAGTGGCCGGGCGCGCACGGCGTGACCGCTGGATAACCTATGCCCGCTACTTCGACCGATTCGGGAACCACTACCAGGCCTTCGGTTGGCGCCGTTTCCGGCAGCATGCCGCCGACGCCCGCAACCCGCTCTCCTATTACACGCGGGCGTGGTTCGATGAACTCGGCGTCCCGTGGCCCGAAGGCGCGGCGCAGCCATGAAGGTCCTCTATATCTGCCGGGTCTTCACGGGCCTCGAATCCTCGCTGGCCGACGGTGTGTGGGCGCCGACCGGCGTTCCGACCATCTACAAGGTGATGGAAGGCCTTGCCGCCAGCCCCCATGATGTCACCTTCGTGCTGGCCGCGCGCGGCATCGGTGCGGACTACGACACGGGCTGGCAGGCACACGACGACCGCGACGTGACGCTGGATAATTTCCCGCGCCCGCTCAGGCTGCTGGCGGGGGAGGGACGGCTGCCCGCATGGCTGGGCCGTTTCCGGGGGCCCCTCACGACATGGCGGCACATCCGGGAAATCCGGCGCATCTACCGCGAGACCCGGCCCGACCTCGTCTATGTGGACCGCGCCCATGTGCTGGCCGGGGCCATCCTCGCAAGGCGCGAAGGTGCGCGCGTGCTGTTCCGGGTGATGGGCGTCTACCCGTCCATGTGGGACATCCTGCGCGGCACACGCCTGATGCAGCGGCTGGAGCGCTGGGCCTACCGCGCGCCTTTCGCGCAGGCCATCTGCACGCAGGACGGCAGCGGCGGTGAATACTGGATGGAAGACGCCCTCGACCCCGGCACCGCGCGCGTCATGATGATGAACGGCTGCGAATATCCGCCCGCCGCAGATACCCCCGACCCCCGGCTTGCGGCCATCCCGGACGGCAAGGTCGTGGCGCTGTTCGTCGGCCGGCTGGAATGGAACAAGGGCGCGGAGCCCTTCGTCGAGGCGATCCTCGCCCTGCCGGAGGCCCATCGCGAGCGCATTCATGCCGTCATCGTGGGCACAGGCGCGCAGCAGGCCATGCTGAAGGATAAGGTCTCGCGAGCCGGCGCGGAGGGCCGCGTCACCTTCATCGACCGCCTGCCCCATGCCCAGATCCGCGACGCCCATGCGCGCTCGGACATCTACGTCTCGCTCAACCGGCTCGGCCAGCTCTCCAACGCCAACCTTGAGGTCATGTCGGGCGGGCACTGCATGGTGATCTCGGATTCCCGGCCCGAGAACAAGGTCGACATCGTCACCCGTGAGCTTATCCCGGACGATGCCACCGTCCGCGTGCCGACCGACGAGCGGGAGGTGCCCGCACTGGTCGAGGCGCTGGTTGCGCTGGCCGATGATCCCGACCGGCGGACGATGCTGGCCACGAACCTTAAGGCTGCCGCCGCGACGTTCATCCCGAGCTGGGAAGACCGCGTGGCCGACGAACTGGCCCTGATCGAAGGCCTTTGCGGCGTGTCCGGCACGCGCGAGGCCGCCTGACACACCCATGCCCGTAAACGCAAAAACGACGAACCCCGATAGCCTGAATGTGGGCCTGCCCACCTCCAGCTTCCTGCCGTCCATCGGCGGGGCGGAGGTCGGGCTGCACAACATCGCGACCCGCCTGCAGGCGCGCGGCCACAGTCCCGTGGTGATCGCGCCGGTTCCGCACTGCCGTGGCCTGCGCGAGCAGGGCTGGGACCTGCCCTATCCGGTCGTGGCCTTCCCGCCCAAGATCTGGGGCGTGCTGCGCCACTGGCCCGAGCTGGGCTACCGGATGCTGGACGCAGCTTTCGGGCGCGTCGCGCGGCGTTTCGCCATCGACGTGTGGCACGGCACCATTGGCTATCCGGTGGGCGCCGCGCTCTGCCACTTCGCGGTCCCGCTCGGCCTGCCGCACCTCGTGCGATGCGCCGGCGAGGACATTCAGGTGGACCGAGACATCGGCTACGGCATGCGCCTCAATCCCCGCGTGGACGCGCAGATCCGCCGCTGGCTGCCGCGCGCCGACCGGCTGGTCGCAATCACCGAAAGCGTGGCCGCGGAATACCGCGAGATCGGTACCCCGGAATCCCGCATTGCCCATGTTCCCAACGGCGTGGACGTGGCGCGGTTTCAGGTCACACCGGACCGCCGCGCCGTCCGGGTCGCAAACGGCATCGACCCCGATGCCTTCCTGTTACTGTGCGTCGGCCGCAACCACGCGAAGAAGAACTTCGAGACTCTCGTCGATGCCTTCGCCGCGCTTGACCGTGACGATGCGCAGCTCGCCTTCGTCGGGCAGGGCGTGAGCCGTCTCGCCGCGCGTGCCGGGGAGCGGGGCGTCGCCGGGCGGGTGCACCTGATCGAGAAGGCGCACGAGCCGCAGCGCAATGACGACAGGACCCGCCTGCCGTCCGACGGGCTGGTCGCGCTCTACCGCACCGCCGATGCCTTCGTGTTTCCCTCGCGTCTGGAGACCTTCGGCATTGTCCTCGTCGAAGCGATGGCGGCGGGCCTGCCCGTGATCACCACCGATGCGCCGGGCTGCCGCGATGTGGTTCGGGCCGGGATCGACGGCCTGTCTGTCACGCCCGACGATCCTTCCGGCCTGGCCACCGCCATGCGCTGCATCCACGATGACGAGAACCTGCGGACCCGGCTGGCAAATGCCGCGCTGGCGCGCGCCGAGGAATTTTCCTGGGACAGCGTGGCCGATCGCTATCTCGCGCTCTACCGCGAGATGATCGCCGAACACACGGCCGCAAGCCAAGGTGAGGCTGCCTGACATGTGTGGCTTCGCTGCCCTGTTCGAGCCTGGCCGTACCTTCGCGCCCGACCTGCTGCGCGCCATCGACGCCGACCTCTACCACCGCGGCCCGGATTCCGGCGGCGAGGAGAGCGAGGCGGGCCATGCGCTGGTGTTCCGACGCCTGTCGATCCTCGACACGCGCGCCGAGGCTGACCAGCCGATGCACGACGAGGCCGGCCACTACTCGCTGGTCTACAACGGCGAGATCTACAATTTCCGCCGCCTGCGCGCCGACCTCGAGGCCGCGGGTCACCGCTTCCGGACCAGTGGCGACACGGAAGTCCTGCTGCGCGGCTTCATGGAATGGGGTGAAGGGGTCCTCGACCGCCTTGAGGGCATGTACGCCTTCGTCATCGTCGACCGCCAGACCCGGCAGGTGACCGCCGCGCGCGACCCGTTCGGCATCAAGCCGCTTTATATGATGCACCGTGGCGAACTCACCGCGTTTGCCAGCGAGGCCCGCCCGCTGCGCCGTCTCGGGCCGACCGCACCCGATCCCGTGGCCATGGCCGAACTTCTGTTGTTCCGCTTCGCCGCGGGCCGCCTGAGCAACCTGACCGGAATCGAACGCATCCCCGGCGGCACGGTCGTGACGGCGAGCCTCGACGGCGGTGATGTGCGCGAGCGCCGGTTCTGCGACATCCTCGACACGCTCGGACATCCCGCGCGCATGGACGTGAACGAGGCCGCGCGCATCACCGAGGATGCGGTACGCCGCTCGGTCCACGACCACCTCGCCAGCGACGTAGGCTATGCCGTGCAACTGTCCGGCGGCATCGATTCAAGTCTCGTGACGGTGCTGGCTGCGCACGAGAGCGAGGCCCCGCTGCACAGCTTCGGCCTCGACCTCGGCAACACGCCGCACGATGAATCCGAGTGGCGGCGCGAGGCCGTCGAGGTCGCGGGACCGGTCCATCACGAGGTCCCCATCGACAGCCATGTCTTTGCGGATGCCTTCCCGCGCGCCGTCGCCCACATGGAAGGGCCGAGCCCGCATCTGGGCTGCGTGCTGCTGATGCTGCTGTGCGACGAGATCCGTCCCCACACCAAGGTGGTGCTGACCGGCGAGGGGGCCGACGAGATGTTCGGCGGCTACCAGCGCTACGGCATCTGGCGCGACCTGCAGAAGTACCGGCGCTTCGCGCGCATGGTGCCGGGCTTCGCCTGGCCAATGCTGCACCGCTACCGGGCCATCCGCGTCTATGCCGACCACGACCCGGCGATCTATGCCTCTGTCTTCGCGGACTACCTGAACCTGACCGAGATCTTCCCGGAAATGGTCGCACGACCCGGCGCACGCGAGGCCGCCGCCGCGCGGTTTTCGGACTTCCGGGACCGGATGTACGCCGTGGACCAGACCGCCTATCTGGAATCGCTGCTGCTGCGCCAGGACAAGATGGCAATGGCGGCGTCCGTCGAATCCCGGGTGCCCTTCACCCACCTGCCCTTGGCAAAGGAAGTGAACCGCTTACCCCACGCGCTGCGCACCCCGGGCGGCACCACCAAGCCGCTGCTGAAGCGCTTCGCCGAGAACTTCTTCAGCCATGAGTTCGTCCACCGCCGCAAGGTCGGGCTGACCCTCCCGCTGGCCGAATGGCTGGCCGACCCGTCGGGGCTGGGGCGCATGCTGGAACTTCTGACCGAGGCCGATGCACGGCTTGCCGGGTTCGGTGACCGGGCCGGGTTGCGCGCGCTGGTCGAACGGTTCCGCGGCGGGGAAACAGCCGTGGGCCGTATCCTGGTCCACCTCATCAATATCGAGCTGTGGCTGCGCAGTCTCGACGATCTCGCTCCCGCCGGCGCCGTCCCGGCAGCCACGAATGCCGCATCGCATTGAACACGCGCGTCCACATCCTGTCCGACGGCTTCACGTCGCCGAACGCCCGCGCCTTCGCATTTCCACTGCTGCGCCACCGCCGCGCGCTGGGCGAGGCGGGGATCACGCTGCGGTTCTTCGCGAAGGACGCTGCGGCGCTGACTGACTGCGACCTGCTGATCGTGGACAGCAAGCACTTCACGGGCCCCGAAAGGGGACAGCCTGATCATGTGCGCCGGGCGCTGGAATCCTACCGGGCGAAATGCGACGCGACGGTCTGGTTTGACACCACCGACAGTGCGGGCTGGGTGTTCGGCGGCGCGCTGGATATCGCGAAGGCCTATTACAAGAACCAGCTTCTGGCCGACCGGGCGCGCTACCTCGAACCAATGCACGGCCGCCGCGCGCCGTCGGATTTCTATCACCGTCACGACGGCATCACGGACCCGCAGGGCGATGACGAGCCGCAGGTGCACGATGCCACTCTTCTGGACCGGCTGCAGGTCTCGTGGAACTCCGGCCTGGCCGACTATTCGCGCTTCGGCCCACGCCGCATGGCGGCCTACCGGCACCTGCGCTGCGATGCCCTGCTGCAATGGCCGCGCTGCTTCGCCGACCCGCGCGGGCCGCGCCCGAACGAGGTCTGCTGCCGGTTCGGCACCGCCTATGACCGGCCCAGCGTTGCGCACCAGCGCCTCGAGATCCGCCGCCGCCTCACGGAGCGCATGCCGACGGACAAGCTCGCACGCGGCGCCTACCTGCACGAGATGGAAACCAGCCGCGTCGTCGTCTCGCCCTTCGGGCTCGGGGAAATCACCTTGAAGGATTTCGAGGTGTTCCTGTCCGGCACGCTGCTTCTGAAGCCGGACATGGGACATATGGAAACCTGGCCGGACCTGTTCCGCGACGGCGAGACCATGCGCACCTTCGCCTGGGACCTGGACGACCTGGAAGCCACGCTGGCGGACGCACTCGCCAACCCGGACCGCAGCGCGGAGATCGCGGAGGCAGGGCAGGCGCATTACCGCACCTATGTAAACGACACGTCCGGGCGCGACGCCTTCGTGGCGCGGTTCGGCGAGATCGTCACCCGGGAGGCCGCGTGATGGGCCGCCGTATCGCCCTGATCGCGGTCGCCGCCATCCTGCTGCGGCTGGTCTACCAGTTCGCCATGATCGACGCCGGCGGCTCGTTCCACAACGGCAGCGATTCCGAGAAGTACATCAACATCGCCGAAGCCATCGTGGCGACGGGCGAGTTCGCCTATATCGACACCCGCGTCACACCCACCAGCCTGATCCCGGCCACGGACCGCATGCCGCTCTACCCCTATTTCCTCGCGGGCATGATGGAGCTGTTCGGAGACGACGCACTGACCGCCGCCGCCGTCCTGCAGGCGGTAATGGACGGGCTGACGGTTGTCCTGCTGGCGCTGGCCGCCGCGGCCATCGACCGGCGCTACGCCGTGCCGACGGCCATCTTCGCGGCGGTGATCCCGAACTTCCTTGTGCACGCCGCCTATATCCTGACCGAGACACTGTTCCTGATGTTCTTCGCGGCGGCGGTGGCGGCGCTGCTCTGGGCCCTGCGCGACCGCCGGACGTTGCTGCTGCTTGCGTGTGCGGGCGTGATGCTGGGGCTGACGCTGCTCACCCGGCCCGTGATGATGTTCTTTCCGCTGTTCCTGTTTCCTGCGCTGGCCTACGCGATTCCGGCGGCGAAGCGTGTGTCGATCGGACGCGGCCTCGCGCTTGCGGCCCTGCCGGTGGTCATCATGATCGCCTTCGCCGTTCCCCGGATCATCGACAACCACGACCGTTTCGGCCACGCGGTGCTGACCACGCAATCGGGCAACCACCTGCTGAAATGGGTCTATCCCTGCCTGCACACGCCCTGGTCCTGCGCCAGCCACGGCACGGACTGGGACGCGAACAAGCCGCTGGTCGATGCGCGCCTCGCCGAACTCACCCCGGAGCAGCGCGCCAATCCGGCGGAGATCAATGCGGTCTACCAGTCGGTCGCAAAAGAGAAGATCGCGGAGCTTGGCATCGTGCAGATCGCCATCGGCATGACGGTCGGCGCCATTAAGAACACGATCCAGACCGGCTTCTACGAGACGGTCACCCAGTTCCGGCAGGCCCCGAACTTCCTGTCGGCCATGCCGGGCAACGGGATCGGCGAGAAGCTCGCCAACTTCTACACGACCAACAAGGGCGACGTGTTCATGCTTGCCTGGGCCGTCGCGCAGGCCGCGCTGCTGGTCTCGCGGCTGGTGCAGGTGGTGGGCCTCGGCGCCGGGATCGCGCAATCAGCGCTGCGCCCCTACACCGTGATGCTCCTGATGACGATCGCCTATTTCCTCGCCGTGAACGGCCCCGTCGGCAATCCCAAATACCGGGTGCCCGCCGAGCCGGGCTTCCTGATCCTGCTGTCCATGGGGCTCTACACGATCATGGATGTCCTGCGCCGGCGGCGAGAGCCTGCCCAATGACGCTTCCCGCCAACGCAGTCAGCTTCGCCATGGTGGCCTCGCGTGGCTATATCGGCCACGCGGCGGGGCTGATCACCAACCTGCGCGAGTTCTATCCCGAGACCGAGATCATCGTCTGCGCCCAGGACGAGCAGACGCGCCGCGCCTTCGCCGATTGCGGGGACGCCAACGTCACCTGCGCCACGGGCGAGGATGTCTGGGGCCCGGCGAACTGGCGCAACATCACCAGCCGCATGAGCGTGCCCGAACGCGCCTTCGCATCGAAATCCGCCCTGTGCGCCTGGGCCGTCGAGACACGCGACCGTCCGGTCCTGCTGCTGGACAGCGACCTGTTGTTCCTGTCGGCCATCGACGACGTGGTCGAGACGCTGACACAACACGGCCTGATGCTGGTGCCGGGCCGCCATCCCTGGCAGGACTGGCGCAAGACGGCGCGGTTCGGCCTGTTCTCCGCCGGTGTCATCGGCATCGGCCCCGCGGGGCTGCGCGCGGCGCAGGCCTGGCGGGCCATGTGCTTCGAGGCCTGTATCGCCAGCCCCTTCGCGGGCACCTATTACGAACAGAAGTACCTCGACTATTTCGTGTCCGACCCGAGCCTGAAAATCCTCAATGATCCCGGCATCAACGTCTCCCAGACGCTGCTGGGCGTGCTGACGCCCGAGAAGGACGCGGACGGCGCATGGCGCGTCGCGGGCGGCACACCCTTGCGCATGTACCACTCCAGCCGTAGCACGGATGAGAGCATGGAGCTGGCCCGCATCAAGGCCGACTATAACCGGCGCGGCCTGGAAGCCTTTGGGCTCGCCACCGCCGGAAGCGCGCCACGCGAGGAGCGCACCGGCAACCGCATCGGGCTTGCCGCGCTTGTCCGCTGGATGCGCATCGGTGGTGCACTGGAGGCACTCGCCCACGGTCTGGACGGGTTCACCCGACGCCTGTTGCTGTGGCATCGGGTGCTGACACTGAAAGACCACACCCTGCGCGAGCGCATGGCCGAGGCGAAGCGCCGCCACGACCTGCACCGCGCACTTGAAGACCGCGCCTTCTCCGCGAAGGCAGCCGACCCGGAGGCCCCGTGAGCCGTTACACGAACTCCCGCAACGACCTCGGCCTCGCCGACCGGAGCGCCGACGAGAACGCCGTCCAGTCGATGTACGAGGACGCGCCCTATCCGGGCCTCGGCGCCGACCTGAAGGACCTGACACCGATGTTCCGCCCGGTTGCGGACACGCTGGCTGCCAAGCCGAACGCCCGCTACATTGATGTGGGCTGCGGGACCGGCCATATCCTGGTCGGCGTCGCGAAACGCAACCCGGGCTGGGCGTGTCACGGAATCGACCTGTCCAATGCCTCGCTGGAAGTCGCTCGCCAGCTCGGCGAGATGCACGGCGCGAAGGTGACGCTCGCACGGGGGAGCTATCTCGACCCGCTGCCCTTCGAGGGCGGCCCCTTCGACGTGATGACCGCGCTGGGCACCATCCACCACACGGCCGACCCGATGGCGGCGATGCGTGCGCTGCACGGCCAGCTTGCCGATGACGGGCTGATGCTGCTGGGCCTGTATGGCTGGCGCTGCGATGCCGGGAAGTTCGACATCAAGACCGCGCTCGACCTGCTGGAGCCCGACCTCGCCAACCACAATGGCCGGTTCGAGCTGTATGACGCGCTGATGCGCCATCGTGAGGGCCGGCTGATCCACCGTATCGCCACCACCTCGCTGGCCGACGTCTATTACGGAACACGGACCTGGCTGCGGAACATCCGCCGCCGCGCGCGCAAGGAAAGCTGGTCGCCGCCCTGGACCGACCGCTACACCGAGCCGACACCGCCCTGGATCGACCATTACTGCCACCCTTGCGAGCGCGCCTATGAAGTGCCCGAGGTCCGCGAGCTGGTCGAGGGCAGTGGCTTCCGCGTGGTGCGCAACCTGCGACAGGGGATCGAGCACCCGCAGCTCATTCCGCCCGAATGGCGCACGCGCTTCGACGCGCTGGACGAATGGGACAAGTGGCGGATGACGGAGGTGCTGGCCGATGGCGGCGGCTCCTTCGCCATGTGGCTGGCCAAGGCCTGAGGCACGACGTGATCAACGCAAATTCCGAACTCGATTTCCTCTACCGCGGCCTGCGCGCGCTGGTCGGCTTTCGCGCACGCGTGGCCCTGTCCTGGCTGCGCCACGGCCATGTGGTGCGCGCCCGCAAGATCGAGGCCTACCTGAAGAACCACCCGGACGGAAAGGTCCATCTGGGCGCATCGCACCCGCTCGACGGCTGGCTCAATTCGCAGATCCTTGGCGAGGTGCCCATCGACATCACCCGCAAGCTGCCCTTCCCGGACAACTCGTTGGTGATGATCTATTCCTCGCACCTGGTCGAGCATGTCCATCGCCGCCAGTTCGAGCGGTTCCTCGACGAGTGCCTGCGCGTGCTCAAGCCCGGAGGGGTCCACATCGCCGCCACACCGTCGATCGAGAAAATCGCCCGCACCATCTACGGGCCGAACAGCCCGGAGAAGGACATGCTGATGGAATCGGGGGCGCGCTTCTATCCGGAGGACTTCCACTCCGAGAGCCAGCAGGTCAACGTCACCATGCGTGCATTCGGTCACCGATTCCTCTACGACCTCGCCTTCATGCAGGCGGCCGGCCGTGCCGCAGGCTTTGCCGAAATCGAGCGCATCGACAATTTCACGCTGCCCGACGCACCGTTGAGCGCGTATGTGCGGGACAAGAAACCGCCGCGCTGGAATGCAGAGACGGAAACGTTTCTCTTCCGCGCGCCGCGACAGGGATAGGTTCGTATGAGTCAGGACGTCACCACCACCGCCGGAGACGAGACGGTGGACAATCTCTCGGAACACAAGAAGGCCGCGCGCGCCCATGCCGACCGCATGGCGCGCGAACGCCGCCAGTGGATCGCGCGCAACAGCGCCTATTACGAGGACGACCGGCGCTACATGCGCTTCCTGATCCCGGAGGGCCAGCGGCTGGTCGAGCTGGGTTGCGGCACCGGCCAGCTCCTCGATGCGCTGAAGCCGTCCGAGGCCGTCGGCGTGGACCTGAGCCCCGGCATGGTCGAGCAGGGCCGCGAGGCCTATCCCGATTTCGAGTTTGTGGTCGGTGATGTCGAGGACCGGGCAACGCTGGAATCCCTCGATGGCCCCTTCGACACGGTGATCATTTCCGACACGGTCGGCTGGATGGAGGACATCTCCTCCACCTTCGAGGCGATGCACGAGCTGTGCGACGCCGACACCCGCGTCGTCATCGCCTACTACTCCAAGCTCTGGGAGCCGCTGCTCAAGCTCGGCAGCGCCTTCGGCCTGCGCATGCCGCAGGGCCAGCGCCACAACTGGCTGTCCACCAGCGACCTCGAGAACCTGCTGGATATGGCGGACTACGACGTCATCAAGCGCGAATGGCGCCAGCTCGTGCCGCGTCACCTGTTCGGGCTGGGCCGCCTGATCAACCGCTACATCGCGCCGCTGCCGTTCATCCGCCGCCTGTGCCTGCGCTACTACCTGGTCGCGCGCTCGCGCCGCGCCCAGAAGGCCGAGCCGACCACCGTCACGGTCGTCGTGCCGGCGCGCAACGAGAAGGGCAATGTCGAGCCGCTGGTCCAGCGCCTGCCGGTCTTCGGCACAAAGCAGGAAATCCTGTTCGTCGAGGGCAACAGCCATGACGGCACGGCCGAGGAAGTCGAGCGCGTGATCGCCGCCTACCCGGACCGCAACATCCGGCTGCTGAAGCAGGACGGGCGCGGCAAGGCCAACGCGGTCTGGAAGGCCTTCGACAATGCCGAGGGCGAGGTGCTGATGATCCTCGACGCCGACATGACGGTCATGCCGGAGGACCTGCCGAAATTCTATGACGTGATCGCGTCCGGCAAGGCCGAGTTCGTGAACGGCTCACGCCTCGTCTATCCGATGGAACCGGAAGCCATGCGGCTGCTGAACTTCCTCGCAAACCGGATCTTCTCGCGCATCTTCTCCTACCTGCTGAACGAGCGGTTCACCGACACGCTTTGCGGCACCAAGGTGCTGACCCGCGAAAACTACAGGCGGCTGGATGCGGGCCGCGCCTATTTCGGCGACTTCGATCCCTTCGGGGATTTCGACCTGATCTTCGGGGCCTCGAAACTGAACCTGAAGATCGCGGAAGTGCCGATCCGGTACGCCGCGCGTTCCTACGGCGAGCCGCAGATCTCGCGCTTCCGTGACGGCTGGCAGCTGTTGCGCATGGTCGTCTTCGCCTTCCAGAAGCTGAAGGCGCTCTAGCACGGTCCCGCCCGGCCCGCCGCCATGCAACCCGATCTCCGGCCCGCCGACTACCGCACCATCTGGGCGGACAAGCCTGTGCTGCGCGCCATCTACTCGGACTATTACCGGCGCATCCACGACGCATGCGTTGCCGGACCGACGCTGGAGATCGGCGGCGGCTCAGGCAACATGAAGCAGTTTGCCGGCGACGTGGTCTCCACCGATATCGTCGCCTCGCCCTGGCTCGACACCGTGTGCGACGCCCAGGCACTGCCCTTCGCCGATGCCAGCTTTTCCAACATCGTGATGGTCGATGTGCTGCACCACATCGCGCGGCCCGCCCGGTTCCTGGCCGAGGCCGAGCGCGTCCTTGTGCCCGGCGGGCGCATCGTCATGGTGGAGCCGGGCATCACGCCTGTCAGCGGTGTCTTCTTCCGGCTGTTCCATGACGAGCCGGTGGACATGGGCGAAGACCCGCTCGACCCCACGCCGCCGCCGTCGAAGGACCCGTTTGCGGGCAACCAGGGTATTCCGACCCGATTGTTCCGGCATGAGCAGGCGCGCATGAAGGACGCCGTGCCCGGACTGCGATTGCTGCAACGCCGGTGGCTCAGCCTGTTCGCGTATCCGCTGTCGGGCGGGTTTCGGAAATGGTCGATGCTGCCCTCGGGGCTGGCACCGGCCATGCTGGGACTGGAAAACATCCTGCTGCCGGTCCTGGGTCCGCTGATGGGCTTCCGCCTGTTCGCGGTTGTCGAGAAGCAGAAGGAAGGCTGACCGGCCATGTGCGGTATTGCCGGGCTCTTCGCGCCGGGCGGTCAGCTGAACGCGGACACGCTGGGGGCCTACACCACCGGCGCAACCTCCGCGCTGATACATCGCGGCCCGGACGGCGGCGACATCTGGGTCGATGCCGAAGCGGGAATCGGGCTGGGTCACCGGCGGCTGTCGATCATCGACCTGTCAGACGCCGCGGGCCAGCCGATGGCCTCGTCCTCCGGCCGCTACGTGATCACCTACAACGGCGAGATCTACAACTTCGCCGACCTGCGCACCCGCCTCGAGGGCAAGGGCGTCCGGCTGCGCACACGGTCCGATACCGAAGTACTGCTGGAAAGCATTGCCACCTTCGGCCTTGAGGCCACGCTGCAATCGGCGAACGGCATGTTCGCCTTCGCGCTCTGGGACCGCACCGCACGGGTCCTGCACCTGGCGCGCGACCGCTTCGGCCAGAAGCCGCTCTACTACGGCTGGGCCGGCAAGGCCTTCGTGTTCGGCTCGGAACTGAAGGCGCTGACCGCGATCCCCGGCTTCGCGGCAGAGACCGACCCCGCAGCTATCTCCCTGCTGATGCGCTTCGCCATGATTCCGGCGCCGCACACCATCTACCGCGATTGCCGGAAGCTGCCGCCGGGGACGGTGGTGAGTGTGGGAACCGGCGACGTAACGGCGCGGCACCTGCCCGAACCGATCGCCTACTGGTCCGCGTCGGATGTGGCCGTCCGGGGCACCGGCGATCCGCTCGACCTGTCCGACAAGGAGGCGACCGACGCACTGGAGGCGGAACTGCGCCGTGCGGTCGGCGCCTGCATGGTCTCTGACGTGCCGCTGGGCGCGTTCCTCTCGGGCGGAATCGATTCCTCCGTCGTGGTCGCGACGATGCAGTCCCTGTCCAGCCTGCCGGTGCGCACCTTCTCCATAGGCTTTGACGAGGCGGGCTACAACGAGGCCGACGATGCCGCGGCCGTTGCGCGGCATCTGGGTACCGACCATACGGAACTGACCGTCACCGCCGCGGACGCCCAGGCGGTGATCCCGGACCTGCCGGCGATCTATGACGAGCCCTTCGCCGATTCCTCCCAGATCCCGACCTACCTTGTTTCGAAGCTTGCGCGCGAACGAGTCACTGTGAGTCTCTCGGGCGATGCGGGTGACGAGGTGTTCGCTGGCTACAACCGCTACACCTGGGCCAACAACCTGGCGCGTACGCTGACACCAATCCCGACGCCGCTGCGCCGGCTGGCGCGGGCCGGGATCGAGGTCGTGTCGCCGGGCTGCTGGGATTCACTCGCCCGCGTGATCCCGGCAGGTAAACGGCCCGACCGGTTCGGCGAAAAGGCGCACAAGCTGGCCGAGGTGCTCGACGCGCCGGACTTCCCTGCGATCTATGCCCGGCTGGTCTCCCAGTGGAAGCAGCCCGGCCGTGCGGTGCCGTCGGTGTCCGCACACCTGCTGTCGGTGAACATGCCCGAGACATGGCCCCCGCTGCCGTCGCGCGCGGAGCAGATCATGCTGCTGGACGCCATCGGCTACCTGCCCGACGACATCCTGGTGAAGCTCGACCGCGCCAGCATGGCCGTCAGCCTGGAAAGCCGGGTGCCGTTCCTCGACCACGAGCTCTATGCCTTTGCGTGGCGGCTCCCGATGTCGATGAAGATCCGGGGCAAAACCCGCAAGTGGATCCTGCGCGAGGTGCTGGCCCGCCACGTCCCGCGCGACCTGTTCGAGCGGCCCAAGATGGGTTTCGGCGTGCCCGTCGGCGACTGGATGCGCGGCGATTTGCGCGAATGGGCGGAATCGCTGCTCAGCGCCGATGCCCTGGCCGATGCCGGCCTGTTCGACGTCGCGAATATCCGCGAGGTCTGGCAGGCGCACCTCTCCGGCGCGCGCAATCACCAGTACCTGCTCTGGCCGGTGCTGATGTTCCAGGCCTGGCGGATGGCGCAGGCCGTGCCCGCTACAGATCGCCTGGCCGGATCCGCCCGGTGAGCAGGTACCACCCGAGGCCGACAAACTCGCGCGAGGCCACGCGCACGTTGCCCATCCCGCCCGCGCTCGGCAAGAAATCGAGGACATCGGCGCGCAGCAGGCGCGGATCGGCCGTTTCCCCCGAGTTTGCAATCACCACGCCGACGCCGAAGCGGCGCAAGGACGCGGCCATCCGCCGCACATGGGAGCTGCTGGTCACAAGCAGCACACGGCGCGGGCGTTCGGGCAGATCCATGCGGGCGAGCTGCATGGCGACCGCCTGCGCGGTCTCGTATGAATCGCGCGCCGTCGATTCCACCGATACATCGGCCTCCAGCCGGATCATCCGCTGGACCGCGATCGCCTCCGGCTCGCCCTGGCCCGGCAGGGGAGAGCCGCCGAGCACCATGAGCGGCAACCCGGTTTCCTGCTGCAACTGCTGGCCGCGCACGGTCCGCACGATGGAGCCCGGAAGTGGCCACCATCGCCCGGCGCCGTCCGGGAACGCTCCGGCGAGCGGCACGACGACGGCGTCCAACGCCGTGGTGTCGGTTCGCCCGGCTTCGTACCGCGTGGCGCCCGACGCGAGCACGACCAGCAGCGCCTGCCCGGTCACGGGCATCGACCCGACCACGATCAGAATGGCCCCGATGGCCAGAAGGGCGCGCCCCAGCCGTCTGCGAAACACCAGCAGCCCGGCGAACAGCAGCCAGACAGCCGGCATCGGCCAGATGGCAAAGATATCGAGCAATGTGCGCGCCACGCGGGGCCCCCAATGGTTGCCGCAAGCCTAGCAGAAGCCACCGCGCCCGACCGACTCGCGATGAACGATCAAGCAGACTCCCTGAAGATCCTGTTCGTGGTGCCGCTGCTCGCCGTCGGCGGTGCCGAAAAGCACCTCGCGACCGTGCTGCCGAAGCTTCGCGAAAAAGGCTTCGACATCCGCGTGGTCACGGCGCGCGGCGAGGCCGTGCTCGATGCGGTTCTGCGCGAGAACGGGGTGCCCGTCATCAACACACCGATGGTGCGCCCGTCACCGCTGCGCCGCCTTGCGGCCTGCCGGACCATCTGGCGGCAGATCCGTAACTGGCGTCCGGATGTGGTCCACTTCTTCCTGCCCGAGGCTTATATCCTCGGCGGCCTGACCGCCTGGCTGGCGCGGCGCCCGGTACGCGTGATGAGCCGGCGCAGCCTGAACATCTACCAGAAGGACCGGCGCTTGGTGATTGCGCTGGAGCATTTCCTGCACCGGCGCATGGCCGCGGTGACCGGCAACAGCGAGGCCGTGCGGGCCGAGTTGCTGGCCGAAGGTGTGCCGCCCACTCGTCTGCACGTCATCCGCAACGGCATTGCCGAGGCCGCCTTCCACCCGAGCGCCCAGGCCGAGGCGCGCGCGCGTCTCGATATCCCGGCCGATGCCTTCGTGATGACCTGCGTCGCCAACCTCATTCCCTACAAGGGCCATGCGGACCTGATTGACGCGCTGGTCTCCTTGAAGAACCGGATGCCCGCGAGCTGGCTGCTGCTGCTCGCCGGGCGCGACGACGGCATCGGTGGGGACCTGCTCCGCCGGGCCGAAGCGGGCGGGATCGCGGACAATATCCGCTTCCTCGGTTTCCGTGACGACCTGGCCGACATCACCGGCGCTAGCGACTTGGGCCTGCTGGTCTCCCACGAGGAGGGCTCGCCCAACAGCGTGCTGGAGAGCATGGCCGCAGGCCTGCCGATGGTCGTCACCGATGCGGGCGGCACCGCGGAAGCCGCCATCGACGGCGAGACCGCGCTGGTGGTCCCCGCCCGGGACAGTGCCGCCATCGCGCAGGCGATCGTCGCGCTCGCCCACGCCCCCGACCGGCGGCAGCGTTTCGGCGAGGCCGCAAAAGCACGCGCGCGCGACACCTTCTCGCTGGAAGCCTGTACGAACGCCTATGCGCAATTGTACGAAGGGCTCGTGAGCGCGGAGCAACACCGATGACCGAGACCAACCCCGTCAGCACCCCGAACGTCGCCGTCGCCGGCTGCGGCTACTGGGGGCGCAACCTCGTCCGCAACTTCGCGGAGCTGGGGGCATTGCGCGCTGTCTGCGACGCCGATGCGAAATCCGCCCGGGCGCTGGCGGAGACCTACGGCGTGCCCGCGCGCGCATGGGACGACATCCTCGCCGACCCGGATATTCCGGGCGTCGCCATCGCAACCCCTGCCGCGACCCACGCCCCGCTGGCCCGCGAGGCACTGGCGGCGGGCAAGCACGTGTTTGTCGAAAAGCCGATGGCACTGCACCTTACCGATGCCGAGGACCTGATCGCGAGGGCCGCCGAGGCCGGACGCGCCCTGATGGTCGGCCACCTGCTGCAGTACCACGCAGCCTTCCAGACGCTGCACGAGCGGGTCGCGCGCGGCGATATCGGGGCGTTGCGCTATGTCTATTCCAACCGGCTGAACTTCGGGAAGGTCCGCCACGAGGAGAACATCCTGTGGAGCTTCGCGCCGCACGACATCTCGATGATCCTGTCGCTGGTCGGCGCAGAGCCCGAGCGCATCGACGCGGTCGGCCACAACTACCTGCAGCCGGGCATCGCCGACACGACGACGACGCACCTGCATTTCCCCGGCGGGGTGAACGCCCACATCTTCGTGTCATGGCTGCACCCCTTCAAGGAACAGAAGCTGGTGGTGATCGGCGAGGACAGCATGATGGTCTTTGACGACACCCGCGACTGGGCCGAGAAGCTGGTGCTGTATCCCCACAAGGTGGCCCCGGGCGAACGCGCGCCGATCGCCGAGCGCGCGGATGCCGAGGCCATCGCGATTGCACCGAGCGAGCCGCTGCGCGCGGAATGCACCCACTTCCTGGGCTGCGTCACCGGGGAACACGATCCCCGAACCGACGGCGCGGAGGGTCTGCGCGTCCTGCGCGTCCTGCACGCCGCACAGCAGGCGCTGGATCACTGAACGGGGACATCCGAAGTTGAGCGAGCCGCAGATACACGAATCCGCCTATATCGACGACGGCGCGGAGATCGGCGAGGGCACTCGCATCTGGCACTTCTGCCACGTGCTGCCCGGCACCCGGATCGGACGGAACTGCTCGCTCGGCCAGAATGTGATGGCGGGCCCCGACGTGACCATCGGCGACGGCTGCAAGATCCAGAACAATGTCAGCCTCTATAAAGGGGTGACGCTGGAGGACGACGTGTTCGTCGGCCCGTCCGCCGTCTTCACCAACGTCAACACACCACGCGCCGACATCAACCGCATGGGCGAATTGGACAAAACCCTGATCCGGCGTGGCGCATCGATAGGGGCCAACGCCACCATCGTGTGCGGCTCCACCGTCAACGAATACGCCTTCGTCGGCGCGGGCGCGGTCGTCGCCCATGACGTGCCCGCTCATGCCCTCGTCGTCGGCGTGCCGGCGAAGCAGATCGGGTGGGTCAGCCATGCGGGCGAGCGGCTGACTGCCGACCCAGCGACCGGAATTCTGACCTGCCCGCGCACGGGCCGGATATACAAGGAAGAGGGTGGTGCGCTGGTCGCCGCCGACAGCCAGGACACATCCGCATGAGTGCTCCCATCCCGTTCATCGACCTGCAGGCGCAGAAGCAACGGCTCGACGGCCGCATCGAGGCAGCCATCGCCCGCGTGCTCGACCACGGACGCTTCATCCACGGTCCCGAGGTCGCGGAATTCGAGGCCCAGCTTGCCGCATTTACAGGGGTCAAGAACGTGATCGGCTGCGGCAACGGCACCGACGCCCTGCAGCTCGCCCTGCGCGCACTGGAAGCCGGGCCGGGCGACGCGATCTTCGTGCCCGCCTTCACCTTTGCCGCGACGGCCGAGGTGGTCTGTCTCGTCGGCGCGACGCCCGTCTTCGTCGACGTACAGGCCGACAACTTCAACATGGATCCCGCCAGCCTGCGCGCGGCGATCGACATGGTGCGCGCGGACGGTGCGCTGAACCCGGTGGGGATCATCCCTGTCGACCTGTTCGGCCTGACGGCGCCCTATGACGAGATCGCCGCCATCGCCGACGCCGAAGGCTTCTGGGTGCTGTCCGATGCCGCCCAGTCGATGGGTGCCAGCCATGACGGCGCGAAAGCCGGTTCCTTCAGCAACATTGCCGCCACCAGCTTCTTCCCGGCCAAGCCGCTGGGCTGCTACGGCGACGGCGGCGCGGTGCTGACCGACAACGATGATCTTGCCGCGTCGATCCGCTCCATGCGCATGCACGGCCAGGGGCGCGACAAGTACGACAACGTGGTGATCGGCACGAACAGCCGCCTCGACACCGTGCAGGCCGCAGTCCTGATCGAGAAGCTGTCGATCCTGGCGGACGAGATCGAGGCGCGCCAGGCGGTCGCCGCCCGCTATGCCGACGCGCTCGGCAATTCCGTGACGGTGCCACGCACGCCAGAGGGTTCGGTGAGCGCCTGGGCCCAGTACACGCTGCGGGTGCCTGACCGCGCCGCTGTCCAGGCCGCACTGTCCGATGCGGGCATCCCGAGTGCGGTCTACTATCCCAGCCCGCTGCCGCGGCTGACCGCCTACAAGGACTTTCCCGTGGCACCCGGCGGAATCCCGGTTTCTGACGCCCTGAGCACGGATGTCCTGAGCCTGCCGATGCACCCCTATCTCGACGAGGCGACCCAGGACCGGATCGTCGCCGCACTGCGCGACGCAGTTCTCTAACACCCTGATGAAAATCGTCACCGTCATCGGCGCGCGGCCCCAGTTCATCAAGGCCGCCATCGTCTCCAAGCATCTGCGGGAGAGCGACGGCGTGACAGAGGTGCTGGTCCACACCGGCCAGCACTACGACCATGCGATGTCGGATGTCTTCTTCGAAGAGCTCGGCCTCGACCGGCCGCAGCATTCCCTCGATGTCTCAAGCGCGTCCCACGGCGTGCAGACCGCCCGCATGCTGGAGCGGCTGGAGCCGGTTCTGGAAGCCGAGGCGCCGGACACCGTCCTCGTCTACGGCGATACCAACTCGACCCTCGCCGGCGCGCTGACCGCCGCGAAGCTCCATATTCCCGTCGCCCATGTCGAGGCGGGCATGCGCTCGTTCAACCGGGCCATGCCGGAGGAAATCAACCGGGTCCTCACCGACCACCTCGCCGCACGGAACCTCGCCCCGACACAGACCGCGGTGGACAACCTCGCCCATGAGGGCATCACGGACGGCGTGCACCTTGTCGGCGACGTGATGTACGACGCCTCGATCCATTTCGGTGCCAAGGCCGCGGAGACAAGCCGTGTGATCCAGGACAATGCCCTGTCGCCCGGCGGTTATGTTCTGGCAACAATCCACCGCGCGGAAAACACCGACGACCGGGCCCGGCTCAAGGCGATTGTCGCGGCGCTCGCGCAAACCGCCCGGGACCGGCCCGTCGTCCTGCCGCTGCACCCCCGCACCGCCAAACAGGTCGGGGCACTTGGCCTGACGGACGCACTCGCCGGAATTACGGTGATCGAACCGGTCGGCTATCTCGACATGCAGGCCCTGGAACATGGCGCGACGCTGGTGGTCACCGATTCCGGCGGCGTCCAGAAGGAAGCCTTCTTCCACGGTGTGCCCTGCGTCACCGTGCGCACCGAGACGGAGTGGGTCGAGCTGGTCTCCTGCGGCTGGAACCGGCTCGCCGATCCCAACGACATCGACGCCATCACGCAGGCCATCGCGGATTCGGCGGGCGCACCGCCGTCGAAGCGTCCAGACGACCTGTACGGTGGTGGGAAGGCGGCCGCACGCGCGGCGGCGATTCTCTCGGGTGCGGCCGGGTGACCACGCCGACCCAGACGCCACTGCGGATCTGCCAGGTCTGCACCATCGATTTCACGCTGTATCATTTCCTGCTGCCGCTGATGCGCGCCCAGAGGGCCGCCGGCCATGACGTGGAGGGAGCCTGCGCAGACGGCCCCTTTGCTGAGAAGGTCCGCGCCGAGGGGTTCCGGGTTCATGCCATGCCGCTGGCGCGCAGCCACAGCCCTGTCCGCAATGCCCGGGCCGCGATCGCGCTCTACCGGATGCTGCGTGAACAGAAGTACGACATGGTCCACACCCACACGCCCGCCGCATCCTTCGTCGGGCGCCTCAGCGCACGGGCTGCACGGGTTCCCACCATCGTCTATACGGCACACGGCTTCTTCTTCCATGAACACATGCCGCGCCTGAAGCGTTCGCTCTACGTGATGCTGGAATGGCTCGGCGGGCGGGCCACCGACACGCTGTTCACCCAGGCCGAGGAAGACGCCGAGACCGCAAGGCGGCTCTCGCTGTGCCGGACCGGGGATGTCATGGCCATCGGTAACGGCAGCGACCCGGACATTTTCTATCCCGGCCCGGACGGCCGGCACCGCATTCGCGCGGAGCTGGGCACGGACGAGAAGCGGACCGTGATCCTGATGGCGGGACGGCTGGTCGCCGAAAAAGGCTACCCCGAGCTGATCACCGCGATGCGCAATGTCGATGCCGAGCTGTGGGTCGTCGGCGACAGGCTCGACAGCGACCACGCAAAATCCATCGACGAGAGCCTGAACGAGGCGACATCCGACCCGGTCCTGCGCCAGCGCGTGCGTTTCCTCGGCTACCGCTCCGACATGCCGGACCTGATGCGCGCAGCGGACATCTTCACCCTGCCGTCGCACCGCGAAGGCATGCCGCGATCAATTATCGAGGCGATGCTGTCCGGCCTGCCCGTCGTCGCCACGGATATCCGCGGCAGCCGTGAAGAGGTGATTGACGGAGAAACAGGCCTGCTGGTGCCGGTTCGCGATCCCACCCGCCTCGCCGAAGCACTTTCCGCGCTTGTCGCGGACGATGAGTGCCGGAACCGCATGGGCACCGCCGGGCGCCTGCGCGCTGTGGCGAATTTCGACGAGGACCTCGTGGTCGCGCGCCAGCTCTCCCATCTGGGGCTGGTCCCGGCCTAGGCCACAAAATCATCACCGAATGGACAAGGCCCGGCGTGTTGCCGGGCCTTTTCTTTTGAGGCAAAAGGTTGCGGCCCATGTCCGCAACAACACGACATATCCCGGCGACCGCAGCTCTGGCGGCGGCCGCGTTCCTGCTCCTTCCCGTATCGGCGGTGCAGCCCCTCTGGGTTGCCATCATCGCGGCGCTGGCATCGCTCGCGGGCGTGGCCGACCTCGTGCTCTCCCGGCGCTGGCCGCGGACCGGTGGCCTGCTGGCAGGGCTGCTGGCGGCGACGGTCGTCTGGGGTGCGCTCAGCGCGCTCTGGTCCATCGACCCGGGACGCGCCCTTGATCAGGCACTTCGCCTCGGTTTCATCGCCGGCGGCGCCTGGGCGCTTCTGTCACTGGCGCAGGATCTGGATGAGGTCGGCCGGCGGCGGGTGGAAATCTTCCTCCTCGGCGGCTTCGCGCTGGGCATCGCCTTCATCGCCTTTGAGATCCTGACCGGTGGCCTCTTCCACGGTGCCCTGCATGATTTCGAGAAGGACCCGGTCAAGAACCTGTTCTTCCTGAACCGCGCCTCCAGCGTGGCGGCGATTGCCGTCTGGGCCGCGGTGATCCCCATCTGGCGGCGCTTCGGAGCCGGTGTGGCGCTCGGCGCGGTCGTCGTGACCTTCGTCGCCCTCAAGGGGCTGCAGCCCGACACCTCGCTGCTGGCGATGATCGTGGCCGGCGCGGTCTTCGCCGCGGCGTGGTTTGCCCCGCGCATCGCCGCCGGGGCACTGATCACCGGTCTGGCCATCATCACAATCGGCGCGCCCTTCCTGTTCCGCGCGACTGCCTGGGCCACACGCAGCCTGACTGACATGGGCCTTGCGGAGTTCTCGCTGTCGCACCGGCTGGCGATCTGGCACTTCGCCTCCCGGCGCGTGGATGCCCGCCCGCTCTTCGGCTGGGGCCTCGACGCCTCACGCAATATCGGCTCGGGCGCCCTCGTCGGGGTCAAGGATGCGCCGGAACTGAGCGCGCGCGCCGCCGAGGCGCTGCCGCTGCACCCCCACAACGCCACGCTGCAGGTCTGGCTGGAACTCGGGCTGGTCGGCACGACCCTCGTCACCGCGCTGGTCGCGGTCGCGATCCTGGCCATCGTATCCCGGGTGCAGACCCCGTTGGAACGGGCGGCAGCACTGGCCATGACCGCCAGCGCCATGGTCATCGCCGAACTCAGCTTCGGCATCTGGCAGGGCTGGTGGCTATCCACCCTGTGGCTGCTCGGGATCATCATGGTCGTGCTCGTAGCCCCGCGCGACAATCACCGGGCGGCAGGCTAGGCCGTGCCGGACACGCTGTCCCTTGTCCTGTTCGCGGCCGTCACCGCCGTGGCGTCGGGACTTCTCGTCGGCCTTGTGCGCCGTGAGCTGCTGCGCCGCGACATCATGGACCGGCCCAACGAGCGCAGCTCCCATGACACGCCGACCCCGCGTGGCGGCGGGATCGGGCTGATGGCCGCGCTCCTGCCGGCCTGGATTGCCGGGAGCTTACTGTTCACGCCCGGCCCCCTGACGACCGCCGACTGGCTGCTGCCGCTCGCCGCCGCCGTGCTGGCGGCTGTATCGTGGATCGACGACCTGCGCGACCTCGGCGCGCTGCCACGCCTCGCCGCCCAGTTCGCCGCAGCCATCGCCGGGGTGCTGGTCCTGCCGGGACTGGTCTTCCAGGGCCTGTTCCCGCCCTGGCTCGACGCGACGCTGGCTGTCATCGGCTGGGTCTGGTTCGTGAACCTGTTCAATTTCATGGACGGCATCGATGGGATCAGCGGCGTCGAGTCCATCGCCATCGCGCTCGGCATCGTGCTGGTCGGCCTTGTCCCGGCGGTCACGCCGGCAGACATGACTGTGCAGGCGCTGGCCGTGGCGGCGGCCACAGCGGGCTTCCTCGTGTGGAACTGGCACCCGGCGAAAATCTTCCTGGGCGATATCGGCAGTGTCGGGCTGGGCTACCTGCTTGCCTGGCTCCTGCTGGCGCTGGCCGCCATGGGAGATTGGGAGGCCGCCCTGATCCTGCCGCTCTACTACCTGGCCGACGCGACGATCACCCTGCTGCGTCGCCTGGCCCGGCGGGAAAAGGTCTGGCAGGCGCACCGCGAACACTATTACCAGAAGGCCGTTCAGTCCGGCCGCACCCACGCACGGGTCAGCGCCGCCGTGGCGGTCACCAATCTCGCGCTCGTGGCTCTCGCGCTGGCCGCAGCAGCCACCCCGGACGGCATGTTCTTCCCGGTGCTGCTCGTCTGCGGTGCGGCGGTGCTGGTCATCGGGCTTCTGGCCTGGATGCGGCGCACCCCCGAACTGCGGCCTTAGGTCGCCGGTTTCTCCCGGTCCTCCCCGGGGGCTTTGCCCGGACCCGCTTAGTGGTATAAGCGGGCGATCCAACAGAGCGAACCGCGAATGCGCGCAATTCTTCGGCTCAGCCGGGCGAAAATCGCCTACACGCACGACATCTTCATGGCCGCGATCTCGCTGCCCCTGTCGTTGTGGCTGCGCATGGGCGATTCGATCGGAACCGTCCCTGAAGCCTTCATCCTGCAGTCGACCGTCCTGTTCGCGGTGATCTGCGCAGCGCTGTTCTGGCCCATGGGCCTGTACCGCGGCATCTGGCGCTACGCCTCGATGAACGACCTGATCCAGATCACCAAGGCGGTCAGCCTGGCGGTGCTGGTTTTCGTGCCGGTCCTGTTCATCACCTCGCGCGCCGAGTTCCTGCCGCGCTCCCTGCCGATCATCAACTGGTTCGTGCTGATGGCGTTGCTCGGCGGGCCGCGCTTCCTATACCGCCTGATCAAGGACCGCCACTTCAGCCTGGCGGTGGACGCCACGACCAAGCCGGGCGTGCCGGTGCTGCTGGTCGGCGCGGGCGACGAGGCCGAGGCCTTCATCCGTGATATCGCGCGCCAGCCGGGCGCGGCCTACCGGGTGGTCGGCATCCTGGACGAAAAAGGCCGCCGGGTCGGCCGGCAGATTCGCCACGTCCCGGTACTTGGCGTGCCTGAGGACCTGCCTTCCGTGATGCGTCGCCTCGCATTGCGTGCCGAGCGGCCCCAGCGGCTGATCGTCACCAAGCGCGGGCTGGCCCCGGCCTTCATGCGCCACCTGCTCGACCTGGCGGAGACCCATGGCATGTCCATGGCGCGCCTGCCGCGCCTGACCGAGTTCCACTCGGGCATCGGCGACAGCATCGAGGTGAAGCCGGTCGCGGTGGAAGACCTGCTCGGCCGTCCCCAGGCCGTCCTCGACCGTCCCGCGATGGAACGTCTCGTGCAGGGTCGACGGGTGCTGGTCACCGGCGCGGGCGGCACCATCGGCAGCGAGCTGGTGCGACAGATCGCGGCGCTCGGCCCGGCGCGGCTTGACCTGGTCGAGAATTCCGAATTCAACCTCTACGCCATCGACATGGAGATGCAGGAGGCCGAGGACGGTCCGGAGCATCACGCCCACCTGGCCGATGTCCGCGACCGCACCGCGATGGCCGCAGTCTTCGCGGATGCCAAGCCGGAACTGGTCTTCCACGCCGCGGCCCTGAAGCATGTTCCCATCGTCGAGAGCCACGTCGCCGAAGGCGTGATGACCAATGTCGGCGGCTCGCGCATCGTCGCCGACCTCTGCCGCGAAACCGGCGCGGGCACCATGGTGCTGATTTCCACCGACAAGGCGGTCAATCCCAGCAGCGCCATGGGTGCGACCAAGCGCGTCGCCGAAAGCTACTGTCAGGCACTTGACCGCGCGCGCGGCGAGGACGGCTGCCGCTTCGTCACCGTGCGGTTCGGCAATGTGCTGGGCTCCACCGGCTCCGTCGTGCCGCTGTTCGAGCGCCAGCTCGCTGCCGGCGGCCCGCTGACCGTCACCCACCGCGATATCACCCGCTACTTCATGACCACCCGCGAGGCTGTCGAGCTGGTGCTGCAGGCCTCGGCCCTCGGCTCGGACGAGGCGGTCGAGGCCGGCGGCATCTTCGTGCTCGACATGGGCGAGCCGGTCCGCATCACCGACCTGGCCGAGCAGATGATCCGCCTCGCCGGCAAGCGCCCCTATGAGGATGTCGACATCGAGTTTGTCGGCCTGCGCCCGGGCGAGAAGCTGCACGAGGAACTGTTTCACGACGCCGAGAGCCTGGCGCCAACCGGCAATGCCGCGATCCGTTTGGCCACGCCGCGCGCCGCCGACCGTGAGGTGCTGGCGCGCGCCATCGACGAGCTGTGCGCCGCCGCGCGCGACGGCAACAACGCGGCCTGCCGCACCCAGCTCTCGCATCTCGTACCCGAATTCCAATCCGACACGCCGCAATCACAACCGGTTGCAGCCAAGTAGTTCCCACCTAGTTCCGTCCCTGGCCCGGAAAGAACGCCACCCCAGCTCTTCAAGAAGGACGATTTCACCGGTGCCCAACACTTCAGACGCGCAGATCACGCGCGCCCTCATCTCTGTTTCCGACAAGGCGGGGCTGATTGAGCTCGGCGCGGCGCTCGCCCGCCACAACATCGAGATCCTGTCCACCGGCGGCTCAGCCCGTGCACTTGCCGAGGCCGGCGTGCCCGTGACCGAAGTCGCGGACCACACGGGCTTCCCCGAGATCATGGACGGGCGGGTGAAGACCCTGCACCCGAAGATCCACGGCGGCATCCTTGCCCGGCGCGACAACGCCGAGGACCGCGCCGCGATGGAGACCCATGGCATCGGCGCCATCGACCTGATCGTCATCAACCTCTACCCCTTCGAGGCGACCGTCGCCTCGGGCGCGGGCTATGATGACTGCGTGGAAAACATCGATATCGGCGGGCCCGCCATGATCCGCGCCGCGGCCAAGAACCACGCCCATGTCGCGGTGGTCACCGACCCATCGGACTATGACGAGATCATCGCCGCGCTGGACGCCAACGACGCAAAGCTGTCCGCAGACCTGCGCCGCCGCCTCGCCGCCAAGGCCTATGCGCGCACTGCCGCCTATGACGGCGCCATCACCGCATGGCTGTCGGGCGAACTGGGCGAGGACTTCCCCGAGACCCATGTCACCGCCGGCAAGCGCGCCGCCGTGCTGCGCTACGGCGAGAACCCCCACCAGTCCGCCGCGCTCTATATCGGCGGCGAGGCCCGGCCCGGCGTGGCACTGGCCGAACAGGTGCAGGGCAAGGAGCTCAGCTACAACAATCTCGGCGACGCCGATGCAGCCTTCGAGCTGGTCGCGGAATTCGATGGACCTTCGATCGCCATCATCAAGCACGCGAACCCGTGCGGCGTGGCGTCCGCCGACGACCTGGTGGACGCCTATCGCGCGGCGCGCAAGTGCGATCCCGTCAGCGCCTTCGGCGGCATCGTCGCCGCCAACCGCCCGCTCGACCGCGCGCTGGCCGAGGCCATCACCGAGATTTTCACCGAGGTCGTGATCGCGCCGGACGCGGATGCCGATGCGCGCGCCGTCTTTGCGGGCAAGGAGAACCTGCGCCTGCTGCTGACCGGCGCCATGCCCGACCCACGCGCTGCGGGCCGCTACATCAAGCCGCTGGCCGGCGGGTTCCTGCTGCAGGACCGCGACGCGGGCCACATCGCGGCGGGTGACCTGAAGGTCGTGACCAAGCGCCAGCCGAGCGAACAGGAGATCGCGGACATGCTGTTCGCCTTCACCGTCGGCAAGCATGTGAAGTCGAACACCATCGTCTACGCCAAGGGCGGCGCCACCGTCGGCATCGGCGCAGGCCAGATGAGCCGGGTCGATGCGGCGCGCATCGCCGCCCACAAGTCGAAGGAAGCCGCCGAGGCGGCCGGCGAATCCGAGCCCCTCACGAAGGGCTCCGTCGCGGCATCGGACGCGTTCTTCCCCTTCCCCGACGGCCTGCTCACCACCATCGAGGCGGGCGCGACCGCCGTCATCCAGCCGGGCGGCTCGGTGCGTGACGACGAGGTGATCGCCGCCGCCGACGAGGCAGGCATCGCCATGGTCTTCACCGGCATGCGCCACTTCCGCCACTAGAACCGGAGGCACACGCGAATGGTCATCACGACAACGGGCAGCGTCGAGGGACGCAGCGTCGCCAGCTATCTCGGTGTGTGCGCCGGCGAGGCCGTAGTCGGCGCCAATATCGTGCGCGACATGTTCGCATCCATCCGCGACGTGGTGGGTGGCCGGTCCGGCAGCTACGAGAAGGTGTTGCGCTCCGCGCGCGAGGATGCGCTGGAGACGATCACCGAGGAAGCCGCCGAACTGGGCGCCGATGCCATCATCGGCCTGTCGCTCGACTACGAGGTCGTCGGTGACGGCGGGTCCATGCTGATGGTGGTCGCGTCCGGCACCGCGGTGAAGCTGGCCTAGCCGTCTGCGCTCTCCGGCAGCTCGCCGGCGGGCACGTCGCGGACCCAGATGAACAACAGCACCCCGCCGACGACAAGGAACGGCAGCACGGTGGCCATGCCCCAGCGCTGGCTGCCGGTGGCCGCCGTCACCAGCGCCACCACCCAAGGCCCCATGAAGGCCGTGACCTTTCCGGACAGGGCGTAGAGGCCGAACATCTCGCTTTCCGTACCGGGCGGGATGATGCGTGCCATCAGCGAGCGACTCGCCGCCTGCACCGGCCCGAAGAAGATGCCCAGTGCAGAGCCCAGCACGATGAACGCCAGCTTGGACTCGACCATCAGCAGCGGGACGCCCACGGCGATGATGCCGACGATGCCGATCAGGATCGTCCGCTTGGCGCCGATGCGGTCATCGACCCAGCCGAAGGCAAAGGCCCCCAGCCCGGCCGTCACGTTGAGAATCAGGCCGAAGATGATGACCTCGGAGACTTCCATGCCGAAGGTGCCCGCCGCGAACACGCCCCCGAATGCAAACAGCGTGTTGATGCCGTCGGTGAACAGCATCCGCGCCAGCAGGTAGCGCCAGATCTGCGGGTAGGCACGGATGTTGCGCAGCGTGCGGACCAGCTCCACGAACCCGGTGCGCACCGCCGGGCCCAGCGGAAGGCCGCGCCCGCGCGGGTCGGGGGTGAACAGGAACAGCGGCACACAGAAGACCACCAGCCAGACGGCGACCACCGGGCCGGACATGCGCACATGCTCCAGCGCATCGCCGTTGCTGTCGAGTCCGAAAGGCGGCGGGTCCGCCTGTACGAAGACGAAGAGCACCAGCAGCAGGCCGCCGACCCCGCCGATATAGCCCAGCCCCCAGGCCCAGCCCGAGATGCGGCCGAGCCAGTTCACCGGCAGAAGATTGGGCAACAATGCGTTGTAGAAAACCATCGACAGTTCAAACGCGACCACTGTCACGCCGACCAGCACGAGCAGCAGCACCGCATCGCCGGGATCGGGTGCGACGAACCACATCGCCGCCGACCCGGCCGCCATGATCGCGGCGAAGAAGGCGAGCCACGGCTTGCGCGCCTGGCCCTGGTCCGCGATCGCCCCCAGGACGGGGCTGATCACGGCGATAGCCAGCGCCGACAGGCCGGTCATGATCGCCCACCATTCGGTCGCCCGCGCCGGATCCCCGACGACGGCCTGGGCAAAATAGGCGGGGATCACAAAGGTCAGGACCACGGCAGGGAAGGGCGAATTCGCCCAGTCGAACACGCACCACGCGCCCACCGCGCGCCGGTCAAAGGGCGCCGGCTTTTTCTCCACCCTGCTATCCGCCATGAGCGGGTGCCTCCGCCTTGCGGTCCTGCAGCCGCCAGTTCGCCAGCAGGATACCGCCCGCGATGCAGCCCAGTCCCGCCCACACGCCCAGTGTGATCGGCTCCCCCAGGATGACCGCGCCAGCAGCCATCGCACCCATGGGATTCATGGTCAGCCCGATCGCGACGCGTGACGGTGTCGTGTGCCGCAGCGCCCACAGCCACAGGAAATAGGTGAACGTGCTGCCGATGACCCCGATATAGGCAATCGCGAGCAGGTTCTCGCGGGTCAGTGGAATGTCGCCGGGCGTGACACCGCTCGCCGTCGCGATGGCGGCCAGGACGAGCACGCCGGGCACCATGTTGCAGGTCACGAAGATCAGCGGCGAATACTTCCGGGCAAGGTTGCGCGAGACGACATTATAGACGGACAGCACCGCCGAGGCCGCAAGCATCAGCAGATCACCCCGCCAGCCGCCGGGAATGGCGCTCGCGTCCTGCCACAGGGCCAGCGCCACGCCGCCGGTTGCCACGCTCACGCCCAGCGCCTTCAGCCAGGTGAGCTGCTCGGCCCGCAGCACCGCCGAGACGGCCAGCGTCATGAAGGGCACGGTGGAGGCGATGATTCCGCCGCGCGCGGCCGAGGTGTAGGCCAGCGAGGCGGAGACCAGCCACTGGCTGAACCCGAACATCACCACGCCAAACCCGATCAGCACCCAGAAGTCGCGCCCGCGCGGCCAGCCGCGAGCGAAGACAAGCGCGAGTGGGAACAGGATCGCCGCGCCGATCCCCAGCCGGATCAGCGTGATCCCCAGCGGCTCGACATCGGCGGACAGGAAACGGATCGCGCCGAGCGTCGTGCCCGCGGCAAAGGGTGCCACCACGGCCGCCACCGCGGCCAGCAGGGCCAGCCGCGCAGGGGTAAGGACAGGCGCAATCATGCGGGAAGAACCTTCGGGCGGCGCTGCCAGTTGGTAACGGCGATGCCGGAAATCACCAGGACAAAACCGATGATCATGGCGAGCGTCACACGTTCGCCCAGCAGGACGCTGCCCCAGAGCATCGCCATCAGCGGGTTCACGGGCAGCGCGACCGACACAAGTGTCGGGGTCGTGTGGCGCAGGGCCCAGAGCCAGAGAATATAGGACATCACCGCGGCACCGATGCCCAGATAGGCAATGGCGAGCCAGCCGGTGGTGGACAGAACCGGGCTGAAGGCCGGTGCGCCCGTCGCGGCCGCATAGACCCAGAGCAGCGCGGCGCCGGGGACTACCCCCGACACGACGGAGACGAGGGGCGACTGGTGCTTCAGCGCGCGCGCCGACCAGACGCCGTAGATCGCCGTGATGAACGCCCCCCCGACGATCATGGCATCGCCGATCCACGCGTCCGGCGGCGCCCCGGCATCCTGGGCAAGCGCCACAACGACACCGGACGTGGCCAGGACAATGCCCGCAATTTTCTGCCGGGTCGGCTTCTCAATACCGAATGCCGCCGCGATCAGCAGGGTCAGGAACGGCGTGATGGTGTAGGCCAGCGCCCCGCGCGACGAGGTCGTAAACGCAAAGGCGTTGGAGAAAATGAACTGGAGGCCGCCGAAAAACATCGCGCCCATGAAGCCCATCATCACCAGCTCACGCGGTGTCGGCCAGCGGCGGACAATGGCGAGCGCGACCACACCCAGCACGACCGCCGCAATAAAGGTGCGCATGAAGGCGATCGTGACCGGTTCCGTTTCGGTCACGAGGAAACGGATCGCCACGAAGGCCGAACCGCCCAGCGCGGTGGACATGCAGGCCGCCACCGCCGCGACGATGGCGAGGTTGCCGGGTTGGGACAGGAGTTTCGGGTTCACGCTGGGCCGGACCGGGAAAGCAGGGACCGCCGAGTGTATCAGGATCGCGGCCCTCGCCCTACTAGGCCAGAAGGCTCCGCACCTGTCCGTTGGCCACGGTGAGCATGGCCAGGTCGACCGTCTCGGCCTCGCGCAGGCTGTCGAGCATCTGCCCGGTCCGCTCCACGGCCCCGTTGCGCGAATCCACCCAGGTCGCGATCACCCCCTCGGAGGCCGCCTTGCCCAGCTTGCCCTTACCGGCAAGTTCGAGCACGCGGTTCGTCAGCGCGGACTGGTGCGCATAGCTGTCGTCGATGATGGAATCGACGGCCATGCGTTCCCAGTCGGACGACGGCTCGATCGACTTGGCGGCATGGCGTAGCCAGTCGATCCCCAGCCGTGCGCCGAGCTGGAAGTAGATCCGGCCCGTGTCGAGCACGGGCACGCCCGTCTCGCGGGCAATCTGGACCACATCGCCGCCCGCCGCCAGCACATCGAGGCTGGCGATTCTGACCGCCAGCGCGGGCGGCACGCCCTTGTCCGCGAGAGCCGCCATCTGCACGTCGATGTCGCGCCGGTCCTCGTCCGCCACGATGTCCGGCAGGTTGGCGACCAGTTCCTGGATGCCCGGTGCGTAGCGCTTGATGGTCGCCTCAATATCCAGCGGACGGCGGGCGTGGGTCAGGAACCAGACCGTCATCCGCTCCACGAGCATCTCCAACTCATGGGACATATCCTGCTGGACGCCCGCATCGACCTTGAGGTCGAGCAGCTCGATATCGCGCCAGACCGGGCGCAGGTCGAAGGCATCGCGCGCGATGACATAGGCCCGGGCGATATCGTCCGGCGCCGCGCCGGAACGTTCGCGCAGGTCCAGCACGAAGCTGGCGCCGACCCGGTTGACCAGCGAGTTGGTGACATAAGTGGCGACGATTTCCCGGCGCAGGCGGTGCCTCGAAATCTCGTCGGCGAACGTCTCACGCAACGGCCGCGGGAAGTATCGCGCGAGGTCCTTGACGAGGTACGGGTCGTCGGGGACGGCGGTCGGCAGCAGGTCGCCGTACAGCGCGATCTTCGCATGGGAAAACAGGACCGCATATTCCGGCCGCGTCAGGCCGAGGCCGTCCGCCTGCAGGTCGGCCATATCCTCGTCATCGGGCAGGTGCTCGATGGCACGGTCCAGCAGGCCGCGGCGTTCGAGCGAACGCATCACCCGCCACTGGGAATCGAGGCGCTCGCTCGCGTGGCGTTCGGCCTGGGAGATCGCCTGGGTCTGGAGATAATTGTCGTTCAACACCAGAAGCCCGACCTCGTCGGTCATGTCTTCCAGCAGCTTGTCGCGCTGCTTCACCGTCATCCGGCCTGCCGCGACCGCATCGGCCAGCGCGATCTTGATGTTCACCTCATGGTCCGAACAATCGACGCCCGCCGAGTTGTCGATGAAGTCCGTGTTCAGCCGGCCGCCATGGCGCGCAAACTCGATGCGCCCGCGCTGGGTGACGCCGAGGTTCGCGCCCTCGCCGATCACCTTGCAGCGCAGGTTCTGGGCGTTGACCCGCACCGCGTCGTTCGAACGGTCATCCGCATCGGCGTTGGATTCCGCCGAGGACTTCACATAGGTGCCGATGCCGCCGAACCACAGCAGGTCGACCTCGGCCAGCAGGATGGCCTGGGTCAGTTCGTTGGGCGTCATCTGGTCGCGGGCGACGCCGAGCACGGACTTCATCTGCGCCGTCAGCTTGATCGACTTGGCCTTGCGGTCAAAGATTCCGCCACCTTTGGAGATCAGCTTTTCGTCGTAGTCCGCCCAGTTCGATCGCGGCAGCTCGAACAGTCGCTTGCGCTCGGCAAAACTTCTGGCCGGGTCGGGGTCCGGATCGAAGAAGATGTGCAGGTGATTGAAGGCGGCGACCAGCCGGATGTGCTCGGACAGCAGGATACCGTTGCCGAACACGTCGCCGGACATATCGCCGACGCCAACCACGGTAAAATCCTGGGTCTGGGTGTCGCGGCCCATCTCGCGGAAGTGGCGCTTGACCGATTCCCACGCGCCCTTGGCCGTGATGCCCATCTTCTTGTGGTCGTAGCCCGCCGAGCCGCCCGAGGCAAAGGCATCGTCGAGCCAGAACCCATATTCCTCGCTCAAGCCATTGGCGATGTCAGAGAAAGTGGCCGTACCCTTGTCGGCGGCGACCACCAGGTAGGGGTCGTCCGCATCGCGCCGGACCACCTGTTCCGGCGGGACGATATTCCCGTCGACGAAGTTGTCGGTGATATCCAGCAGTCCGCGCATCAGGGTGCTGTAGCAGGCGACGACCTCTTCCTGGGTCGCCTGCCGGTCCGCCTGCGGATCGCCCGTAGGCGCCGGCAGCATCTTGCACACGAAGCCGCCCTTGGCACCGACGGGAACGATCACCGCGTTCTTGACCGTCTGCGCCTTCTGGAGACCGAGAATCTCGGTGCGGAAGTCCTCGCGCCGATCCGACCAGCGGATCCCGCCGCGCGCCACGTCACCGCCGCGCAGGTGGCAGCCCTCCATGCGCGGGCTGTAGACGAAGACCTCTTTCTTCGGGCGCGGCGACGGCAATTCGTCGATGGCCTGGCTGTCGATCTTGAACGACATGTAGGGCTTCGCCTCACCCTCCTCGTCGGCCTGGAAGAAGTTCGTGCGCAGGGTCGATTCAATGGCATTGGCGAAGCGCCGGAGGATACGGTCCTCATCGAGATTGACCACGGCATCGAGGCCTTCCGCGATGGCGGCGAGCAGCTTCTTTTCAGCCCGCTTGCCCTTCGGCGTACCCGCGACCTCCGGGTCGAACCGTGCAAAGAACAGCCCGACGATATGTCCGGCGAGGCCGGGATTGTTGGCCAGTGTCTCTTCCATATAGCTCTGGGAGAACGGAATCCGGCTCTGCAACAGGAACTTGCAGTAAGCCCGCAGGATCAGGATTTCCCGCCACTCCAGGCCCGCTCCGAGGACGAGGTTGTTGAAGCCGTCATTGGCCACCTGGTCCGACAGGACGCGCGCGAAACAGTCCTGGAAGGGTTCGTGCACGACATTCAGGTCGATCCCCGCACCCGAGCGCATCTGCATCGCAAAATCGTGGATCCAGACCTCGCCCGTCTGTTCGCCGTACAGGTAGTTCACCTCGAACGGCTCCTCGCCGATCACCTTCAGGCCCATGTTCTCGAGCATCGGGATCACGTCGGACAACGGCAGCGGTCGGCCGGCGTGATAGAGCTTGAGGTGGACCGTATCCGCCGGTTCGCCCTCGGGCCGGTAGAGGTTGAGCTCCATGCCGTCGGCGATCCGCGCCGCGTCGATATGCTCGACATCCGCAACGGCGGTCTCCGGGTCGTATCGGTCGCGATAGGCAAGCGTGAAGGACTGGCCGTAGCGCTGGAACATCACCAGGCCCGCCGCCTCGCCGCGCGCCTCGATCAGGGCGTCGCGCAGGCGGTCTTCCCACGATCGTGCCGCCTCGCGCAGGTCAGCCTCGATCTCGTCGATGTCATAGTCGGGAATCCCGGCCTCGCCGATCTTGATGACGAAGAGCACCTGGGCGAGAACGGATTCCGTCCCGAATTCGGGGAAGAAAGCGGCCACCGATCCGCCGAAGGCGTGTTCGAGAATCTGGGACAGCTTCAGGCGCAGGTTCGTGTCGTAGCGGTCGCGCGGCACGAAGACGAGCGCCGTGATATAGCGCCGGAACGGATCCTCACGCAGGAACAGCGCGGTGCGCTGGCGTTCCTGCAGGTGGAGGATGCCCAGCGCATTGGTGAGGAGCTGCTTCTCGCTGATCTGCAGCAACTCGTCGCGCGGGTAGTTCTCGAGGATATGTGCCAGCGCCTTGGCGTCATGCCCGGCCGGCGGCAGGCCGGCGCGCGCAAGCGTCGATTCGACCTTCTCGCGCAGCATCGGGATGTTCATGGGTGAGCGGCTGTACGCTGCCGAGGTGAAGAGCCCGACGATCATCCGCTCGCCGGTGACATTGCCCTTCGCGTCGATGATCTTGATGCCGATCACATCCATATGCACCCGGCGGTGGACCGTGGCGCGCTGGTTGGCCTTGGTGAGCATCATCAGTTGCGACTGGCGCACGAAGGACCGCACATCCTCGGGCAGCGGGGCATCATCGGCCCAGTTCTCGAAGATCGGCCGCGCCGCATCGCGCAGAACGCCCAGTCCACCGGGACCGCTGCGCAACCTCTGCGCTTCCCCGGTGCCGGTGTGGCTGTACTCGCGGTACCCCAGAAAGGTGAAGTGGTCCTCGCACATCCATTCCAGGAAGGCGCGGGTGCGCTCGACTTCGGCCGCGTCGATCGGTGGCGGGTTGTCCGCCAACTCCTTCACGATGGCCTCGACCCGCTCGCGCATGGTCGGCCAGTCCTCGACCGCCGCGCGCACATCCGACAGGACCTGCTCGATCCGCGCCGTCAGCCGCGCGAGGGTCTCCGCGTCGGGCTGCTCGTTCACCTCGATATGCATGAAACTCTCGGCCGAAGCACTCCGGCCCGCGGCAGGCGAAAGGCCGGTGAGCTGGCCCCTGGCGTTCCGGGCCACCTCGAAGATCGGATGGATCACAAGGTGCACGGTCAGGCCCTGGTAGTTCAGCTCCGCCGTCAGGGAATCGACCAGGAACGGCATGTCCTCGGTCACCACCTCGATCACGGTATGCGCAGCCCGCGCGCCGCGGCCGTCAGGGTGCGGATTGAAGACGCGGATCAGCGGCCCGCCGCGATGGCGCACCCGGGCGAATTCCCAAAAGGACGCGGCCGCATCGCACAGCTCCTCCGCGCTGGATTCGACAATGTCGCCCGGCGGGACGTTTCCGTAGAAGGCGCGCACAAAGTCGGCGCACGCCTTGTCGTATTTCCGGGCCGCGAGCTGCGCCGCCTTCCCGACAAGGTTCTTCTTTTTGGTATGCGTTCGCGCAGTCATGGGTCGTCGTCCTCGATTGCTCCGGCGCTCTTCCTCGCACGCGGATATTGCGCGGCGATGTCGCCTCGGATGCCGTGCCATCCGGAAAACCCGGCAGACACAGGCAAGCATTCCTTAACCATGCCCGTCCATACTTTCGGGCGCAGACGGAGGGTCACAAGACCATTTGTGGCATCCACCGTCCGGAAAGACCTGAGGCCCATATGAGCGCACAAAACCTTAACTCCACGCAAACCGCAGAAGCGGCAACCGTATCCTCCTTTCCGGTCGACCTTCGCTTCACCCTGCCCGTTCCCGGTCGCCCGGTCTTCCTGTCCGTGGTCGCGGGCCGAGAGCGCCGCTCGGAGGCCCGCCTCCAGGAAGAGCGCCGCCGCCATCCGCTCCATACGGCCGGCAACATCCTGTTCATGCTCACGAGCCTCACGGGGATCTATGCCGTGGCCCTGTTCGTGATGCTGGCCCTGAACTCGGTCGTCGACTTCTAAACGGCGCTGCGCGCAAACCGTTCGACCTCCTTTCAATCGAACTCCCCGGGGGCCTTGCCTCCGCCTCGCCTTTGGTGAACCCTGACGCCTGCATCAACGCAGCCGGGAGGGTCCGCGTGCGCCTAGTCACATTTTCCGAAACCGGCCGGGACGGCCTTCGCCTCGGTGCGCTGGTGGACGGCGACAGCCGGATCGTCGACCTGCATGCCGCAGCACGCGACGGGGGCGTAGCACCCGACGCCTTCACGTCCATGCTGGCGCTGATCGATGCCGGGCCCGGTGCGCTCGACCAGGCGCGCACCCTGGCCGATGCAAAGCCCGAGGCCGCACTCGTCGCGGCTGCGCAGGCACGCCTGCACGCGCCGCTTCCCAACCCGCGCCGGTTGCGTGACTGCACCTGCTTCCTTCAGCACCTGCGCAATGCCCGCGCGGTCCGCTACACGCGGCTGGCCGAGCGCGAGGACGACCCCGAGGCGGCCTTTGCGCGATTCAAGGCGGCGGGCGCGCTGGACGTGCCGAAGGAATGGGAGGCAGCACCGGTCTACCTGAACAGCAACCACCTGAGCATCATCGGGCCCGGCGACGACGCGATCTGGCCGCACGAAGCGCGGCGGCTGGACTACGAGCTGGAATGGGCGGTGGTGACCGGATCGCCCGGGACCGACATCAAGGCCGACCAAGCGGCGAAGCATTTCTTCGGCTTCACCATCTTCAACGACATCAGCGCGCGTGACGTGCAGGCTGTCGAGATCCGGACGGGTGCCGGCATGGGCGGGCCGGGCAAGGACTTCGACGCAGGCAATATCATGGGGCCGTGCATCGTCACCACTGACGAGATCGAGAAGCCCTATGAGCAGGAGATGACCGCGCGCATCAACGGCGAGGAATGGAGCCGAGGCAACACCGGCATGATGGATCACCGCTTCGAGGACGTGCTCGCCCATCTCAGCCGCAGCCAGACCATCTATGCGGGCGAGATCTTCGGGTCCGGCACCGTGCCCACGGGCTGCGGTCTGGAGCACAACAGGTACCTGTCCGACGGCGACACGATCGAGCTGGAGGTCGAGAAGATCGGCATCCTGAAGAACCGGATCGTCAAGCCGGCGAACTGGCGGGACCGCCAAAGCCCAGACAACAACTAGGGCCTCCAAAAACTAACACCATTCAGGAAAAGGGAGAGAAGGATGCCGCGCGATATCCGCCGGGTGATCACCGGCCACGACAACGACGGCAAGGCCGTCGTGATGATCGACGAGACCATGACCGCGGATATGGGCCATGTGTACACCCCGCCGGGCCAGTCCAATGTCCGCCTGTCGGATGTGTGGCTTTCCCACGCGGTGCCGGACGACAATTCCGGCAACACCGACACGGTGGAAGAAAAGGTGACGCTGGAGCCGCCGGCGGGCGGCGCGGTGTTCCGGGTGCTGGAACTCCCTCCGGATTCCGAGCGCAACTACGACCAGATGAAGGAATATTTCGAGAAGATGGGCGCGGGCGAACGCCTCGACGGCCAGAAGCACCCGGGCATGCACAAGACCAGGTCGGTGGACTACCTGGTGATCATCTCCGGCGAGGTGTGGCTGATCCTCGACGAGGAAGAGGTGCTTCTGAAGGCCGGCGATATGTGCGTGCAGCGCGGCACCCTCCATGCCTGGTCGAACCGCTCCAGCGAGCCCTGCCTGCTGGCCGCCGTGCTTGTGGACGCGCAGCCCCTGGGGTGATCCGGCACGGATTTGGGACCCGATCCATATAAAATTTGTGCCCGGTCTTCGGTTGAGACCGAACCGGGGCTGCGCCACAATCGCCGTAACTCAAACCACACCTGCCAGAAACGGAGCCGACCATGGGCCTCAACTTCATGGAGCACATCCTGATCCTCACCCATGACCCCGACGGGACGCGCGACTGGTGGGTGAAGAACCTCGGTTTCCGGTCCGGCGACCATCCCGAATTCGGGTTCCCGGTGCACTGGCTCTATATCGGTGACCAGGATGTCGTGCACATCGGCAAGGCCAATTTCTCCGAGCACCAGAACGAGTACCTGCGTCCGGGCGACAACAGCGCCGCCGCGGAAGCCGAAGCCAACGCAGGCTCGGGCCGGATCGATCATGTGTGCTTCAACTGCTCCGGTATCGAGGAATTCGTCGACCGCCTGAAGACCAACGGCATCAAGTTCAACGAGCGTCAGGCGCACGACCAGTCGCTCTACCAGCTGTTCTTCATGGAGCCGATCAACGGCATCAAGGTCGAGCTGAACTTCTCGGCCGCCGAGGCGCAGGCCGCCGGCCGCGCCCCGACCCGGACCGCCGCCGACGCTGCCGACTAGCGCAGCGCACACGGACAGGACCATACGGCCCGCCCTCCCGGCGGGCCGTTTTCATTTATGCCGCCCGCGGTGTCTGGACGCAGGACGGGCGGACGGGCCAAACTGTCGCCCGCTCGCGAGAGCAGGGATTTATCGGGGGAGAGAACGATGCGGGAATACGGCATCGGACAGTCCGTGCCGCGCGTCGAAGACCGGCGGCTGCTGACTGGACAGGGCAATTACACCGACGACCGCGCGGTGCCTGGTGCGGCCTATATGGCGGTGCTGCGATCCCCGCACGCCGCCGCGACGATCACGGCCATCGACTCCACCGAGGCCCGGGCGATGCCCGGCGTGATCGAGATCCTGACTGCGGCCGACCTCAACGCCGACGGTATTGGCGGGCTGGCCTGCAGCGTCAAACGCAAGCAACGGGACGGCTCGCCCATGGTGGAGCCGCCCTACCCGCTGCTGGCGGACGGCGAGGTGCACCTGGTGGGCCAGGCCGTGGCCGCCGTCATCGCCGAGACCCGCTCCCAGGCCATGGACGCGGCCGAAGCCATCGAGGTGGATTACGAGACCCAACCCGTCATCACCGAGACCGGACACGCGCGCGATGCCGGCGCGGCCCAGGTCTGGAAACAGGTGCCGGACAACGAAAGCTTCCTGTTCGAGCTCGGCGACCGCGATAAGACCGACGCTGCCTTTGCCGCCGCGCCTCATGTGGTGAGTCTCGACTTCGTCATCAGCCGCGTGGCCACCAACACGATGGAGCCGCGCGCGGCCATCGGGTTCTACGACCCGCTGGAAGACAGGTTCACGCTGTATGCCGGAGTGCAGTCCCCGCACCGGTTGCGTTCGGATCTGTGCGCCAACGTGTTCAACATTCCCGAAGGCAAGCTGCGGGTGATCTCCCCCGATATGGGCGGCGGTTTCGGCATGCGCGGCAGTCCGTTCGCCGAACACGGGCTGGTCCTGTGGGCGGCCAAGCGCACGGGCCGGCCGGTACGCTGGGCGGCCGTGCGCAGCGAGGCGCTGGCCAGCGACTATCACGCGCGCGACAACGTCTCCCACACCGAACTGGCGCTGGACGAGAACGGGCGCTTCCTGGCGTTCCGCATCCGCACCGACGCGTCCATGGGCGGCTTCCTGGCCAATTCCGGGCCCCACTCGCCGACCAACAATCTGGGCGGACTGGCCGGCACCTACACGACGCCGCACATCCATGCCGAGGTGCACGGGGTGTACACCCACACCAGCCCGACCGCGACCTATCGCGGGGCGGGGCGGCCCGAGGCGTCCTATGCGATCGAGCGGACCATCGACGTCGCCGCGCGCGAACTGGGCATCGACCCGGTGGAACTGCGCCGGCGCAACCTGATCCCGCCCGAGGCGATGCCTTACGACACGGGCTTCGTGTTCACCTATGACAGCGGCGATTTCGAAAAGTGCCTCGACCGCGCGGTCGAGGCGGCGGACTATGCCGGGTTCGAGGCGCGCCGCGCCGAAGCGGCGTCGCGCGGCAAGCTGCGCGGCATCGGCGTCGCCAGCGTGATCGAGATCGCCGGCGGACCGCTGCCGCTGCCCAACGAGGAAAGCGCATCGATCCGCTTCGACGCCGACGGCGGGGCTTCGGTGCTGATGGGCACCCATTCCCACGGCCAGGGCCACGAGACCGCCTTCCGCCAGATCGCATCGGAGAAGCTGGGCATCCCCTTCGATTCCATCCGCGTGCTGTATGGCGACACGGAACTGGTGCATCACGGCAAGGGCACCTTCGGCTCCCGCTCGATCAGCGTCGGCGGCGCGGCCCTGCTGCGCGCCTCGGAGAAGATCATCGAGCGCGCCCGCAAGATCGCGGCCCATCTGATGGAAGCGGCGGAGGCCGACATCACCTTCGACGACGGCACCTTTACGGTCAGCGGCACCGACCGCTCGATCACCCTGCCCGAAGTCGCCAAGGCGTCCTATCAGGCTGCGCGCATGCCGCGCGAACTGGAAATGGGCCTGAACGAAAGCGCCATCATCCTGCCGCCGGGACCGACCTATCCCAATGGCTGCCATGTGGCCGAGGTCGAGATCGACCGCGACACGGGCGTGGTCGAGATCATCTCCTACACGGTGGTGGACGATGTGGGCGTGGCGCTGAACCCGATGATGGTGAAGGGCCAGGTCCATGGCGGCGTCGTCCAGGGCGCCGGGCAGGCCCTGCTGGAGCAGATCGTCTATGATTCCGATTCCGGCCAGCTCCTGACCGGTTCGTTCATGGACTACGCCATGCCGCGCGCCGACAACTTTCCGTCCTTCAATGTGATCGAGCACAACGTGCCGTCGAAGAACAATCCGATGGGGCTGAAGGGCGCGGGCGAAGCCGGGACGGTCGGCGCATTGCCCGCGGTGATGAACGCGGTATGCGATGCGCTGTATGCGGTGGGCGTGCGCCACATCGACATGCCGGCCACGCCTCCGCGCGTCTGGGCCGCCATTCACGAGGCCACGGCCGCGTAACCCGGCGCAAAAGCCATTATTCTACTTTGGGTTGATCTACCGGGGTGGCGTATCCCGGTATGATCACTTTTTTCCCTTTTAGTGTATTCACCCGTCACCTTGATGGTTAGACTTTGGTCGGACCCGGCGAAAAAAACAATGCCGGGCGAGGAAACCAAAAGTTCTCAATCAGGGATGACGTCTTATGAAAAAGCTGACCAACCTTGGCCTCGCGCTGCTCGGCGCGATCGGCCTCGCGGCTGTTGCCCCCACGGGCGCGACGGCTGCTGATTTCCCCAACAAACCCGTCGTGATCCAGGTGCCGTTCGCACCGGGCGGCGGCGCCGACCGGACCTTCCGCCTGTTCGCACCGTATCTCGGCGCCGAGCTCGGCCAGCCGGTGAAGGTCACCAACGTCGCCGGCGGCGGCGGCTGGGTGTCCTGGAGCCAGGTCACCAATGAATGGGGCCCGGATGACGACCACATGCTGGCCGTCGTGAACATCCCGCACATCTTCTCGATGCTGAATCCGGAGATGAAGCGCAAAGAGACCCTCGAATCCTTCAACTTCCTGGCATGGCACTCCTACGACCCGGGCCTGTGGCTCGTGCGCTGGGACGACGACCGCTTCTCGACGCTGGCGGAAATGATCGCCTATGCCGAGAAGAAGCCGATCGTTGTGTCGGTGGGCAGCCATGGCGGTGACGACCATGTCGGCATGGCCTTCGCGATGAAGGCGGTTCCGGCGCTGAAGAACTCCAAGCTCCTGTTCTCGGACACGGGCGACAACGGCAAGATCCAGCAGATCCTGGGCAAGACCTCCGACATGGTGGCCGGCAATGTGGGCTACTACATCAACAGCATCATGGAGCGGAAACTCCGCCCCGTGTCCGTGCTGCATGATGAACCGTGGATCCTGCTGCCAAGCGTGCCGACCTTCCAGGAAGTCACCGGACAGCCGAACGTGACCTATGCCGGCCGTACGCTGGCGACCGCGAACGGTCTCGCCGAAGAGAAGCGCGCGGTCTATCTCGCCGCGATCGAGAAGGCGATGAACAACCCCGAGTACCAGCAGAAGGAGCGGGCGAGCCGCAACTTCCTGATGTACCGCACGGGTGAAGAGATGTGGAAGCTGCTGCGTGCCGGCCAGAAGGTGGCCGAGGATGCGGCCTACTGGGAGAACGCCCAGTAAGCGTTCCACCGCTGCGACACTTGCCGTGCCCTGTCCGGACGTTCCGGACGGGGCACGGACGCAGCATTCGAGTTCTCGGTTCCGCTTGATCCCGCCACCCTGCGCTGCGTGCGCCGTGGCCCTCACGGAACCGTCCGTTGGGGGACATTTACATGACCAAGTTATGGGCCGAGCGGCTGACCGCGCTGGGAATGATCCTGTTCGCAGGGGCCTTCCTGGTTCAGTCGATCGATCTTCCCGGATCGTCCGGCACGTTTCCGCTGTTCACGGAGTACGTGATCATACTGCTCGCGGTCATCATGATCGTGCGCAGCTACTTCACCAAAGACACCCGCTTCGACGGAAACGTCAATTTCGACTTCTCGTACATGGCCATCAAGCCGTTCTACGTGATGATCGTGTCGGTGTTTTACGCCTACCTGGTCTTCAAGGTCGGCTTCTACGCCACGTCGCTCGTCTTCTACTTCGTCGTGACCCTGATGACCGGCTACCGGCAGGTGAAGGTCATCACCGCCGTGGCAGTGGTCCTGTTTCCGCTGATGTACGTGTTCTTCACGATCGCGCTCGACGCAGAGCTGCCACGCGGAATCCTGATGTGATTGCCGCCATGACACGCACATCCACGACACGTCATTTGGGGAAATAACGGCAATGGAAGCGTTTTCATTTCTCGGCGACGTACTGTCGCTGGCCAATTTTGGCGCGATGATGATCGGTATCGTCGTCGGCCTGGTGATCGGCGCCATCCCGGGCCTCGGCCCGCCGATGGCCATCGCGCTGATGATCCCGATCTCCTTCACCTGGGAGCCGCAGACGGCTCTCATCATGATGGTCGCCACCTACGCGGCCGGGCTTTACGGCGGATCATTCACGGCGATCCTGCTTCGCGCACCGGGCACCTCGGCCTCGGCAGCCACGGCGATCGAGGGCTTCGAGATGACCAAGCGGGGAAAGGCCATGCAGGCCATCCGCATGGCCACCTTCGCCTCGGTCACCGGAGGCCTGATCAGCGGCCTGGTGATGGTGTTCCTCTCACCGCCGCTGGCGAAGGTCTCGCTGCTGTTCGGACCGGCCGAATATTTCCTGGTCGCGATCCTCGGCCTGACCGCCATCGCCGCCGTGTCCTTCGGGGCGCTGCTGCGGGGCCTTGCGGCCGGCATGCTGGGCCTGTTCATCGCCACCATCGGCGTGGACAACATGACCGCCTTCCCGCGCTTCGTGTACGGCCAGACCGGCCTGTTGTCGGGCGTGGGCATCCTGCCAACGGTGATCGGCCTGTTCGCCTTCGCCCAGGCCCTGACCCTGTGCGAGGGCAGCCCGCAGTCGAACATTTCGGGCAAATCCACGCTCAGCTGGAACATCTGGCCCCGCTTCAGCGAGATCGTGCACTGCCGCTGGTCGCTCGTCCGCGGCTGGGTCACCGGTCTCGTCATGGGGATTATTCCCGCGGCGGGCGGCAGTGTTGCCCAATGGATCGCCTATTCCTGGGAAATCCAGCGCGGAAAGCCGGGTGACCAGTTCGGCAAGGGCGAGATCAAGGCGGTTGCGGCCACCGAGGCCTCGAACAACGGCGTGACGGGCACCTCCCTGATCCCGATGTTCGTTCTGGGCATCCCCGGCGGCATTTCCGCCGCGGTGATCCTGGGCGCGCTGATGATCCACGGCCTGCAGCCGGGCGAGACCCTGTTCCGCAAGACGCCGGAGATCATCTACACGGTGATGTGGGGCTTCGTGCTGGCCAATGTGCTGATGGGCGGCGTGGCCGGCCTGATGGCCCGCCTGCTGGCCTACTGCACCCTGGTCCCACGCGGCGTGCTCGCGCCGGTCATCATGATCTTCTGTGTCGTCGGCACCTACACCGCCAGCGGCAACCCGTATGACATCGGCATCATGATCGCCTTCGGCGTGATCGGGTACTTCGCCCAGAAGTACAACTTCACACCGGCCGGCATCCTGCTCGGTGTCATTCTGGGCCCCATCGCGGAGCAGGGCTTCCGGAACATGATGGTCATCACCGATGGCAACGTGATCCCGTTCCTCGCCGGCCGTCCCGTCTCGATTATCATCATCGTGATGATCGTCGGCGCGCTCTACTTCGCGCTCCGACCCAAAAAATGGGAGACTGCGGAGAAGGAGCTCAACGTCATGCCGAAGGACGAATTCAGCGACAAGCACGATGAATTCGCCGAGGTGAAGGACGACTGACGCACCGCGTCGCAAACACAACAAACGGACGGGTCCGGACTGCAAACCGGACCCGTTCGAACTTTTCAAACACCCAGTCAGTTCAATAGGGGAACACGATGGCCCAACCGGAAATCAAGAACATGACCCTGCTGTCGCAGGACACACTCGTCGGCTTCGGCGGCATGGGCGAAGGCATGTCCATGCAGGTCGCGCCGGACGGCCGCCGCATCATCTGGCTCGCACATGAATCCGCGCCGAAGAACTTCACCGGCGTCGACGTCAGCGACCCGCGCAACCCGAAGGTCATCTGCCAGACCGAGCTCCCGGTGATGGAGATGCGCTCCAACTCGCTGGAAGTGACCGGCGACATCATGGCCGTGGCCTACCAGACGCCGGGCGTCGATATGGAGAAGGTTGGCGTCGAGCTGTTCGACCTGTCCAACCCGGAAGACCCCAAGTCGATTTCCTTCTTCGACTGCTCGGGCCCGCATTCGCGCGGTGTCCATCAGCTCTGGTTCGCCGACGGCGAGTACGTCCACTTCGCGGGCGGCTCGGACGATTTCGTCCCGACCAACCCGAAGGACGATCAGTTCTACCGCTGCATCGATGTGCGCAATCCCTCCAATCCGACAGAAGTGGGCCGCTGGTGGTATCCCGGCACCCGCGAGGGCGACAACGTCGCGCCGCCGCAGCGCCACCCGGAATTCGATTCCGGCTTCCGCGCCCACAACACCAACGTCTATCCGGACCGGCCGGACCGGATGTACATGGGCTACCTCGACGGCGGCATGTTCATCATGGACATCTCCGACAAGTCGAACCCGAAGGTCGTCGGCGAGTGGAACCCGCATCCGCCCTATCCGGGCTTCATGCACACGGTGCTGCCGCTCTTCTCCAAGGACATCCTGATCGTCACCGACGAAAGCATCCGCGACGACGCGCTGGACTGGCCGAAGCTGGCCTGGGTGGTCGATGCCCGCAAGGAAGACAATCTGGTTCCCATCGGCACCCTCCCGATGCCGCCGCTGGACGACTTCCGCAATCGCGGCGGCCGCTTCGGCGCGCATAACCTGCACGAGAACCGTCCGGGGCCGTCCTTCCAGTCGGACGACCTGATCTTCGCCACCTTCTTCAACGGCGGCCTGCGCGTCTTCGACATGAAGGACCCGCTGCAGCCGAAGGAAGTGGCGTATTTCGTGCCGCCGAAGCCGGACACTTCGCCGGTCGCGACGGCACAGATCAACGACGTCTATGTGGACGAGAACCGCATCGTGTACTGCGTCGACCGCCATGCGGGCGGCCTGTACTGCCTGACGCTGGACCTGTAGTCCGGCTCAGCGCAAGCCGCTCAGCCCGGCCAGCGGCCGCCGCACAAAAGGATGGTGCGGGGCCGCAACGCCGGACAGGAAATCGAGGAGCCGCGGATCGATCTGGTCCGCGGTTTCTTTTTGCGGGTGCACCGGAAACGCGCCGTCCGCCAGCCAGAACAGGATCGTCGCCTCGACCGGTTCGCCATGGATGTCGCACGCGGCCCGGACCAGGGGCCGGTAGGCGGCATAGCACCACGTCCGGTGCGCGTTCTGGCTTTCGCCGAGGCCCGCCGGCACGGCGAGCCCCTCGCGTGCCGCATCGGCCTGCGCAGCGATGGCCGCGAAATAGGCATTCATCCAGCGCCGCGCCGCGATATCGAACACCGGGATCAGGCTGACATGCAGTTCCCGCAGGAAGTTCAGGCAGTCGTCGGGCGCGGCAACCGATTCCGGCGCGGGCGGCTTGAACAGGGGATAGTTGCCGTCACCCAGGCGCAGGGCGCGTCCCGGCACCACGTCGATCGTGTAGCGGTCCGCATAGGCGATGGTGAGCGGAGAATTCATGGGCGTCCCGATAAAAATCTTTCTTCCTGCAAGTCCACGGCCGAATATGCAGGCCGCAAGAACGAACGCCAAGCGGGGGAGCAACGAACATGCGCAAACTGATCATCAATGTGTTTCCGGGGGCCATCAACGTGCCGCTGTGGACCGGCATCAAGCAGGGCTTTTTCGCCGACAGGGGCCTGGAGATGGAGATCGTCTACACGCCCAACTCGGTCGCGCAGCAGACGGGGCTCGCGGCGGGCGAGTTCGATATCGTGCTGACCCTCATCGACAACACCGTCGCCTACAAGGAAAAGCAGGGCGAGGTGTCCGCTGCAGGCGACTCCGACTTCTTCGCCTTCATGGGCTCCGACCACGGCTTCGCATGCTTCGTGGTCCAGGAGGACATCAAGACCTTCGAGGATGTGCGCGGCAAGATCCTGACTGTCGATGCGCTCACCACCGGCTTCGCCTTCATGCTGCGCCGCATGCTGGCGATCAACGGCATCCGCGAGGACGAGATCGAGTGGCTGTCGACCGGCGGTGTCCTGCAACGCTGGCAGGCCATGATGGAGCACCCCGAGCAGAAGGGCACGCTGCAGGTCACCCCGTTCGAGATCATGGGCGTATCCAAGGGCCACCATGTGCTGGCGCGCGCGTCCGACGTGCTGGATTCCTACCAGGGCATGGTCGGCGCCACGCGCGTCGCCTGGGCCAGGGAAAATGCGGACGACCTGGCCGGGTTCATCGCCGGCTGGCTGCAATCGGTGAACTGGATCTACGAGCCCGCCAATCGCGCAACGGCGGTCGACATCATCCTGGAGAACATGCCCCAGATGCCGCGGCCGGTCGCCGAGGGTGCGCTGGATGTCTTCTTCGATGACAAGACCGGCATGCGCCGCGACGGCAGCTTCGACATCCCCGGCATACAGACCGTGCTCGACCTGCGCCGCGAGTTCGGTCCCGCACCGGACGACCTGCACGGGCCGGAGCACTACATCGACACGACGTACTTGGAGATGGCGAAGGGCCGCTAGCAGGTACCGCGAACGCCTCAGATCGCCATCAACAGCAGCAGCGCGCCGATCACGGCGACGTTGGAAAACAGGATCGACAGGTGCATGTGCCGGCGCAGCGGGTCGTCCATCGTCCAGAAACGGTGGAAGATCGCGCTGGCCAGCACCGTGAAGACTATCAGGATGATCGACCCGATGTCGGTCTGCCAGTCGATCGCCACCATCACACCGCCCACGGCCTGCATGGCAAACCCGATCCACAGGGTCACATAGGGCATCGGCACGCCCATGGCACCCATACGGTCAGCGTGCTGCTTGACCTTGGTCGTCGCGTTGATCGCGAGCGTGCCAAGGAACAGGGTGACGACCATAAGCTGGCCGACCACCTCGAGGGTTGTGTGGTTTTCGTAAAACATCGTCGGCCTCAGACCAGTGGTGTTGCGGCATCAAGGCCGAGCGCGACCCGGCCATAGGTGGTGCCCGAGATATCCCAGTTCAGCGCGAAATGCCCGCTCATTGCATGCATGTCGCGGAACTTCCGCTGCGCCTCGTGGGACAGGAAGATGCCCTGCCCGCCAACCGCGCCGAACAGGCGATCCACCGCCCGGCGGCACAGCCGCACGACATAGGCATGGTCGCGCCGGTTGCGCGCACGCTCTTCCAGAGTCAGGTCGCGGCCCTCGTGCATCGCGGTCATGGCCTCGCCGGTATCGCGCATGACAAGCAGCCGCGCGGCGTCGATCTCGGCCGCAGCCTCGGCGATGTGTAGTTGCAGGCTCTGGAACTCCGCCACCTGTGCGCCCCGTGAGGACCGCGTCTTCATTTCTTCCGTCACCAGATCGAACAGGCTTTCCGCAATCCCGAGAGATGGCGAGACCAACATGAACGGCACGCAGGACGGGTGGGGAAGGCGGAACAGCGCCGGTATACCGGCACGTCCGCGCGCGGCCTCGCCGCCTGCCGCGAGCCGGCCCGGCAGGGTGCAGTGGAACGGCACAAAGGCGTCGGTGACATGAACGTTCTTGCTGCCCGTCCCGGTCATGCCCATGACATTCCAGTTGTCCTCGATCCCGACATTCGCACGCGGGACCAGGCAGAAATTCATCTCCGGTGCGCCGCCCGGGCCGGACGGCAGGAGCGTCGCCATCACGAACCAATCGGCATGGTCGCTCCCGCTCGACCAGGTCCAAACACCGGACAGGTTGTAACCGCCCTCTACCGGCTCAGCCCTGCCCGCCGGGTTGAGGCCGGCCGAGACCAGATGGTCCGGATTGTCACCCCACACATCATCGGCCGCGCGCGGATCGAACATGCCGACCAGGATCTGGTGGTCCGTATAGACCCCTGCCACCCAGCCGGTGGAGGCACAGCCGCGTGCGAGCGTCGCAATGATGTCGCAGGCGTCATCGAGCGGCGTCTCGTGACCGCCGAAGCGCGCGGGCTGGCAGATACGATGAAGGCCGGCCGCCTTCAGGTCCGCGATGGTGACATCAGGCAGGCGGCGCAGTCCCTCGGTTTCCGCTGCGCGCGCCGCCAGAGCCGGAACCAGCCCCTCGGCACGCCGGCGCAGATCGTTTTGATCGTCCGTCATGACACCAGTGAAGGCATGCGCACCACGCCGGTCAAGTGCATTGGTGGCGTCCCCGAGTTCGACTAGTATCCACGGCCAAAGAGGGGGAGGTGACAACGCATGGACGGTGCGGCGAACAGCACGCAGACAGTTGCGCCGGCGGGCGAAAAGGACCGGTATCTGGAGCGCGCGCGCTACTACAGCCCGTCCAATATCTTCCAGGTCAAGCGTGCACCGATACCCCGGCGAAACTTCGTCGCGGAGTGCGAGCGCGCCCGCGCCGACAGCACGCCGACCCAGTGGATCACCCTCGACATCGCGGAAGAGATCGGCGTCGACGGCCCGGCCACCACCCCGCTGATGCTGGCCCGATACGCAAAGGTCGCCCCCGGAGACACTCTCGACGGATGCTTCGCAGCGAGTGGCGAAATCTATTACGTGATTTCCGGCAGCGGCACCGCGACGAAGGCGAGCGAGACGCTCTCCTTCATGAAAGGCGATGTCTTCACCCTGCCCGGCGGCGGTGCGACCGCCCTGCAGGCGGACGGCGACGGCGTCGTGCTCTTCCAGGTGACCAACGAGCCCGAGCTGGCCTTCCACGGCCTGGCCGCACCCGAGCCAGCGAACGCCCCCACGGTCGCGGCGCGCTACCCCATGGCGGACTGGCTGTCCGAACTTACGAATGCGCGCGACATCAACAGCCGGGACGAGGGCCGGTCAGGTCAGGCCCTTCACCTGACCAGCGAGCGCAACGGCAGGACCGATTCGTTGCACCCGACCATCAAGGTCGCGATCAACTCCCTCGATCCCGGCTGCCGCCAGCGTCCCCACCGCCACAACTCGGTCGCCATGACCCTGCCGCTGCAGTCGCAACACGTGCATTCGGTGATCGAGGGCGAGCGGCTGGACTGGCATCCCTTCGCGATGATGATCACACCACCCGCCGAGCTTCATGAGCACTGCAACGACGGCGACGAGATGATGCTCTCGCTCGTCATCCAGGACGGCGGCCTCTATTTCCGTTGCCGCACCATCGGCTTCAGCTTCGACTAGGAAACTCCACCATGTCCATCTCCATGTATTCGATCAGCGTCCCGCCCTATCAGCAGATGCTGTCCAGCCTCGATTTCGTCCTCGAGCGGGCTTCCGAACTCGCCCGGGAACAGGGGATCGACGAGGGCGAGCTCATGCAGCGGCGCTTCGCTCCCGACATGTTCACGCTGGCCGAGCAGATCCGTCACGGCTGCATGCAGGTGAACAATGCCATAGCACGGCTTGCCGGCATCGAGGCTCCGGACGTCCAGATGGAGCCGGACACCAACATCGCGGATGCCCGTGCACGCGTGGCGGCGGCGCTGGAATTCATCAGCAGCGTCACGCCGGAGCAGATGGACGGCGACCCGAACCGGTCCGTCGATGTGAAGACCCGCGTGGCGGCCTTGAAGTTCGGCGCGCTCGAGCACCTGATGCACTTCGCCAACCCGCAGGTCTATTTCCACATGACAACCGCCTACGACCTGCTGCGCGCCGAGGGCCTTCAGATCGGCAAGGTCGATTTCCTGGGCCACGACTTCAAGGCGAAGGTCGCAGCGGCGAACAGGTAGAGCCTCGCTCCGCGCACCAGGGCGGCGCAACGGCCCGGTTCCGGGTACAATCGCGTCCGTGATGGCCCAACCGTCTGAAACCAGCACCGCCGGGAGTTCGCGCGATGTCGCGGAACCGCGGCACGCCTGGCGCCTTTCCGGACCGCGGGAGATCTTCGCGATCGACCTGCGCACCCTCGCGCTCTTCCGCGTCGGGCTTGCGCTCGTCGTGCTGGCCGACCTCGTTCTGCGTGCGCGCGACCTGCGCGCCCACTACACCGACTTCGGGATATTTCCCCGGGCCGAGCTCGCCGCCTACCTGCATCCCGGCGCGTTCTCGCTCCACATGCTCAACGGCACTGTCTGGTACCAGGCGTTACTCTTCACGATCGCCGTGCTGTTCGCCCTCTCGCTGCTTGTCGGATATCGCGCGCGCCTGTCGATGTTCGTGACCTGGCTGCTCTTGTTGTCCCTCCAGAACCGCAACCCGCAGATCCTGTCGGGCGAGGACAACCTGCTCATGCTCCTCGCATTCTGGGCGATGTTCCTGCCAATAGGTGCGCGGTATGCGGTCGACGCCGCGCTGGACCGGGACAATGAGGTGCGGCCCAACCGCTACGTCTCGATCGCATCGGCGGCGCTTCTGATCCAGGGCATGTCGATGTACTTTTTCAGCGCGATCCTGAAATCGGACCCGCGCTGGTTCCCTGACGGGACGGCGGTCTACTACGCGCTGAACCTCGACTACATCGTCTCATCGCTGTCGCTCTGGTTCCGGCAGTTCGACGGTGTGATGCAGTTCCTGACCTATTATGTCTGGACGCTCGAGTGGGTCGGGCCGGTTCTGATTTTCTTCCCACTGTTCCACCGGCCTCTGCGCGTGCTGGTGCAGGCCGCCTTCATCACCATGCATGTGGGCTTCTCCCTGTTCCTGATGATCGGGTTCTTCCCGTGGATCAGTATCGTGATGAACCTCGCCTTCACGCAAGGCTGGGTCTGGGACCGGCTGGCCGCACTCACGCGGCGGCGACAGGCCGAGGGCATGGTCATCCACTATGACGCGGAATGCGATTTCTGCCTGAAGGTCTGCCTGTTGCTGAAGACCTTCCTGATGCTGGCCGGCGTCCCAGTCGTGACGGCCCAGTCCGAGGCCCGCATCCATGCACTGATGCAGGCGCACAACAGCTGGGTTGTGCGCGACGGTGCGGGCCGCGACCGCGTGCGATGGGATGCGATCCGGGCCGTGTTCGAGGCCTCTCCGGCTTTCTTCTGGCTGACGCCGGTCATCGCGCCGCGCGGCTGCGGCGATTGCGTCTACGAGGCCGTGGCGAAAAGTCGGGGCCGGCTGAGCCGGCTATCGGCGCGCCTGCTGGTCTTCCGCCCTATCGGCATCCGACCGGGCCTGGTGACGAGCGCGCTAGCGGTTGTCTTCTCCTGTTTCGTGCTGGTCCAGAACCTGTCCACTGTGCCCGCACTGGACATTCGGACGACCGACAGTTTTCGGGCCATCCGCCAGGCGCTCAGGCTCTACCAGAACTGGACCATGTTCGCGCCGTATCCCGAGGTGACCAGCGCATGGCCCGTGATCCCCGGCGTCCTCGTGGACGGGAACGAGGTCGATGTCTATCGCGGCACAGTTGGAGCACCAAGTTTCAACAGGCCCGCACGCATCGCGGCGGTCTACGAGAACGAGCGCTGGCGCAAGTACATCTCGAACGTCGAGGACCTGAGTTACGATTCCGACCGTCCGGACTTCGCGCTCAACTGGGGCCGCTACCTGTGCCGCCAATGGAACGAGGGCGCCGCACCCGACAGGTCCCTTGCCACCTTCGACATCTATTTCCAGGTGGAACACACAATGCCGCCGGGACAGCCCAAGGAACTGGCCACACGGCCGGTCTGGCGCCACGACTGCCTGAACTAGGCGGTCGGTCATGGCCTTTGCCTAGCGGTCGCGCCCGCGGAGTACCCGGTCGTACATCGCGAAAATCTGTTCCCAGTCGCGGAACGTGGCGTGCTTGTCATAGACGTCGCGGTCGGGAATGGCATAGCCATGCGCCGCGCCCTTGTGGACCGTATCGAAGTAGTTTGCGGGCTGGCCGTTGAAGCCCGCGCGCACGCCGGCGATCACCTCGGGCGGCGTGTAGTGGTCGGTCTCGCCGAACCCGACATAGAAATCGCCGCGTACCTTGCCGCCGTCGCGGTGCGGTGAGTCCGCGCCTTCACGCACCAGGCGCGTGGGATGCAGGCTGGCGCCGGCGCGGAAAGTCTCGGGATAGGCTGCCGCCACCCGCAGGACATGGCGCCCGCCCATGCAGTAGCCGACCGATCCGGCCACCGTCGTGTCGATGTCATCCTCTCCCCCCAGCCGCGCGATCAATGCGCCCGCATCCGCAATGGCCATGGGATCGGTGAGCTGGCCCCAGATGTCCTGGAGCTTCTTCTGCTCTTCGTCCGGCAGGTCCTTGAGGGACGCCGTCGTGCCATCGGGATTGCGGTAGTCGAAGTGCAGGTCACCCATCCGGTAGTAGAGGTTCGGCACCGCGACGGCGTATCCCACGGCGGCGATATACCGGGCGATATCGAAGAGCTGCTCGCGCACACCCCAGATATCCATGAACACAACGACGGGCGCGAACGGGCCGCCCGCCTCGGGGCGGACGACGAACGTCTTCATCGTCCCGTCGCCTGTTTCCACGGAGATTATTTCTTCTTTCATGAGCCTGTTCCTCCCGTCCGAATGATCTATTGTGCGCCATCCGAACTTGTCGGTTCCGCCATATTCCCCGCACGAAAACTTACAGGACGAGCGCCTTGCGTACCGAGCTTATTTCCATTGAGACCGACACCCTTCCCCTCGACGGGGCCTGGCATGAACCCGAAGGCGGCGAGACCGCCGACGCGGTGATGCTGTGCCACGGCAACACCATGAACTTCTATACCGGCGCGCTGCGTTTCCTGCCGCCGGTCCTGACCGAACTCGGGTTTGCATGCCTCGCCTTCAACCGGCGCGGCCACGATATCCTGTCGATCCGCGACAGCCGTGCTGCCGAGGGCGCCGCATTCCAGACGACCGCCCAGGGCATCGCCGACAACGAGTATGCGGCCGGCTGGCTACGCGAGAAGGGCTACGACGCGCCTGTGGTGATGGGCCACAGCAATGGCGGATTCCTGGCCGTCCAGCATGTCGCCAAACATCCCGAAACCCCGGCTCTGGTCCTGCTGTCTGCCCATGCGGGCGCAAAGACGGCAGAGACCCTGGCCGCGCAGACCGGGCTGCTCGGCGGCACGAAGACGGCCGAACTGCGCAAGCAAGCCGAGGACATGATCGCGGACGGCCGCGGGGGTGAGCTGATGCTCCTGCCCGGCTGGTGGTACCTGGCAACGGCGGAAAGCTATATCGACCGCCTGACGACCATGCCGGACACGGTCGCAACGGCGCCGCAGGTCAAATGCCCCGTCTACTACATCAGGGGCGACGAGGAGCTGCGTGAATCCTATCCGGCGGAAGATTTCGCCGCCGGCTGCGCCGGGCCCTGCGATGTCGAGATCGTCGAGAACTGCGACCACTTCTACAAGGGCCGCGAAGACCATGTGGCAAGTCTCGTGCAGGCCTGGTTAAAAAAAACTTTCATCGACTGACCTGCCCCAACGGCAGGGAACCTTCGAGAAACCAGTCTTCACGCCCGCTCGGGATTTTTCCCGGGACGGGCTTGAAAGGCCGTGCCACCCCCTTATATTGGAATTATTCCAATTCGCAGCACCAAGCTGCCCAACTGTGCTGAAAGGTGTGTCACGATGATCGGCAAGAAAGTTCCCGACGTAACCCTGAAAACCCGTATCCGCGACGAGTCCGTCGGTGGCGACAACCCGTATCGCTGGGAGATGGTCCAGACCAGCGACCTGTTCAAGGGCAAGCGGGTAATCCTGTTCTCCCTGCCCGGCGCCTTCACGCCGACCTGTTCGACCTACCAGCTTCCCGACTTCGAGAAGATGTACGGCGAGTTCCAGGACAACGGCATCGACGATGTCTTTTGCCTGTCCGTGAACGACGCCTTCGTGATGAATGCCTGGGCGCGCCAGCAGGGCCTGAAGAACGTCAAGGTCATCCCTGACGGCTCGGGTGAGTTCACCCGCAAGATGGGCATGCTCGTCGCCAAGGACAATCTGGGCTTCGGCATGCGCTCCTGGCGTTATGCGGCCATCGTCAATGACGGCGTGATCGAGCAGTGGTTCGAGGAGCCGGGCTTCTCCAACAACTGCGAGACCGACCCCTACGGCGAAAGCTCGCCCCAGAACATCCTCGACAAGCTGGTCAACAAGGTGGTCGAGGACGGCCAGAAAGCCGCCTGAACCGGCGGACATCCCGGAAAAAGGAAGGCCCGGCTGCGTGCAGCCGGGCCTTCGTCTATCTGGAGCGGGAAACGAGATTCGAACTCGCGACCCTCACGTTGGCAACGTGATGCTCTATGGTTGCTATTGGTTGTTGTTGGTCTAAATATCCCTTATTTCCAACCGTTTGCCCTTGCGCAGGGGTTGCGGAAGGTTGCGCATCGTTGCTATTTGTATGTCCGTGGAACGTCCGTGGAGGAAATAGCGTGCCCAATCCTGCCAACAATCGCGCGAAACTCACGCAACGCTACGCGGAGACGCACCAGTTTCGAGAAGGTGTGGAGGCGTATGTCTTTGACACCGAGCTACCGGGCTTTGCGCTCCGCCACTATCCCAGCGGCAAACGCGGCTGGATGTATCGTGACGGCAGCAAGAAACATGCCCTCGGTCTGGTTACCGAGATCAGCGAGAAGAAGGCTCGTGAGCGCGTCATCGACCTTCGCGCCGCAAAGCGCGTGAACCGCGATCTCATAGCCGAAGAACGGGATGCGGCTGCGGCGCGAAAACGCGAGGAAGCCGTAACGCGGCTCACCGCGGGCTATTGCTTTCAGAAGTTTATCAACGACCCGAAAGCCATGCCGCGCTCAAGCAGCGGTCATCGCAAGGATTCGCTTTCGTATATTGAGCGGTACGTCCTGTCGCATGATGCGGAGATGGCGTTGCCGCTGTCCGACATCAGCTATCGTCATATCGCCAAGTTCGTGGCATCGGTTCCCGAGGAAAGCTGGGGCATCCAAGACAAGCTGCTGGGCGCAATCAGTTCTGCATACTCTTATTTCCGCGGCGACTTTGATGATATCGGCGAGGTGTACGAGCATCTGCCGACGCCGCCGATGGATGGGCTGAAGCCGCAGCGCAAGCGCCGCACGGATCGCCTGACCGTAGAGCAGCTTCGCGAAGTCTATGCGGCTGCCGAGCAGATGTCGGACCAGAACATCTGGCACAGCGCCTTCTTCCGCATGATGATCTTGTGCTTGCGCCGCCGCGGTACGGTTCGCGCTATGCGCTGGGAAGACCTGCGGCTTCGCCCCAATGACGGTTTGCTGCCGCATTGGGAGGTTCCGGCTGAGTTCAACCGCAAAGGCCGCACCGATGGCGGAGAGCCGCAAGTGCTGCCGCTAACGCCACGGATGGTGGAGCTAATCGAGAGCATACCCTTCGCGGGCGAATACGTTTTCGGCGGCGACAAGATCAGGGTGTCAGACGGCGGCAAACCACTGGAGAAGTTGCGCGAGGCCGTAGGCTTCTCGGTCGATGACCGCGGCAAGAAGTGGACGCTGCACGGCTTGCGTAGGTCGGTTGCGTCGTCCGCTATCGGAAAGTCCCACGAGGACGGGATCGAACTGGTGATAGGGCACAGGCCGCAACGCGGGTCAAAACCGTCGTACTGGCAAGGGGAGTATCCTGAAACCCAGCTTGAGGCGCTCACCGCATGGGACCAGCTTCTTTTCCCTGAATGAAAGTGCGCAAGGGCAAACGGTTAATTACACAAAAAAAATGTAAATGTTCCCGAACTGTTCAGGTTGTCGAACATTTAGACGCTCGTATCATGTGCTTACCGGTTTCTGCATTTACCCGGGATCGTTCATGGCAGTTTTGATGCTCAGAGAAAAATGCAGCCGAATTAAAATGCGGCTTCGGCACCAGCTGAAACAACCCTAGCCCCAATTGGGGTCTTCGGAGAGCTAAGCGGCAACGCGCCCTGCGTGTTGCCTGTCTTTGATCTCAACCCGGAGGCAAGGTTGTGGAGCAGGCTTTGAAGCGTTGGTTTACGACGCGCCGCGCGGCAAAACACATCGACAAATCAGAGGCCACGCTAAAGACGTGGCGTAGCCGTGGAATCGGCCCGCCTTTTTACAAGCCGATGGGCGGCTTGGTTTATTACAAGGTCGAGGACCTCGATGCTTGGATCGAGCAAAACGGCCCCCAATTCACATCCGCAAAACGATGAGCGACGCGCCCGTAAATATCGAGGCAGTCGCGCGCCATTACCATGGTGATCCGAACAAGCGATTGTCGAAGCCGGGCGAGCTTAGATTTGGCTCAAAAGGTTCTCTTTCCGTCGATCTCGTTAAGAACACTTGGTTCTCGTTTGAGGACGATGTTGGTGGCGGCGTGGCCGATCTAGTTCGCAGAGAAGAAGGCGACAATGCGAACGTCGCTAAAATTTTGCAGGAAAAATTCGGAGCGGAACGTTATCGGCAAATTGATTTAGAGGAAGCGATAGCGAGCGCCAAAGGTGAGGACTGGTTCGCGCCGCTTACATCGGATGACCTGCCGCTCGACAGCCCTCACGACCAGTTCGTGGGCTGGTCTGCTGCGGATCGCGCCAACACTGCTCAGAGCCGGTTCAACGTTCACACGCTCGCCGCATTAGCGCAGCTTCCCGAACCTGAGTTCCTGATCGATGGCCTCCTCATAGAGGGCACTGACGCCGTCCTGTACGGCCCGTCAGAGGCCATGAAGACTGGTACGGCTATCTCGTGGGCGGTCGCCGTATCACACGATCAAGATTGGCTAGGGCGCGCTACAAACGACGGCTACGTGATCTTCGTGGCCGGCGAGGGCGGCGCATTGCTCCGCAGCAGGATATCGGCAGCACTGGCGCGTGACGGCCTTCAGGATAGCGGTAGGCTTCTCGTGATAAGCGACAATGCTGACCTCTTTTCCGGCGAAGCCGATGTCGAGGCCCTGATGCAGGTCGCGCAACATGCTGCGCCTGTGTTGTGGATTTGGGACACGATCTCGCAGCACTCAGGCAGCGCGACCGAGAATTCGGACGACATGAAGTCCGTGCTTCGGAACATGCGGAAGATCGCCCGCGTTTCAAATGCGGCGAACCTCATTCTGGCACACCCGGGCAAGGATGCTGGGCGCGGTCTGCGCGGCTGGTCCGGTCAAAAGAACAACGTCGATACGGTGATCCTGCAAGACCGTGTTGGAGATCGCATCTCGCTCCACTGCGAGAAGATGAAGGACGCAGCACCGTTTGAGACGATCAGCCTCGGGTTTGAGATCGTCGATGGCGCACCAGTGATTACCGCGGGGTCTGGAAGCGCGCCTTCGGCCGATAGCCGAAAGCTGACAGGCAACAATCGCAAGGCGCACCAGTACCTCTGCAACCTGCTCGTGGATGCGGAGAGCGACGACATTCGCGGCCCGTCCTGCACTGAGGCGCAGTGGCGCGATGCTTGTGCGGCCCGCGGATTGGGCGGAACCGACAACGCTGACAGTCAGGGCAAAGCCTTCCGTCGCGCCTACAACTCACTTCTCGATGTGACCTTCTATGTCCGCAATGGCCGACTGTATCTGGCGGACAAAACCGACTTGTCCGGAGACTTCACATGATCTGGACAAAACGCGGACAAGTCGCGGCGCATAAGCGGCTCAATGTGAAGAAAAACAGCGGACTTCTGCGGTTTGTTCCGGACAACTACCCGGACAAAACGCGGACAAATCCGGACAAGACGACCGGACAGACAAACTCCCCCCCTATAAGGGGGGAGTTTTGTCCGGTTGTCCGGCTGTCCGTCCTGTCGATTGCTCATCATTGCTTTTGGATCGCGTCGTGATGAGAGACGCGCGTCGATATTCGGTAATACCCATCCGAGCAGTCGGGCTTGTGAAGAAGGGCGAACATTGGCGCGTACTCGCCGCGCTGTGTTCCTACACGAGTCCGTCGGGCATCGCGTATCCGAACCAGACTTCGCTCGGCGAAATGTGTCAGATGGGCCAGCCGCATGTTTCGCGGGCCATTCGGGAACTGCACCGCCTTGGGTTGGTTCGGCTTCTCCGGCCGAAAGGCAAGAAGCACAAACGCGCCTTCATGCGAGGCAATCGTTACCAAGTCCTCTACGAGCCGAACGCTCCGCTTCCATCTCCGCTTGAAACTGAGATTGCGTGGAACAGCCGCACAAACCGCTGGCCCGCGCATCAAGACCGGGGTGGTACGGAGGGGTAATGCGCGCTCTCTCTCACATTCACCAAACAGCCGCACCGACCTTGCTCGCCTGCTCCGGTGCGGCGGCTCCAGCCCGGCTTGCCTCCACAACTGGGCTGGAGCCTCTCGTCTGCATCGTAAGGCTCAGCCGCGGTCACCGCGGCTTCCAGAGCGCGGTTCAGATCAAGGACGTTCAGCGGTCGTTCAGGCGCGCTTCCGGCGCTCCAGCACCGCTACGACGCGCGCAGAAAACCGACCCATTGCCCCCGCTCCCCGTGCGTCTGTGTAGGGGAAGGTGGCGCGTGATTTTCCCAATTTTCGACGAAAGGAACCGAAATGACTGAACGCATCAACGCCCTGGAGGCCGAAATCGAAGCAGCACAGGAGGCGATCAATACCGCGTCGCTCATGGCTGCAACGGAGTCCACGTCGCCAGCGGATCGACTGAAGCGCGCACGCGCGATTATCGAACAGCGCGAAATGCTGAAGCTCACGCGACTAGAACTTGCGGAGGCGCGTAAACAGGCCCGTGTGGCAGCCGAGGAAGCGGCTTTCGCCGAGCGATGCGGCAACCGCGAGGCGATCTGTGAAGCGGTCGATGAGATAGAGAAACAATCGGCCAACCTCGATAAGGCGTTAGCGAAAGCGGCGCGACATTACACGGCGCTCGAAGATTGCGTTCGCTCCGTGCTCAGCTACGGCGAGAACGCGGAAGCCTTCGATTTGCGCACTTTCAAAACCAGCCAGCCGCTAGCCGCGCCCTATAACTTCGTCATCCATTGCGTGGCGGAGCATTTCGGTTTCGGCCCATCTCACCACTTAGAGATGTGGCCCCGCCCGCATGGTCGAGACGAGGGGAAAGCGAGAGCGTTCGCCGACTTCCGAGCCGCGCGAGATGATTGGCGCGATCCGCCTGAACCAGAGCTGGAAGGTCCCGTTGAATTTGAAGAAGTAAGCTCGGAGGAGATGAACAATGCTCTTTAACGAGATCGTTAATTCTAACCGCCCGATTGAGCAGCTGGTCCGTCTGGCGCTCTCGGCCAAAGGCGTAACCGTAACGACCGGGACGGTTGATCGATATACGTCGCTTTTGGAAGCCGCGATCCTCGCGGATGACGGCGATCCGCTCGAAGGCAATGTCTGGGCCGACTTCATCGCCGGGGTCGATGGCGCGTCGAAATATGAAGCGGCGATCCGGTCCATCGGCGACACGTTGGGCGCGTCGTCCAGTGAGATCGCCCAGTTCATGGCCGTCAGCAACGCTACGATCGATGCGCTCACCGGCGTGCCGGTCGATCAGGCGGAGCAATATCTCGCCGATGACCTCGAGGCCATCGTGCCAACCGAAGCGGAACCGTACAGTCACCTAGACGACGAGAGCCGTATCGTGTCGATGGAAGTGGACCGAGCGCTCGGCGCGCCCGATCCGTCGCGTCCCGAGCCGTCACATATTGAAGCGGAGACAGGCGATGCGGAATGAAATGCTGCACTGGTCGTTCACGCTCAAAGTCGGCGTGCTGGAGCCGTACACCGACCTAACTGCACAGCTTCAAGGTGCGGACAACTTCCCGTCATTACAGGACGAGGTGCTGGCCGCGGTCGAGGATGTCATCCAGCGCCGTGCTGGCACCATGAAGGGTCTAGCGCAGGTGCGGGTGCTGGATGTGGAGCGAGCGAACGTGAAGGCGTTGGTTTAGCGCCCGTATGGATCGCGGTTCCCGCACCAGTTACACGAGCTCGGAGGGCTCTGATTTGCGCCGTAAGGGCTCCTGTAACCCGGACGTTCAGTGCCGGGCGGGGCAACGTCCCCCAGCTTTTCGCGATAACCACCTAAAGGCGCACGGTATCCATTATCTCGATACTGCTCATACCTTTCGGCGTTATGACGCCACCTCCGTTGCTCTTTAGTCTCGAGGGCATTGTAACCACCCTGCCCAAATGAGGGCTGAACGAACGGGGTCGCCATGAATAGTGAACTTAGACAAAGAATCGTTAACGCTTTTTTTATATGATTCATTGGCCACCCCCGTTTTTTGTAAAATGGAATTGTGCTGACGAGGTGATCAGCAGTCAACCGTTTCGCCCAGCAAACGTCCGCTGAACGTCCGCCGTAGCCGTTAAACGATTAGAGGCCTCAGCGGGTCTTGAATAACCCATTGAGGCCTCTGGAAAATCTGGAGCGGGAAACGAGATTCGAACTCGCGACCCTCACGTTGGCAACGTGATGCTCTACCACTGAGCTATTCCCGCGTCGGTCAGGCGGGAAATAAGCGCAATGGCCGCACATTTTCAAGTGGCATGTGACATTTCCGATAAAAGACCAAACCCGCTATATCCGCGTGCATGAACGATACGTCCGACATCGAGGCACCGCTGCTGGCCCGGTTCGCCGAACTGGGCATCGAAATTGCGATGCACCGGCACCCGCCGCTCCACACGGTCGAGGAATCACGCGCGCTGCGAGGCACCATGCCCGGCAGCCATATCAAGAACCTGTTCCTGCGCGACAAGAAGCGCAACCAGTGGCTGGTCACCGTGCCCGAGGACGCGGATGTGGATCTCAAGGCGCTGCGCCACGAGCTCGGCGCGAGCGGCAACCTGAGCTTCGGCAGCGCGGAGCTGCTGGGCGAATCGCTCGGCGTGAAACCCGGCTCGGTCACCCCCTTCGCCGTGATGAACGACACGGCGGGCATCGTCACCATGGTGCTGGCGCGCGCAGTGCTCGAAGCCGAGCCCGTCAACGCGCATCCGCTGCACAACGAGGCCACCGCCGCCATCGCGGGCGACGACCTGCTGCGCTTCCTCGACGCCTGCGATCACCCGCCGGTCCTGATCGACCTGTAGACCGCGCAACGACACCATGTCGTCTCAGGGGTTGATACGTCCGGCACAAGGTTCCATCTTCAGGCCACCCGACAAGAAATACGCACGAAACGAGTACGCTCATGGACCCGATCGTCACTGATCCGAATGCAGTTCCGGCCCCCGGCGGGGCGGCGGACGTCATCAAGGATTCCGACCAGAACAACTTCATGACCGACGTCATCGACGCCTCGCGCGAGGTGCCGGTGATTGTCGATTTCTGGGCAAAGTGGTGCGGCCCCTGCAAGACCCTCGGGCCGATCCTCGAGAAGGTGGTTCGCGCGGCGGGCGGCGCGGTGAAGCTGGTCAAGGTCGACGTGGACAAGTCACCGGACATTTCCGCCCAGTTGCGCATCCAGTCGATCCCGACCGTCTATGCCTTCAAGGACGGCCAGCCCGTCGATGGCTTCCAGGGCGCGCTACCCGAAAGCCAGGTGCAGGCCTGGGTCGATGAGCTGATCCAGAAGTTCGGCGGCGCGGCCGGTGCCGGCCCCGACCCGATCGAGCAGGCCCTTGATGCCGCCGACGAGGCGCTGGCCGAGGGCGACATCTCCACGGCCGGCGGCGTCTACGCGCAGGTGCTCAACCAAGACGCAGAAAACACCCGCGCGCTCTCGGGCATGATCCGCGCCTACCTGAAGGCCGGCCAGCATGACAAGGCGCGTATCATCGCCGACCAGGCCAGCCCGGTCGCACAGCAGTCCGACGACGTGAAGGCCGCACTGGCCGCACTGGAACTGGCCGAGGCCGGACAGGCCGCCGCCGGCGAGATCGACGGGCTACGTGCCGCCATGGAGGCCGACCCGGCTGACAACCAGGCCGCCTATGACTATGCCGTCGCGGCCTTCTCTACCGGGGACGCGGAAGCGGCGATCGATGCCCTGGTCGGCATCATCCGTCGCCAGCGCGACTGGAACGAGGACACGGCGCGCAACGAGTTGCTGAAGATCTTCGACATGCTGGGCCCCACCGACCCGGTCACAGTGGCCGGACGGCGCAAGCTCTCCTCCGTCCTGTTCTCCTGATCCGGCACGCAATGACCATGGCGCCGCAGGATATTCCGCTCCCCGAGGAGCTGCCGCTGTTCCCGCTGAACGGCGTCCTGCTACTGCCCCGGGGCGACCTGCCGCTCAACATCTTCGAACCGCGCTACCTGGCGATGGTGGATGCCGCACTCGCGGGCACACGTACCATCGGCATCCTGCAGCCGGCAGCCGACGGCACGTCGGGCCTCAGCGCACCCGACGGCACGAACCTCTACCGCACCGGCTGTGCCGGCCGCATCCGCGCCTTCGAGGAGACCGGTGACGGCCGCTACCTGATCCAGCTCCACGGGCTGTGCCGGTTCGACATCGCCGAGGAAATCGGGATGTGCGACGGCTACCGGCGCGCCCGTGTCGACTACGGTCCCTATGCGGTGGACCTCGACACGTCGGCCTCGGCAGCGATCGACCGCGACCGGTTGATCACCGGCATGAAGGGCTACTTCGAGGTCCGCAACATCTCCGCCGACTGGGACGCGCTTGCCGAGACATCCGACGAACGCCTCGTCACCACGCTCGCAATGGTCTGCCCCTTCGACCCGGCCGAGAAGCAGGTGCTGCTCGAAAGCCCCGACCTCACCCAGCGCTGCAAGCTGCTGATCGGCATCTTCGAGGCCGCAATGCGCGACGCGGGCAGCGACACCGGCAACCCATCCGTCAACTGAGGCCCGCCATGGCACCGTCCGACACCTCGAGCGTCGACCCGAAGCTCCTTGAAATTCTCGTCTGCCCCGTCACCAAGGGGCCGCTGGAATATGACGCCGCGGCGCAAGAGCTCATCAGCAAGCAGGCCGGACTGGCCTACCCGATCCGCGACGGCATCCCGATCATGCTGGCCGAGGAAGCCCGCGAACTCGATTCCAAGTCGTGACGGCCCGGTCGTGACCGCCGCCGTCACTGAGCTGCGCTACAGCAAGGACAGCAAGGCACTGACCGTCGCCTTTGCAGACGGCGCCTCGTTCGACCTGCCGGCGGAGTACATGCGTGTCTATTCGCCTTCTGCCGAAGTGCGCGGCCACGGGGCCGATACACGCAAGATCATCGCCGGGCGAAGGCATATCGGCATCATGAAGATCGAGCCCGTCGGCAACTACGCGGTGCAGATCCATTTCGACGACCTGCACGACACCGGGCTCTTTTCATGGGCCTATCTGCGCGAGCTGGGCGAGAAACAGGCCGAGTGGTGGGCGCAATACCTCGCCGACCTCGACGCGCGCGGCCTCAGCCGCGACCCCTGACCTGGAGCGCCTCGCCGCGCACCTGCTCTAGAGCGCCTCGCCGCGCACCAGGCGCGGCAGCTCCCCGACCACACCCATCGCATGGCGCATGAAGAACCGGCGCAGCGGCGGGGTTGCATTGACGGCGGCGAGGCCCGCGTCACGCGCTGCGCGCACGGGGGCAATGTCATTTGAGAACAGCCGCGTCAGCAGGTCCGTGGTGACAGCCAGCGTCATGTTGTCGACCCGCCGCCAGCGCTCGTAGTCGGCGAGGATGTCCGGGTCGCCGATATCGCGCCCGAGGCGGCGCGCGTCGACCACCAGTTCAGCCAGCGCCGCCACATCGCGGATGCCCATATTGAGGCCCTGCCCCGCGATTGGGTGGATCGCATGGGCCGCGTCGGCCACCAGCGCCAGGCGGCGATCGACATAGCGGGCGGCATGGCTGAGGCCGAGCGGGTAGACCCAGCGCGGCCCGGCCAGCGCCACCCGGCCGAGGAAGCCCCCGGTGCAGGACGCCAGCGCGGCGGTGAAGGCCGCATCGTCAAGGGCGCGGATCGCCGGGACCTTTTCATCCGACTCGCTCCACACCACGGATGAGCGGTGACGCAGCCCGTCCACCGGTGTCTTCAGGTCGGGCATGGGCAACAGCGCGAACGGCCCGTCGGGCAGGAAGCGCTCATGGGCAATGTTGCGGTGGGGATGTTCATGGGCCAGCGCGCAGACGAAGCTCGACTGACCATAACGCCATTCAGTGACCTTGATCCCCGCATCCCGACGGGTCTGCGAGTTGCGCCCGTCGCAGGCTAACACGACGCGTGCGCGGATCGTGCGGCCGTCCGAGAGTTCCGCCGTGACGCCCGCTTCGCCGCGTTCGAGCGACACGATATCCGCCGGCGCAAGGAGCTCCAGTGCGGGGGCCTTCGCAGCGAAGGCGGCCTGGCGAACCGCCAGGTTGTCGACAATATGGCCCAGCGGCTCGTCGCCGATTTCGCGCGAATCGAAATGCAGGGACATCAGCGAATCGCCGTCGCTGACGCGGATATCCACGATGGGACACGCCTCCGCCGCCAGCGGCGCCCACAGCCCGATCCCTTCGAGAACCCGTCGGCTGCCGGCCGCGATCGCTGTTGTGCGCCCGTCATGCTGGGGTGTGGTCAGCGTTCCCGGATCGGCGCGGTCCACCACCGCGACCTCGATGCCGGCGGACGCCAGCGCATGGGCCAGCGTCATGCCCGACATGCCCGCACCGATGACGAGCGCCTCGACGCTCTGGGTGCCTGCTGCCGTGCCCCCGGATGGGGATGAGGAAGGGGTTGAAACCATGGCGTGAAGATCGCCCGATGCCGTGTGCTTGTCCATGCGGCAGAAAGCCCACAATTATTGCATAAATAATATGCAAAAAATATTCTGCGCTTATTTTTTGGGCTGATTTTGTCCGCCACGTTTCAAACGGGTCGAACAACCGTCAGATTTTAAACATATTTTTCCGAGTCGCCGCATTGGCACGCCATTTGCGATGGGCATTTCAGATCCGCGGCCGAATCGTCGGTTGCGGCCACTGGCTCGCGCGAAGGGGGTTTCCATGAAGCTAGTCATGGCGGTGATCAAACCGTTCAAACTCGATGAGGTGCGGGAGGCTCTGACCGAACTCGGTGTTCAGGGTCTCACGGCAACCGAAGTTAAAGGCTACGGACGCCAGAAGGGGCAGACCGAAATCTATCGTGGCGCGGAATACGCCGTGAGCTTTCTGCCCAAGGTGAAAGTCGAGGTGGTCGTCGATAACGGCCAGGTCGATTCCGTGGTGGAGGTCGTAGCCAAGGCAGCCAATACGGGCCGGATCGGCGACGGCAAGATTTTCGTCGTGGACGTTCTCAGTGCCATGCGGATTCGCACGGGCGAGACCGGCGCCGAAGCGCTCTAGGCAAAGGGAGTAATACGAAAATGTTTCGTCACACCAACAAGTTGGTCTTCGGGCTGCTCGCCGCAGGCGCGGCGCTATTTGCAGCGGCCCCGGCCATGGCGGCCGTCGATTCCGAGACGGCCTATGTCTTCAACACCTTCTCGTTCCTGTTCAACGGCGCGCTCGTCATGTGGATGGCGGCCGGCTTCGCAATGCTCGAATCCGGTCTCGTGCGCTCCAAGAACACGGCAACGATCTGTCTGAAGAACATCGCGCTCTATTCGATTGCGGGCATCATGTACTACATCGTCGGCTACTCGCTGATGTACACGGATGTCAGCGGCTACATCGGCTCGTTCTCGTTCTTCTACAACCCGTCCGAAGCGGAACTGACCCTGCTGGGCGCCGACGAAGCCACCGATGAAATGGTTGCCGCAACCATCGAGGGCGGCTATTCGGTTGCGTCCGACTGGTTCTTCCAGATGGTCTTCGTGGCCACGGCCGCATCGATCGTGTCGGGCACGGTTGCCGAGCGCATCAAGCTCTGGCCGTTCATGATCTTCGTTGTGGTCCTGACCGCCATCATCTACCCGATCCAGGGCTCCTGGACCTGGGGCGGTGGCTGGCTGTCCGAGATGGGCTTCTCCGACTTCGCGGGCTCCACGATCGTGCACTCCGTCGGCGGCTGGGCTGCTGTTACCGGTGCCCTCATCGTCGGTGCACGTAAAGGCAAGTATGGCCCTGACGGCCGTGTGAACCCGATGCCGGGCGCCAACCTGCCACTCGCCACGCTGGGTACGTTCATCCTGTGGCTGGGCTGGTTCGGCTTCAACGGCGGTTCGCAGCTCGCCTTGGGCTCTGCCCTTGATGCGACGGCCATGGCCATCGTGTTCACCAACACCAACCTCGCAGCCGCCGGCGGCGTGGTGGCGGCCATGATCATGACCCAGGTCATGTACAAGAAGGTCGACCTCACCATGGCGCTGAACGGCGCACTGGCCGGCCTTGTGTCGATCACGGCGGGTCCGGACCTGACCAACCACTTCATGTCGATCATCGTCGGCGCAATCGGTGGTGTCCTGGTCGTGATCGCGATCCCGCTGGTCGACAAGCTGAAGATCGACGACGTCGTCGGTGCCATCTCGGTCCACCTTGTGGCGGGTATCTGGGGCACGCTGGCGGTCGGCATCTTCGGTGGCGGCGACCTGGTGGTCCAGATCATCGGCATCGTGGCCGTTGCGATCTTCGTGGTGATCACCAGCTCGATCGTCTGGCTGGTGCTGAAGTACTCGATCGGCATCCGGGCCAGCGAGGAAGACGAGGAAACCGGTCTCGACATGGTCGAGCTGGGCCTCGAAGCCTATCCGGAGTTCGGGCGCGGTTCGCAGCGCAGCTAGCCGAACTTCAGTTCAACTTCCCCTCAACTTTCACGGCCCGGCGTCCATCGCCGGGCCTTTCTCTTTTCTGTGACCGATTGACCGATTTCGTGGCACCCCTCGCCAAGGCACGGAAATCGTGACTAAATTTCTCTGGTCCCCTCCCAGCAGCCTTCTCGATACGATCGATTCCTGTCAGATTCGCAACGCCGGCAAGCGTTTTTCTTCAGTGATGCATTAGCATGTGGATACAACCGCCTGACTCTGATAGGGTTTTCCCGATTTCGCTCGATTCACGGGCGGAAACGGCGCACCTGGCATGCACAACGACATACTCGACAAACTCTCCGACTACCCGTTCGACCGGCTGCGTGCGCTCCTGGGCGATACCACGCCGCCTGCGGGCGTGGAGGCAATCCACATGCAGATCGGCGAGCCCAAGCATGCCCCACCGGAGTTCATCGGTCCGATCCTGACCCGTGATATGTCCGAATGGGGCCGGTATCCGCCGCCCAACGGGCCGGACGACCTGCGCGCCGCCATCGCCGACTGGCTTGTCATGCGCTACGACCTGCCGGCCGGCATGATCGACCCGACGCGCCACATCGCGATCGTCTCGGGCACGCGAGAGGCGCTGTTCATGGCCGCACTTCTGGCCGTGCCGACCGAAAAGGCCGGCAAGCGGCCCTCGGTGCTGATGCCCAACCCGTTCTACCAGGTCTATGTGGGCGCCGCGGCGCTGGCACGGGCCGACGAGGTCTATGTCGCCGCCGGCCCGGAGACCGGGTTCCAGCCCGATTTCTCCACCGTGGACGCCGCCGACCTCGACCGCGCGGCACTCGCCTATATCAACACGCCCGCCAACCCGCAGGGCTCGATCGCCACGCTCGACCAGCTCAAGGACGCGGTGAAACTCGCACGGACACATGATTTCGTGCTGGCGGTCGATGAGTGCTATTCGGAAATCTACACCGCCGAAAAGCCGCCCGGCCTGTTCGACGCCTGCCGCGACATCGGCGGCGAAGATCCGTTTGCGAACACGCTTGTGTTCCACAGCCTGTCGAAGCGCTCCAACGTGCCCGGCCTGCGCTCGGGCTTCATCGCGGGCGACCCGAGGCTGATCCGCCTGCTGCTGCGCCTGCGCCAGTATGGCGGTGCGCAGGTGCCGCTGCCCGTCATGCACGCCTCCGCCGCCCTGTGGCGCGACGAGGCCCATGTGGAGGCCAGCCGCGACCTCTATCGGGCGAAGTTCGACCTTTCACTTGAAATGCTCGGCGGCAAGTTCGGCGCCTTCCGCCCCGGCGGCGGCTTCTACCTCTGGCTCGACGTGGGCGACAGCGAGGCCGCCGCCTACAAGCTGTGGACCGAGGCGGGCCTGCGCGTCCTGCCCGGTGCCTATCTCGCCCGCGAAATGCCCGACGGCACCAATCCCGGCGCGGCGTATATCCGCATGGCGCTGGTCCACGATTTCGACACCACCCGCGAGGCGATCTCGCGACTGCTCGCAACGCTCGACAACTGAATCAGGCACCGGCAAACGCCGGGACACGAAGAAGGACGACCGAAATGGCTGCACGCACCCAGACCGGCCCCGGACGCGGAATCTCGCAGGGCCTGGCCCAGAAGCTGACCTTCCTGCCCGAACCCGTTCGCGCCTTCCTCGCGCGCCGCGCGCTCGAGATGGCCGGCCTCGTCCTGCTCGCCGGTGCGGTAACGTTGGCGCTGGCTCTGGCCAGCTACAACAGCCTCGATGTCTCGCTGAACAATGCCTCTGGCACGGCACCATCAAACCTGCTGGGCGGCTTCGGCGCCAACCTGGCCGACCTGTCGCTCCAGTCCTTCGGCATCGCCGCCGCGATCCCCGTTCTCGTGCTTGCCGCCTGGGGCAGCCGCCTCATCCGCCATCGACGGATCGAGCGCTTCGGCTGGCGCGTGCTGTGCGCGATCCTCGTCATGTGCCTGGCCGCCTTCGCGCTCCAGCATGCACCGGTGCCCGCCGGCTGGCCGATCCGCGCCGGACTGGGCGGCACCTTCGGCGCGCTGACATTCCCGCCACTCGCAGCATGGACGTCCGGCTTTGCCATCGCCCCGTCCTGGCTTGCGCTGGCCGCCGCCCCGATTGTCCTGCTCCTGATGTTCGTCGCATTCGGCCTGTCGCGCGCGGAGTGGCGCAGCATGGGTCAGGGGGCCCGGCAGGGTGCGCAGTTCGGCGCCCGCGGTGCCGGATGGTCGGCCCGCCACGGCGCCGATGCCGCGCGCCGCAGCGCCGGCGGCGTGAAGCGACTGATCGCGGCCGGCGGTGCCGTCCGCAAGGAGCCGCGCCTGGTGCCGAGCGCACGCCCGGAACCGGACCCCGAGCCCGAGGATTTCGACGAGGTGGCGGAGGAGACCGCCGCCGCCCCGAAGCGCGTCGCACCGCGCCCCAAGGCGCCCCGGCCCGGGAAGCGCGCGGAAGCCGCCAAGCAGCGCACACTCGACCTGCCGACACCGGGCGGCGAATACGAATACCCGCCGCTGGATCTGCTGGAAGAGGCCGACGAGAGCGCCCGCGCCGCCGGACGCGCCAAGGACGACAACCTGGAAGCCAACGCCCGCATGCTGGAAACCGTGCTGCAGGATTTCGGCGTCCATGGCGAGATTGTCCAGGTTCGCCCCGGCCCCGTCGTCACGCTGTACGAGCTGGAGCCCGCGCCGGGCACCAAGACGTCGCGGGTCATCGGGCTGGCCGACGACATCGCGCGCTCGATGAGCGCCGTGTCGGTCCGCATTGCCGTTGTGCCGGGACAGAACGTCATCGGCATCGAACTTCCCAACGCCTCGCGCGAGATGGTGTACCTGCGCGAGCTGCTGGCCTCCCAGAGCTTCGAGAAGCACAGCGGCGACCTGTCGCTGGCGCTCGGCAAGGACATCGGCGGCGCACCCGTGACCGTCGACCTGGCCCGTATGCCCCACCTGCTCATCGCCGGCACAACCGGCTCGGGCAAGTCGGTCGGCGTCAACTCGATGATCGCCTCCCTGCTCTACCGCCTGCGGCCCGAGGAATGCCGCTTCATCATGATCGATCCGAAGATGCTGGAACTGTCGGTCTATGACGGCATCCCGCACCTGATGGCGCCGGTCGTCACGGACCCGAAGAAGGCCGTGGTCGCGCTGAAGTGGGTGGTCCGCGAAATGGAGACCCGCTACCGCGCCATGTCGAAGCTCGGTGTGCGCAATGTCGCCGGCTACAACCAGCGCATCGAGCAGGCCCGCAAGAAGGGCGAGATCCTGTCCCGCAAGGTACAGACCGGCTTCGACGAGGAGACCGGCAAGCCGGTTTTCGAGGAACAGCCCCTCGACATGAACCCGCTGCCCTACATCGTGGTGGTGGTCGACGAGATGGCCGACCTGATGCTGGTGGCCGGCAAGGACGTGGAGGCCGCGATCCAGCGCCTCGCCCAGATGGCGCGCGCCGCGGGCATCCACCTGATCCTCGCCACCCAGCGCCCGTCGGTGGACGTCATCACCGGCACGATCAAGGCCAACCTGCCGACGCGCATCTCGTTCCAGGTCACCACGAAAATCGACAGCCGCACGATCCTGGGCGAGCAGGGCGCCGAACAGCTCCTCGGACAGGGCGACATGCTCTACATGGCCGGCGGCGGGCGGATCACCCGCGTCCACGGCCCGTTCCTCGCGGACACCGAGGTCGAGGATCTTGTGGCCTTCCTGAAGAGCCAGGGCGAGCCCGACTACATCGACGCGGTCACCGAGGACGAGGGTGCCGCGGACGGCATCCCCGGCTTCGAGCCCAGCGACGAGTCGTCCGGCGACGACCTGTACGACCAGGCCGTGGCCCTGGTGGCCCGCGAGCAGAAGGCGTCCACCAGCTTCATCCAGCGCCACCTGCAGATCGGCTACAACCGCGCCGCGCGGATCATCGAGCAGATGGAGAAGGAAGGCGTGGTGGGTCAGGCCAACCATGTCGGCAAGCGCGAGGTCCTGGTCAGCGACCACGGCGGCTGAACCGGCAAAACCCGGGATTCCGCCGCCGCGCCGCGGCCACAAAATCGCCACTCGCAGTCCAGGCGCGCGCCACCTATCTTTAGGTCATGTTCGACATGAAATCCGCATTCGCGGCCTGTGCCCTGCTTGTCCTGACAGCGCTTCCCGCCGCTGCCGAGGTTGTTCCGGCCAGGCTGACCGACACCGACCGGGCCGACCTTGCCCGGATCGAGGGATACCTCAACAAGCTCACCACGATGGAGAGCCGCTTCCTGCAGTTCTCCGACGAGGGTGTGGCCGAGGGCCGTATCTATCTCGACCGGCCGGAACACCTGCGGATCGAGTACGCGCCGCCGGTCCCCGTTCTGATGGTCGCCAGTGACCTGATCCTGATGTTCCACGACACCGAGTTGCAGCAGACGACGTTCCTGCCGGTCAGCGAGACCCCGGCCGGCTTCCTGCTGGACGATGACATCAAGCTGTCCGGCGACCTGACCGTGACCGAGTTCCTGCGTGGTGCACAGTCCTTCCGAGTGACACTGGTGGAAACCAATTCCCCGGATTCGGGTTCCGTCACACTCACCTTCGAGGACAAGCCGCTGCGGCTGGCCAAGTGGCGCGTCATCGATGCCCAGGGCGCCGCCGTGGAGGTCTCGCTCCTCGACCCGCGATTCGGCGGGAAGTTCGACAATCCGGGAGAATTGTTCTCGACCGTCGCCCCTGCCGCCGGTAATCCTTTCCAGTAGAGATTCCCGGTTCCAGGTTCAGGCAAGACATGTCCCGAAACGAAAGCATCCGCCCGCTGATCGGCATCAACGCTGACCTGAGGGACAGCAACGGCTTCGACACCATCTCGACCGGCTACAAGTACGTCTCCGCCGTGATCGAGTCCGTCGACGCCATCGCGGTGCTGGTGCCGACAATGGGTGACGCGGTGAGCGGCGGTGAATACCCGATTGACGACCTGATCGCCCGGCTGGACGGCATGGTTCTGACCGGCGGGCGCAGCAACATCGAGCCGCACAATTACGGCGGCGAGCCGTTCCGGCCCGACACCCACCGCGACCCGCTGCGGGATTCGACGACACTGCCGCTGGTGCGCAAGGCCGTGAAACGCGGCCTGCCGCTGTTCGGGATCTGCCGCGGTATCCAGGAAATCAACGTCGCGCTGGGCGGCTCGCTGCACCCCTATCTCTGGGAGGTCGACGGGCACAAGGACCACCGCATGCCCCAGACCGACACCATGGCCAACCGGTTCGCGCTGCGCCACCCGGTCCACCTGAGCGAGGACGGGCTGTTCGCGGACATCGCCGGGCGCGCCGGCATCCGAGGGCGCGAGATCATGGTGAACTCGCTCCACGGCCAGGGGCTGAACCGCGTGGCCGACGGGCTGGTGGTCGAGGCCGTCAGCGAGGACGGCGTGGTCGAGGGCATCTCCATGCCCGACGCGCCGGGCTTCCTGATCGGCGTGCAGTGGCATGCGGAATTCCGCACCGAGGCACACTCCTTCAACCGGGCCCTGTTCGAGGCCTTCGGCGCAGCGGCCCGCCGCCGGGCCGCCGCACGCGCCGGCGCGGACGTCGCCTGACCGGTCTTCGGGCCCTCTTCACGCGAAGACTTTTTCCACCGCATCGCGCCCGCCGGCGTGACAGCCGGTGCCCGCGCGCCTAAAAAGGCGCCTCGATCAATTCACGAACATGAGGTCAGGGATGGATTACGTCATTCCGCCGCCCGCGCAGGCGTCGGTCGCCGTTGTGGGCTCCGACAAGCGCTTCCCCGTCCACCGCATCTATTGCGTCGGCCGCAACTATGTCGCCCACATCCGCGAGATGGGCGGCGACGAGCGCGATCCGCCGTTCTACTTCTGCAAGCCGGCCGACGCGATCGTGCCGACAGGCAGCACCATCGACTACCCGCCCCAGACCTCGAACTTCCACTACGAGATGGAACTGGTCGCGGCCATCGGCAAAGGCGGCGCCAATATCTCCGAAGCCGACGCGCTCGACCATGTTTGGGGCTATTCGACCGGCCTCGACATGACCCGCCGCGACGTCCAGATCGCCCATCGCGAAAAGGGCCGCCCCTGGGACATGGGCAAGGGCTTCGACCAGTCCGCACCCTGCGGGAACATCCACCCCGTCGCCGACGTCGGGCATTTCCCGAAGGGCAACATCTGGCTGGATGTCAACGGCGAGCGCAAGCAGGACTCCGACCTCGAGCTGATGATCTGGAACCTGCAGGAAACCATCGCCAACCTGTCGAGCCTGGTGCGTCTCGAGCCCGGCGACCTGATCTACACCGGCACGCCCGACGGCGTGGGCCCGGTGGTCTCCGGCGACAAGATGCATGGCCACATCGACGGGCTGAGCGACATCGAGATCACGGTGAAGTAGCCGGTCTCCCACCGAAGCGACGTTTAGGGGGCCTCGTCCTGATGACACCGCGCAAGCGGTGGTCGGCAGAGACGGGGCCTTTTTTATCCGGCGCTTTTGAATTGCCTTTGGCCCGGCAGTACCGGATCATTCGGCTCGTCCAGACCTGAGATCCCGATTCTGCAAACCCGATGACGCCCGACATCGCGCACATGCTTGAGCACGCCGCAGCGGCGCACCGCCAGGGCAGGCTGGACGACGCGCGGGCGCAGTACCGCGAAGTCCTCGACGCAGCACCCGGGAATCCCGATGCCAACTTTGGCCTTGGCGTGCTCGCCGTCACGACGGATGGGCCGGCCGCGTCATTGCCGTTCTTCCGGCAGGCGCTGGAATCGAACCCGAAGCAGCGCCCGTTCTGGCTTGCCTATATCGAGGCGCTGATCGAGGCGGGGCAGCCGGGCGGCGCGCACGCCGTGCTTGCAAAGGGCAAGGAGTTCGGCCTCTCGGGGCCCGATATCGACGCACTTGAGCGGCGGCTGGGAGGCGCAAGGCCACCGGACGGGGACGAACTCCAGCGAATCCTGGACAGCTACCAGAACGGCCGTCTCGACGAGGCGGAGACACGCGCCAGTGCCATCCTCCGGGATCAACCCGACAACCTGTTCTGCTGGCAGGTCCTCGCCGCGGTGTTTCACGCCACGGGCCGGAAGAGCGAGGCTCTTGCCGCCAGCCGCCGGGTTGCCGAGATCAACCCTTCGGATGCCGAGGCTCAGAGCAATCTGGGCAACCTCCTCCTCGAGACGGGAAACCTGGAAGAGGCCGAGGCCTGCTTGCGGGCGGCCATAGGCTTGAACAGTGGTCTTGCGGAGGTCCACAACAACCTGGCCGTCACCCTGCTCGAACTCGGCCGCCCGGATGAAGCCGAGGCGGAATACAGGACGGCGATCTCGCTGAAACCGGATTACGCCGAGGCGCACAGCAACCTCGGCAATGTGCTGAAGGAACTCGGCCGGATCGGTGAGGCCGAGGAATGCCACAGCCGGTCCATCGCCGCGAACCCCGGCTATGAACCCGCCTACCAGAACCGGGGGCAGATCTTCTTCGACACGGAACGCTACGAAGACGCGATCCGCGATTTCGGGGTCTGCAACACGGAAGATTCCCGCGCCCGGATCCTGTCATGCCTGTATGCCATGGGGCGCATTGACGATGCCTATGAGACGATCGCGGCGCAGTCAGCGATCGACCGGAAGAACATCCGCGTCGCGGCATTCTCCGCATTCCTCACGGCGCAGCAGGGACGGGCAACGGCGAACAACTTCTGCCCGAACCCGCTCGATTACCTGCATTTCTCGAACCTCGCATCCCATGTCGCCGATCCTGGCCGCCTTATCGCAGACATCATCGCGGAGCTCGGGAACATCCGCAGCACCTGGGAGCCGCGGAACCGCTCCACCCGCATGGGCTTCCAGTCGAAGATCAATCTTTTCGACGATCCGCCTGAACATATCGGCGCGCTGAAGGACATCATCGTCCGGGAGATCGACACCTACCGGGAAAAACATAAGGACGATGACTGCCTGTTCATCCGCGAATGGCCCGCCGACTGGAGCTTCCGAAGCTGGTACGTCGTGCTGAAACAGCAGGGACACCAGGACCAGCACATCCATCCGTCCGGCTGGCTGAGTGGCGTTGTCTATCTGAAGGTCGTCCCCGCCCTCGACAACGACGAGGGCGCCATCCAGTTCGACCTGAACGGGGAAAGCTATGCCGACCCCGGGTCGCCGAAACTCACCTACCGGCCGAACCTGGGTGATATCGTGCTGTTTCCATCCTCGCTCCATCACCGGACCATCCCGTTCTCGACGGACACGGACCGGATCATTATCTCTTTTGACCTGCGTCCCGACTAGGCGCCCCGCCCCAATACGTACAAGGTTTTGCCATGCGTATCGCCACCTGGAACATCAACTCCGTGCGCCTACGCGCGCCCCTTCTCGGCGAGCTCGATGCCATGGCCGCGCCGGACGTAGTGTGCCTGCAGGAAACCAAGGTGATGGACGAGCTGTTCCCGCACGACGTGCTGGAGGCGCGCTACCCCTACCGCCATGCGCGCGGCATGAAGGGCTATAACGGCGTCGCGATCCTGTCGAAGATTCCGTTCACGGCGACCGGCGGACGCGACTGGTGTGGGCGGCAGGATGCACGCCACGCCACCGTCACCCTCAAGGGTGGCGTGGAGCTGCACAATTTCTACATCCCCGCCGGCGGCGACGTGCCCGACCCCGCGGCCAACGACAAGTTCGCCCACAAGCTGGATTTCCTGGCCGAGCTCACCGACTGGCTGGCCGCCGAGGCCAGACCGCGTGCCAAGCGCATCCTGGTGGGCGACCTCAACATCGCGCCACTGGAGGCTGATGTCTGGTCCCACAAGCAGCTGCTCGACGTAGTCAGCCACACACCGGTCGAGGTGGAGGCGCTCGGCCGGATGCAGGCCGCCCATGACTGGGTCGATGCCGTGCGCCACTTCGCACCCGACGAGCAGCTCTACTCGTGGTGGAGCTACCGGGCGAAGGACTGGCGCGCCACCAACCGGGGCCGGCGCCTCGACCATGTTTGGGTCACGCCCGCGCTCAAGGGCAAGCTGAAGGGTTTCGAGATACTGACCGATGCGCGCGACTGGCCGAAAGCTTCCGACCACGTGCCCGTGGTCGTCGAGATCGACGTCTAGGCGGGCACCCGGTACATGAAATAGCGCTCCGCCGGCACGCCGCCCGGGAGGGGAAGCGCATCCCAACCTGCGTCCGGGAACGGGTTATTCGCCACCAGCACCGCGCCCGGCGCGAGCAGTGGCCGCAGCAGCGGGATCAGCGCGGCGGTCAGCGGTGCATCCTCGGCCGTGCCGGTGCCCAGATCCGAATGCACCAGCGCCACGTGGCCTGTGAAGCGGTCCGCGGCGGCGCGCAGATTATCGATCGCCTCGCCCACAATCATGTGGTCAGCGTCCGGTGTCGATTTCGGATTGGCGTTGACCACCCGGTCAAAGACGAAGATCTCCCGCCCGGGCAGGATTTCACGCAGGTGGTCGAAGGTGCGCCCGTTGCCCAGGCCCAGGTCGAAGACCACGCCCGGCACGTCGGCGATCATGGCGGCGGCCGCGTTCAGGCAGTCACGCTGTGCCTGCATGCGGCGGATGAAACTGTCGAGACGGCTCAACTGCTTTTGGCCATCGCCTCGCGCAACTGCTTGGTCGTCTTTTCCAGACGCGCCGCCAGTTCGCGCATGATCTCCACCGACATCTCCGGGAATTCCGCGACGAGGCGGAAGAACAAATCCTTGGTGATGCGCAGGGTCACTGTCTTAGACGTGGCCTTGACCGTCGCCGTGCGGGGCACATCGCACAGGATCGCAATCTCGCCGACGAAGTCGTTGCGCCCGAGGCTCGCCACCTGCAGCGGGCCGTCGGGTGTGTCCACCAGCACCGAGGCGGCACCATCCACGATGATGTAGGCCGCGTCGCCCACATCACCCTGGTTGAACAGGACCTGGTCGGCTTCATAGGTGATCCGTTCCGACGTGAATGCAAGCAGCTTGAGCCTGGACGGCTCCAGCTTGGCGAACAGCGGAATGTTGCGCAGCAGTTCGACTTCTTCGTTCAGGCTCACGGTTCCACACTCCCCCGCGCATCCGCGCCGCGCACCTGCATTTCAATACAGCCCATCACGCCGACTCCAGAAGTTGGCGCATCGTCGTGCCCTCGGTGTCGAGCTCGGCATAGCTGCCTTGCTCTGCCAGCCGGCCTTCGGTGAGCACCAGCACCTTTTCGAATTTCGACGCCATCGAGACCCGGTTGACGATCCACAAGATGCCGCGGCCCTCGCGCATGGCGAGAACCTTTTCGGCAATCCTGTCCTGCGCCGACGGGTCGAGTGCAGAGGTCGATTCGTTGAGCACCAGCACTTCCGGCCGCTTCAGCAACGCGCGGGCAAGGGCGAGCTTCTGGCGCTGCCCACTGGACAGGCGTGCACCGCCGACACCGACCTGGAATTCAAGGCCGGCCTCCAGCACCGCACCGCGCAGGCCCAGGTTGTCGAGGGTCTCGGCAATCAGTCCGCCGATGCGTCGGCTGCCCTCGGCCTGCCCGTAGACGAGCTTGCCGAACAGGATGTTGTCCTGCAGCGAGGCCGAGGCGTTGTAGCGCTCGGGATCGAAGAACTCGACCGCACCCTGCAGGTCTTCGGGCAGCTTCTGCGCGAAGATCTCGCGGGCGCGCAGGACCTTGGCCTGGAGGTCGTCGGTAATGACGCCGAGGCGGTGCTGGGCAACCACCGCCTTGAACGGCAGCGACAGGAGCGCATTGCGGTCTTCCGGGCGCATCTCGTCATAGCCGTGGCGGTCGGTGCGCGACAGCAGGGTCTTGAACTCCGGCAGGTCCTCGGAGCTGATGAAGGAATACTGTTCGAAGAACTCATGACCCGGCGGCAGGTCGGCGAAGATCTCGATCATCGTCTCCGCAACCTCGCGGCCTGCCTTGAGGAGCTCGTCGATCAGGTCCGCCTCGCGCAGGACCTCGAGCACATAGGCATTCTCCGCCATACGATCGTGGTCGAAGGCGTCGCCCACGGTTGTGCCGAACAGCAGGTTCTCCGCAAGGCTGGCGTTGGTGTTGTAGACCTCGCGGTCGAATTTCTCGACCAGGCCCTTGTAGTCCGCCTCGTTGAGGCGCCCGGCCAGGCCTTCGCGCGCCTTCAACGCAGCTTCCGCAATGTCCGGGCGCAAGTCCGGGTCGATGGTGCCGCGCAGGCCGAGATTGTAGATGTCATCCGACAGCTCGACCGTCTCCAGGATCTCGATCACCCGTTGGAACAGCTCGGTCGAATCCTTCACCCCGGCCGCATCGTAGTCGATCCAGTCAGCGTGGAAGTCGAAGTCGATATTGCCCGCGTTCGCCGCCTCTTGGAAATCGCGCTGGCGCTTGTCCGCTTCCTCGTCATCGTAGGGCGCGGGCCTGATCGGCCTGTATTTCAAGCCGTAGAGCAGGTTGTCGCGCACGGACGATGACTGCAGGAAGGGCGAGGCCGACACATAAGTCATGCGGCGCCCCGTGACCGATTCCGGCAGCTCGACTATGTTACGGCCCGCCACCTGGAGCTGGCCGGCGGTGGGCACGGCAAGGCGCGCCAGCAGCATACCGAAATACTCCTTGCCGCTGCTGCCCGCGCCGGTCACGGCGACATTGCTGTCGATGGCCATCTTGACACTCAGGTTCGCGAGGCGGCGCACCTCGTCCTCGTCGGTCAGGCTGACATTCGAGAACTCGATATCGCCGGCGATCTTGAGGCTGTCTTCCGGATCCGTGTGCTGGAGGGTCTCGTCCAGCATGTCCTGGACCTCGAACTGGCTGACCACCTGCTCGTACTTCACGCGCGCGTCGGCCTGCTGCTGGTACCAGTTGAGCAGTTCCTTCCAGGGCGAGGACATCTCGCGGTGGGCGCCGATGACGGCGACGAGCTGGCCGATGTCGAGCTTGCCGTCGATCACCAGCAGGCCGCCGAACAGGTAGAAGAGGAAGGGCGCAAGTTTATCGAGGAAGTTGTTGATAAACTTGATCATGTACTTCCGCTGATAGATCTCGAAGCGGATGTTGTAGATGGTGCCCAGCCTGTCCGCGAAACGCGTCAGTTCCAGGTTGGACGTGTCGTTCGCGTGGATGTCGACGATGCCGCCGACCGTCTCGCCGACATGGTCGGACAGGTGGCGTATCTGTCGCAGGCGCGCCTTGCCCAGCGCACTGACCTTCTTCTGCAGGCGCGGCACGACATAGATCTGCAGCGGATAGAACGCCGCCGCCGCGACACCCAGCATCGGGTCCTGCACGATAATGAAGCCGATGGCGACCAGCAGCAGGCCGCCCTGGAAGATCGGATCGACCACCGCGCCGACGAAAAACGCGCCGATCGGCTCGGACTCGGCGGTGATCATCGAGATGATCTCGCCCTGGCTGGCGCGCTTGAAATGCGGGATCGGGAACCGCAGCACGCGCGAGAACAGCGCATAGCGCAGGCGGCGCAGCAGGCGTTCGGCCGTGCGGCCCTTGGTGGTGTTGATGTGGAATTTCAGCCCGTTGTTCAACACCACAAGGGCCAGGAACATCACGCAGACAATGACCAGGAAGGTGGACTGGGAAACCGCGAACGGCACCTCGGCTATGCCCAGAACGGCAAGGTGGTAGACCTCCTGCGCCTTGCCGAGGGCGCGGTTGATGATCTGCTTGGGCAGGTCGAGCAGCATGAAGCCGATCGGCCACGACAGCACGACGAACAGGAGGATGTAGATTTGCTGCCGGCCGCTGTACCGCAGGACGAAGCTGTACATGCTCCGTTCAAGTCTCTCGCTCACGCACTTTCCCCCAACTGATGCACGGCCATCACGCTGACACTAGCGCATCGGACTTTCCTGAGTAACTCCCTTGTCACCGCGCCCAAAATCTGCCCGAATTCAACGGCTTCCTGCAGGGACCGTGGATGTGTCATATTCCGCGCCGTCAAGTGCCCCGGAAAAGGGATCGGTCATGCCCAACCGCAACCGGCGAGTCCTGATCTACAGTCACGATACCTTCGGCCTCGGCCATCTGCGCCGCTGCCGGGCGATCGCGAACGCGCTTGTCCAGCACGACCCGGGCATCAGCGTTCTGATCCTGTCGGGCTCTCCCATCATCGGGAACTTCGAGTTCCGCGAGCGTGTCGATTTCGTGCGCATTCCCGGTGTTATCAAGCTGCAGAACGGCGAATACACGCCCCTGAAGCTGCCGATGGACATCGAGGAGACGGTTGCGCTGCGCGCCAGCATCATCCGGAATACGGCACTCGCCTTCGAACCTGACGTCTTTATCGTCGACAAGGAGCCGCATGGCATGCGCGGCGAGGTGCTGGAAACGCTGGAGGCGCTGAAGGAGCGCGACACCCAGCTCATCCTGGGCCTGCGCGATATCCTCGACGACCCTGTGCTGCTGCTGCCCGAATGGCAGAAGAAGAACGTGCTGCCGGCACTGGACAACCTCTACGACGAGATCTGGATCTACGGCCTGCCGCAGGTCTCGAACCCGCTGGAGGGACTGGACTTGCCCGAGAAGGTTGCGCGCAAGACCATCTATACCGGCTACTTGCGCCGCGCGATGACCAGCACCCCGTCTGCGTCCGAGGACAAGCCCTTCGGCGACAAGCCATATATCCTCGTCACCGCCGGCGGCGGCGGCGACGGTGAACAGATGTACGACTGGGTGCTGCGGGCCTACGAGAACGACCCGGGCCAGCCTGTGCCCGCGTTCTTCGTCTTCGGCCCTTTCCTCGATCCCAACCTGCAGGCCCAGTTCAACGCCCGGATCGAGCGCCTGGAGAATGTCGATTCCATCACCTTCGACACCCAGCCCGAGGAACTGATTCTCAACGCCAGCGGCATGGTCGCCATGGGCGGGTACAACACGTTCTGCGAGATCCTGTCCTTCGACAAGCCGGCCCTGGTCATGCCCCGCACGCGTCCGCGTCTGGAGCAATACCTGCGTGCCTCGCGCATGCAGGACCTGGGCCTTATCAAGATGCTGCTGCCCGACTCGCCGGAGATCCTGTCGGGCAAGAAGGAAGACTGGCAGATCATGGCCACTGCGCTCCGTCACCTGCCGCAGCAGAGCGTGCCGTCGGAAGTGGTGGTCCCGGGTCTTCTCGACGGGCTCAGCAATGTGAACCGGCTGGTAGAAATCGCTGCCGGACGCCGCCGCTCACGCATGAGCGTTGTCGCCAGCGGCGACACGACGAAGCGCGCGGGAACGTCGTGAGTGGCTTCTCAGCCCACAGCCCGCACCGGGTCCCCTGACCGGAACCGTATCGCCGTCTTACTGAAGGGCTATCCCCGCCTGTCGGAGACTTTCATTGCCCAGGAGCTCCACGGGCTGGAAGCGCGCGGTCTCACACTCGATATCCATTCCCTGCGCGAACCCTACGATCCGGCAACCCATCCCATCCATGACGAGATCAGCGCCGGCGTGAACTACCTGCCGGAATACCTGTGGCGCGCACCGCTGCGCGTCCTGCGCTCCTGGCAGCTGGCCCGCCGCCTGCCCGGTTACACTGCCGCGTGGCGTATCTTCCGGCATGACCTCGCGCGCGACCGCACCCCCAACCGCATCCGCCGGTTCGGACAGGCTTGTGTGCTGGCCGCCGACATGTCGACCGACACGGCGATGGTCTATGCACACTTCCTGCACACCCCGGCGTCGGTTGCGCGATACGCCGCCATCATGCGCGGCCTGCCTTTCGCCATATCCGCCCATGCCAAGGACATCTGGACGACACCCGACTGGGAAAAGGCGGAGAAGATCGCCGATGCCGAATGGGTCACCACCTGCACCCGCTACGGCGCGGAACACCTGGCCGGTCTGGCCGACACACCGGACAAGGTGCGCCTGCACTATCACGGGCTGGACGTTGCCCGCTTCCTGGGTGCGGAGGCTCCGCCCGCCGCATGCCACGAAGGAGCGTTCCTGATCGGCTCGGTCGGGCGGCTCGTGGAGAAGAAGGGTTACGACGACCTGCTCGACGCGCTGGCCGCGCTGCCGGACGATCTCGACTGGCACTTCGAGCATATCGGCGGCGGCGAACTCGCCGCGCGCATGGCCTCCCGCGCGGCCGCGCGCGGCATCGCCGACCGCATCACGTGGCGCGGACGCAAGCCGCAGCACGAGGTCCGCGACCTCCTGGCGCGCGCCGACCTGTTCGTGCTGGCCAGCAAGATCGCGGCCGATGGCGACCGCGACGGCCTGCCCAACGTGCTGATGGAGGCGCAGGCCATGGAGCGCGCCTGCGTGTCGACCGCAGTGTCGGCGATCCCGGAACTCATCCGCGACAGGGAGACAGGGCTGCTGGTTCCCGAGAGCGACCCCGCTGCACTGGCCCGGGCCATCGAGAGCCTCATCCGCGACCCGGACTTGCGCACACGCATCGCCCGGGCGGGCGCGGCGCGGGTGCGGTCCGAATTCGACCTGGAAAGCGGGCTCAATTCCATCACCTCCGCCCTGCGTGACGAGGGCACCGCGGCCGACCGCGCGGCGGCCTGACATGCGGGTTGCGTTCTACGCTCCCATGAAGCCCCCCGACCACCCGGTGCCCTCGGGCGACCGGCATCTCGCACGACTGCTGATGAAGGCGCTGCGCCATCGCGGCCACACGCCGGAACTGGTCTCCCGCTTCGTCAGCCGGGACGGGCGGGGTAATCCCGAACGCCAGGCCCGCCTGCGCGACCTGGGCGAGAAGCTCGCCGACCGGCTGATCGCCCGCCTGTCCGCGCGCCCGCTGCACGAACGTCCCGAGGCCTGGCTGACCTATCACGTCTATCACAAGGCCCCCGACTGGCTGGGCCCGCGCGTCGCCGATGCGCTGAACCTGCCCTACCTGATTGCCGAGGCGTCGTCCGCGCCCAAGCGCGCGGGCGGGCCTTGGGACATCGGCTATCGCGGCGCCAACGCGGCCATCGCGCGCGCCGACGCGATCCTCACGCTGAACAGCGATGACTGGGACTGCCTGCAGCCGGTCGTCCGCGATCCGGTGCTCCACCGCCGGCTGTGGCCTTTCGTCGATGCCGCATCCTTTGATCCGGCCCGGGCGCGCCGCGCCAACCTGCGCGCCGCTTTCGCTGCGCGGGGCGGGTGGCCGGAAGACACGGTGCTGCTGCTGGCCGTTGGCATGATGCGACCGGGCGCGAAGGAGAGTTCCTACACCGTTCTGGCCGACGCCCTGCAGAAGGCGGCCGGCAGCAACTGGCGCCTGCTGGTCGCCGGGGACGGTCCCCGCCGCGCGGAGATCGAGGCGATGCTGGAGGCAGCCGCGCCGGGCCGTGTGTCCTTCCTGGGCGCGCTGGAGGCCGGGGCGCTGGCAGAGGCCTACGCCGCGTCAGACATGCTGGTGTGGCCCGCCATCGACGAGGCCTTCGGCATCGCGCTGCTGGAGGCGCAGGCCGCCGGACTGCCGGTCATCGCCGGAAAGCAGCGCGGCGTGCCCGACATCGTCGCGCCCGGCGTGACCGGCCTGCTGCCCGAGGCGGGCAATGCGGAGGCGTTCGCGCAGGCCGTCACCCGCCTGCTGGACGAACCGGACCTGCGGGTCCGGCTCGGTGCGGCAGCGGCCCGCCGCATCCGTGAGCAGTATGACGTTCCTGTCGCCGCCGAGCGGCTGGACGCGACTCTCAAAACCGTGGCGATGGTGGTGGCCGCGGCATGACGCAACTGGTTCTTCTCCGTCACGGGATCACCGACTGGAACAACGCGCGCCGCATGCAGGGCCGCCGCGACATCCCGATCAATGATGAGGGCCGCACCCTGGTCGCAGCCTGGCGCCTGCCCGACGAGCTTGCCCGCGCAGACGTGGTCGCAAGCCCGCTGGTCCGCTGCGTCGAGACGGCCGAGATCCTGCGCGCCAACAATCCCGGCCTCGGCGCGCTGGAGACCGATCCACGCCTGATGGAAAAGGACTGGGGCGAGTGGGAGGGCCGCGACCTGCACGAGATGGAGGCCACGGTCGGCCCGGACATCCACAGCGCCGACCACAGGCCCGAAGGCGGCGAGAGTCGCCGCGACATGGTGGGCCGCGTGTCGGCGTTCCTCGCCGACATGACACAGCGCGACGGTCCGGTTGTTGTCGTTACCCATCGCGGTGTCATCCGCACGGTTTACGGGATCGCCACGGGCTGGGACCTGAACGGCGAGACGCCGGAGGAAATGTCCCGCCGGCGCGCCCAGGTCTTCCGGGCACTGCCCGACGGCGGCGCGGAGAAGATCCGCTTGAACCTTTCGCTGAAAGCAAGATCGCCGAAGTGACCGATCGCCCAAAAATCCTGTTCTACGTCCAGCACCTGCTGGGCATCGGCCACCTTATGCGGGCGGGCTCCCTGTCGCGCGCGCTGGAGGCGCGGGGATTCGAGGTGACACTTGTGTCCGGCGGCACCCATGTGCCCGGCTTCCGCCACGGGGCGACACGTTTCGTCCAGCTTCCGCCGACGCGGGCGACCGACAGGTTTTTCAAGGTACTGGTTGACGAGCACGACCGGGAGATCGACGACGCCTGGAAGGCCGACCGCACGGCGAGGCTGCTGGCGATCGAGGACAAGGTCCGCCCGGACATCGTGCTGATCGAGCTCTACCCCTTCGGGCGCCGGCAGATGCGCTTCGAGATCGAGCCCCTGATTGCGGCCGCCCATGCGCGCGCCACCCCGCGCCCGCTGGTCGTGTCTTCGGTGCGCGACATCCTAGTCGAGCCGGGCAAGCCTGAGCGCATCGACGAGATGGTCGATCGTGTGCGCCGCTTCTTCGACCTGGTGCTGATCCATGGCGACCCGAACTTCATCACCTTTGAGGAGACCTTTCCGCGGATGGCCGAGATCGCGGACATCTGCCGCTATACCGGCTATGTCGCCGACCCGGCCCTGCAGCACGAGGTCGACGGTCCGGGTGCGGGAGAGGTGATTGTCTCCACCGGCGGCGGCGCGGTTAGCGACGACATGCTGCAGGCCGCCATCGATTCCCGCGCCCTGTCGCCGTTGGCCGATGCCCCCTGGCGCGTTCTGGTCGGACACAACCTGCCGGACGAGGACTTCAACGCCTACCGGGATGCCGCCCCGGCGGGCATCACCGTCGAGCGGGCCCGGCCGGATTTCCCGCGCCTAATCGCCAACTGCCGGCTATCGATCTCCCAGGGAGGGTACAACACGGTGATGGAGGTTCTGGCCGCGCGCGCCCGGGCCGTCTGCATCCCATATGCGGGCGGGCTGGAAAGCGAGCAGACCCTGCGCTGCGACTTGCTGGCGCGAAAGGGGGCGATCGAGGTGGTCGGGCCGGGCGAGGTTTCTGCCCCCGCCGTGGCGGCTGCAATCACCCGCGCACTGGTCCGTCCGGACGATATTTCCGTGCCTGTGGATATGTCGGGCGCCGGGAAATCCAGCGAATTGCTGCTGTCGGCGCTGGAACGGCACCGTCAGGCCTGAAACTCGCGAAAAAGCGGCCAAAACGAGGTTAACCCTGGCGTTCGATCCGGGTAGTGTGCATACCGGGAGACAGCCGGGTCGGAGGCCACGGACAGGCAGGGAGAGTTGTACGGCTTATGGTCCTGGCAATGACCAAAAACACCCGGGCTGCGGACACGGCCTGGCATGCCCTCACGCGCGAGCTCGACCTGTGGCAGGAGAGCGGCCGCACCGCCACCTTCTGGTGGCGGGACGACGATGCGTGCGAGGTCACGCCGGCGCTTGAGACGATGCTCGCGCAACGCAATACGCTGGGCGTGCCGCTGGCGCTGGCCGTGGTGCCCGCCACCGCGACGCCCGCACTGCGCGAGCGGCTGGGCGGCATTGCCGAAGTCTGCGTGCTTCAGCACGGCTATTCCCACAAGAACTTTGCCCATGAGGGCGAGCGCAAGATCGAGCTCGACGGGTCCCGGCCTGCGGCCTATGTGGTCGGCGACCTGGCCACCGGTGCGCAGGCGCTTTCGAAGTTCGCCGGCCACCTGCCAGTGCTGGTGCCGCCCTGGAACCGGATCTCGCCGCACCTCCTGCCTTTCCTGCCCGAGATCGGGATCACCGGGCTGAGCACCCTGGGCGCGCGCACGAAGCCAACGGCGTTTCCCGGCCTCACCGCCAACAACGTCCACATCGATCCCATCGACTGGCGCGGCAAGCTGTCCGGCCGAGCCGGGAGCTTCGCGGGCACTGAAGCGGCCGTAGAACAGGCGGTCGCGCATCTTTCCGCAAGGCGGACCGGCCAGGCCGACGCCGCGGAAGCCACCGGGCTGATGACCCACCACGCAGTGATGGAAACGGATTCGCAAGACTTCGTGGCCGAATTTATCTCCCTGGTCCGGGATCATCCGGCCGCAAACTGGCTTTCGGCCGGGGAGATATTCACCGCATCATGACCCGGCTTCGTTACCACCGACGAGACATCCATGCCGACCTTCTGCGCGCAGGCCTGGGCCTGGTGGCCTGTGTCGTACCGATGTTCTTCCTCGAGCCCGGCGCCACCGCAACCTATGTGCTGGCGCTTCCCGCCGCGCTGTTCGCCCTGTTTGGCGCGCGCACGTTCACCAATGCGCGCACGGTTGTCCTCCTCGACGAGAACGGGATTCGCGCCGAGGGCGGGCACACGGCCGATATCCGCTGGGACGACCTGAGCGATGTGCGCCTGTCCTATTTCTCGACGCGCCGCGACCGTGAATCCGGCTGGATGCAGCTGAAGCTCAAGGGCCAGAAGGGCACGCTCGGCCTGCACTCGACGCTCGACGGTTTCGAGGACGTGTGCCGAGCGGCGTTCCGGGCCACGCAGGCGCGCGGGCTCGAACTGACGGAGGCCAGTGCGCGCAACTTCGCAATGCTGGGCCTTGGCGCGGCAATCCCGCAAACCTCAGCAACGCCCGCCGCGCTCAGTGGCTGGGGCAACCCGGCGGACTGGCGGCGATGAGCAATCTTCTCGATGTGCGCGACCTGAAGGTCGACTTCACCATTCACGGCGAGGAAGTCCGTGCGGTGGACGGTGTGTCATTCCGTATCCGCGCAGGCGGCACCACGGCGCTGGTCGGCGAGTCCGGTTCCGGCAAGTCCGTATGCAGCCAGGCCATCATGGGTATCCTGCCCAACATCGGCACCATCGCCGGCGGCCAGATCCTGTTCACCGACCCCAACGGCGACGGAACCCCTGTCGACCTGGTGCAGTTGCCGCGCGACAGCGCACGGATGCGCGCGATCCGCGGCGGGCGCATCTCGATGATCTTCCAGGAGCCGATGACCTCGCTCTCGCCGCTCCACACGGTCGGCGACCAGATCTGCGAGGCCCTGCACCTGCACCGCGACGTCGACAAGCCGACGGGCCGCGAACTCGCGACCGACATGCTGCGCCTCGTCGGGTTCCCCGATCCCGCACGCGCCATGAAAACCTATCCGTTCGAGCTGTCCGGCGGGCTGCGCCAGCGTGCGATGATCGCCATGGCGCTCGTCTGCCGCCCTGCGCTGCTGATCGCGGACGAGCCCACCACCGCGCTGGACGTGACCATCCAGGCGCAGATCCTCAAGCTCATCAAGGACCTCCAGTCCGAACTGCACATGGCCGTGCTGATGATCACCCATGACCTTGGGGTGGTCGCCAACGTGGCCGAGGAGGTCGTGGTGATGTTCCGCGGCCACGTCATGGAGGCGGGGTCGGTCGAGGACATCTTCACCGCGCCCGAACATCCCTACCTCAAGGCCCTGCTCAACGCGGTGCCACGCTTCGACCTGGCCGAGGGCGAGCGGCTGGTGCCACTGCGCGAGGTGAAGGCCGAGGCAGGCAATATGCTCAAGCCCGAGCCGGGACAGGCGCGCGGAAAGATGGGCGCGCCGCTACTGAAGGTCGAGCACCTGAGCAAGGAGTTCGAGATTCGCAAGGGCAGCTTCTTCGGCTCACGCGAATCGCGGAAGGTCCTCGCGGTCGATGACATCAGCTTCGAGGTCGCCCGCGGCGAGTGTCTCGGCCTTGTCGGCGAATCCGGCTGCGGAAAGACCACCACGTCGAAGCTGATCATGCGCGCGCTGACGACCGACACGGGCGCGATTACCTATTACGACGGCGACGAACCGGTGGACATCCTCGGCCTGAAGGGCCGCGAACTGAAGGCGTTCCGGCGCAAGGTCCAGTTCATGTTCCAGGACCCGTTCGGATCGCTGAACCCGCGCATGACGGTCTTCGACATCATCTCCGAACCACTGGTGATCCATGAGATCGGCGACGCGAAGAGCCGCGCCGACACGGTGCGCGAGCTGATGCGCCTCGTCGGCCTCGACCCGCGCTTCCTCAACCGCTACCCGCACAGCTTCTCCGGCGGCCAGCGTCAGCGCATCGGCATCGCACGCGCGCTCGCGCTGAAACCTGACCTGCTGATCTGCGACGAGCCGGTCAGCGCGCTGGACGTGTCAATCCAGGCGCAGATCCTGAACCTGCTGAAGGACCTGCAGTCCGAGCTTGGCCTGACCTACCTGTTCATCAGCCACAACCTGGCGGTGGTCGACTACATCGCAGACCGGATCGCCGTGATGTGCGCGGGCCGTCTCGTCGAGCTCGCTCCCAGCGAGCGGCTGTTCAAGAACCCGGCCCATCCCTATACGCGCGCGCTGCTGTCGGCGGTGCCCGAACCCAACATCGCGCGCAAGCTGGACCTGACCGGCCTGATGGAAGGCCGCGCATCTGACCCGGCCGCCTGGCCCGCGCCGTTCACCATCGACGGCAGCAGCAATCCGCGGCTGATCGAGCTGGCGGACGGTCATTTCGTTCGCGCCGACCCGGACCGCGGCGCACTCCCGGAGGTGGCCTGACATGTTTGCCCAAAAACCTCTGCTCACCCCCCTGTTTGCCCCCCTTGTCGCGCTGGCCCTGCTGGCTGCCTCACCGGCGCTGGCCTACAACGAGGCCCCCGCGCTGGACCCCGAGGTCAAGGCCGGCAAGCTGCCGCCCGTCGAAGAACGCCTGCCCGCCAAGCCGCGCATAATCACGGTTGATCACGTCGGCAAGTATGGCGGCGATCTGCGCATCGGCATGTCGCGCGCGCGCGATACCCGCATGATGACCGTCTACGGCTACGCGCGCCTGGTCGGTTACGATCAGGACTACAACCTGGTGCCGGACATCCTCGAATCCTTCGAGACCATCGACGACAGGATCTTCACCCTGACCCTGCGCGAGGGCCATAAGTGGTCGGACGGGCACCCGTTCACAACAGAGGACTTCCGCTACTGGTGGGAGGATGTCGCCAACAACGAACACCTCGCCCCGCTCGGCCCGCCGGTATTGATGAAGGTCGACGGCGAGGTCGCCAAGGTCGAGATCATCGACGAGCGCACCATCCGCTATAGCTGGTCGAAGCCCAACCCGTTCTTCCTCCCCGCTATGGCCGGGCCGCGCCCACCCTTCATCTACCGGCCCGCGCACTACATGCGGCAGTTCCACGAAGCCTACGCCGACGCCGAGAAGCTGGAGGCCGAGGTTGCCTCCCAGAAGATGCGCGGCTGGGCACCGCTCCATAACAGCCGGGACAATCTTTACAACTTCGATAACCCGGAATTGCCGACGCTGCAGCCCTGGCGGAACACGGTCCGCCCCCCGGCCCAACAGTTTGTCTTCGTGCGCAATCCGTATTTCCACCGGGTCGACCAGGCGGGCAACCAGCTTCCCTATATCGACCGGGTGCTGATGAATATCTCGGACGCCAAGCTGATCCCGGCCAAGGCCGCGGCGGGGGAGCTCGACCTGCAGGCGCGCAACCTGTTCATGTCGCATTACACCTTCCTGAAGCAGGGCGAGAAGACCGAGGACTTCAAGATGCGCCTTTGGGAGACGGCCGAGGGCGCCAAGGTGGCCCTGTTCCCCAACCTGCACGTCAATGATCCGGTCTGGCGCGAGGTGTTCCGCAACCGCGATTTCCGCCACGCGATGAGCGTCGCCATCGATCGAGAGGAAATCAACGAGGTCGTCTATTACGGTCTTGCCCAGCCATCGAACAACACGGTGCTGCCGCGCAGCCTGCTGTTTGACGAGAAATACCAGAAGCTCTGGACCCAGTACGACCCGGCCCTCGCCAACGCGCTGCTGGACGGCATGGGCCTCGACAAGCGCGACAGCGACGGCATCCGGTTCCTCCCCGACGGCCGGCGCATGGAGATCGTCGTGGAGACGGCCGGCGAGGAAACCGAGCAGACCGACGTCTTGGAGCTGGTCCACGATGCCTGGTTCGATGTCGGCGTGAAGATCTTCACCCGCCCCTCCCAGCGCGAGGTGTTCCGCAACCGCATCTTTGCCGGCGAGACCCAGATGGCGATTTCGTCCGGGGTCAACAACGGTATCGCCAACGCGGACATGAGCCCGTCTGAGTTCGCCCCGACCGACCAGATCCAGTACCAGTGGCCGAAGTGGGGCCAGTACTACCAGACCGACGGACAGGCGGGCGACGCCATCGACATGCCGGCCGCACAGGAACTCTTCGCCCTGTTCGAGCAATGGCAGACGGCAACGACCAAGGCGCAGCGCACGAAAATCTGGAAGCGCGTGCTGGAGATCAATGCCGAGGAAACCTTCACCATCGGGATCGTCTGCTGCACCAGGCAGCCCGTCGTCGTATCGGACTCCCTGAAGAACGTGCCCGAGAAGGCGGTCTATGCCTGGGACCCGGGTGCACAGTTCGGAGTATACCTGCCCGACACGTTCTATTTCGACAGCGCGACGAAACCCTGATACCTGACACGCCATGCTGCGCTATATCGCCCACCGCCTCATCCTGATGATCCCGACGCTGCTTGCCGTCAGCGCCATCGTGTTCATCATCATCCAGCTCCCACCCGGCGACTATCTGGAAACCCTGATCGCGGAAATGCAGTCGCGCGGCGAAGCGGTCGACCCGAACCAGATCGAGGCGCTGCGCCAGGCCTACGGCCTCGACCGGCACCCGGTCGAGCAATACTTCTCCTGGCTGTTCGGGCTTCTGCAGGGCGACTTTGGCTGGTCGTTTGAACACAACCGCCCGGTCTCCGAACTCATCGGCCAGCGGCTCATACTGACCTTCGTCGTCACATTCTCGACCATCCTGTTTATCTGGGTGGTGAGCTTCTCGATCGGTACCTATGTCGCCACGCGCCAGTACAGCGTGTCCGACCATGTGGCCACCCTGATCGGCTATCTCGGCCTCGCCACGCCGAACTTCCTGCTGGCGCTGGTTCTGATGTACCTGGCCAACCAGTGGTTCGACACGTCCATCGGCGGGATCATGGATGACGAATACCGCAACCAGCCCTGGTCGTGGGGCAAGGCGATGTCGGTGCTCGAACACCTTTGGATCCCGGTCATCGTGATCGGCACCTCGGGCACCGCCGGCATGATCCGGCGCCTGCGCGCGAACTTGCTCGACGAATTGCAGAAGCAGTATGTCGTGACCGGGCGCGCCAAGGGACTGCACCCGCGCAAGCTGTTGTGGAAGTACCCGCTGCGCATGGCGATCAACCCGTTCATCGCCGATATCGGCTCCATCCTGCCCGAGGTGATCTCGGGCTCCGCCGTCGTCGCCGTGGTGCTGAACCTCGACATCACCGGTCGCATGCTGCTCGACGCGCTGCGCGCCCAGGATATGTACCTCGCAGGCTCCTTCCTGATGTGCCTTGCCCTGCTGGTGGTGATCGGGACGCTGCTGTCCGACCTGGCATTGGCGGCGCTCGACCCGCGCATCCGCCTCGGCGGAGGGACGTCACGATGAACGAGGCCACGACGCGCGGCCCGCAGGACTCCGGCGGACGCGACCCCGTTCCGCACTTCGTGTCGGACGCACCCTTCGACCCCGATGTCGAGGTGGTGCTGACCGAGGAGCAGGAAAAGTACTACATGGCTTCCCAGTGGAAGCTGATGTGGTGGAAGCTCAAGCGCCACAAGATCGCGGTCGCGGCGGGTTTCTTCCTGATCTTCATGTATCTGGTCGCGGCCTTCGCCGAACTCTTCGCACCCTATGCGCTGCAGCACCGCGACGTGCGCCACACCTTCGCGCCCCCGCAGAGCATCCACCTGTTCCACGAGGGCAAGCTGGTCGGCCCGTTCGTCTATGGCTACAGCGCCGAGCGGGACATGGAGACCCTGCAGAAGATATACACGCCCGACCCGTCGAAGGTGCACCGCATCCGCTTCTTCTGTTCGGGCGGATACCGCGGCGCCGACTACGAATTCTGGGGCCTTTTCAAGGCCGACTTCCACCTATTCTGCCCCTCGGGCACGCGCCAGCCGGTATACCTGCTGGGCACCGACCGGCTCGGGCGCGACATGCTCTCGCGCATCATCTACGGCGCCCGCATCTCGCTCGCCATCGGCCTGATCGGAATCGTGGTGAGCTTTGCGCTAGGTATCGGGATCGGCGGGCTCGCCGGATTCTATGGCGGCTTGGTGGACAATGTGGTCCAGCGGATCATCGAGATCCTGAAGTCCTTCCCACGATTGCCCCTTTGGATGGCGCTGTCGGCATCGCTCCCGGCCAAGTGGTCGCCGCTATATATCTATTTCGGCATCACGCTGATCCTGGCCCTGCTCGACTGGCCGTCGCTGGCGCGCGCCGTCAGGTCAAAGCTGCTCTCGTTGCGCGAGGAAGACTTCGCCATCGCCGCCCAGCTCATGGGCGCGAGCACCAAGCGCATCATCGGAAAGCATCTCGTGCCGAGTTTCGCGAGCCACCTGATCGCGTCCGCGAGCCTGGCCATCCCGGAGATGATTCTCGGCGAGACGGCACTCAGTTTCCTTGGCCTGGGCCTGCGCCCGCCCGTGACAAGCTGGGGTGTGCTGCTGAACGAGGCCCAGAACATCCAGATCGTGGTGCTCTACCCGTGGCTGATGGCACCGATGATCCCGGTGATCCTGGTGATCCTTGCCTTCAATTTCCTGGGTGACGGGCTGCGCGACGCGGCCGATCCCTACAAGTAGGCCCCCGGCAAGCCGGGTGGCACGTCAGACCTCGAGGACCATTCGTTCGCGAGCGACAACCGTGCCGGGGTACTGCGCTTTCGCTTCTTCCTCGATCCCGGCCATGATTTCGTCGTCATGGGACGGGTCGTGGTGGAAGGGCACATAGGTTTTCACCCCGGCTATCTCCGCGAGCCTTGCGCCGACTTGCCAGGTCGAGTGGCCCCAGCCGACATGGCTCGGATATTCCGCATCCGTGTAGGTGGCGTCATAGATGAAGATGTCCGCGCCTTCGATCAGCCCCAGGATATTCTCATCGTTGGTGCCGTCGACATGCTCGGTATCGGTCACATAGCAGACCGCGCCGCCGCCAAACTCGATCCGGTAGCCTGTCGCGCCATTGGGGTGGTTGAGCGGACAGGTGCGGACCTGCGCGCCGCAGTCGAGCTCGAAGGAATCCCCGGCGTGGAAATCGTTGAACGTCTTGTCCGACGCCATCACACCCATCGGGATCGGGAACAGAGGTGCGGCCATCATGCCGTGGAGGACCTTTTCCAGCCCGCCGTCTTCCGGCCGCAGGTGACCTGCCCACATCCGCAGCTTGCTGCCGCCGACATAGGCCGGCGCAAAAAACGGCAGTCCGACGATGTGATCGAAATGGGTATGGCTCAGAAGGATGTCGGCATTGATCGGCGCCCCGCCCTTGAAGGTGTCGCCCAGCTCGCGCAGTCCCGTGCCCGCATCGAGGATAATCCGGTCCTCGCCGCAATAGATTTCCACGCAGGCCGTGTTGCCGCCATAGATCGCCGTTTCGGGTCCGGGGCAGGCGATCGAACCGCGCACGCCCCAGAAACGCACCGACATGGTGTCCGTCGCGCTCATGCGACGCAGTCCCGGTGCGCGCGGGCCCGGTGGCTGTCGGGGTGGCGCGCGGGCTGTCGCAGGCAGCGGGCGCGGGGAAGTGGCCGTATCATCACGATTGAGTGTGCATGAACGGGCAGGCGAGCGAAAGTACCGGTTCGATATAAGGTTGCGCTGACAGTATAGGCCCCCAACCGCATGGCCGCTTGCGACACACGCTGCCGCGAGACATGATCCCCGGCCTCTCATTCGCCGGAACCGCATCATGTCCAATCCTGAAACCCAGACCGCCGACACAAACTGGACCGGCGTGTCCTACGGCATCGTGCTCGGCTTCGTGGCCGCCTATTTCCAGTTCAAGGTCCCGCCGGTGCTGCCGGTAATGATTGACCTGTACGGCTACGAAAAGTTTGTCGGTGGCGGGTTGATGTCGATCTTTGCTGCCGCCGGGATGCTGGTGAGCGTGCGGGTCGGGCGCATGATCCGCCGGGATGGCGCCATCCGGTATCTCGTGGTGGCCTTCGTGTTGATGCTGGCCGGTACCGGTATGGGTTTGCTCTGGCCGGAAAGCGCCACGGCCATACTCGTCTCGCGCGCGATTGAAGGTTTTGGGGCTGCGGTGCTGGCCGTCTGTATGCCTGCATTCTCCAACATGAGCGCGGGGCCGAAACACCTGCCCTTCGTCATCGCCGCACAGGCAACCTGGATCCCGGTCGGCCAGGTCGTGGCCAACCTGGTGGCGCAACCCGCCGTCGCGCAGTCCCTGTGGCAGCCGGTCTGGTGGTTCGGCGCAGCCGCCACCGTGGCGATCGCCTTGTGGACGTTCTGGATTGTGTCGCGCGACAGCGTGCCCGGGGTCGCCCACCGGCCCGCCTCGCCCGCTTCCTCACAGTCCCAGGCGGGCCATGTTTCCATCACAGGCGCGGAAACCCGCGCCCTTTGGCTCGCCGCGGTTCTGTTCTTCCTTTGGCAGGCCCAGTTCATGGGTTATTTCACGTGGTTCAATGTCTATCTGGTGGATGTTTTTGCCTTCGAGGCCGATGCGGCCGTCGCCATCAACCAGATCCCGGTGGTGGTGCTTCTGATATTCGCTCTTGTGGGTGGAGTGGTCCTGAAAACAGGCCTCGGGGTCATTCCTCTGCTGACCATCGCACTCAGCCTGCAAACCCTGGGGTGGCTGTTGGTCCCGTTTTCCAGTGACCTCACGATCGGCCTCGCAGGCCTCATTATCTGGGGGATCGCGGCGGGGCTCACACCGACATCCCTGTGGGCACTACCATCAACACTACTTGGCGGACACCGCGCTGGAACCGACGCTTTTGCGGTGGTTTTGACCGGGCGCTACCTGGGCATACTGGCCGGACCGCTGATTGCGTCGGGCGTATTCTTCCTCACGGGCGCCTGGGATACGGCACCCTATGTTTTTGCCGCAATCGCGCTTTTGACGATCGTCGGCACGTGGATTTTCGGCGCGCAGATGGCACGACTCAAACGGGATAGTTCCGCACCGGGACAATAAGGACGTGGAAGAGCCGCCGAGCTACGGAATAAGCTTGTAGCCGCCCGGTTCGGTCACCAGGATCTGTGCATTCGAGGGGTCTGCCTCGATCTTCTGGCGCAGGCGGTAGACATGCGTTTCCAGCGTGTGCGTGGTGACTCCCGCATTGTAGCCCCAGACCTCGCCCAGCAGAGTATCGCGGCTGATCACCTTGTCCCCCGCCCGGTAGAGGTATTTGAGGATCGCCGTCTCTTTCTCGGTCAGGCGCACCTTCTTCTCATCCTCGTCCAGAAGGATCTTCTGGGCCGGCTGGAAGGTGTGGGGCCCGATGGAAAAGACGGCATCCTCACTTTGCTCATGCTGGCGCAGCTGGGCGCGCAGACGTGCCAGCAGCACATTCAGACGGAACGGCTTGGCGATATAGTCATTCGCACCTGCGTCGAGCCCGAGAATCTGGTCGGCATCGGTGTCGTGACCGGTCAGCATGATGATCGGCGATTTCACACCGTTTCGCCGCATCAGGCGACAGACTTCACGCCCGTCCATGTCCGGCAGGCCTACATCGAGCAGGATTGCATCGAAATACTCGCCCTTGGTGACCTCCAGGGCATGTGTTGCCGAATCGGATTCGGAGGTCTGGAATTCCTCGTGCAGGCGCAATTGTTCGGACAGGGAATCCCGCAACGCCGCATCGTCATCGACCAGCAGGATCTTATTGCCCGTCGTCGTCTTTGTTTCCACCACACTCATCACTGCAAGTCCCGTCATGTCGTTGCTTCCTGTCCGGCCACTCGGCCGAGCGCCGAACCAGAACGCAACATGGCTCACGAAGGCTTTCGCGACCGGTTTCGGGTAGGGATAGTACCACGCTGCGTCCGGGATTTCCCGGCCCCAATCATCACCGCCAATTCACATCCGGTGATGATCCGGGACGGGACCAACTTACGTATTTCAACAGAGGTGGCAGCGGTGTCACCCAATACAAGCGTTGCGCCACCAATCGGAACGTCACAAGCGATCACATTGAGGAGAGCATGCCCGGCACAAGGCGCTGAACACCGAGTTGCCGCGACCGGGCGCTTGGCGCATATTCCGGGCACCTGAAACCCAAACGCACCGGTTCATGAGTTCCATCCCGAAAACACTGCAGGCGGTTGAACGCGCGATCGGCGATTTGCGCCGGGGCGCCACGATCGTGCTCCAGGCGCGCAACGATGCCCTGCTGGTCCACGCCGCCGAAGGCGTAAAGCAGCCCGACCTGGCGCAGATTTCCGCGCTTTCCAAGACGAGCCCCTCCCTGCTGCTGACGGCGCGCCGGGCGGCAATACTCGGCCTTGCAGAGCGGACCAACGGGGCCGTTCGCCTGTCCCTGTCCGGTGGTATCACGGCCGAGCGTGTGCGCATGATGGCCGATCCGGTCGGCCCCCAGGCAAACGCCGCACCGCCGGCAATCTCGATTTCACATATCGATCCGGGCACTGCACCGGGTGCCGCCGAGACCGGCGCGATCGAGCTCCTGAAACTGGCCGGGCTGCTCCCGGCCGCCGTCGTCGCGCCCGTACCGCGGGAGCGCATGGGCTACCTGCCGTCCTGGGCAGACAGCGAATCCCTGCTGACCACGGAACTCGACGACGTGCTGAACTACCAGAAACTCGAGGCCTGGACACTGGATCGTGTCGGCGAGGCACGAGTACCACTCGATGTCGCGGAAGACGTCGATATCGTGGCCTTCAGGCCTCAGGATGGCGGCCGGGAACACCTCGCCATCGTCATCGGCAAGCCGGAAGCGGGAACTCCCGTCCTCGCGCGGCTTCACTCCGAGTGCTTCACCGGGGACCTGCTGGGCAGTCTTCGCTGCGACTGTGGCGACCAGCTTCGCGGCGCGATCGCCGAGATCTCGAAGCAGGGCAACGGTGTTGTTCTGTACCTGGCCCAGGAGGGCCGCGGGATTGGCCTGGTGAACAAGTTGCGGGCCTATGCGCTGCAGGATGACGGTCTCGACACCATAGACGCCAATGAGCAGCTCGGTTTCGACGCCGACGAACGTATCTACCAGCCCGCGGCCGAAATGCTGCGGCAGCTTGGCTTCACGCAAGTCCGCCTGCTGACGAACAACCCGGACAAGGTGGCCGCACTCGAGGAATCAGGCATCACCGTCACCGAGCGTGTCCAGCACAGCTTTCCATCGAACGCGCACAATGCCGCCTATCTCGCCACCAAGAAGGCCCGGGCGGGACATTTGTACTAGCGTCCCGGCACAAAATTCCGGGCCCCACGCACAAGGTTAAGGTAGTGTTAACAGGAACTACCTTAAGTCATTGATTTTCCTGTTGGTAGTGATCAGTAGTATTGCCAGTGTTTTGGCATCCGGATTGCAGATATCCGGGCGCCATGACAGCTCCCGCCACCCTCCTTCCCGTCGAAAGCTATTCAGCCTACCCGGATTCACCGGACACGCCCTATGCGGCAACGGCGGATGCCGGCGACTTCCTGGATACACTTCTCGATATCGTAAATCCGCTCCAGCACATCCCGGTCGTCTCGAATTTGTACCGTGAATTCACCGGCGACACGATTTCCCCCATGGCCCGGATGGTCGGCGGTGCCGTTTTCGGCGGTCCGGTGGGCTTCGCGTCGGCAACTGCCAATGTTTTGCTGGAACAGGCCAGCGGTGGCGACTTCATGGCCCATGCCGTGGCCATGGTGACCGGCGATTCTCCGGAACCGGTCCTGCATGCTGCCGTGGACACGCCCGAACCAACCTTGCAGATGGCCGAAAACAATGGCGCCGGGGCGGCATTCGAGGAGATCGTGTGGTCCGGTCCCAGGGTACTACCAAGCCTTGTGCGACAGGAAATTGCTGCGCCTGTTCAGATGGTTAACAAATCACTACCCGCTCAAACCCCTGCCACTACCGGACAGGAAGCAGCATTAACTTCCTCTTCCGCGCAGGATGACGCGAACGGCGCCGTCCAGCTGGCCTCCAACGGCGGCGATGGCGCACGACCGGCCTGGATGGAAGACGCTATTCTTGCGGCGAAGCAGGCGCAGGCGGCCCGAAACGGCACCGGGGAGCCCGAAGTGAAGGAACAGCCCTGGGCGACCAACGCGATGATGCAGGCGCTCGAAAAGTATGAAGCCATGACCCGTTTGCGCAACGCGGACGGGGACGAAAATCGGCGCCCATAAGCGCTGGCGCCGGTCGGGGCTCGGCCCTATAGCTTTTCTCCATGACCATTCGAGCCACAGCTCAGTCGGGCCACGCCGGTCTCCTCTATGCGTTCGGGCATGTCTTTGAGTGCGCGATCGGGGCAAATGGCGTCACTGCGGACAAGCGGGAAGGCGACCACGCCAGCCCCGCGGGGCGGTTTGCTCTGCGCGAGGTCCTGTTCCGCGCCGATCGCCTCGACCGCCCGGCCACCGGACTGCCCGTGCGCGCCATTGCCCTGACAGACGGCTGGTGCGACGCACCCGACGATCCCGCCTACAACCGCCCGGTCACTCTGCCGTACGGGGCGTCGGCCGAAAGCCTTTGGCGCGCCGACGGCGTGTACGACCTCATTGTGGTGATCGGTTACAACGACGCGCCGGTCCGGCCGGGACGGGGCAGCGCCATATTCATGCATGTCTCAACTGACGGATATGGCCCCACGGAGGGCTGTGTGGCACTGGCGCGAAACGACCTCCTGACGGTGCTCGCACGGCTCGAACCCGGTGCGGAAATCGAGATCCTCGGGGCGCCGGCGCGCTAGGCGCGCCTCTCTCGGGCCCCGAACACCCCTGTGCCCACCCGCACATGGGTCGCGCCCAGTTCGACCGCCGCCTCATAGTCGGCCGACATGCCCATGCTGAGACCGGTAAGCCCGTTGCGGGCGGCAATCTTGGCCAACAGGGCGAAGTGCGGCGCAACGGGCTGGTCGACCGGGGGAATGCACATCAGGCCCTCGACCGGGAGGCCGAGATCCCGGCACCGTGCAATGAACGCATCCGCCTCGCCGGGTGAAACTCCGGCTTTCTGCGGTTCCTCCCCTGTATTGACCTGCACGAAGCACCGCGTGGTCTTTCCCGCCGCGTCAAAGGCCCGCGCCAGGTGTTCGGCGAGCTTCGGTCGGTCGACCGTCTGGATGACATCGAACAGTTCGACCGCGTCCTTGACCTTGTTGGTTTGTAGCGGCCCGACGAGATGCAGTTCGAGGTCCGGATACGCCGCGCGGCGGGCCGCCCAGTGTTCCTGAGCCTCCTGCACACGGTTTTCCCCGAACACGCGCTGCCCCGCCTCCAGCGCGGCGGCAATGCGCGCATCGGGCTGGGTCTTGCTGATGGCCACCAGTTCGATATCGCCCGGGCTGCGCCCGGCGCGCCGGGCGGCCTCGCCCATGCGCGCGCGCACCTGCTCAAGATTGGCCGAAATTTCTGCCGCAACACTCATCGGCTTGCTCCCGCAAATATCGCCGGACCGTTTGATGCGTGTCATGTTCGCGGCCCGGCAAACATATTATAAGTGGGGCATGGCGAACCGAATCGAAACCTTTGCAGACTTGATCGCGCCGGTCGGCGAGGACGTCTTCTTCTCGGAGTATCACGACAAGAAGCCGTTGCACATTCGCGCCGAGCAGCCGGACAAGCTCGCCGACGTCATGACATGGGATATCCTGACCCGGATCCTGAACATGACAGCGATCTGGAGCCCGCACAGCCTGCAACTGGTGCTGGACACCAAGCACGTGCCCGTTGACCAGTACTGCCGGCCAGCGATCGACCGGAGCGGCCAGGCGTCGATGCAGCCGGACGCCGAAAAAATAAAGAGCTGGCTGCGTCGCGGCGCGTCGATCGTCTGCAACGATATCGACACCCTTACCCCCGGGCTGATTTCCGCGGCAAACGCCGTGGAGGCGCGGCTGGGCGGCAAGGTACAGAGCAACCTCTACTGTTCGTGGGACCAGCACCAGGCATTCGCGACCCATATGGACACACATGAAGTATTCGCCCTCCACGTCGCCGGTGAAAAGGTCTGGCGCCTATACGAGGGCCGGCTCGACAATCCGATTGCGGTCGACGAGTTCCGCAAGCTCGACGACGAGGCCAACCGCAAGTACGCCGGCGCAGTGGCCCAGGAAGTGACGCTGCGGCCCGGCGACGTGCTCTATATCCCCCGCGGGCTCTATCACGACGCCCTCGCGTCCAGTGAGGGCTGCATTCACCTGTCTTTCGGCGTGACCCATGTGATCGGGCATGACGTGATTTCGATGATGTTCGAGCGCGCCATGGCCGAGCCGCTGTTCCGCCGCAACATTCCCCCGACGCCGGACCGCGACGAGGCGGCCCGGGCCTGGATCGCCGAGATGGCCGACCGCCTCGCGGAGATCGGCAAGAGCGACGAGGTCTGGAATGCGATCCAGCAATTCCGGTCGAGCTTCCAGTATTACCGCGGCGGCCTCGACCTGCCGGGTGACGCCCATTCAAGCAACGACAGCGAACGGTTCGCGGTAACCGCCAAGAGCCTGAAGGTGGTCCGTGAGAACGGGCGTGCCATTCTAGAAAGCGCCAAGGGCCGGGTGCCGATCCCGGGAGACATCGCCGATCCCGTGGAGTGGATCGTGGCGCAACAGAGCTTTTCGGGCGCGGACCTCGCGGATGCCTTTCCGTCGATCGAGACGCCGGTGCGCGCGAAACTCATCCAGGACCTTGTCGGGATGCGGGTTCTCGCCCCGCAATAGGTGCGCACGCCGGCCTGCCCGATCATTCTGTACCCCTGAAATTGTACACAATTTCAGTCGCCTAGGCCTCACCTGGCCCGATCGCCCCGATACCGGCCTGTTCCCCGTGTCGATCCCGCCGCAATCCGGAAAGAAGACAGGATTTTCCAGCCACTTAACGAGTGTGTCGATTTTGCCACAGGGCACGGGAAAATGGCCCGCCGGAGGGACGGTATTCGTTGCAAGCACGCGGAAGCCGGGGTTTTATCCGGTCAAGGCTTCGCTAACAGGAGTCTGGCGTCCGCGAAAGCGCCAGGGTTACGGAGCTGATCTGGCCCCTCTCAGGGGTCCTATCGCGGACGCAAGTCCATGATCATGGAGGTTGGACAACAATGAAGAAGACACTTCTCGCCAGCTCCGCTCTCGTTGGTGCATCGCTTCTCGCGGCGCCGGCAATGGCGGGTACGGTTGGCT
>JAYOFE010000007.1:0-149215 GCA_038117045.1 Alphaproteobacteria bacterium | reverse complement strand
CCTCTCCGCCAGTTTTCTTGGGTTTCTAGGCGTTTTGCGGAGCTTCCGAGCTGTGTTCCCATAATAGCTCCCTGATAGGGCACGCGCTGCAGCTTTAGAAAAATTCTTCGAATCGAGGGGCCAAACGGCTCAGTCTATACCCCACCTCGGGGGCACCCCTGCTTTGTCAGTTGGGACTCTTCATATCCCCTAGTAATACTAATCCAGACGAAAACCTCATCCAGGTGCCAGCGCCAGTTCGAATACAAATGACTTTGAACCCGACGCTTCCGGATCTCGGCAGCGAACATCAGACCGAACCGGTTCCACCAGAACCGTACTGTCTCGTGGCAGATATCAATGCCGCGTTCGAAAAGAAGATCCTCGACCTGACGGAGCCACAACGGATATCGGACTTACATCATCGCCGTAAGGCAGATAATTTCGTGCGAACCGTTGAAATAACGGAAGGGATTTTGCATCCGTCGAAGCTAGGGAACGAACCCACTCGCCTCAAGCCAATTTGGTCTGACAGTGCCCATCCGACGGTCGGGCGCGATTAATTTCGGCAAGGGCCCATGCAAACCGAGCCAGGGCCGGTAAAGATGTCGAATTTGTCTTTGTCATGATAGCAGCGCGATGTTTTTCAATGGTGCGCTGGCTAATGCCGAGATCGGTAGCGATGTTTTTGCTGGGATGACCGGCGAGCACGAGATCCATCACCTCAACCTGCCGGGTTGTCAGGCTCGCATATCGCTTCGCCACATCGGCAAGATAAACATCGCGCTGCGCCTTATCACCTGATTCCTGAAGACCCTGCTTGATACTCTCTTTGAGCTCTTCCGAATTGATCGGCTTTTTGATCAAGTTGATCGCCCCGGCCTTCATTGCATCGACCGCGATCTGGGTATCGCTCAGGCCCGTTATGATAATGGTGGGCAGCGCCTTGCCGGTTTCATTCAGGTGGTGCAGCAACTCGACCCCGTTCATGCCTGGCAAGTAGGCGTCCAGAATGAGGCATTGCCTGCCGCCCGGGGTGTAGTCTTCAAGGAAGTCCTCCGAAGAGCTGTACAGTCTGATCGTGCGGCCATCCGCGGTCAGTTCTCTTTGCAAGCCTTCGCCCACGACAGCGTCATCCTCAATGATTGAAACGACTTCGGCATCTTCGGATTGCGCGAGCCGGGAGCCGCGCCGCCAGGCGGGTGTCTGGCCGGCGAGCTTTTGAATGATCAGCTCTAGTTCGCGCGAGGCAATCGGCTTTTGAAGATAAAAGCAATCTTCCTCCGTGATCCGCCTGATGGTGTTTGTCGAGATGTCACCAGTTAGAATAATGAGCGGTATCGGATGACCGAATTTTTCGCGGAACTTCAATGCCAGCTGCAATCCGTTCATGTGGTCCGCCACACTGTAGTCGGCAATGATGATATCCGGAGGTGTTAGTGCCGAGACAAGTATCCGGTTCACCGACGTGGCATTTTGCGCGGTTTTCACCGCGTGCCCCGACCCCTTGAGTGATATCGCGAGAAGCTCCAGGACTTCCGGCTCGTCCTCGATCACCAGGATATCGAACGATACAGCGGGAACCCCGACGTCAGCCTCTGGTCCTGTTCCGGCGGGCAGCATAGCTTGCGGGGCAGCACCTTCACCGGCCAAATCGATTGTCAGTGAAAACACCGTTCCTCTACCTGGGTGGGACGCGACCTCGATTCGGTGCCCCAGGAGGGTGGTCAGGCGCTCGACAATGGAGAGACCAAGACCGAGGCCGCGGCTCGAACCGTTCGAGCCTCGGTCGATCCGACGGTACTCCTCGAAGATCGTGCCGATATCGTCTTCGCTGATACCGATGCCCGTATCCCATACCTGGATTTGCAGCGCGTCGTTGCAGCGACGGCAACCGAGCAGGACTTTACCTTCGCTTGTGTATTTGAACGCATTCGCCAGCAAGTTTCTGAGGATTTGCTCCAGCAGATCCGGATCGCTCAGGATGAGTTGATGGGACGGCACGACCCGCAGCTCAAGCCGTTTGGACTGCGCCTGGTAGCTGAATTCTCTGCTCAAACGTTCGAGAATACTGTCAAGCCGAAAGACTGTCTTTCGGACGGGCACGACGCCGGCATCGATTCGGTTTATGTCCAGCAGAGCGTCGAGCATGCTGGAGACAGTAGACAGAATGGTCCCGATCTGTTCCACGAGTTGTTTGGGTTTGCCGTTCTTGACGGCAGATTCCAGCATGCCTTGTAGGAGCAGGAGGGTTTGCAGAGGCTGTCGCAGGTCATGGCTGGCGGCAGCCAGAAACTCCGATTTCGAGGCATTTGATATCTCGGCCGCCTGCCGCGCGATATTGAGGGCCTGGGCCGCTTGCTTTTGGTCGGAGATATCGTTGTAGGTGATGACAACACCGTCGATCTGGCCGTCGTCGGCGATATAGGGAAGGATCCGTCTGTTAAACCACTTGTCCCCCACCGCGCGGACTTCCCGTTGGCTCGTTTCCTTGCGCTCAAGGACGTATCGACAGTCATCCTGCAACTCTGCATCGGCGGAGAGCGGGCTGAGGTCAGAGATGGGGCGGCCAATGTCTCCTTTAATTATATTGAATACGGAGCGGACCGCTGGGGTGAAGAAGCGGATGTTGAGGCCGGTATCCAGAAAAATCGTAGCGACGTCAGTGCTGACCAGAACATTCTGAAGATCGCTTGATGTGCGGCGTTGCTGCTCCAGCGATTCCTGCAACTGCGTATTGAGAGCCGACAATTCCTCGTTGAGCGATTGCAGTTCCTCTTTCGAGGTGAGGAGCTCTTCGTTCGTGGCCTGTAATTCCTCGTTCACGGACATTGTTTCGGCATTAAAGGCCGCCTGCTCCTCGGTAAGTATCTCGATATTGTATTGCGCCGTCGTGAGTTCGATTTTCCTTGCCGCGAGTTCCTTTTCGAGTTTGGCGACCAGGGATGAATTGTGCCCCGCCGCGCCGGGAGCGAGTTCGGGGGTCTTTCCCGGCGCCTCTACGAAGCAAATCAGCAGATATTCCTCGCCATCGTGCTGAACCGGCTGGACGGTCATACCAAACGTTATGACTTTGCCCCCGCGCTTGATCCGCCCGCCCTCGACTTCCATCCGCTCGGTGATTGTCCGGCCGAGCAAGATCGCCTCGCGCAGATGGCCGCGGACATCATCGTGGGACATCGCCAGAATGTCGTTGGTGGGATGGCCGGAGACCACACGAAGATAGGGCTCGATGGCTCCCAGGGTGAAGACGCATGCCCCTTCGGGGTTGACGAGAACCGATGCCGGCGCAAAGGATTCGAGGACCAATCGCCGGCAGAGATCCGACAGAAGTATATGCGCCGGCGCAATCCGCTCAATGTTCACGTACGGGTGGGAACGAAGGCGCAGGCTTGCGTTTGATGTGATTGCGGGAAACCGTTTGATGCCGCCCCCGGTCTGCCTGTAGATCCGCTCTCCCTTGAACAAAGGCTGGAACAGGCCCTCGTGACGGGCCAAAGTTTCCGATGCGCCAAGCAACAAGATACCCTCATCTTTTAGGGAAAACGCGAGCATGGAAATGACCCTGGCCTGCGCTTCCGGCGACAGGTAGATCAGCAGGTTCCGGCACGAGATCATATCGATCTGCGAGAATGGCGGGTCCTTCAGGATGTCCTGGACCGTGAATGTGACGAGGTCACGCATTCTTTGCGAAACCCGGTAGCCTGTCCTGTCGAGAGTAAAGAAACGCGCGAGCCTCTGCGGCGAAACGTCTTCAGAAATGGATTTTGGATAAAGCCCCTCGCGTGCAGTCCGTATGGCGTCCGGGTCGAGGTCCGATGCGAAAACCTGAAGACTGATCGGGCGTTCGGACAGCGTAATCTGTTCGAGGAAAATCATGATGAGAGAATAAATTTCTTCGCCGGAACTGCATCCCACGCTCCATATCCGGATCGGAACACCCGGTCGTGCCTTCGCGACCATTTCCGGCACGACCTGCTTGCTGAGCAAGTCGAACGTTTTGGCGTCACGGAAAAAATTCGTGACGTTGATCAACATATCCTTTGCCAGAGCCTCAATTTCTGCGGAATTGTTCTCCAGTAACCGCAGATATTGATCCATGTGCTTGGGTTCGATCGCCGACATCGACATGCGCCGCTCGATCCGGCGCTGCAAGGTGCCGTGCTTGTAGGGCGTGAAGTCATAGGCGCTGTTCAAGCGCAGGAGTTCGACGATCTGCCTCAAGAGGGCCTGGTTATCCTCGGACGCGGGCTCGCCGTCCCGCACAAACCGCGTTTCGCGGCGCAGCCAGCGGTCATAGGAGATCAGGGCTCCGGGAATGTCGGCGACAGGAAGCACGCGATCGACCAAGCCCGTTTCAATGGCGCTCCGTGGCATTCCGTCGAAGCCGGCCTCATCGGGCTCTTGAGCTATGATGAAACCGCGGCCCCTCTTGATGGCCCTAAGGCCGACGCTGCCGTCGGTTCCGTTGCCGGAGAGCACAACGCCAATCGCTCGCTCTCCGACTTGCCCGGCGAGCGATTGCAGCAGGAGATCGAAGGGCAGTCTCGCTCCTTGTTCCTCAACCGAAGGGTCGGTTTTAAACAAGCCGTTGCCCAGCGTCAGGGATACACCCGGTGGAATGACATAAACAGAATTCGGTTCGATCGGCATACCCTGGGACGCCTGGCGCACCGGCATCTTTGTATACCCGGAAAGGAGCTCGGCGATCAGACTGTCATGTGAGGGGTCCAGGTGCTGGACAAGAACGAAAGCCATGCCGGTGTCGGCGGACATGGCATCGAGAAATTCCCGAAACACGTCCAGCCCCCCGGCGGACGCGCCGATGCCGACAATTGTGATCCCGTTTGCTCTGTCCTCGACACCGTCCTCTTGGCACCTTTGTGCGGCTTGCGAAGGCATTGCGATCTCCTTATCAGAACATGTCGAGGGCGAGTATTTTTTCTGTATATAATTAGATACTGACACTTTTTTGCACACAATTATTATCAATATATTATTTGCTGTAATTGATAAACCTAAATATTGTTTCTCTCCATTTGAAACTCGCCCACGCCACATAGCCACCAACTGCGTAGCCCCTGGGCTGGGGGCGGGGGGGGGAGTAGATTCCGATCCTGTTTGCTCTTTGGCCGGGGCGACTACTATCTCAGTTATCGGAGACAGGCACCCAACTCTTGCGAGGCATTTTGGAGGGACGCATGCTCAAGAAAGACTACTTATGGGATCCCGAGCGGAAGACGGAACGAACTGTTCGCATCTGGATCATCGTCACCTCGGCCCTTTCCATGGCCATCCTTCTGGTTGCGGCGATTTCGCGCCCGATGTCGATAGACACAGATATTTCCCATGACCGTCCGGGACCAACTACCTTCACCAGGCTAACTGCCGAAATGCGTCCAGCCGATCTACTCGCCCATATGCACCTGCGAGACATTGTGATCCCAGTCGGATTGTCCACAGCAGACCGAAACGCGGGCAGTGGTCCCGACTATTGCCCGCCAAGCGAATGAACACAGGACAACACCAATGAAAAAGATGTTGCCGGCGCTAGGACAGTGATATCCGCCCGGCGGCGCGGCCCGCGATAAATTGATGCACAACTTTCGACGAGATGGGTGGTCCGGACAGGAAGTCGGAATTGGTGCAGATCGATCCAAATTGGTCTGACCAAGCATTGTACGACATGAAAATCGGAAAGCGGTTCCGAGTACTTCTGAGGGCGTAACCGCTAAACTCAAACTATTTTTGGTGCGACTAGGATGCTCCTCGGTATTGCCGATTTGCAAATGCAATCGCGTGCCAAATCGGCATATTAAATAATAATAAAATATATATAAAATAACTTTAGTGATATATAGCGAAATTTGGAGGTAATTATAATTATTTATATAAACTATTTATTATTCTTCAAAACTCTTTTGCGCATTTTTAATTGTCGATAACATCAATAATATTGCGACATAATGCAATCAAGTGAACATCCGACACTGGCGCGACAATAAAGAAGCGCGCTGAGTGATCGGAGCGCAGGAGGAAATTTTGGGCACCGTATCCGTTTTTCACATCGACCCGAACCAATTGTTTCGTGAAGGACTCCGGCAATTACTGGGCGATTCCGACTTCGACATTGGAGGCCACGCAAACACCCTTACTGATGGCCTCCAGCAAATGGCGAGCGATACCCCAGCAATTGTTGTCATCGACGTCAACGGCGAAGGTGAGACCTTGGCCGCACTCATGGAGGGGTTGGCACAGCTGTCGCTGAAACCGCGGGTCGTGGTGTTGACCGAGGCGTTTGGCCTAAACGCGTTAACGTCGGCCTTGTGCGAGGGGGTCGACGGCTATCTGCTGAAGAGCATGTCGCCAAGCGCGTTCGAACAGTCGCTCAGCCTGGTGATGACGGGAGAAAAAGTGTTCCCGACGGACCTCGCACATCTGTTGATCAGCAATCGCTTTGCGGCGAATCCGGATGCTGCAGACACGATCATGGACAGCGGCCTATCAAAACGGGAGGCGGAAATCCTGTCCTGTCTCGTGAACGGAAATTCCAACAAGGCTATTGCCAATTCACTGAACTTAACCGAAGGCACGGTTAAGGTTCACCTCAAGACGATCCTCAAGAAAATCAACGTGCGCAATCGAACCCAGGCGGCAATCTGGGCGTTGCAGAACGGCATCGTATCCAGCAACGTTAATGAAGATGCGCGAGCCACGGCGAAACCGCGCGAATTGGAATCTGCTCTCAGCCAATAAGCGACCCCAGTATCGCGAAGGCCGAAAGGCCCGTGGGGACCGACAACCGAACGTTACACGCCGCCCTCAAGCCGCCGGCCGCTGGCTGGACGTGCCTAGATCATGTAGAGCTGAATAATCCACGCATCGATCGGCGCACTGCCATCGTTGTATCGGCCGACGCTCGAGGTGTTCCCGTCCGAGACTGACGGAACCTGTGATATCCAGCTGTTGAGGCTATACGATGGCGCCGAAGCGAACCCGCCACTTGCCCCGCGAAACGTTACCAGATTCCATCCCAGACCTGTACCAAGCCCAGTCGGCCAGCCGGCATTGGGACGCGCGCCGGCCGTGAAGCTGCCGTCACCCGGATTGATCACGAACGCATTTCGGTTGCTTCGCTGGATGCCAAGCAATTCGCCGGACGGGCCCTTTACCAGGGCTCGCGGACGCTGGCCAAGAATCTCCGCGTTCAAGATCGCCTGCCTGTAGCCGAGACTGATACCGGCGCCGACGCGTGAGGCACCGGGGGAGTATGGCGCGTTGCTGACCTGTGCCGCCGCGGTGCCGGCAAATGCCAACATCCCAGCGAGAACGGCGGCAGAAAACAAACGGTTTCTCATCTCATATGCCTTTCTCAGAGTTTTCCTGATTGTAATATCTGACAGTAGGGAAGGTTGCTGCGGCACCGAAGCGAATTTGTCCTTGCTAGCCTTCTGCCTCTATATCGCGCCAGATGCGCTGTACGAGGCATTGCGAATTCGGTGCATTCTCAGTCATGAGAGTTAGAAGCTGCTCGTTTTCGATGGCAAAGACAGCGAGCATAGTCCTGTTTTTCAATTGCAGCTTGCGCGCCAGCGTCCGCGTCATCACTTTCACGCGCCCTTCGTACATGCCCGATACCTCAGCAATATCGCGGTTCGACAGTGCCGCGCCGAGATGGGACAGAACACAGAGTTCTTCAGGCGACAACGTCTCCACAACCCCAAGTCGGAGCCCGTCCTCACAGAGTCTGCGAACCAATTCTGCGGTGATGACAAGATAACCGTCACAGGCCAGCGCCAGTCGATCGATCGTAACCGTCGCGAGATGTTGATGCAGAAGAAGCCCCCAGGCACGCTCGCCTCGGTTGACCACTTCCAGCATGTCGCCATCCTCAAGGAGAATCATGGGCTGCAATTTTTCAAAAGCTGCCTTGGCCTGAGCGGGTCGATGGTCGAGCAGCCAAATCAGATCCGCGGCCTCAATCAGCACAACGTCTGCTGCCTCACATCCATCGCCAAAGGCAACCCTTGCCCTCGGGTCGACTATGCCGACCACACGCCAATACTGCGCATGACCCAGCTTCAGGTGTGAGGCCCAGGCTACTCCGGATTCCCGCGAAGCAATGAGGACGCGGCACTTTCTGGTCATAGAACTGCAAGCATAAGTTTGACCGTTCAGTTCTTGTTCGCAGACGCCTAGGCCACATGGTTGCGCAGACATGCGCAGATGATCTGCAAGGTACCGCTTTCATTTCTCGCGAACGCCATCATAGGACCAGGTGCCGAGACCTTCCGATAGCGCAAAAGAAAAATCGTCACCCATAAGTGTTATTACTTTTTTTCCATAATATTTTTTTTCTTGTTCAAATGAACATTACAATATCCGTTTGATCACTTTTATATTTTCATAAATATTTTATTCTCCTCTTACATCAGATTTCGCACTCGAAACCACCCTTCCCGGAGTTTTGACTGCAACGGTTCGATAGCGGAGAAACGTAATGCGCAACTTATCAGCCCCGACGATGGTCGCCGCACTTCTGCTGCTCGGTGGGTGCGCCGCCAGCGATGTGTACCCGACGACCGGGGCCACTCCAACGTTGGGGCTGCCGGTTACCAACAACGACACACCCTATTCCCAATGCCTCGTGGCACTTGCCAAACCCAGGGGCAAGAACGTGCCGGTTTTCGCTGTCGGCGAGATCGCCGATAAAACCGGCCAGGTCGATCGCTCCAACAATGCCGCTGTGATCACACAGGGCATTACCGAAATGATGATCAGCGCGTTCTACAAGACGCAAAGCGTTGCTCTGGTCGAACGCTTCGATCTTCGTATTCCCCTCGCGGAAGCGAAGATGGTGCAGGAGAAACTCGCGATCAAACCCGCCCAGACGGCGGCACCAATCCGTGCCAGCAACTTCGTTGTCATGGGCGCGCTGACCGAGCTGAACTACAACATCGTCAGCGAAGGCGCCCGTCTGACCGTGTCGGGTATTGGTGGAGGCGCTCGAACCGTTGTTATCAACGTCGGCCTCGATGCGCGGGTCGTGAATTCGCAGAGCTTCGACGTGGTCCACGTCAGTTCTCTTCAAAAACAGATCTTCGGATATGAAGTCGAAGCAAACGTCTTTCGTTTCTTCGGCACCACTCTCGTCGAGTTCGATGCGGGTCGCATTCAAAACGAACCGCTTCAACTTGGCGTTAGGTCCGTTGTCGAGATGGTCGTTTACCAGATCATGACGGATTTCCTGCGCCTGCCGAGCACAGCCAAGTGCAAGCTCGAACAGGTTGATTACGCCGCTCAGGCGTTAAACCACTCCAAGGAGAATTAGAATGTCTCGACTTATTAAAGGAAGTCTGCTGGCGACCGCATCCGCGATCGTGCTTGCTGCAGCCCCCATTGCTCCGGCCGCCGCGTTTGACTCCGTGAACTGGACCTGGGACGCAGAAGTTCTGGAAACGGTAGCCAAGACCGTCAACATCAACATCGACATGACCCCGACGGGCATGCTGATGGTTGAGGATCTTCAGGTCTTCATCGGCGATGCCAAGGCTGAATCGACCGTATCCGGCGTCGAAAACAACCAGCCTGAGGGCGGCGGTGTCGTTGATCTCGGCACGCAGGATATCCAGTTCCATTACGGACTGGGCGGTAACCTGCTCGAAGATGATTTCAAGTCACCTTCCGTGACGGCCGGTAGCGTCGACGAGGTCGATCAGCAGCCGAACATCAACGGAACGGTTACTGCAACTATCGATCTCGGCGAGGTGTATGTTCCGCCGACCGAGTCCTTCGACGCACTGACCGAGCTGCCGAGTGTTGTCAGCGCCGCCACCGCGGTTGCCAACAACACCAACATCACATCCGACACGTCGATCGAACTGCATGAGGGCCAGTTTGTCTTTAATGCAGGCGAAGGTTCGGTGTCGAATGTTCCTGGTGTGGACACCGGCAACTCCAACCTCGAGGCAGCCGCTGTTCTCGGCGTTCTTGCGCTGACTGGGAATCTCGAAAGCTCCGACATCAAAGCGACGTCGACGGTTTCCGATATCCTCAACGCGTCGGTTGACAGCTCGGCAACAGCCGTCGCCAACAGCTTGAGCGTTTCGCTCACGCCTGCCACGCCGGCTGACTCGCTGGTGATTGCCGACATCGTTCAGTTCGCCTTCGCGGACGTGACGGCAAAATCCGATGTCACGGAGGTGTCTCTGAACAGCTACACCAACCTGGGTAGCCTGACGAGCCCGATCGTCAACTCGGTTGCGACCGCTGTTGGCAACAACAAGTCCATCACAGTGGTGGCTCCTGTTGTCGCAGCTCCGGTCCTCTAGTCCGAGTGTTCGTAGAAATGGCGGGGGGGACGGTTCGCCGTCTCCCCTACTTTTCGAAGAATGGAGAATGTCATGACCATAACAGGCGCATTCGCCCTGACCCTTGTTGGGAGCGCGGTATTGGCCCTCGGCGTTATTCCCCTTCCTGCTGCTGCACAGCAAATGGGGACTGGTGGCTATAGTTTCCCGGCGCGTAGCCCGAGCCTGGCTGCCCAGTTCCAGTTCCAGCGGTCAGCGGCTTCAGGTACGCAAAGCAGCACAGGAGGCCTGGGCGCATTGACCCAATTCAGCACCGTCTACAATTCGTCCTCGACAGCGATCGCCAACATGAACTCGGTGACACAGAACCTTTCGGATGGTTCGACAGGGACTGTACAGACCTTAGGCGACCAGGACAGCGCCGGCGATCAGGATGCCGCCGCCACCACCGATGTCGAGGTCGACAACTCAGTAAATGATTCCGGCAATCTGACGGAAATACTCGCAGAAACCGTTCCGGCGCAGACGGAGTAAATTCGATGTTCGCAGCTTCGCCACTTGCAGAATTCTCCCGCCACGTCATCCGGGCGGGTGCTATCGCTGTGGCGATTGCAACGGTCTCGTTGACGGCCTCCCACCCCCAGGCCGTCTTCGCAGCAGAGGGTGGTCACCTGGTTCGCCCCGATCAGGTGGCCGCCCTCACTGCGCGTGCCGATGCCGGTGACGCAGATGCCCAGTTCCAACTCGGCGTCCTCGGTCTTGGTGACAGGCTCGATGGCAAGGACCGGTCAAAGGCAATAGATCGACTGACGGCGGCGGCGGATGCGAATCACGACGGCGCTGCGGTTGTCCTCGGGATGCTCTGCATGCGCGGTATTTCGGTCGTTCGTGATCCCGTGAAAGGGGTCGGGTATATGCAGGCCGCTGCCCAGCGCGGCAATTCGCGCGCAAAAACAATCTGGCTCTCTCTGATGCTGCGTGGGGACGGGATTGAAAAGGATCCGGCTGCCGCGGTCGTGCTCCTGGAATCGGCAGCGACCGCAGGATTCCCCGAGGCAAAGACGAACCTGGGACTTATGTACTTGCGTGGCGAAAATATCGCGCGCAATGAAGAACATGGCGCAGAGCTGGTTCGCCAGGGCGCCATGACCGGACCGGCCGACTCCCAGTTCAATTACGGTGTGTTGCTGGAGAACGGCACGGGGGTTACGAAAAATGCGGACGAAGCGCGAAGCTGGTACAGCCAAGCGGCCGAACTTGGCAGCACCGCAGCGCAATTCAATCTGGCTGTCATGCTGCTGAGAACGTCACCCACCACCTCAGAAAGCATCTCCGGATTGAAATGGTTGCTCGTAGCAAGCCGGGGCAACAATCCAGTCCTTCGAGAACGTGCGAAAGCCATTGTGCCATCTGTCGTGAGCACGCTGCCGCAAAACGATATCGGGCAGGCGCGCCGGGAGGCCCTCGCTTATCTGAACCGCCCAAACAGACTAACGAGCGGATCCCGGTGACCCTATTTCCTCGTCAGAAATACTACACCAGCCTGGTTGCCTGTGCTGGTCTTCTCGCCATCGCAGGATGTTCGCCGCTGGTGTCTCTGGCCGGGGCCGCGCTCAGCGGAACGAGTGGAGGTTCGACCGGCTCGGCGTCATCAGGCGTCCAAGGCATCGGAGCACCGAGTCTCGTACAGAATGCGAACACCAGGTCACCTGTCCAGAACCACGAATCGGCCGACCAGGCAATCCACGAGGTTCTGGATCACGCGGAAAATCAGACAACTCGTGAAAGCTGCCTTAAGGGTCTCCCTCCCGAAGCGAAATCGCCCGTGACCGAATGCATGATTCGATTGACCTGCATCCCTGGAGTTAGCCGGGCCCTGATGATGCGGACGTGTCCTGCGGAGACGACCGGTACACAGGCGGGCGGACAGATGATGGACGCGCCGGTTAGGGCTGAATACGCCGGGCCTGCTTGGCGCTGGAGCAACACTTCAGGACCATGAATTCGCGGGGACGGGCTGTGGCCCGCAATCCCTTCAACCAAAACTTCATCACGGCATCTATGACCGTGCCCGTGGTGCCGGGACAGTTACCGTCGGCAAACAAACATGTCTAAAGCACGTTCGGGCAAGCGAATACTGGTCGACAGGATTCCTCCCTTTTAACGTTTTCGCCGACATGATCTTTCGAAGTTGTCAGTCCAGTGCGAACCAATTTACGACATCTCGATTGAGGCAAGGTCACCGTGGCCTGCCCCTGATAGGTGGTCCAGTCACAGTGAGAGAGTCCGGACGGTATTAAGGTAATTCGATCTGAGGGCTGGCGGCAAGATCGTGACTGGCGCGGGCGGCCTGTAGCCGAGCGAACTGTGTGGTCTGACGGTGTTGTAGTGCCGGCGCCAGCGTTCGATGAGCACCTTCGCCTCCTGTAGCGTGTAGAAGATTTCGCCGTTGAGCAGCTCGTCGCGCAGCTTGCCATTGAAGCTCTCTTTGTAGCCGTTCTCCCAGGGCGACCCGGGTTCGATGAACAGCGTCTTCACGCCAAGCCTCGGCAGCCAATCGCGCACGGCGATCGCAGTGAACTCACTGCCGTTGTCCGAGCGGATGTAGTCGGGCGGCCCGTGTTGAGCGAACAGCTCGGCCAGTACGTGCAGCACGTCGTCGTGACGCAGGCGACGGGCGACCTCGATAGTCAGGCACTGGCGAGTGTATTCGTCGATCACCGTCAGCATCCGGATGGCACGGCCGTCATGCGTGCGATCCTGGACGAAGTCGTAGCCCCAGACATGGTTCGGCCAGCTCGGCCTGAGCCGAACACACGACCCGTCATTGAGCCACAACCGCCCGCGTTTGGGCTGTTTCGATGGCACCTTCAGCCCCTCACGCCGCCAGATCCGCCACACCCGTTTCACGTTCACGTCCCATCCCTGGGCACGCAGCAGCGCCGCGACCCGACGATAGCCGTAACGGCCATATTCAGATATCAGGTCGACCCGCAGCCCGCCATACTCACAGCGCCAGCGGTAATAGCTCTGCTCCGAGACGCCCAGCCCACGGCAGATCACGCCGACCGTCTCGCCCTGCGACAGGCGCACCTCCGCCTGCCGCAGCATCCCGATAATCTGTTCTGGGGTGTATCGCTTCCGGCTCATCTTCTCCTCCTCGAGGTTCAGGTTAGCCGGACTCTCTCAATCAGCATGGACCGAATTTCGGGGTGCAGGTCAAGGGTACGGCAAGCCTCACCGTTCCTGGCCGAGGAGTGTCAAAGCGCATGCTCTGCCGGCTCAAGGACTTTAAGCGCGTCGCTACTCGCTACGACAAGCTCGCGGCCAACTTCCTAGCCGCCGTTCAGATCGCGGCGCTCATCGCATACTGGTTATGAGTCCTGACCCTAACTGTTTATGGGGGGCTGAATCCGTTTGTGTATTCCATTTGGATTCTGGATATACCCTTATTGTAAGGATTAATACTTTTTCTCTGTAGAGAGGTGATTTTGTTATGCATATACTCGATAAAATAAAACGAAACCGAAATACAACATTCGGGAGATTGATTAATGAGCCGGACAGTAAGATTTCTGGTCTTGGCAGTGGGCACGCCGCTGCTCACGCTGACCGTCGCAGCTAAGGAGGCGCGTTCATTCGACACGGTGAATTGGCGGTGGGATGCCTCGGTAACCGAGACTGTTACCAGTTCAGTCGCGATTAATATCGATTTGACACCAGCCGGCATGCTTTTTCTTGAGAATAACCAGGTCCATATCGGCAAAGTTGCCTCAGTTTCCGAGGTTGATGGGGTGCACAACAACGCCTTCGACGTCGTAACCACGGAAAATTTCATTCAAACAACAAGCGAAATGGCCTTCGTTGACGTCGATTTTGATGCTCACTTACAGATTGGTGCGGGCAACAATGAAGGCGCGAACCCTCAGGGTGCCGCCAAATATGGAATCGATGGTAGTTTCACCAATCCTTTTCTGGCTGGCGCACAAAGCCATATCGCGCTCTTCGCGCTACTGCAGAACAACCCGGATAGCATCAATTATGAGAAGAGTTTTGTTAATGAAACGACTTCAGATTTTGAGATCTACGCTTATTTTACTGATCTTGATCTATATCTAGAGGTCAAGGGAAGTTATGCCGGTTGCACGCCTGGGGGCGCAAATTGCAAGCCGACGGGTGATGTCGAGCTGTATCGTTTGAACGGTGAGAAAAAGGAATTTTCCGCCTTGGGAACGCTGAACCAGCGGAACGGCGTCGATAAGATCAACACCTCGGGACCCGGTGGTGAGGTCAAGCTGAGTGCCGATTTTGACGGTGCGCAGGAATGGCAGGAGATTTTTTCGCAGGTCCTCACCCAGCAGGTGACAATCGTTCCCACAACCAAAGATGCATTGACCGATTTGCCGTCGGTTGTCAGCAACGCTACGGCAGTCGCAAACAACTCATCCATCGACAGCGATGTGGCTATCCAACTGCATAGTTCACAGTTTTCCTGGGGCGGGCTCAACGCCGAGGAGACCTCGGAGCAAACCCAGATCCCCGATTTTCCCGGGTATCAACTTGGATCGATCGTATCGGGCGACGTAACGGCACACTCCCGCGTAAGCGACATACTGAACGCCTCAGTGGACAGTGCTGGAACGGCTATTGCCAATAATCGGCAGGTGGGTATCACTGCGAATGCGTCGATCGAAGGTTTGCTGATCGCTGATGTGACACAGTTCAGTTACAACCGTGTTGTTGCTACCTCAATGGTGGCTAACGTGACGCTGAATAGTTATCTAAACTCCGGTGTCGTTGATCAAACGCTAATTGCGTCTAAAGCGATAGCTGTGGGTAACAACATGACCATTGCTGTGAGTAGACAATTTTAAAAGTGACCTGCTCCCCGAAATTCGGTCCATGCTGATTGAAAGAGTCCGGCTAACCTGAACCTGGGCCCGCGCGGCGAGACCGAGACGGGCTACCTGTATGTGCTGGGCTGCTGGGTGGTCAGGTCCCGCGGCGATGAATGGCACGGCCAGGTGGAGGCGCGGACCTCGGAGCCCCTCAGCGGCGGCGAGACCGGCAAGTTGGCGAAGCTGCTGTGGGCGTAGCTAGCTGGGGCGTTCGGCCGCGACGTGGCGCGGCAGGATTTCGCGGCGACGATCCGGGAACCGTAGCGGCACCATGGCAGCGTTAGACCAATTGAAGACCCTGAAAGAACTCTCCGGCCCGCTCTCCGAACATTTCCTTGTTATTTCAGCGCTTTTGTGGGACGAAGGGAATATTCGGACTTCTGGCCTGACTTGAATAGACTACCGCAACGTTTCTCTTCCAAGACATCGCTGTATCTGAATTAACCTGCACGATTGGCGCGCGGGTTACACGCGCATATGCGCCTGTTTCTTGAAAGGAAACGAACCATGACCACGGGTACCGTGAAATTCTACAACGCCGAGCGCGGCTATGGCTTCATCCAGCCGGAAGACGGCTCGAACGACGTGTTCGTGCACGCCACCGCCCTGGAAGCCGCCGGCATCCGCTCGCTGACGGACGGCCAGAAAGTCACCTTCGACATCACGATGGATGAGCGCAAGGGCAAGACCGCCGCGAGCAACGTGCAGCTGGCCTAGTCCGGCAGCACCTGTGCGGGCGGGCCTCCCGCCCCACCGGCAAGACATATGACCCGGCGGCCAAAAGGCCGCCGGGTTTTGTTATGCCCGCACGTAGCGTTCCACGGGAGGCACGGGTGGTTTTCCAGATTTTTTGTGTAGAATAGAGCCTGAGTTTTTATGGAACCCTCCGGGAGAACATTCGCCATGCCTTCGGCAACATCCGGCAACTACGCCTTCGCCACCCCCGTGGTGGACAGCCTATCGGTCCGCGTGGTGGTCGATTCCGCCTATGACCGCTTCCTGACCGCGCCGACCCACCCCGCCGTGACGGTGGAGCATGTGCGCCACATTCCGGGGCGGCAGATGTCCACCCTGGCCGGGGAATGGGGGCTGTCTCTGCACCTGACCTCACAGGCGGACGGCGCGGCGGCGCAGTACCTGCTGGATTTCGGCTACACGCCCGAGATCCTGAACCGCAATTTCGACCTTCTGGACATCGACCCGGCCAAGCTGAGCGGGCTGATCCTGAGCCACGCCCACCGGGACCATTACGGCGGGCTGGACGGGTTCATCGGCCATTTCCGCACCCATATGCCCGACGACGTGCCGCTCTATATCGGCGGCGACGGGGCGTTCCGCGAGCGCTGGATCAGGGCAACCGACAAGTCGATGGTGTCGTGGGGGGCGCCGGACCGGATCTCGCTGACGGCGCAGAACGTGATACCGGTGTGCTGCGAGACGCCGCACGCGCTGCACGGGCCGTTCACCAGCGGCTATATCGAGCGCACGTCGTTCGAGGAGGTGACGGGCGGGTCCATGGTCGCGCCGGACCATTTCACAAAGGAGGAGCTGACCGGCAAGCTGGTGCTGGACGAGCACCCGGAGGAGCACGCGACCTGCTACATCGTGAAAGGCCGCGGGCTGGTGGTGATCTCGTCCTGCGGACATGCCGGCATCGTCAACACGGTGAAAACTGCGCTGGCCGTTTCCAACATGGAAAAACTGCACGCCGTGATCGGCGGCTTCCATTTGGGCGCAGCGCCACAGGGCTATGTGGACCACACGATCGATGAGCTGGAGCCGATGCAGCCCGACGTGGTGGTGCCCATGCACTGCACCGGCACGCGTTTCATCGAGACCATGCGCCAGCGCATGCCCGACCGGCTGGTAACGAGCAACCTGGGCAGCCGGTTTACCTTCGGGGGGTGACGGGCCGATAATAACGGGGCGCAAACGGCCATAAGAGCCGGGCGCAGTTCTAACGCCCGGAGGAACGCCCCATGGCCCGTCCCGTCATCATTGCCTGCGCCGTCACCGGCTCCGCTGATTCCACCGGCGTGAACCCGGCCGTCCCGGTCACGCCCGAACAGATCGCCAACGAGGCCATCGCCGCCAACAAGGCCGGCGCAGCCATCGCCCATATCCATGTGCGCAACCCGGAGACGGGCAAGGCCAGCACCGAGCTGAAGTACTACCGCGAGGTGGTTGAGCGCATCCGCGATTCCGGCTCGCCCGTGATCATCAACCTGACGACCGGCCCCGGCGGGCGCTTCGTGCCCGACCCGGCCAACCCGATGACCGCCGGCCCGACCAGCGGCATGATGACCGCTGAGCAGCGCGTCGAACATGTGGTGGAGCTGAAGCCCGACATCTGCTCGCTCGACGTCGCCTCGATGAACTTCGGCGAGTGGAACATGGTGAACTCGCCCGCGATCCTGCGGGACATGGCCCGGATGATCCAGGCCGCCGGGGTGAAGCCGGAACTGGAAGTCTTCGACACCGGCCATGTGCGCCTGGCGTCGCAGATGTGCGCCGACGGCGACATCACCGACCCGCGCCCTCTGTTCCAGTTCTGCCTGGGCATTTCCTGGGGCGCGCCCGCATCGAGCGACGCCATGGCGCTGATGCGCGATCTGGCGCCCGACAATGCGGTGTGGGCGTCCTTCGGGATCTCCCGCCACGAGATGCCGATGGTCGGCGCGGCCACCCTGCTGGGCGGCCACTGCCGGGTGGGACTGGAGGACAACCTCTATATCTCGCGCGGCAAGCTAGCCTCGGGCAATGCGGAACTGGTGGGCCGCGCCGTGCAGATTGTGGAATCACTCGGGGAAGACGTGGCCACGGTGAATCAGGCCTGCGAGATCCTCGGCATCCGGAGCCACGGCTAATACCCGGTTTTTGACCGAAATTAATGCGCACCCTTGCGATCGGACGCTGACTTCTCCGGTTGCGCAAAATCCGTTCCGGAGGGGCACATGGACGACATCCCGGCAACAGCAAAGGCTGCGGCAAACACCATTGCGGCAGAACCCGCACCCGACGGCGCAATCACGCCTGACGCCACAGCCACGTCTGACACGAAAGACAAGCCGGCACACAATATCGACGGCGAATACCGGCACCAGCGCGCGGAGATGCGCCACGACGCGGACATGATCCGCCGGGTGTTCGATAATGGCGAGTACCCCTATCGCACCCGCATGCGCCGCCCGGTTTACGAGAAGCAGAAGGCGGCGCTGCAGGTGGAACTGCTGAAGGTGCAGCACTGGGTCAAGGAGACCGGCCAGAAGGTGGTGATCCTGTTCGAGGGCCGCGACGCGGCCGGCAAGGGCGGCACCATCAAGCGCTTCAAGGAACACCTCAACCCGCGCGGCGCGCGGGTGGTCGCACTGGAGAAACCGACCCCGTCGGAGCCCGGCCAGTGGTACTTCCAGCGCTACATCGAACACCTACCCACCGCAGGCGAGATCGTGATGTTCGACCGCTCCTGGTACAATCGCTCCGGAGTCGAGCGGGTGATGGGCTTCTGTAACGCTGCCGAGTACCTGGAATTCATGCGCCAGGTACCGGAACTGGAGCGGATGTGGGTACGCTCAGGCATCCGGTTCTACAAATACTGGTTCTCGGTCACCCAGGAAGAACAGGGACGCCGGAGACGGGCATTCACCCTTCGCGCGGGCCTTCATGAACGCGCTGAAGGCCAACGCGGACGTGATCGACGGCACGCGCTTCTTCGCCGAGGTGCGCCGCCCGGTAATCCTCAACGCCGACCAGACGCCCGAATACTTCGACGTCCGCAACTCCGGCCATGACGGCGGTGACTTCCTGTTTGTCAGGCAGTAATACGCGCGCGGCGCCTATTCGGCTTCAGGCTCCACCGTCACTTCCACCGAAAGCGAGACGAAACTGTCCGGATTACCCACGAATGTGCCCGACACGGGCATCGTCTGCCGGATGTGGCGCGCCACGGCCACCGGGATCAGGTTGAAGCCGCCGATCGTGCGGTTGGTCGGGTCGAACATGATCCACCCGGCGCCCGGCACATAGACTTCCGCCCAGGCGTGGGTCGAACCGGCCCCTGCGAGACCGACAGCATCCTGCTGGGGGTCGTACATGTAGCCGGAGACAATGCGCGCACCGAACCCGAGGCTGCGCACCGCATCGACGAACAGCACAGCAAAGTCGCGGCAGGAACCCCAGCCGCGATCAAGGGTCTCGACGGGTGTCTGCGCGGCATCGTCCTCGCGCTGCTCGTACGCGATACTGGCCGCAACACCTTTGCTGATATCCCGGAGCAGCGAGAGCGTGTCCGTGCCGTCGCCCATGACGAAATCCTGCGTCCACTCGCGCAGACGTCCCGAGGAGTCGAGATAGGCCTGCAACCGGAGCGCGCCGAGATCGGACATCTCGTCCTCGCTCAGCAGGAACGGATAGGTCGAGGCCGAGGCGGCGATGTCGAACACCGGCCACTGGTCGACACTGAGCGCCAGGCGCGCCGTACTGTCGATCACAAGGGTGTCCGACGGCTCCGCGAAGGTCGCCATGGCCACGGCGTTGCCCGCGACGTCGTGCGACCAGGTGACAGCGGCCTCCGGAGAAATCGCCAGGTCATGTGCGTAGAGCCGCAGGTTGCGGCTCTCGCGCGGTCGCAGCATCAGCCGGTGAACGCCGAACGCGATTGGCGCATCGTAGGTGTAGGTGGTGCGGTGCCGCACTGCCAGTGCCGGAGGATTCACGAGATCTCCACGGCAGGGCGGCTTTGGCCGAGTGTCGTCATCCGATTTTGCCTCTCGTCCCACAGGACATATCGGACGGCGCGCAGGCCATCACCCAACGACAGGGTCGGTACATTGCGGAGCGCCGGGATCGCGGCATGGCATTCGCGCAGCCTGTAGTTGGGAATGCGCGGGTTCAGATGATGCACGTGGTGATATCCGATGTTACCGGTAAACCAGTTCAGGACACCGGGCAGGCAGAGGAAGTTCGTACTGTCCAGGGAAGCGGAAACCGCGTCCCAGTCCTTGTGATGTTCCCACCGGGCGTTTTCCCCGCGATGCTGGACCGAGAAAAGCCACACGCCCACGATTGCGGCCAGAACCATGATCGGCAGCTGGACCGCCGCGACCGTACCCGCACCGAGAAGCACCACCAGCCCGCCGTAAACGGCGACCAGCATCACATCCGTGAGGTAGACCGCCAGACGCTCACGCCGCCACGCAGCCGGCGCGTCGAAGGGAATCCTGTACAGGCCAAGGAAGATCAGCGGCGGCAACAGAACATTCGCCACGAGAGGGTGCCGCGTGATTGCGAACAACACGCGCTGGCGCCGGCTCAACCCGTGATACTCGGCCACGGTCAGGCAGGTCGAGTAGATATCGACACCAGTCTGGCGTCGCTCGAGGTCGTTCCATGTTCCGTGATGGCCGGCATGCTGGCGCTTCCATAATTCGTAGGGCGTCAGGGTCAGCAGGCTGCAGAGATATCCGAGACAGTCATTCGCGACACGGCTGCGGAAGAACGACTGGTGACCGCAATCGTGCTGGATGATGAAAATGCGCACCAGGAAGCCCGCCGCCAGGGGCGCAAGCAGGATGGCGACCCAGTAGGACCAGCCGGCCAGGGCATAGATTGCACCGCAGGTCGCAAAGAAGCCGCCGAACGAGACCAGCGCCTGAAGCCCGCTACGGGTAAACCGCGGCATGCGGTACCGCATCGTCTCGACGCGGAGACCCGCCTGGTGGTTCGACTTTGTCTCCATGACCGATTGTCCATAGTCAGCGGGACGCAACATGCCCGGCTTCGAACTCCCTTACCTCGAGTTCGCGTTCGTTCGGTGAAACACCGTTTGCGGGAAAATCCGCGTGCCCGAACCTCCAAGACCGTGCCGGCTGTCCGTCAGGCCCGGGGGAAATGTCCTGACGCGCGCCTAGCCAGACCGCTTGGCCTGTGCGATGGCGTCGGCGAGGTTGGTGTAGCGGTAGTCCTTGTAATGATAGATATCGATCGGAACACGCGTGATGCCGTATCGGGCCATTTCTGCTTCCGCATCCTCGCCGGGTCCGTCGACTGCGGGATCTTCGGTTTTCTGATCACTCATAGTTACTGATCTCCATAATTTATAAAGGAAAATATTTTTCTGAATACAGGAAATATATGGTGATGATGCTCACCATTAAAAATATGAGTTTTCCTCAAAATATACCGGTTTTATTGTTTCCGGCCGGTAGAAAATCCTGAAATGGTCGCCGCATGCCACTGGCCTGCCCTCGCGTACAGCCCGGGCCAACCCCCCGAAAATCCGGCGTTATGGCGACTTTCAGCGCCACCCGAGTTCGGGCGCGACATACTTCAGGATCGAGTCCAGAACATGGGCGTTGTAGTCGACGCCAAGCTGGTTCGGGACCGTCAACAGCAACGTATCCGCCTCGGCGATCGCCTCGTCCTGGGCGAGCTGTTTGACCAGCCTCTCCGGCTCGTCGGCATAGCTGCGCCCGAAGACCGCGCGGACGCCGCCATGCAGCATGCCGATATGGTCCTGACTCTCGCCGCTGCCGCCGAAATACATCCGGTCCTGATCATTCACGATGGCAAAAATCGAGCGGCTGACCGAGACCCGCGGCGCACGGGCATGCCCCGCCTCCTTCCACGCCTCGCGGTAGGCACGAATCTGGGCGGCCTGCTGGACGTGGAGCGGCTCGCCGGTCTCGTCGGTCTTCAGGGTCGAGCTTTGCAGGTTCATGCCCAGCCGCGCGGCCCAGACCGCGGTTGCATTGGACGCCGCGCCCCACCAGATGCGCTCCCGCAGGCCTTCCGAATGGGGCTCCACGCGCAGCAGACCCGGCGGGTTGGGGAACATGGGCTGCGGGTGCGGCTCGGCAAAGCCCTCGCCCTTCAGCACCTCCAGAAACACCATGGTGTGGCGGCGCGCGAGGTCCTCATGGGTCTCGCCCTCGGCAGGCGCATAGCCGAAGTATCGCCAGCCATCGATCACCTGCTCGGCCGAGCCGCGGCTGATGCCGAGCTGCAGGCGGCCGCCCGCAATCAGGTCCGCCGCGCCCGCGTCCTCCGCCATGTAAAGCGGGTTCTCGTAACGCATGTCGATGACGCCGGTGCCGATTTCAATTTTGCTGGTCTTCGCACCCGCCGCCGACAGCAGCGGAAAGGGCGAACCCAGCTGCCGCGCGAAATGGTGTACCCGGAAATATGCGCCGTCCGCGCCCAGCTCCTCCGCCGCAACAGCGAGGTCAATGGACTGAAGCAGCACGTCCGAGGCGTTCTGCGTCTGGGAGCCCGGAGAGGCCGACCAGTGGCCAAAGGACAGGAAACCGATCTTCTTCATCTCAAAACCTGCTTGTGCCCGATCCCGCATGCCGGGATCGAAAGAAACTGTCGAAAGGGAGATATAGGCTTCCGGGGTAGCCTGAAAACCCCGAAAACAGGGCTGGAGGCGGTTGCCGCTGCACCTCCGATCCGCTCCTATAACCGCAGACCCTTCGGCAATCGACCGGCAAATGCCCGGCCCCACGGAGACACGCGATGCTGACCCTCTATCACGCCCACCATTCGACCTGCAGTCAGAAGGTCCGCGTCGTCCTGCACGAGAAGGGGCTCGACTTCGATACGGTCGCGCTCAACCTCGCGACCAAGGACCAGCTTGACCCAGAATACCTGAAGATCAATCCGAACGGCGTGGTGCCAACGCTGGTCGACGGCGACGACATCATCATCGAGTCCAGCGTGATCTGCGAGTACCTCGACGAGCGCTATCCCGAACCGCACCTATCGCCCGAGGACCTGGTAGAGCGTGCCCATATGCGTGCCTGGATGCATTTCTTCGAGGAGGTCCCCACCCCGGCCATCCGTGTACCGTCGGTCAACCGCGCGTTCACCTGGCGCTATGACGGGCTGGACCAGGACGGCTTCGCAGAACAGCAGATGAACGTGCGCAGGATCCGCAAGGAGATGTTCGAGCGGATGGACGGGCCCACCGGGTTCAGGCGACGCGAGATCGAAAAGGCACTCGAGCGGTTGAGCGACACCTGCGCGCGCATGCACGCGGCGCTGGAGGATGGCCGGCCCTGGCTGATGGGCGAGAACTTCACCCTGGCCGATGTGCTGGTGATCCCGAGCATCGACCGGATGCACGACCTCGACCTGGCGCATATCTGGGAAACGGACTACCCACGCGTCGGCGAATGGTATGCGCGCTTCCAGGAACGCCCGTCCTTCCAGGCCACCTATTACGAGAACACGCGCGTGTCCGAGTTTACGGAACTGCGCCCGCTCTTCGGCGACTGAGGTTCGTCTCATCCGGGCCCGAGGACAGCACCATAGACTCCGGGCCTCCCGGCCCCATAAGATTTTCCCGTCATCTGTACGTTCAAAACGGGCTCCAGGCCTGACAACACAAAGCACAGATTCGGGGAAACGCGATGAACAGGAAGAACACGAACAGTGCCGTCCGCACGGCACTGATAGCGGGTGCCGTGCTGGCCTCAGCCGCCACAATGGCCGCGCCAGCCTCCGCCACGGAAACCATCAAGCTGACAATGCTGTCGGGATATCCGCAACTCGCCGCGTGGACCGGTGCAGCCGTCGAGACGTTCATACCGGATGTCGATGCCGCCCTGGCAAAGACCGGCAACTACAAGATCGACTGGAATGTCGCCATTGCCGGGCAGGTCGTGAAGGCGACCGGCGAAATTGAAGGCATTGAAAACCAGCTCGGGGATATCGGTATCGCCGTGACAGCCGCCGCGCCGGACAAGGCGCCGCTCTATGCCATTTCTTTCAACACGCCGTTCACCACTCTCGACATGACTCTTCTGTCGGACACCATGAAATCGCTGACCGAACAGTTCCCGGCTTATGCCGCCGACTGGGAGTCTCTCAACCAGGTGGCGCTATACCCGGCCAGCGCGGTCGACAACATGATGGTCTGGACCGACAAGAAGACCACCAAGCTCAGCGAACTGGAAGGCGTAAAGATCGGAGCCATCGGCCCGAACCTGCGCTGGGTGCAGCCGATCGGTGCCATCGGCATCAACACGGATCTGGTGCGCGCCTACAACGGCCTCAGCACCGGCGTGTTCAACGGCGTGATCTTCTGGCCCGCGGCCGCCGGGCAGTTCAAACTGTGCGAACCCGCACCGTATGCCCTTGAAGCCGATATCGGCGCGGTCTCGGGCTTCTCGCTGAACGTCAACAGGGACAGCTGGGAAAGCCTGCCGGAGGAGGTCCGCAACGCCTTCGCGGCCGCCGCGCCGAAGTGGAAGGACAGCACCGTCGCCCGGGTAAAGAAGGTGACGGACATCATGGTCAACAAGTGCGTCAAGGAATACGGTACGGAGTTTACAAAGCTCACCGACGCCGAGCGCAAGCAATGGGCCATGTCCCTCCCGCCTCTGGGCAAGGAGTGGGCCTCCCAGCGCGACGCTGCGGGCGCACCGGGCACGGAAATCCTGAAGGTGTACATGGACACCATGCGCGCCGCGAACCAGCCCATCGCACGCAACTGGGACGTCGAGTAGTCCCCTGCATCATCCACATCCCCCGGCCGGACATCACACCGGCCGGGGATTTCGCACGACAATGACTCTATTTCCCGGAGGATCGGCCGCATGCGCACCGAGGACATCAAGCTAAAATTGAGCGACGGCGAGATGAGCGCCCACATCGCCTATCCGGACGGCGAAGCCAAGGGCGCGATCATCGCCATCATGGAAATCTGGGGCGTGAACCACACCATGAAGGAACACGCGAAGGAGTTCGCGGAGGCGGGCTATATCTGCCTGGTGCCGGACCTGTTCTGGCGTCTCGGCCCGGACGTGATCCTGGATTCCGACAACCCGAATGACTGGATGCCCTCGCTCGACCGCTACTACAGCTTCGACTACGACCTGGGCGCGAAGGACATGGAGGAGACCATGAACTTCCTGCGGGGGATCGCGGGCGGCACCGGCAAGGTCGGCGCGGTCGGCTACTGCCTGGGCGGGAAGATGTGCTTCCTGATGTGCTGCCGCACCGACATCGACTGCGCCGTCGCCTATTACGGCACCTATATCGAGCATGTGATCGGAGAGAGTCCGAACCTTTCCCGCCCCTTCATGCTGCACCAGGCGCTGGCCGACACCTGGGTGCCGCCCGCGGTGTGCAAGTTCATCGAGATGAAGATCGGCGACAACCCGAACGTGACGATCCACAAGTATCCCGGGGCCGAGCATGCCTTCGCCCGGCACGGCGCGAATTCCTATTCCGCGCCCGAGGCCGAGGCGGCGCTGGAACGCTCGATTGCGTTCTTCGACGACCACATGATGCAGCCGGCCCTCGAGCCCGCCTGACCCCAGACATTTTCGGACGAAAGGATCGAGGCCGCGATGCGCAAACTCGACGTGTTCAACCACATCATGCCGCTGGAGATCTTCGAACAGCTCCAGGTCTGGGTACCCGGCCACCCCATCGCCAACCTGTTCAAGGGGGTCCCCGCGCTGTGGGACCTGGACGAGCACCGGCGGGTGATGGACGAGTTCGAGGACTACCAGCAGATCCTGTCCCTCTCGAACCCGCCCATCGAGACGCTGGGCGGCCCGGAAAAGACGCCGGAGATCGCCGAGAAAGTGAACGACGCGCTGGCGGGTCTCGTGGAGCGCCACCCGGACCGCTTCCCGGCCTTCATCGCCTCGCTGCCCATGAACAACCCGGACGCGTCCGTGCGTGAGGCCGAGCGCGCGGTGACCGAACTCGGCGCGTGCGGCGTCCAGATGTTCACGAACGTCAACGACATCCCGCTGAGCGCGCCGCAGTTCTTCCCAATCTTCGAGGCGATGGCACGGCTGGACCTGCCGATCTGGGTGCACCCGATGCGGCTGGCCAACCATCCCGACTACATGACCGAGGACGAATCCGAGGCCGAGATCTGGTTCATGTTCGGCTGGCCCTATGAAACGGCCGCGTGCATGACCCGGCTGATCTTCGCGGGCATCTACGACAAGCTGCCGAACCTGAAGATCATCTCCCACCACATGGGCGGCGTGATCCCCTATTTCGCTGGCAAGCTGGAGCTGGGCTTCTCCCAGCTGTTCACCGGCACGGTCGAGCACAACCCGGCGCAGGAGAAATACGGCCTGAAGCGCGAACCGCGGGAATACTTCAAGCTGCTCTATGGCGACACGGCGACCAACGGGTCGCTGCCAGCGATGCAGTGCGGCCACGCCTTCTTCGGCACCGAGCGGGCGCTGTTCGCGACCGACGCGCCTTTCGACCCTCTGGGCGGGGCGCACCTGATCCGAGGCACCATCGCAGCGCTCGATGCGCTGGACGTGCCCGAGGCCGAGCGCACGCGCATCTATCACGGCAATGCCGTCGAGCTCCTGAAGCTCGACGTGGCCTGACCCCGGACACAGGAATACGAGCATGACGCCGGACGGAGATTACGAGGGCATGATCGCGGAGACCGTCCGCGTGTACGGCCATGACTATGAGCTGATCGACGCCTATGCGGCCCGCCCGCTGGGCGCGGGTCCCTATCCGGGCGTGCTGGTGTGCCACCACATGCCGGGCTGGGACGAGTGGACGCGAGAGGTGGTGCGCAAGCTGGCCCATCACGGCTTCAACGCCATCTCCCCGAACCTGCACTCACGTTACGAGGGCGCGACGCCGCAGGAACGCTCGACCGCGGTGCGGTCCAGCGGCGGCCAGGTGGATGCGCAGGTGCTGGGCGACCTGGGCGGCGGGGAGCGCTGGCTGCGCGACCTGAAGACCGGCAACGGCAAGGTCGGGCTGATCGGCTTCTGCTCGGGCGGGCGCGTCGCCTATATGGCATCCGCGAAAATGCCGACGCTGGACTGCGCGGTGGACTGCTGGGGCGGCAACGTCACCGCGCCGCCGCTGGAGCCCAACGAGAACCAGCCGGTCCCACCCATCGAGATGACACCGGAGATTTCCGTGCCGCTGCTGGGCCTGTTCGGCAATGACGACCCGAACCCGGACGTGGCGCAGGTCGATGCCATCGAAGCGGCACTGAAAAAGCACGGCAAGGACTACACCTTCCATCGCTACGAGGGCGCAGGCCACGCCTTCTTCAACTGGCACAACGAGCGCTATCGCCCCGAACAGGCGCTGGACGGCTGGGAGAAGGTGTTCGCCTTCTTCAACACGCACCTCACCGGGTAGGAGAGCCCCATGAGCAACGATGAACGCAGTTTGGAGGATCGCCTGCGGGCGATCGAGGACCGGCTGGAAATCTACAACCTGATTGCTTCCCACCCGCCCAGCGCGGACACGGGCGCGGACTACTACACCCGCGCGGTCTACACCGAGGACGGCGTCTTCGACAGGGGATCGGGTCTCGACGGTGCCGTCGGGCACGAGGCGATCGCCGCCTTCACGCTCCGCCCGGAGCATCAGGAGGCCATCTCAGGCGGCATGGCTCATATGTCCACATTGCCTTACGTGGAGATCGACGGCGACACGGCCTATGTCACCTCCTACCTGCAGATCGTCCACCCCGACCGCGAGGCCGCGCCGCGCGAACTCCCCAACCACGGCACAACGACCGGTTTCCGCATCCACCGGGTGGTCACGAACCGCTGGACACTGGCGCGCACCGAAGACGGCTGGAAGATCGCAAAGCGCCATATGGAGCCCGTCGACGGCACACAGGGGTACCGCGACATTCTGACCAAGGCTCTGGAAAAGTATCGCGAAAACGCCTAAGCCCGGCTCCAAACGGAGCTTTACCAATGCGCGCACGCTTTGCGGACGAATCCTTCGTCGCCCTCGCCTTCATCTGGCTGGGCATGGTGATCGGTGTGTCCTTCATCGCCATCCCGGTGCGGTTCGAGGTGGAAAGCCTGTCCTTTCCCGTGGCGATCGAGCTGGGCCAGGTGACCTTCCACTGGCTTTCGCGGGTCGAATGGGGCTTCGCGGCACTGCTGCTGATCACGGCCTTCGTAGGTGCCCGCGGATCCCGCAAGATCGTGGTGGTCGTGCTGGCAGTGATCGTCGCGGTGCAGGCTGCGTGGCTGCTGCCCGTGCTCGACGCCCGGGGCGCTGCGATCGTCGCGGGCAATCCGCTGCCGCCCAGCTTTCATCACACGATCTATGCGGTCAGCGAGATTGTGAAGGTCGTGTTGCTTGCGGGCTCGGGTTTCCTCGCGGTCCGGCGGCTCTGAGCAGGTAGAGGCCCGTCCCGGCAAGCACGGCCCCGCCAGCCAGGGTCGTCAGGGCCGGAATATCCCCGAACACGGCAAACCCCAGCGCGGAAGCCCAGAGCAGCTCGCTGTACGCGAATGGCGCAACCACCGAAGCCTCGGCGCGCTGGTAGGCCTTGATCAGCAGGAAATGCGCCGCCGCACCCAGGCAGGCGGCCGCACACAACATCCCAATGTGACGCGGGCCCGGCACCTGCCAGTCGAACGGCACGACGACCGATGTCCCGGCCAGTCCCACCAGCGTTGCCACATAGAGGATCGCCGCAGGTTCTACGACCCGGCTGATGGGGCGGGTCATCGTCTGGTAGACGGCGACACAGAGTGACGCCGCCAGCGGGACCGTGGCCTCCCAGCGGAACAGGTCCCCGCCCGGCTGGACGATGATCAGCACACCGGCAAAGCCGATGACCACCGCAATCCAGTGTGATCGCCCGACGCTTTCGCCCAGGAACACCACGGAGAGAATGGTGATCAGGATCGGTGCAAAGAACCCGATCGCGATCACGTCAGCCAGCGGCATCAGCCCGACGGCCACGAAAAACCCGCCGATCGCCGCAGTCAGGGTCAGTGCACGCATGACCTGGAGATGAAGCAGTTCCCGCCGGACCATCAGCGACAGGCGCGGCGCAAAGACCAGCGTCAGCAAGACAGCCTGGAAGGCATACTGGGACCAGAGGATCACGCCGACAGGAACGTCACCGCGCACGGACTTGATAAAGCTGTGCATGGCGATGAAGCAGAGCGACGCCAGGCACATGGTCGCAATGGCACGGAGGTTTCCGTGCGTCCGCCCGACAGGTGATAGTTCAGCGTCCAATTCGGTTCAGGCCTTGCCCTCGTAGACCTCGATCACCCGGGTCGCGTCGTCCTTGCCCCATCCGGCCTTCTCGGCACGCTGGAACATGGCGCGGGCCGCCGGGATCACCTGCAGGTCGATACCGCCCTCCTTCGCGAGGTCGATGGCGATGCCCATGTCCTTCACGAAAATCTCGACCGCACCGCGCGGCGAGAAATCGCGCTCCAGCATCGGTCCGATGGACATGTCGAGCATCGCGCCGCGCACCGACCCCTTGGGCAGGCACTTGGCCATCACCTCGTGGGAGAGGCCCGCGCGCTCACCGGTGATGAATACCTCGGCCAGCAGCGCCGTCGACGCATTCACGAACATGTTGGTGACGACCTTCATCGAGGCGCCGGTGCCCGACGGTCCCGTGTGCGTTGCGTCGGCGGAGATCGACTCCAGGATCGGCCGGACCCGCTGATAGGCCGCGTCACTGCCTCCCACCATGAAGGTGATGGTGCGGGCGTCCACCTGCGGGGTGGAGCCCGAGATCGGCGCATCGAGCATGTCGATGCCCGACGCGGCGAGCCGCCCGGCCAGGTCACGCTGGAACGCGGGCGGCATGGTGCTCATCTCCACATGGATCAGCCCGTCCTTGCCGGCCTTGTCGATGCCGTCCGCACCGAACAAATTGTCCTCGATGTGCTGCAGCTTGAGCAGGATGGAAAACGTGATGTCCGACGCTTCGGCGACCTCGCGCGCGTTCGCGCAGGGCGTCCCGCCGGCAGCCGCCAGCTTGTCCATCTGCGCCGGGTCGATGTCATAGCCCCAGACCTGGTGGCCGTCTGCCAGCAACTGCTGCGACAACGAGAGGCCCATCTTGCCGACCCCGATCATTCCCAGTTTCTCGCCCATCACGCGTACTCCCTGTGTTCCGGTCCTGCTTCGTTCGTGGCGGATCGCAACGCGGCTGTCAAACCGATCATTGCCCGCGACGCGCTAGGTGTTTGCCGGCGCGTCAACGCGCCAGACATCGGCCCGCCAGCGCCACAGGATCAGCGCCGTCGAGATCAGCCCGAAGACCCCATAGCCGGTCGCCGTTGCACCGAAGCCGAAGTTCTCGATCAGCGGGCCAGACGCCAGAAGCCCCATGGGCAGGCCATAGATGGCAAGCATGCGCAGGCCCAGCACCCGTGAACGCATGCGCGGCCCGGAGGTCTGGATCAGCATGACCGACAGGGGCACCAACGCCAGGGTCTGGCAGAGCCCGGCCAGCAGCAGCGCCCCCATGCCCAGCACCAGCACATCCATCCACGCGAAGATCACCAGCATCAAGAACCAGCCGAAGGTGAAGATGATCATCATCCGGCCCGGCCGGATGCCCCGGCGGTTCGCCGACAGCGACAGCGAGCCCAGCAGCGCCCCGAAGGCGAAACTCGCGGCCAGGTAGCCCAGGCCCGCCTGGTCGGTGCCGTAGACCTCGCGCGCCACATAGGGCAGCACGCCGCCCATCAGCGGGAAGGCGCAGAAGTTCACCAGCAGCGCGAGTGTCATCGCCGCCAGCAGGTGTGGCGTGCGCCAGACATAGGCGAACCCCTCGACCAGGTCGCGGAACGGCGTGGTGAGAGCTGGCTTCGCACCGTCCGGCCCTGTCTCATCCGGCTCATCCACGCGCCGGGCCGTGCACAGGGTCAGCAGGAGTGAGACGGCATAAAGCGCGGTCACGGCGGTATAGGCCGGGGCCATGCCCAGCGCGGCCACCATCCCAGCCCCCGCGAGCGCACCGGCAACACGTGCGGAATCGGATGTGGTGCGCGAGATGCCCATCGCGCCCATGAGCTGGCCCGACGGGATCGTCTCCCCCACCAGCGAATAACGGATGGCAATATCCGAGGGCCGCACAAGTCCCATCAGCGCACCGATGACGAAGACCGGCATCGGCCCGAGCGCGTCGAAATAGAGGAACCCGGTCAGCGCGGCGGCCTGCACCATGTAGAAGGCGCGCATGGCGCACAGCACCGAACGGGCGCCCGCGCGATCTCCCGCCACACCGAAGGCCGGGGCGACGAGAGTGCCCAGATACTGGAGCGCGGCAAACAGGGTGAGCAGGAGGACCGAGTCCGTCGCCACGAGGATGAACCAGCCCAGGATCAGCGTTTCCATCTCGAACGACCACGAGGTCGCGAGATCCGCCGGCCACTGGAACCGGAAGCTGCGCACGGCGAAAGGCGCAAGCACCGAGCCGCGGGTGTCCGTGGTCATCGCGCGTGTCGCCGGTTAGGCCAGGTTTTCCCGGAAGAACTCCACAAGCGGCCCGAGATGCGCCGGATCGGACCGCTCCGCCTGGGGCACCTCCACGATGTGCATAGTGCCCCCCAAACGGCGGTAATTCTCGACGAAGCGCTCAGGCTCATTCATGTCCAGCCGCGATTCCGGATCGCGGTAGTCGTGGACCGGGTCGGGCCTGCCCTGGAACCAGATGGCCGGCGGCGTCCACACTGCCTCGCCGCGCTCCATCGCCAGCATCGGGTTGCCCTCTTCCATATTGGCCTCGCTCACCCAGTAGGTGTCGTGGCGTTCGGGAAGGTCGGCCACCCATTTCGGCGGGTCACCTGCGGCACGCAGCGAGACCACCCGGCGATAGCGGGACAGCGGGTTGATGACGGGCCACATCACGCCGACGCAATTCACGGTGGCGTCGGCCTCGCCCGAGGCAAGCGGCATTGCGCCATAGCGCGGGTCGTCGGGACGCATCGCCGCGAGCATGGCGAGGTGCCCGCCACTCGACTGGCCGAGCAACCCGACCCGCGAGGCATCGAGGCCGTATTCCGCACCGGCGGTTTTCGCCCAGCGAACGGCGTAGTTGATGTCCTGCAGCGATGACGGGTAGCGGTCATCGGCCTGGCGGAAGTCCAGCGCGGCCGACGCAATTCCATTTTCCGCGAACACATTCCCGCGCGTGGCGCATTCGGTGGCGTCGCCGTTGCACCAGCAGCCGCCATGCATGTCGATGATGACCGGGTGCGGACCCGGCCCGGCGGGACGGATGAGGTGGAGCATCAGCGGCGTGTCGCCGTGACGATATATCTCGATCTTCTCGACGTTTGTCGACAGGCCATCCATTGCGCATTTCCCCATGTATGGCCCTTTGAGCGGGCCTTGGGGACAATCCTAGTAGCTTGGGGCCGACACAGGCAATCGCCTGCGCGCATGGCTGCTCTCTATGCGAGGCCTTCCTTTGCGATCAGGGCATCCGGCGTCGGGAGCGCGCCCCGGAAGGCGATGTAAGCGTCCTCGGGATCCATGGAGCCGCCGGAGGAATAGATATGCCGGCGCAGTTTCGCTGCCGTATCGGCATCGAAGGCGTCGCCCGCCTCCTCGAAGGCACGGAACGCATCGGAATCGAGCACGCCGGACCACATGTAAGAATAGTAGCCCGCCGAATAGCCGTCGCCCGCGAAGACGTGGGCGAAGTGCGGGGTCGCATGGCGCATCACAATAGCCTCGGGCATGCCGATCTCGGCCAGCACCGCCGCCTCGAAGGCCGCCGGGTCCACATCTGCCGCCGCCTCGGGATCAAGCGCATGGAAGGCCATATCGACCAGCGCCGAGGAGGTAAACTCTACATTGGCAAAGCCCTTATTGAACTTCTCCGCCGCGCGCAGCCGGTCCAGCAGGGCATCGGGCATCGGCTCACCGGTCTTGTGGTGCACGGCAAACTTCCGCAGCACTTCGGGCACCCGCAGCCAGTGCTCGTAGAGCTGCGAGGGCAGTTCGACGAAGTCGCGGCTGACTGAGGTGCCGGAAATCGACGGATAGGTCACATCGGACAGCATGCCGTGCAGGGCATGCCCGAACTCATGGAACAGCGTGCGGGCGTCATCCATCGTCAGCAGGTACGGCTGGCCCGGCGCCGATTTGGCGAAGTTCATCACATTGACCACGATCGGAATTTGCGCCGCGTCCCCGCTCTCACCCGCGATGCGATGCTGGTCCTGGAAAGAACTCATCCACGCGCCCGAGCGCTTGGACGCGCGGGCAAAATAGTCGCCAAGAAACACCGCAACCCGGTTGCCATCGCGGTCCAGCACCTCGAACACCCGCACGTCCGGATGGTAGGCGCGCACGTCCTCGCGCGGTTTGAAGGTCACCCCGAACAGGCGGTGCGCCGTATCGAAGGCCGCGTCGATCATCCGCTCCAGCTGCAGGTAAGGCTTGAGCTCCGCCTCATTGAGATCGAAGCGCGCCGCGCGGACCTTCTCCGAATAGAAGCGCCAGTCCCAGGGCGCGACCTCATGGTTCTGGCCGTCGGCGGCGACGCATTCGGCCAGGTCGTCACGCTCCTCGATGGCGCGTGCCTTCGCCTTACTCCACATGGTCTCCAGCAGCTCGCGCACCTTCTCGGGTGTCTTGGCCATGGTGTTGTCGAGCTTCAGATGGGCGTAGGTGTCGTAGCCCAGCAGACGGGCCTTCTCGGCGCGCAGGCGGACCATCTCCGCCACGATAGGGCGGTTGTCACGTTCGCCTTCGGCATTGCCGCGCGCGATCCAGGCGTTGAACGCCTCCTCTCGCAGGTCGCGCCGCTCGGAGAATGTCAGGAACGGCTCGATGATCGAGCGTGACAGCGTGACCGCGTGCTTACCGGGATGCCCGCGTTCCTCCGCCGCCATGGCCATGGCGGAGACGAGGAAATCCGGCAGGCCGGCGAGATCTTCCGGCTTGTCGAGCACAAGCGCGTATTCGGCCTCATCGGCCAGCACGTTCTGCCCGAACGTCGTCCCCAGGCTCGCGAGGCGTTCGTTGATTCCGGCCAGCTTTTCCTGCTCGGCGGGATCGAGCTTCGCACCGGCGCGCACGAAGCTCTTCCAGGTCAGCTCCAGCACCCGGGCCGCTTCGGCGTCCAGACCGAGATTCTCGCGATCCTGATAGAGCGCATCGACGCGCGCAAATAGCGCCGTGTTCATGGTGATCTTCGAGGCATGCCGTGAAAGTTCCGGCGCCAGCTTGCGCTCCAGCGCCTGGCGCGCATCGTTGCTGTCGGCGTGGGCGAGGTTCCAGAAGATGCCCGAGACCCGTTCGTAGAGTTCGCCCGCGCGCTCCAGCGCGACGATGGTGTTTTCGAAGCTTGGCGGCTCCGGGTTGTTCGCGATGGCGTCGATATCGGCCAGATGTGCGGGCAGCGCGGCAGCAAAGGCCACTTCGAAATCGGCGTCGTCGATGCTGCCGAAATCCGGAAGCCCCATCGGGCCCTGCCAGAAGAGGATGGCGGGATTGACGTCGGAGGCGGTCGGCGCGGATGCAGACATGAAAGTATTCCGGAACTGGGGTTCGTTCACCAGAAGATGTGCGCTTTTTTGGCGATTGCCAGTGGAATCGCGAAGAGGTGTGCGTTCGCGCGAGTCAGGCACCCTCCGCCCGATGGGTATAGGTCGCATCGAGCCGCGACTTCAGGTATTCCGCGCCGGAGATCGGCGCATAGCGCGGGGGCTGGTCTTCACTCTGGCAGGTCGGCAGGCAGGCAACGGTCGCATCCGGATTGGGATCGAGGAAGAACGCCGCCGAATAACGCTCCTGCCCGCCCGCATTGGTGACCCGGTGCGGGGTGGAGACATAGATATCGTTCGACCAGCGCATCAGGCAGTCGCCGATGTTGCAGACGAACGCCCCTTCGATCAGTGGTGCAGGCACCCAGCGGCCGTCGCGGGTCCGGACCTCCAGCCCGGCAACTCCGTCCACGGCCAGGATCGTGACATTGCCATAGTCGGTATGTTCGCCCGCGCCGATCTGGCCCGGCGCGGCGTCCGCCGCCTGGGGCGGATAGTGCAGCAGGCGCAGGGTCGCCATGGGCTTGTCGAACATGGGCGCGAAATAGTCTTCAGGAAGCCCGAGGTCGGTTGCGAAGGCGCGATGCAGTTGCAGCCCCAGCGTCCAGCAGCGGTCGAAATAACCGAGCATGTTGTCCCGCCAGTCCGGCAGGTCGGGCCAGAGGTTGACGCCCCGGAACGGAACGCCCGCCAGAAGCTCGGGGTCGTCGGCGGCCACCTCCAGGCCGATGTTGTAGCATTCCTTCAGATCGGCCGGCATCTCGGGGTCGAGGATTTCCTCACCCATCGCCACATAGCCCCGATTGTGGGGCGACTGCTTGATCGAGACCGCGTTCTTGGTCTCCGGCGCGGCGGCGAAGAACCGGCGGGCTTCGGAAAACAGCCCCGCCGTGACCTCTTTCGGGATGCCATGCCCCGTCACATAGAAGAAGCCGACACCCCGGCAGGCAGCACCAATTTCCGCAGCCACACGTGCGGTGTCCTTGCCTGATATCAGGTCGGAAACGTCGATCACCGGAATGTCGTCATGCATCGCCTGCGCCCCCTCGGTCCGTGCGGTGTACACAGCCGGAGTAATGAGCAAATGGCGTGCCAGAGCGCAACCGCGGGAATCCCGCGCGGAACGTCATGCCGCGTGGGACGGTTGCACAAAATTCAGGCGCGGACGCCGTCAGGACGTCAGAACAGCTGGTTCGGGAGCCAACTCGCGATGCCCGGATAAATCACGATCAGGGTCATCCCGATGAGCAGGATCACCCAGTAGGGCGTCGAGCTCTTGAAGATGGTCATCACGTTCATATCCGGTTCAAGATCGTTGATTGCCGACTTGACCGTATAGACCAGCAACCCGAAGGGCGGCGTGAGCAATCCCGCCTCGATTGCGATGATGGCGATGATGGCGAAGGCGATCGGATCGAACCCGAGCTTGACCGCTATGGGTGAGAAGATCGCCGCTGTCAGAAGCATGATCGAGATCGAATCGATGATCATGCCGAGCGCGAACCAGATCAGCACCATCACGGCGATGATCATCCATGGCTCAAGGCCCGAGCCGAGGAAGAAGCCCTCGATCGCGTTCGCCATACCCGTCATCGCGAGTGTGCGCGAATACAGCGAGGCGGCCACCAGCAACAACAGAATCGGTGCCGAGGTTCGGCCGACCGACAGGATCGCATCGATGAAATCACGCCACCGCAGTCCCTTCAGGAGCGCGAGCACCAGGCCGATAAACGCACCGGCACCGGCACCCTCGGTCGGAGAGAAGACCCCGAACCAGATTCCGCCGAGCACCGCCACGATGACCGCAATGATGCCGGCCAGGCTGATGAAGAACTGGGTGGTCGAAACCTCTTCTTCCTCTACCACCGGCTGCACAGGGTAAACCCCGCCCCCGACAACTGCCGGTTTCAGCACAGCCATCGCGAAGACATAGACAATGAACATCGCAGTCAGCATCAGGCCCGGGAGCACCCCGGCCGCGAAGAGCTGTCCGATCGACTGTTCGGTCAGAATCCCCCAGACGATCATGAGCACGCTCGGCGGGATCAGCATCCCCAGGCAGCTCGACCCGGCGACCGAGCCCAGCGCGAAGCCCTGATGGTAACCGAAACGCTTCATCTCCGGATACGCGATGCGGGAGAAGGTGGCGGCCGACGCGATGCTGACTCCCGTTACGAACGAGAACATCGCGTTTCCGAGAACGGTCGCGATCGCGAGCCGGCCCGGCAGGCGGCGGAGCATCCGGTTCACCCCGCGATAGACATCGGTGACGGTTCCCGACTTGCTGATGAACTCTCCCATCAGCAGGAACAGGGGGATCACGGCGAACACGAGTTCCCGGATGGCCTCATATGCGGTGGCGGCCAGCATGCGCTGAACCGTCTGGAACGCGTAACCGTCCGCACCGGCGACCATGAAAATACCAAGCGCGCTCGTCATGCCCAGAGCCACGGCGATATGGACACCGATCGCGACCAGAACAATCAGAACGACAACAAGCAGGATGGCAATGTCAGCAGCAAACAAGATTCTGTCTCCCGGGCCGGTCAGGCGTGCGGTGCGTCAGGATTCAATTCGGAATCCAGGAGGTCTGGCCGGAAGACATCGACATAGGCCATGACGAGGTAGTTGATGAGCGCCAGCGCGCTGCCGAGCAGTACGGTCCAGCGCGCGGGCCAGGACGGAACGCGAAGGGCACCCTCGCCCTCGAACTCACCCTCGATGAATGACTGGACGCTTTCTTCCCAGCCGCCGGTAATGATCATCAGGAAGAACGCCGCACCGAGCAGGTAGCCAACCGCGAGCAGCACGCGCTGAACGGAGGCTGGAAGATGGGTCACGATAAAGTCCGCCCGCAACATCGAGCGGCTGCGGATCGCATATCCGGCCTGTAGGAACACGATGATGACGATGGATGCGGTGACAAGCTCCGCCGTTCCGTTGATCGGCGCCGCAAACGCGCCGCGGCCGATCACGTCGGCCAGGATGAGGAAGGTCAGGGCAAACGCCCACACGGCGGCCAGCACCATCAATGCCTTCGAGATGCGATCGCTCAACGTGATGAGATTCATGTGTCCCCGCAGTTGCGGTTATGCCGCATCGCCAGATGTCACGTGATGAAACCGTCCGGCCGGGGGCATCCCCCCCCGGCCGGTCCGGAATTATGGTCCTGGAACTCCGGTGCTACTTGACGACGTAGCGCACGGGCCATTCGTAGCCCTGCTTTTCCGCAGCATCCAGATAGGAGTTCAGGATCTTCTTGGCCGGGAAGCCCTTGCTTTCCAGCTCGTTCGCATGCTCCTGGGGCCAGTGGGCCAGGCCCTTCGCCCACGCAAGGCGGACATCCGCGGGAAGATCGGAAACCTTGATGTTCTCGCGCAGCCAGGCCATGTCCTTTTCATAGCCTTCCTTGTTGGCAGAGCCGGTCAGCGCCTGGAAGCGGCCCGCCACTTCCTGGATGATCGGCTTCACATCCGCCGGAAGACGGTCCCAGAAGCGGTTGTTCACCGTCAGGCCGTGCCAGGTGATCGAACCGAAGCCGATGGTCGTGTAGTACTCACCGACTTCCCAAAGACCGAAGGTCTTGCCCCAGGCGCTCGGGAACATGACACCGCCCTCGGCGACGCCAGTCTTGATCTTCTGGTACCAGCCGGGCAGGCCGTCCGTTACCGGCACGATGCCGATTCCGGCCTGGGTCAGCCAGTTCAGGTTGAGGCCGGCACCCAGGATCTTGCGGCCGTTCAGGTCTTCCAGCTTCTCCCACTTGAAGTTGGTGCCGATGTTGTAGCCACCGTCACCGATGATCGCGAGGAGGGTCTGTTCGTAGCTCTGGAAGCGTTCTGCCAGGCTGGGATACTGATTGTAGATATCACCCGCCGCGCCGACGCTCTGCACCGGATCCATGGTGCCGAACGGCAGCATGATCTGGAACGCGTGCATCGGAAGCTTGGAGGCCTCGAAGCAATAGCAGAAGCCGCCCATGTCCACGACGCCGTTCTGCACACCCTCGAAGGTATCGAACACCTTCACGATCGAACCGCTGTAGCCCTCGATGAAGTTGACCGTGTGATTGGTCTTGGATTCGATGGCCTTCTTCAGTTCAGGCTGCAGCCAGTTTTTCATCAGACCGGCATACACCACCGTCGGCGGATGGCCGGACGCGATCCGGATCGTGATGTTATCGGCAGTGGCCGGCGCCACTCCTGCAGTCACCGCACCGGCAACAACGCCGGCAGCGAGGACCCGTTTCAGGTTCATCAGGTGTTTCATCGCGCTTGCTCCCATTTGTGCGAATGATTGTTATTTGTGCATGGGCAGACTAGCGCATCACGCGTCACCGTGAACGCGGCCATCTCGTCCTTTAAGGCACAACTCTACCCGCGAAGATGGAACAGCCGTCCGGCGCACGGCTACGCGGTGTTGAAGGCGCGGTCCCCCGCATCGCCGAGACCGGGGACGATGTAACCCTTGTCGGTCAGGTGGTCATCCACCACTCCGGCGAAGACGGGCACATCGGGGTGCGCCGCTTCAAAGGCGGACAGCCCTTCCGGCGCAGTGATGATCGACAGCAGTCGCAAGTCTCGCACACCCTTGTCCTTGAGCCGTGCCAAGGCGGCGATGGAGGAATTCGCCGTGGCGAGCATCGGATCGACGATGATGTTCAGCCGTTCCGCGATGTCGGGCGGGCCATTGAAGTAGTACTCGTGGGCTTCCAGCGTATCGTGATCGCGGAAGATGCCGATATGGGAGACACCCGCCATGGGCATGATATCCAGCGCCCCGTCCAGCATGGCGTTGCCCGCGCGCATGATCGACACCAGCACGGGATAGGGTTTCGCCAGTACCGGCTCGGTCGTGGCCGTCAGCGGTGTCTCGATGGCGCGGCTGTCTATGGCCAGATCGCGGGTCGCCTCGCACAGCATCAGTTGCGCGATCTCACGCACCAGCATGCGGAACACCGCCGGCTTCGTGTTGATGTCGCGCAGCAGCGTGATCTTGTGACGGATCAGCGGGTGATCCATCACGGTCAGCATGTCGGACATGCCTATTCCTCCCGATTTATTCGCTCCGGTTTAGCGCGGCGGACGGCCAAATGCGAGACAGCCGGTTGATGATGCGCGCGCAGGTCTGCCATGCTCGCGCCCCCGAAACGCAGAGCGGACACCACGTGACCACGCCCGACCGCCTCGCCGCACCCGATATCGTGCGCGAAGAACTGCCCGACGGCTCAATCGTCCTGCACAACCGCACGGCGCTGCCCGACCCCCTGCCCGATCCACTCGCGCGCTGGTCCGACTGGCTGCGTCACGACGGCGATGCGGTCTTCTTCAGCGAGCGTGTGGAGGACGACATCTGCACCGCGACACGCGCGGATATGGATCGGCTGTCCGATGCCTATGCGGCCAGCCTCGTGGACGCCGGTTGCGGACCGTCCGCCCGGATCGCCGTGGTCGGTGGCGCGAGCATCGCCCATGCGGCCCTGAAGATCGCCGCGCTGAAAGCTAATCTGGTGCATGTGCCGCTGTCACCGATGCTGGCCGAGTCCGGCTTCGGACGCGCCCGGCTCGAGCATGCGCTGTCCATCGCCGCGCCGTCGCTCACCATTGATATGACAGGCAGAATTTCCGACGCGGTGAGCCCCAGTGAATTGCTGGGAAGCGAGCCCGACCGATCCTTTACACCCCGGGAGTCGAACCTCGGCCATGCTGCCGCGCTCTATTTCACGTCGGGATCCACGGGCGATCCCAAGGGCGTGGTCATCACCCGGCGGATGATTGCCTCCTGCCAGAGCGCCTACGCGCTCCACTGGCCGTTTCTCGCCAGCCACAGGCCGCAACTGATCGACTGGCTGCCCTGGCACCATGTCTTCGGCGGGCTCGACAATTTCTACAAGATGATCTGGAACGGCGGCACCTATCACGCCGAGACGCCGCCCGGTCCCGACAGTATGGACGCCATGGCAGCGCGAATCCGCGATGTGCGGCCCACGGTGCACATCAACGTGCCTTACGGCATCGACCTGCTGCTGGAACATCTCGAACAGAGCCCCGCAACACGCAATGCCCTGTTCGAGCGGCTGGACGCGATTTTCTTTGCGGGGGCCGGGATGGGGGCTGAAACCTGGCGGCGGTTGCGCGATGCCGTTGCTGCCGGACCGCATGGCCCAAACGGACCACCGCTGCTGGTCTCGGGCTACGGGGCCACGGAATCCGGCTCGACCATGTGCCTGAGCCACAAGCCGGCCGACATCACCAGCGAGATCGGCCTGCCATTGCCCGGGCACAGCCTAAGGCTTGCGCCGGTCGACGGCGCGCTGGAGATCCGTTTCAGGGGCCCGAACGTCGCGCCGGGCTACCTCGACCGGAACGGCGCGGAGCCGCTCCCGATCGACGACGAGGGATACTTCTGTACCGGTGATCTTGCCCGCGCGCTCTTCCCGGGCGAGCCGGAACGCGGCCTGTGTTTCGACGGCCGGCTGGCGGAGGACTTCAAGCTGACCACCGGGACACGGGTGAAGGTCGGCGCGCTGCGCCACGCAATCCTGGCGGCCTGCGCGCCCTATCTCCAGGACGTCGCGATCGCCGGCACTGGATACAGCCAGCTTGCCGCAATCCTGTTTCCGGCCGCCAGTGCGTTCCATGCCCTGAGCGCGAAGGAAATGTCGGCTTACTTCGAGGGCTCGATCGCCACCCACAACGCCGAGCAGCCCGGCAGCTCGACCGCCATTGCGCGGGCCGTGATCTCGAAAACCCCGCCCGACCGTGACAAGGGCGAAATCAACGACAAGGGCCACCTGGTCCAGGCCCGATGCCTGGCAAACCGGGCTGAACTCGTCGAGCGTCTCTACGCCGACCCGCCCGGCGAGGACATTCTCCGGCCCGACATACCGAAGGGAACCGCCACATGAGCAACGAACCCGTCCTGCACATTGAACGCGACCCCGACGACGCCTTCGCGGTCTTCACCATGAACCGGCCGGAGAAACTGAACGCGCTCGACCTCGATTTGCTGGACGCCATCGACGATGCCATGCGCGCCGCGCAGGATGACCCGGACATTCGCGCCGTTGTGCTGACCGGCGCCGGGCGCGCCTTCACCACCGGGTTCGACCTGGTGAGCGACGATTTCGAGATGGACGCCGCGGGCTGGCAGGCCGACATGAGCGCCAATTGCGAGCGCCTGCGCGTCATCTGGGACAGCGATGTTCCGGTGATCGCCGCCATCAACGGCTATGCGCTTGCCGGCGGGCTGGAACTGGCCATGTGCTGCGACCTCGCCATCGCGGCGGAGGACGCAATGCTCGGTGAACCCGAGGTGCGGCATGCCTCCGGGCCGCCGTCGCTGATGATGCCGTGGACGGTGCCGATCAGGCACGTACGCTGGCTGATGTACACCGGCGACATGATCGACGGACGCGAGGCCGAGCGCATCCACCTGGTCAACAGGGCCGTGCCCGGCGAGAAGCTGATGGACGAAGCCACGCGGCTGGCACGCAAGCTCGCGCGCATTCCCGGCCCGTCGATCAAGATGACCAAGGCCACCCTGAACCACTATCAGGAGACGGCGGGGCTGTCGGATTCGTGGCAGTACAACGTGGAGATCATCTCCAACCTACATGCCTCCGAACACGGGCGGTCGTGGATGCGCAAGCTGAAGGAAAAGCCGCTGAAGGAATTCCTCGACGAACGCGAGGCCCCGTTCCGGGATTTGGACTAGGGGCTCCCGGCCCTAGAACAGGCCCTCCACCAGCCCGTTCTTGTCGAGGCGGATCCCGTTCGCCGCCGGCACGCGCGGCAGGCCCGGCAGGGTCATGATATTGCCGCAGATCGCGACCACGAACCCGGCGCCCGCCTGAAGCCGCACCTCGTGCACGCCGACGGTGTGGCCCGTCGGGGCGCCCTTCTTCTCGGGGTCCGTGGAAAAGCTGTACTGGGTCTTCGCCATGCAGACCGGGAAATTGCCGAACCCTGCATCTTCCCACGCCCGGAGCTGGTCACGGACGCTGTCGTCCGCCTCCGCCCCGCCCGCGCCGTAGATGTCGCGGCAGATGGTGTCGATCTTGGTGAACAGGTCGGCATCATCGGTATACGCCGTCCGGAACGCGGCTTCGCCGCTGTCAGCCAGTGCCGCGACCTTGTGGGCAAGCGCCTCAGACCCGGCCGATCCATGCGCCCAGTGGGTGCAGGTGACGACATCGACCCCGAGGCCCGCAACCGCCGCGCCGATCGCGGCGATCTCCTCATCCGTATCGGTCGTGAAACGGTTGATGGCGACCACCGCGGGCACGCCGAATTTCCGGACATTGGCAATGTGGCGGCGCAGGTTTTCCGCGCCGCGTTCCACCGCCCCGACATCTTCCGCACCGAGGGCATCCAGCGCGACACCGCCATGCATCTTCAGCGCGCGGACCGTCGCGACGATCACCGCGGCGGCCGGCTCCAACCCCGCCATCCGGCACTTGATGTCGAAAAACTTCTCCGCCCCAAGGTCCGCACCGAAGCCGGCTTCCGTCACCACGTAGTCCGCCATACGAAGCGCCGACGAGGTTGCGGCCAGCGAGTTGCAGCCATGGGCGATGTTGGCGAAGGGCCCGCCATGGACCAGCGCCGGGTTGTTCTCGAGCGTCTGCACCAGGTTCGGCATGAACGCATCGCGCAGCAGGACGGCCATCGCGCCGTCCGCCTTGATGTCGCGCGCGTGGATCATCCCGCCGTTGCCGCCATAGCCAACGACCATCGACCCCAGCCGCTGTTCGAGGTCCGCATGGGATGTCGCCAGGCAGAAGACCGCCATCACTTCCGAGGCAACGGTCAGGTCGAAACCGCTCTCGCGCGACGGGCCTTCGCCGGTGCCCGTCGGGTCGATCACGACCCGGCGCAAGGCCCGGTCATTGATGTCGAGAACGCGGCGCCATGTGATCCGCTGCGGATCGATGCCAAGCTCATTGTCCCAGTAGACATGGTTGTCGACCATAGCGCTCAGCAGGTTGTGAGCCGCGCCGATGGCATGCATGTCGCCCGTAAAGTGCAGGTTGATGTCCTCCATCGGAACAACCTGCGCATAGCCGCCCCCGGCCGCCCCACCCTTCATCCCGAAACAGGGCCCGAGCGAGGGCTCGCGCACGCACACGATGGCGTTGCAGCCGATGCGGTTCAGCCCGTCGCCCAGCCCCACTGTTGTCGTCGTCTTGCCCTCACCTGCGGGCGTCGGGGTCATCGCGGTGACCAGGATCAGCTTTCCACGCACCGGCCGGTCCGCGAGATAGCCCACATCAATCTTGGCCTTCGTTGTGCCATAGGCGTGGATGCGGTCGTCCGGGATGTCGAGACGGGCCGCAACCTCCCCGATCGGCAGCGTCTGCGCCGCCCGGGCGATCTCGATATCGGGCGGCAGGCTCGGGATGGTCGGCACATTCATGGGTGTTTCCTCAGGCCGGATTGACGGGAATTGAACGGAAACAGACAGGAAGGGAGAAGGGTCAGGCGCCTTTCACGTTTCGGCGGGACAGGCTCTCGAAGGTATCGATCACCGTGGCGGCATCGACCACGTCGGCATATCGGCGTTCCACATCGCGCAGGTTGGCGCGGTGCGGCTCCTCCTCGTGGTCGCCAACGCAATCCTCCGGAACAATCGTGCGGAAGCCCAGGCTGAAGGCATCTATGACCGAAGCACGGACGCAGCCGGAGGTAATGCAGCCGGTGACCACCACCGTGTCCACGCCCTGCTTGATCAGAAAGGGTGCGACAGGTGTCTGAAAGAAGATCGACGGCGCGGTCTTGGTGATCACGAGGTCGGGGCCAGCCGCCGCAATGCGCGGGTCCAACTCGACCGAGGGATGGCCCTCGAGCAGTTCCTCGCGGAGCGGTGCGATCTTCCAGTACGGCATGGCGTCGCGGGAATGGTAGCCCATGGAACAGGCCGCGATCGGGAACCCGGCCGCCTTGGCAGCCTTCATCACTTCGACCGTGCGCTCGACGGCAGCATCAATCATCGGTGCGCCACCCATCCGAAAATCCGGGTCGGTAAAGCCGCGCTGGAAGTCCACAACAACAACGCCGGGCCGCTGTCCCCAGCCGACAGCGCCGTCGCCGTATCCGCGTTCCGAGTAATCCATCTCGCTCATGCCCCTCATCCATAACATTGCGCCTTACTGCACGTGGGCGGAATACTAGCGGGCGGCGTCACAGGGGGGAACGCATGAAGCTTTATATGACCGAAATGTCCGGCAACTCGTTCAAGATCCGTGTGCTGGCATCAATGCTGGGCGTTGAATACGAGAACATCCGCATCGACTGGGAAGGCGGGGAGCACAAGTCGCCGGAATTCCTCAAGCTGAACCCGCGCGGGCAGGTTCCGGTCATGGAGATCGAGGGCCGCGTGTTCTGGGACTCCACCGCGCACCTCGTCTACATCGCGCGCAAATACGGTGGTGACAAATGGCTGCCGAACGACCCGCTGGGCATGGCCGAGGTGATGCAGTGGATGTCCTTCGCCCAGGACGAGGTACAGTTCGGCCTGCAATGGGCACGCGGCGTGACGATCTACAACCGTCGCCCCGAAGCGTTCGAGGGATACCTGGCAGACGGCCGCCTCGCGCTCGACGTGCTGGAAGGCCAGCTCACAAAGACCGGCGACTGGCTGGCTCTGGGCCGCGCCACGCTGGCCGACATCGCCTGCTACCCCTATGTGAAGCGCGCGCCGGAAGGCGACCTGCCGCTGGACGGCTATCCCGAAGTCCGCACCTGGCTCGCGCGCTGCGAGTCCCTGCCCGGCTGGTTCGAGATGGATCCAGCCTGACGGGGTTGTTGCGCGTGCGAAACCGGTAGGCGAGTATTCCCCGGCCGGAAAACAGACACATAAGCCGGCCGAGAGCGGAGGCAGTTTCATGGGGTACCGTATTTCCGTCGACACCGGCGGAACATTCACCGACATGGTCGTCCTGGACGAGGATGGCCAGTTTCATGTGGGCAAGGCGCTGACCACGCCGGACCGCATTTCCGAGGGCATGTTCAACGCGCTGGAAGTGGTTGCCGAACAGTTCGGCACCACGCCGAAGGACATGCTGGCCGCAACCGACCTGGTGATCTACGGCACCACGCGCGCGACCAATGCCATCGTCACAAAGCAGACGGCGCGCACGGCCTTCCTGACCACGGCCGGATTCCGCGACGTGCTGGTCTTCAAGGAGGGCGGCAAGCACGGCCCCCACGACTACAGCTATGACTACCCGCAGCCCTACATCCCGCGCCGCTACACCTTCGAGATTGACGAGCGCATCGGCAGCGGTGGCGAGGTGGTGCGCCCGATGGACGAGGCGAAAGCCCGCGCGGTGATCGAGAACCTGAAGGCGCGCGGCTTTGAAGCCGTCGCCGTCTCGCTGCTCTGGTCCATCGCCAACGAGGCCCATGAGAAGCGCCTCGGCGAACTGATCGAGGAGATCATGCCCGGCGTCCCCTACACGCTGTCGCACCAGCTCGCACCGATCCTGCGCGAATACCGGCGCGCCTCGGCCACGGCCATCGACGCCTCGCTCAAGCCGCTGATGCAGGCGCACCTGCGCCAGATGCGGACGGACCTGAAGGACAGCGGATTTACGGGCGACCTGCTGATCTCCACTTCGGTGGGCGGTTGCCAGGAAGTCGAATCCCTGGTCGCGCGCCCGATCAACACGCTGAAGTCCGGCCCGGCCATGGCGCCGGTCGCCGCGCGCGCCTATTCGGCCATGGAGCGCATGGGCGGTGACGTGATCGTCTGCGACACAGGCGGCACCACCTTCGACGTCGGCCTCGTGCGCGACGGCTACCTCGTCTATTCACGCGATTCCTGGCTCGGCCCGCTGTGGACCGGCGACATCATGGGCACCTCGACCGTCGACGTGCGCTCGGTCGGCGCGGGCGGCGGCTCCATCGCCTGGGTCGATCCCGGCGGACTGCTGCGCGTCGGCCCGCAATCGGCGGGCTCCGTCCCCGGCCCCGCCTGCTATGGCAGTGGCGGCAAGCAGCCGACCGTCACCGACGCGGCGCTGGTGCTGGGATACATTGATCCCGAATATTTCAACGGCGGGCGCCTGTCGCTGGACCGTGATGCCGCCGTCACCGTGATCTCGGAACTGGCCGAGACGCTCGGCAAGGGTGTGGACGATACGGCCCACGCGATCATGGTCATCGCAAACGAACTGATGATCAAGGCGATCGGCGAGATCACCGTGAATGACGGCCTGAACCCGCGCGAGAGCGTGATCGTCGCCGGCGGCGGCGCGGCCGGCTTCAACATCATGCCCATCGCACAGGAGCTGGGCTGTGACACGGTGATCCTGCCGCGTACGGCCTCTGCCCTGTCGGCCTGCGGCATGCAGTATTCCTCGATCGTCTTCGAGGCGACGCGCTCGCGCTTCACCGATTCCAACAACTTCGATCGCGAGGGCGCGAACCGCGCGCTGGACGAGATCGAGGCCGAACTGATGGCCTTCCGTGACAGCCTCGGCACGGCCAGGGATGCCAGCATCGAGATCGAGTTCTTCGCCGAGGCGCGCTACCGCGCGCAGGTGTGGGAACTGGATACAGCGATGCCGAAGGCGCGGCTGGAAAGCGACGCGGACGTCGCCGAACTGGTCGAGGCGTTCCACCAGACCCATGAGCGGGTCTATGCGGTGCGCGACGAGGACAGCCCCGTCGAGTGCGTGAACTGGAAGGGGCGTATTTCCATTCGTCCCTTCGACCCGCCGCCCGCACCGGAGCCGACCTCAATCGAGAACACACCGAGCACGGCCACCTCGCGCGAGTGCTTCTTCGGCGGCGAGGCGCGTGTCTCGACCCCGATCTTCCGTGGTCCCGATCTCGTCACCGGTGACAAGGTCGCGGGCCCTGCGATCATCGAGGAGCCGACCACCACCATTGTTGTCTATCCGGGGATGTCCGCGCGGCTCAGTGCCGCCGGCGACTACATCCTCGATTGCCGCTGAGCAGGGAGGGCATCATGTCCACCGAACCCGAAACAAGTCTCGATCCCGTCCTCATCTCCGTCATGGCCAACCGGCTGGACGGCATCGTGCGGGAAATGACCAACACCCTGCTGCGCTCCGCGCGCTCGGCGGTGATCTCCTCGGCCCGCGACTTCTCGTGCTGCCTTGTGACCGGCAATGACGAGTTGCTCGCGCCCGCCGAGGGCCTACCGGTGCACATCTTCGGCTGTCACATCCAGACGGCGAACATGCGCAAGTATCACAAGGACGATATCAAGCGCGGCGACGCCTACCTCGACAACGATCCCTATGGCGGCAACACGCACCCCGCCGACCACACCTTTATGGTGCCGGTCTTCTTCGAGGGCGAGCACCTGTTCACCGCCGTCTCCAAGTGCCATATGGCGGATATCGGCAACTCGATCCCGTCGAGCTATTTCGTGCGCGCCCGCGACGTCTATGAGGAAGGCGCGCTTGTATTCCCCGGTGTGCGCATCCAGCGCGACTTCAAGAATATCGAGGACATCATGCGGATGTGCCGCGCGCGCATCCGGGTGCCCGACCAGTGGTATGGCGACTATCTGGCGGGCCTCGGCTCGGCGCGCATCGCCGAACGCCGGCTGGAGGCCTTCTGCGAGAAGTACGGCAAGGATACGGTGAAGGCCTTCATGCGCGAGTGGTTCGACTATTCCGAACGCCGCATGATCGACAACATCCGCAAGCTGCCCAAGGCCAAGCTGGTCAACACCGGCCGCTCGGACCCGCTCGAGGGCCTGCTGCCGGACGGGCTGGAACTGACCGTGAAGCTGGAGATCGATCCCGAGGCGGCGGAGATCCATGTGGACCTGTCCGACAACCCGCCCTCGGTCGATGCGGGCCTCAACACCTCGCTGGGCTCCGCCACGTCTGCCGTGGTCGGCGCGATCTTCAACGCGCTCGACAAGGACCTGCCGCGTAACGAAGGCTCGTTCCGCCGCCTGCACTTCAAGTACGCGGAAGACAGCGTGGTTGCCGCGCCGACCTTCCCGCACTCGTGCTCGGTCTCGACGACAAACGTCGCCGAGCGGCTGGTGAACATCACCCAGTCCGCCTTCGCCCAGCTGGGCGATGGCATGGGACTGTCGGAGGGTGGCGCCGGCCTTGGCGCGGGCATGGCCGTGATTTCGGGCAAGGACATGGGCCGAGGCGGCCAGCCTTATGTGAACCGCCTGATGCTGTCGACCAATGGCGGCCCGGCCAGCGCCGTGGCGGATGGCTGGGTCAACTACGCCATCCCCGTAATCGCGGGGCTGATGTACCGGGACTCGGTCGAAGTCGACGAACTGAAGCACCCGATCCGGGTGGAATCCCTGCAACTGGTCACGGATTCCGCCGGGGCCGGACGACGGCGCGGCGCGCCCGCCCAGCAGATCGAGTACGGCCCGACCGGGGCACCCATGACCGCGGTGATCTCCTGCGACGGGCAGCACGCCCAGCCGCGCGGCGTGGTCGGCGGCTTGCCGGGCACGGCGGGAGAGACCTGGCTGATCCAGGACAACGCCCAGCCCGAGCGGCTGCCCAACGTGGCCCAGGTCACTATCCAGCCAGGCCAGCGCATCCGCGGCCGGGATTCGGCGGGTGGCGGCTACGGCGACCCTCTGGACCGGGAGGTCGAGCGGGTGCTGGTGGACGTCTTCGAGGGGTGGGAGACCCGAGAGAAGGCGCGCGACGTCTATGGCGTGGTGTTCACCGGCGAAATCGAGGACGACACGCTGGCGGTGGACATGGCCGCGACCGAAGCGCGGCGCGCTGAACTCAGGGCGGCTAGGGCGAACTGACGGTCGGCTCGGCAACCATACGACCCTCTTCACAGAGGGAGAGGGTGGCCGAGCTGTAGTGAGCCGGGTGAGGGGTTACAGTGTATCTGTGCGTTCTGGGTGGGAGTTGAACCCCTCACCCCATACCCCTCTCCCTATGGGAGAGGGGCTGAGGCGGCCAAGTGGGCCTCGTTCGTCATTTCCTAGCCCAGCTCGTACTGCTCTGGCGCGAGCGGCAGGTCCAGCCGCTCTCCGCACACGGCGGCGAGGTCGATCGCCATGCACAGCAGCAGGTTCTCGTGCCCCTCGCGCGCCGAGGTGTGCGGTGTCTCCAGCCCCACATAGAGGCGCTGGAACCACGCATTCGTCTCCTCGCGCAGCGGCCCCCAGAACTGGCCAAGCGAGTATTCCCCGAAGGGGATGCTGGTCAGGAAGTCCACATGGCGCGGCGGGCCGTCCGGCGCGTCCTTCTTGTAGCCAGCGCCCTGGGGCAGTTCGCTGGCCAGCACGAGGTCGCGGTGCATGTCCTCGATGTCGATTACGCCCTTGTCGCCGACGATCCCCACTTGCATGCCGTACACCCCGCCCGGCCAGACGGTCGGCGCGGCCCAGGAATGGCTCAGCGACAGCATGGAGCCATCGTCAAAGGTGACGATGGCGAAGGTCGAGTCCTTGCTGCCCGCACTGCCGAAGATCCGGTCGGTCGATTGCGCATAGACCGAGACCGGCCTCCGGCCCGCCATCAGCCACAGGCACATGTCGAGAATATGCGTGCCGCTGATGACGACCGGCGTGGTCGTGTCATGGCGGTTGGCCCGCGCCAGGCACATCTCGGCTATGCGCCGGTTGAGCAGCGCGCGGGCCGACACGGCTGTCACGTCGCCGATCTGGCCCTGCGTGAGGCGTTCCTTCACGGTCAGGAACCGCCGCCGGAAACGCTGGGTGTAGCCCATTACGGCATCGACGCCCGCCGCATCTATGGCCTCCATCACCTGCGCCGATTCCCGCGCATCGATGGCGAGCGGCTTCTCGATGAACAGCCGGTGGCCGTGCTCCAGTGCCTGCATCACCGGCCGCACATGGGCGGATTCCTGCGTCGCGACGATCACCGCGTTGACCTCGGGCCGGGCGAGCAACTCGGCGGAGTCGGTGGTCACATAGTCCGCGCCCGTGTCGCGTGCCAGCGCATCGGCGAGGTCCTGCCGGATGTCGCAGACACCCAGCCAGCCGACGCCGGGATAGTCCCGCGCCAGTTCGGCACGCACGCGCCCGATCGGCCCACAGCCGATCACGGCGAGCCCGATTTCCTGTCCTGCTCCGGCCAAACTGCCCTCCTCCGGTAGGGGCTATTCTAGACGCCCCGGCGACGATGGCATAAAGGAACGGCAAGCCCTTTCCCATATGAGCCACCGTGAACGCGTCTCCCGAAACCCAGCCGACTGAACGGCCCTATAGCCGGCGCGCCGCCATCATCCGCATGGCACCGGTCCTCGCGGTGACGTTTATCCTCGCGCATTTTCTGCGGTCGGCCCCCGCCGTGATCGCGCCGAACCTGCGCGCCGAACTCAACCTCGACCCGGCCCAGCTCTCAACCCTGCCCGCCGCAATCTTCCTCGGCGCAGCCGTCATGCAACTGCCGGTCGGCGTGCTGCTCGACCGGTTCGGGCCGAGGCGAACCATGTCCGGCTTGTTCACGCTGGCCGCCTTCGGCTCGATCCTGTTCTCGCAGGCGAACGGTGTGACGGCTCTCGCCGTTGGCCTGTTCCTGATCGGCTGCGGCGCGGCCCCGGTCTTCATGGGGGTGATGGTCCTGCTGGCCCGCTGGATCGCACGCGACCGGCTGGCAACCGGTACCGCGATCTCGATCTCGGTCGGCGGTGCGGGTATGCTGCTGTCCGCCTCACCATTCGCCGCTGCCGTGGAACTCTATGGCTGGCGGGACTCCCTGCTCGCCGTCGGCCTGTTCTCCATCGCCATTGCGTTCATCGTGCTGCTGATGGTCCGCGACAGGCCCGCCGATGCGCCCGCACCGCCCGGCAGCGAGACCCTGCTGGAAACGGTCATGGGCCTGCGCCATGTGCTGAGCGATGTGCGCATCTATTCCTTTGCTGCCGCCACCTCAATGTCCGTGGGTGCGCTGGTCACGGTCCGCAACCTGTGGATTGGTCCCTACCTCAACGACGTCTTCCACCTCGACATCGTGGCGCGCGGCGACGTGATCTTCATCGTCTCCATCGCGTGGCTGATCAGTGCCCTCAGCTACGGGCCGCTCGACCGCTGGTTCGACACCCGCAAGGGCGTGGTCACGGGCGGGTTGCTGGCGTTCGCGGCCACGCTGGTCGCGCTGGCGGTCAATTCCAGTTCCTCGGTGGTCGTCGCCACGATCCTGCTATCCGCCTTCGCGCTGTTCGCGGCGATGGCCTCACCCATTTTCGCCCATGCGCGCAGCCTGTTCCCAGAGACCCACACCGGCCGGGCTTTCACGGCCATCAACGTGTTCACCTGGTCGGGTGTGTTCCTGATGCAGATGGTGACGGGCGGCATCCTGGATGCGTTCCCCGTGGACGAGATGGGACGCAGTCCGGCGATTGCCTACCGGGCGATGTTCGCGGCGCTGGCAGTGCTGCTGCTGATCGCGCTGGTGATCTACCGGCGCGTGGACGATGTTCCGCCGTCAAGCGAACGTAGCCACTAGAAACGAAAACCCCCGCCCCTGAGCGAACAGGGACGGGGGTTTCCAAAACCTGTCGACTAGACGAAGACGCGCTTCATCTGGGCTTCCGGGTAACGCTCACCCGCCGCCGCACCGACCGGGACCAGCGCCGAGATTTCCTCGACCTCGGCCGCGCTCAGCGAGACGCCCAGCGCCGCGACATTCTCGTCGAAGCGCTCAGCCCGCTTGGTGCCGGGGATGGTGACGATGTCGTCGCCGCGCCCGATCAGCCAGGCCAGGGCGAGCTGTGCCGGCGTGCAGCCCTTCTTGTCCGCATAGGCGGCCACGCGCAGTGTGAGTTCACGGTTGGCCTGGAAGTTGTCCTTGTTGAACCGCGGGTGACGATAGTGCGGGTCGTCCTCGGACACCGTCTCGGCGTTCACATACTGGTCGGTCAGGATGCCGCGTCCCAGCGGGGAATAGGCCACGAAGGTGATACCCAGCTCGCTGGTGGTCGCATAGATCTGTTCCGCCTCGACCCGGTACATCAGCGAGAACTCGCTCTGCACGGCAGCCAGCGGATGGGTGGCATGGGCCCGGCGGATGGTTTCCGGCTTGGCCTCGCAGATGCCGATGGCCTTCACCTTGCCCTGCTCGATGAGCTTCGCCATGGCGCCGACCGTGTCCTCGATGGGCACCTCGGTGTCCACACGGTGCTGGTAATAGAGGTCGATCACGTCGGTGCCGAGACGCTGGAGGCTCTTCTCGCAGGCCTCGATCACGTATTCCGGCCGGCCGTCGACGCCGTTGGCGCCGCCCGGGATCTGGGTCTGGCCAAACTTGGTCGCCAGCACGATCTTGTCGCGATAGCCGTCCTTCAGGGCCTTGCAGAGGACCTCTTCGTTGTGGCCCCAGCCATACATGTCCGAGGAATCCAGGAAGTCCGTGCCCTGGTCGATGGCATAGCGGACAAAGTCGACCGTCTGGTCGTCATCCGCCGCACCGTAGACGCCGGAAAAGGACATGCATCCCAGCCCGATGGGCGCCACTTTCAGGTCGCTGCTGCCGAGCTGACGCTTCGGCGCTGTTTTCAGGTCAGCCATTTTTTATCTCTCCCCCGCACCCGTGACGGTATGCGTGCTGCATATGTATTCTGAGGTCCCTTTTATAGCAGGCTCGAACGCCGGTGTGGACCGCAGAGCGGGATTTCGGGAGACGAACATGACCACCTTCACGGGCGGCTGCCACTGCGGACGTGTCCGCGTTGCGTTCGAGACAGATCGCGACCCCGAAAGCTTCACGCCGCAGGCCTGCCAGTGCGGTTTCTGCCGCAAGCACACGACCTCCGCCGTATCGGACCCGGACGGACGCATCACCTTCTCGGCGGACAGCCGTGACGATGTGAGCTTCTACCGCCACGGGCTCGGACTGACGGACTTCCTCGTCTGCAGGACCTGCGGTGTCTATGTGGGCGGACTGATGCCCTATGACGACGGCACCGCTGTGGCCAATGTCATGGTCAAGACGCTCGACGCCCGCGACCTCTTTACACAGGAGCCTAACCCCGTCGTGCGGACGGAAGAAGACGAGGCCGGCAAACGTGCACGCCGCCGAGCCCAGTGGAGCCCGGCCACATTCGAGGAACGCGGGTCATGAACCCGCCCGGCCAGCGCGCAACGTCGCTCTGGTTCGACCTGTCCGCCGTGACGCTTGTGCAGGCGGTCGCCACCTTTTCCAGCCTGACGCTCGCCGCGACTGCGCCGGTCGTGGCCGCCGATGTCGGCGTACCCGCCGAGTTCATCGGTTTCCAGATCGCGCTTGTCTATGGCGGGGCATCCCTGATCTCCACGCTGGCGGGCTTCCTGCTGCGCCGCTGGGGCCCGGGCCGCGTCAGCCAGATCAGCCTGGTACTGTGCGGCAGCGGCGCGGCCCTGATGGCGGTGCCGTCCGTGGTAGTGATCGCGCTGGGGGCGCTGCTGATGGGGTTCGGCTACGGCATGACCAACCCCTCGGGTGCAGAACTCCTTATGAAACGCACGCCGCCACGCCGGCGGAACATGGTCTTCTCGATCAAGCAGACAGGTATTCCCGCCGGCGGCATCCTGGCCGGCCTCGTCGCGCCGAATGTGGCCGAGACCATCGGCTGGCAGGCCGCGCCCCTGATCGGCACGGTGTGCTGCCTGGTGATCGCGGTCGCGCTGCAGCCGTGGCGGAACAGCTGGGACATTGAATGCGATCCCGGCGCGCGGATGGACTCGACCGCCTTCAACGCCATCCGGCTGATCTGGCAGACACCCGTCCTGCGCTGGATGGGCATGGCGGGGTTCAACTACGCCTTCATCCAGCTCGCCATCTCGACCTTCGCGGTCACCATCCTCGTCACCGAGGCGCAGTTCAGCCTGGTGGCAGCGGGTGCCGTGCTGGCCGCGGTGCAGGTGGCCGGCATGGCGGGCCGCGTGATCTGGGGCTGGTTTGCCGACCGCTGGGGCGTCGGCGACGAACTGCTGATCGCCATGGGTGTGTTCAACGTCGCCGGCGCCATAACGACCATGTGGATCGACCCGGCCTGGCCGGTCTGGGCGATCTACCTGTTCTTCATATGCTTTGCCGCCAGCGCTTACGGCTGGACAGGCATTTTTATGACATCAACTGTGAATCGTGCCCCGCCGGCGATGTCCGGGACAGTCACGGGCGGCATCGGCGCGCCGGTCTATGGCGGGGTGATTTTCGGGACAGCCGCGCTGTCGGTGCTGGCGGATGTTATGGGCGGCGTGGCGAACGCATTCGCGATCGTCGCGGTGCTTGCGGGACTGGGCGCGCTGGCGCTGGGCCGCGCGCGGCGTATCGGCAGGAACTAGCGGCGCAGGGCCGGGTCAGGCCTTGCCGATACGCGGCACGTCGGGATTGTGGTGTCCAAACGCCTTGTTGAGGACCTGCGTGCTGTCCTCCGCGAGCGCAATACTCTCGGCGATGTGATTCAGGATCTTGATGTTGTTGTTGATCACGTGCACCGCCTCGGGACGGGGGTCATCCATGATCTTGGTCGCGCGCTGAATGATCTCGTTGCGGATTTTCGACAGGATATCTTCCAGCTTGTAACCGTCCGGATTGTCATCCGTTACCAGAAATCGGGTCATGGTCGCCTCTCGACAGGTGTCTCAGGCTGTGAGAATCCCACCGACAGGTAAAGGAACGGTTAGCGAAGGTCGAAGCCGGTGTAACCCGCCGCGGCGATCTCGTCGCATTTCTTCGCGTAGGCCGGCATCCCGCCGATATAGGGCATGAAAACGCGCGGCTTGCCCTCGACGTTCGAGCCCAGATACCAGGACTGGCAGGTCGAGCGCATGGACAGGTCCGCGACCTCGTTCACATGGGCCACCCAGTTGTCCTGGGCATCGCGCGTCGCCTCGATCCGCACCACGCCCTCATCCTGCATGTGCGCGAGGCAGTCCGTGATCCAGTTCACGTGCTGTTCGATGGACGGAATCATGTTGGTCAGCACGGACGGGCTGCCCGGGCCGGTGATCGTGAACATGTTCGGAAAACCGGCGACCATGAGCCCCAGATAAGTGCGCGGGCCGTCCTCCCAGAAATCGCGCAGGCGCGCGCCATCCATGCCCCGGATGTCGATCTTGTTCAGCGCTCCGGTCATGGCGTCGAAGCCGGTGGCGAGGATGATCGCATCCACTTCATAGACGGTGTCACCACAACGCACGCCGGCAGGCACGATCTCATCGATCGGCGTGGCGTTCACATCAATCAGATTGACGGTGTCCCGGTTGTAGGCTTCGTAATAGTCGGTGCCCACGCACAGCCGCTTGCACATGAAGAGCTGGTGCGGGCACAGCAGTTCCGCCTTCTCCGGATCGTGGACGATGCCGCGGATCTTGTTGCGCACGAACTCGGACGCCGTCTCGTTCGCCTCCGCGCTGGTCATGAAATCCGCATAGGCGGCCATGAAGGCGAGCCCGCCCATCTGCCAGCGTTTCTCGTATTCGATGTTCCGCTCTTCTTCGGAGACGGCCAGCGCCGAAGGCCCGGCGACAGGAAAATAGTTGCCCGAGAAGGTCTGCCGGGCCTGCGCGCGCAGCGCCGGATAGTTGGCCTTGATCTCCGCCACCTCTTTGGGATCGAGCGCGCGGTTATGGGCCGGGATCACATAATTGGCCGTGCGCTGGAACACGGTAAGCTGCGTGGCCTGTTCGGCCACGATCGGAATGGTCTGCACTCCCGACGACCCGGTGCCGATGACGGCAACCCGGCGGCCCGTGAAATCCACGCCGCCTTCAGGCCAGCGTGCCGTGTGGTAGACGTCGCCGGAGAAGCTCTCCAGCCCCTCGAAGTGCGGTGTGTTGACCGAGGACAGGCACCCCGTCGCCATGACGCAGAAGCGCGCGGTGACGGTCTCGCCCCCTGCGATCTTCACGGTCCACAGGCCGGTATCGTCATCCCAGGTCGTGCTGGCCACGGTGGCCTCGAACTGGATGTCGGGCCAGAGATCAAAGCGGTCGGCCACATGGTCGGCATAGCGCTGGAGCTCGGCCTGGCTGGGATAGCGCTCGGTCCACTCCCACTCCTGCTGCAGCTCTTCGGAGAACTGGTAGGAATAGAACATGGTCTCGGTGTCGACCCGGGCGCCCGGGTAGCGGTTCCAGTGCCAGGTCCCCCCGACGCCGTCACCGGCCTCATAGACGCGCGCCGACATGCCGAGCTCGCGCAGCCGGTACAGCATGTACATGCCGCCAAACCCGGCGCCGACCACAACCGCATCGAAATCAGGCGTGCTCATGTCTCAGCTCCGTACGAGTTCGAGCGCCCGCTCCAGGTTTGACGGATCGGGCTCCAGTTCGCCCGCCTGGATACGGCGGGTGATCTCCGCGATGGCCGCATTGACAGGTGCGGACTGCCCACGCTTCGCGCTTTCCTCCACGACCAGCCCGTTGATCAGGTCCACTTCGCTGTAACGGCCCTTCAGGTGATCCTGCAGGACGCAGTCGCGCGCGGCAGGTCCGATATCGGCGGCCAGCTTGTCGAGCAGCTTTTCCAGAAGGCGGTTAGTGTCCTTCACGTCTTCCGGCTTGAGGCCGAAAATCGGCTGGATCGTGTGGCCCATGGTCTGGCCGACGGTCAGCGCCTCCGTCCCGGCGCGCAGCGCAAACTCGCGCATGCCCGGAACCTTCATCGCCTCATACAGAGTGAGGCCCATCAGCGCGAAGGGACCGAGACACATAGTGTTGACCACCAGCTTCATCCACTTGGCCGCGACGATCTGGTCGGTGATTGAGACCTTTCCGGCATTGCGCAGGATCTCGGCGATCTCCTCTTCGCGGCCTTCGGGACTGCCCTCGATCCGGCCGATACCGAACCATGTTCCCTTTGGCGGCGTGTTCCGCTGGACCTCGCCCGGGGTGAAGATTTCCGACGACAGCTCCACCACACAGCCGAGCGTGCGCTCGGGGCCGACAATCTCGGCGATAACGTCCTGCATCATCGCGTTCTGGATGCCGATCAGCAGCCCGTCCTCGGCCAGGTGGGGCTTGATGAGCTCGCAGCACCAGCGCGTGTCGTAGGCTTTCACCATCAGGAAGACGATGTCGAACTTGGTGTGCATCTCCGCGAGGTCGCTCAGGTGATGCGCCTTGACCTCGACATGGACCTCCTCCTCCGGCATCCGGATGGTCAGGCCCTTGGCCCGCATGGTTTCCACATGCGCTGCCCACTGGTCGATCAGGGTAACGTCGTGGCCGGAGCGGACCAGGTCCGCCGCGACCGAACTGCCGTTCGCACCGGTGCCGAGGACCGCAATCTTCTTTTGAGTAACGGCCATGGTATCAGCCACCCGCACCGTCGCTGCCCGGCGCGTACTTGCCCGAGACTTGCGGAGTGTACCGGCCCTCCGCACCGGATTCGGTGTGCGCGAGGCGCGTGACACGCGCCCATTTGCGCTGGAGCTTGTCCTCGATGTTGATGGTCAGGCGGCCGCAACCCTCGACCTCCAGCTCGACCTTGTCACCGTCCTGGAACGGGTTGAGGCCACGATGGTTGGTGCCGGTCGCGATCACGTCGCCCGGCTCCAGTACATGGATCGAGCTGAGCCAGGAGATACAGCGCGGAATCTTGTGCGCCATGTCGTTGGTGTTGAAGTCCTGCATCAGGTCACCGTTGACCCAGAGCTTCACATCGAGATTCTGCGGGTCCGCAATCTCGTCCGCCGTCACGATCCAGGGCCCGAGCGGCGCAAAGGTCGCGCGGGACTTCGCCTGGAAGAAGACGTTGTTGGCCGGCGGCATGCCACGCGCGGAACCATCGATGAAGTTGAAGTAGCCGAAGACGTGGCTCATCGCGTCGGCCTCGGAAACATTATCGGCGCGCTTGCCGATCACCAGGCCCAGCTCGGCCTCGCCCTCGAAGATATCGGCGGGAATATCCGGCAGCACCATCGTGTCGCCTTCACCGATGACCGTGTTGGTCGCCTTGTGGAAGGCGTTGATCGGCGCGGGCTCCGGCAGGGTACCGTTCTCCATGTAGTTCACGGCCATGCAGTCGATGTTGCCCGGCTTGGGTAGCGGCGGGCGGATGCGCACATTGGCGAGCGGGGTGCCGGCACCATCGGCGGCCGCCTTCTCCAGCGCACCGCGATAGTCGTCAAACCGCTCGATGAGGCCGTTGATCAGGTCATGCGGCCCGGTGTGCGGGATGTCCTGCACCACGGCGGTCACGTCCACCACCTCGTCGCCGCGCAGGACGCCCAGACGGAAATCGTCGAAATACAGGATCTTCATGTCTTCCCCCTCAGGATTATCGTATCGGCCGGACCGGCCTCGTTAACCCGGTTTTAGCAGACCGGATACGCCGAGCGCGACAGGCATTGCGGACGTTTGCGCAATGCCGCCAGTACGATACGTTACCCTCCAAACACCAAGACTTACGGGGATGAGACACATGAAGGCTTCCTACATCGAACGGCACGGCGGACCCGAGGTCCTGACCTATGGCGACCTGCCCGATCCCGTCGCCGCTGCCGGCGAGGTGATCGTCGATATCCACGCCGCCAGCGTGAACGGCGCGGACTGGAAGGTGCGCGCAGGCGGCACCTATGGCGAAATCGACAGCTTTCCCTATGTCCTGGGCCGCGACTTCTCCGGCGTTGTCAGCGCCGTCGGCGACGGCGTGACGGATTTCAGCGTCGGCGATGCCGTCTTTGGTGTCTGCGACCGCGGCCAGGAAGGCACCTATGCCGAGAAGATCGCGATGAAGGCCTCCATCATTGCCACCAAGCCCGAAAGCATGACCCATATCGAGGCAGCCGCACTGTCGCTGATTGGCCTGACAGCGATGATCTCGATCGAGGAAACGCTGGAGCTCAAGTCCGGCGAGACGATCCTGATCCAGGGCGGCGCGGGCGGTGTCGCGGGATTCGGTATCGAACTGGCCAAGCATATCGGCGCAAAGGTCATCACCACGGCCAGCACTGCAAACGTGGACTATGTGAAGAGCCTCGGCGCCGACCAGGTGATCGACTACACGAAGGAGGACTTCACCGACGTGGTCTCCGGAGTTGATTGCGTGTTCGAGACCGTGGGCGGACCGGTCACCGAAAAGTCCTTCGCCGTGGTGAAGTCCGGCGGGCGCGTGGCGTCCATCGCCTCGGGCATGCAGGCGCCGCCGTCTCCGCGCGACGACGTGGCCTCGCTGCGCCCGGCCGTCGGACGCGACCGTCCGCACCTTGAGCGAATCGCGGAACTGTTCGCGTCCGGCGCGGTCCATACGCCGCCGATCACGACCTTCTCGCTGCAGGATGCCGCGGAAGCCCACAGGATCAGTGAAAGCCGCCACCTGCGCGGCAAGCTGGTCTTCGATATCGCCTGACATCTGGGCCAGAGGCGCTGCTCTACATCATCTACCAGGAAGACGGGCCGGGTTCCGCCGCGCTGCGCGAGGAACACAAGCCGGCCCACTTCGCCTACCTGGAAGAGCACAAGGATATCCTCGTGCTCGGCGGGGCAATGCTGGCCGATGACGGTGTGGAGCGGATCGGCAGCGTGCTGATCCTCAACGTGCCGGACAGGGAAACGGCGGAGCGGTTTTCGGAGAACGAACCGCTGCGCAAGGCGGGGACATTCCGGAGCGTGAAGATCACCCGCATGCGACGCGGCCAGTGGAACCCCGACGCTGCCCCGGAAACGGCCGAAGGCAACTAGAGCCGGCAGGCGCGCCCGCCTAGTGCCCGGCCCGCGTCTTGAGGTATTGCCAGGCGCGCTCGGTTGCGCTCGGCGGCTGGTTCGCCTGTGAGGTGGCCGCCAGCTCACCCGCCGACAGGTATTTCGGCTCGCCCAGCCGCATCGCGTCCATCTGCATGCGGGCGGCGACCTGCAAATAGAGCGCCGTCAGCACCGCTTCGGCGATCGAGGGCGCGCACACGGTTGCACCATGTCCCCGCATCAGGATCGAAGTATTGCCGGCAAGTGTCGCGGCAAGATCCCTGCCCTGCGCCATGTTTCGGACCAGCAGGTCCGTGTCTCCGAAATTCTCGCCAATATCCCAGACCGGCACCTCTGCGCCAATGCGCCCGCACGTATGTTGCAGCGGACGAAGCGCGACGCCCGTCACACCGAACGGGACGACTTCGTAGGAATGCGAGTGGACCACGGCCTGAACGTCTGGCCGGGCCTCAAAGATCGCTCCATGAATGAAGCGCTCCAGATAAGGTTGCCGCGGGTCATCCGGATCAACCGGAGCACCATCAAGGGTGAAGGTCATGATGTCGTCTGCGGCGACCATTTCCGGGCTGCGCGAGCAGGACAGGAGGTAGCGTCCCGGATCGCCGGGATCGCGCACGCTGATATGCCCGTAGGCATCGCACACGCCCTCGTGCCCCAGCACGTGGTTCGCCGCCACCAGCTCCGCGACCAGCGCATCGATATCCTGCATCTCGTCCTCTCCCCCTTGCCGTCTCCGACACCCATTCAAGCACGGCGGCGGAGCCCCAGCTACGGGAGGGTGATGTCGACGCCGATCGCGTCATGGTCGGACAATTCAACCCCGTCCGGGGTCTGCGCGAGAAGATTGCGCGGCGCGGCACATGTGAGCCCACGCGAGAAGAACCAGTCGAGCCGGAACCGGGCGTCAACGCCGGCGGTCTCGCCCAGCCGTTCGGTCGGCGCACGCAGGTTACAAGCCGTCCAGTCATAGCCAGCCTGCCGCGCAACATCGAAAAGCGGCTCGTACCCTTCGGGAGCGATGAACACACCGGGTACATCCTTCCCCAGGGACTGACGTGTTGCGGTGTCACGCATCTCGTCCTTCGATGCGGTACGGGTGTTGAAATCACCCCCGATGAGCACCGGCGCACCGTCGGCATAGTCCTCGACCGCGTCGATGGCCGCAGTGCGATAGGCTGCGTCACGGGGGCGGCCGAACTGTTCGAATGCAGCACGCTACGCCGGGCCTGCCGGCGTGTTCGCGGCCGCCAAAAAGGCCGGGTCCAGCATTTCGCCGTACGGCAGTTCGCGCCAGCGCGCGGCGGAAGGTTCCAGCGCCGCCTCAAGGGTGAGGTTCTCGATCCCACCGACAGCCAGCACCAGCAGGTGGACATCCCACTTGCCCGACAGGGCCTCCAGCAGGTTTCCGGCCCGCATGGCGAGACCGTTTCCGCCGGTCGCAGGCATCGCCGGCGTGACAAACAGCAGCTTCCCCCGGGAACCCTCAGACATTGCGCTCAGGCATAGAGTTCCGGCTCTGGTGCCGCTCGGCCGAGGATCATGTCGGCCGCCTTCTCTCCGATCATGACCGTCGGTGCATGGGTATTGCCGCCGACCAGAGACGGCATGACCGACGCATCGGCCACCCGCAGGCCCTCGACACCGCGCACTTTCAACTGTTCGTCCACGACTGCGTTGTCATCGGCACCCATCCGGCAGGTGCCCGCCGGGTGATAGACAGTCCCGCCCGTCGCACGGATGAAAGAATCGATTTCGTCATCCGTGCGTGCGTCGTTCGGCGGCCAGATCTCGCCCTTGCTGTGCATCGACATGGCGGGCTGGTGCAGCACATCGCGCATCGCCTTGAAGGCATCGCGCATCGTCCGGCGATCGGATTCGGCCGACAAATAATTCGGCTCGATCCGCGGCGCGTCGCGCGGGTCCGGCGAATTCAACGTGATCTCGCCCCGACTTTCCGGGCGAAGCTGGCAGGCGTGGCACATGAAGGCGTCGGGCCGGGTGTGGTCGTCGGAATGGCTGGCGAAGGGGCGCCGGATCAGCGACAGGAGGTTCCCGGCGCTGAAATGAAACTGCACATCCGGCATGTCGAGCGAATCCGATGTGCGGATGAAGGCTCCGCCTTCCAGCGGGAAGCCGGAGGCTGGGCCCGACCGGGTCAGGAAGGCCCTGGCCAGCGAGAGCGCACCACGCTCCGTCCGCACAAGGCTGTCGGTCAGCGTCGGGGTCGCCGAGGCATGGACCGTGTGCACGCACAGATGATCCTGCAGGTTGCGCCCCACATCGCGCAGGTCGCTGACCGGCGTGATCCCGAGCGCTTTCAGTTCGTCGGCAGCACCGATCCCCGACAGCATAAGCAACTGCGGGGAGTTCACCGCACCGCCGCTGACGATCACTTCACTATCCGCCTGCGCACGCACCGTCCGCCCGCCGCGCCGGTAACGCACCCCCGTGGCGCGGGTCCCGTCGAAGGTGATGCATTCGGTCAGGGCACCGGTTTCCACTGTCAGGTTGGGGCGGTCGAGGACCGGTTTCAGATAGGCCGCCGCTGCGCTCCAGCGCCGGGCATTGCGGATGGTGAACTGGTAGCGCCCGAAACCTTCCTGCTCCGGCCCGTTGAAATCGGGATTGGCCGGGTACCCCGCCTCGACACCCGCCGCAACGAAGGCATTAAACAGGTCGTGGTCATGGGCCGCATTGCTGACGGTCAGCGGCCCGTCAGCCCCGTGAAAGGCATCGCCGCCGCGCACATTACCTTCCGCCCGCTTGAAGTAGGGCAGCACGTCCGCATGGGACCAGCCCGACAGGCCGAGCTGGCGCCAGTGGTCATAGTCCCGCGCGTGGCCACGGATGTAGATCATGCCGTTGATTAGCGACGAGCCGCCGAGCGACTTGCCCCGGGGCCACAGAATCCGACGATTGTCGAGATGCACCTGGGGCTCGGTCTCGTATTTCCAGTTGTACCGGGCCTTGGGGATGATCTTGGCGTTGCCGACGGGGATGTGGATCAGCGGGTGGGAATCCTTCCCGCCTGCCTCCAGCAACAGGACCCGCACTGCCGGATCGGCGCTCAATCGGTTGGCGAGAACGCACCCGGCGCTGCCCGCGCCGACCACGATATAGTCGTAGGCCTGAGAGTCAGCCATTCGTGCCAGATGATTCAGATTGTCGACGATGTCGCATTGACTTTTTCCCGGTTCTGACCTTTCTTAGAGGTGTTGCCAAAAGCAATCCTGGCTCCACGACCAGTAAAAATTATTCGGTGTTTTCAAGAGTTTACGCCGTATCGGCCCGCAATTCCAGCGGGCAGGACACTGGTCTGCGCTGCCAAAAAGGACAAAACGGCACGTTTTTTCGCGGGACGGCAGCAAAAAGCATGTCCGCGACATAACAGGTCGGGGCGCGTCGCAATGAACGCGCCACCGGGAAGAGGGATGAGGTAGTGAGCGAGAGCAGTTCAGAGATGCAGTCGGTCGGCGCAGTCCAGACCGGAAATTCAGACGCAGATTTGGAGCATGTGGGACGCGTGCGCGCCGCTGGCGACGCACCGCGCGAACGCTCGTGCATGATGTGCGGCACGAAGTTCGAGAGCGAAGGCTGGCACAATCGCCTTTGCGGTAGCTGCCGCAAGCGCAGCGCACCCCTGGGCTGACGCTACGCCTCAACCTTCTGCGATCTTCCTGAAGATCGCGGAGAAATCCAGACCCGCGTTTCCGGAACCGGCAAACTCCTCGTAGAGCGAGGTTGCCTGCGCGCCCAAAGGCGTGTTTGCACCGCTCGCCGCGACGGCTTCCTGCGCCAGTTTCAGGTCTTTCAGCATCATTGCGACGGTGAACCCGGCCGCGTAGTCGCGGTTTGCAGGTGATGTCGGCACCGGCCCCGGTACCGGGCAGTAGTTGACCATTGCCCAGCATGAGCTGGTGGCGGTCGACGCAATATCCCAGAGCTTCTGGCGGTCGAGGTCGAGCTTGTCGGCCAGCGCGAAACCCTCCGAGACGGCGATCATCTCGATCGCCAGCATCAGGTTGTTGCACACCTTCGCCGCCTGACCCGCACCGGCCGCACCGGCGTGGAAGATGTTCTTGCCCATGGCGTCGAGGACCGGCTTGGCGCGCGCAAACGCCGCGTCCGTGCCGCCGCACATGAAGGTCAGTGTCCCGGCCTGTGCGCCACCGACACCGCCGGAGACCGGGGCGTCGATCATTTCGAGGCCGCGCTTTTCCGCTTCCGCGATCAGGGCGCGCGCCGTGGTCACGTCGATGGTAGAGCTGTCGATCAGCAGGGCGCCCGCACCCACCACGTCCATGACCTTGTCGTCTTCCAGATAGACCGAACGCGCATGCTGGCCGGCGGGAAGCATGGTGATCACCATCTCCGCGCCGTCTGCCGCTGCCGAAGCCGAGCCGGCCGCTTCCGCTCCGGCATCGACCGCACGCGCAATCGCATCGGCCACGACATCGAAGGCCTTCACACTGTGACCGTTCTTGACGAGATTGGCGACCATCGGCCCACCCATGTTGCCGAGCCCGATAAAACCGATCTTTGCCATTGGTTCCTCCCCGCTTCTGTTTGTTCGTACCGCTGTCCCGTTCAGGACAGCATCGCCGCCTTGAAGTCCGGCTCACCCGGAATAGGCTCGAAATACTCGTCGATATCCGCATCCGAAACCGCCGCCAGCGTGTCCGGCCCCCATTTCGGTGCGCCGTCCTTGTCGACAACCACCGCACGGATGCCTTCGAACATGTCGTGACCGACATAGGAGCGGTTCGCCATGCGATATTCCATCTCCATGATGTCGGCGATGGACTCGATGCCCGGCCCCACGCGCAACTGCCGGAAGGTCAGCTTCAGGGCCGTCGGCGACTTGGTGGCCAGCATCTTGAGCTGCCTGTCTGCCCATTCCGTGCCTTCCGCCTCCAGCGCCGCCACGATCGCCTCGACGCTGTCGCCTGCGAAGCAGCGGTCGATCTCCTCGCGGTGCTCGGCCAGCGGAGCCGGGCCGGGGTCGCTGGCGAAGGTCCGGATGACAGCGCTGGCCGCGCCCTGGTCGGACGGAGCCGCCTCGGCGAGGGCGGCAATCAGATCTTCATGGCGGTCCGACTCCACGTAGAAATCGCCGAGACCCGCATACAGCGTGTCGGCCGCCTTCATCCGGTAGCCGGTCAGGCCGAGATACATACCCACCTGCCCCGGACAGCAGGACAGGAACCAGGTCGCGCCGATATCGGGGAATAGGCCGATCCCCGTTTCCGGCATGGCGAAGGTGGTCCGCTCGCTCAGCACCCGGTGGGAGCCATGCACGGACATGCCCGCACCGCCGCCCATGGTGATCCCGTCCATCAGCGCAATGTATGGCTTCGGGAAGGTGTGGATGCCGACATTCAGCGTGTATTCCGCGCCGAAGTAGACCTTGCCGAAGTCAGTGCCGCGCTCGTTGTACATGTCGCGGATATCGCCGCCGGCGCAAAACGCCTTCTCGCCCGTGCCCTGGATCACCACCGCGGCCACCGAATCATCGCCCACCCAGGCCTCAAGCTTGGGCTGGATGATGCGGATCATGTTGAGCGAAAGCGCGTTCAGGGATTTCGGCGCGTTCAGAGTGACGAGGGCAATCTTCCCCCGGGATTCGAACAGGACTTCGGATTCGTCATTCATGGATACATTACTGCCGTAAAACATCGCGGGAGATGATCACCCGCATGATCTCGTTGGTGCCTTCAAGGATCTGGTGGACCCGCAGGTCGCGCAGGTAGCGCTGGATCGGGAACTCCTTCAGATACCCGTAACCGCCGTGCAGTTGAAGGGCCTGGTTCACCACCTCGAAGCCGGTGTCGGTCGCGATGCGCTTGGCCATCGCCGCGGCCACGGTGGTCCCATGCAAGTTGTTGTCGAGCATCCACGCAGCCCGGTGCAGCATCAGCCGTGCTGATTCGAGCTCGCTGGCCATATCCGCGAGCCGGAACTGCAGGGCCTGGAACTCCGCCAGCGGTTGTCCGAACTGCTGGCGCTCCTTGAGGTAGTCGCGGCTGGCATCAAGGCAGGCCCGCGCACCGCCGACCGAACACGCGCCGATATTGATGCGACCGCCATCCAGTCCCTTCATGGCAATGGTGAAGCCGTCGCCTTCGGAGCCGACGACATTCTCGACGGGCACGCGGCAGTCCTCAAAGATCACCGCCGCCGTTGGCTGGCTGTTCCAGCCGAGCTTCTTTTCCAGCTTGCCGAAGGACAGGCCGGGCGTGCCCTTCTCCACGACGATGCAGGAGATGCCCTTCGGGCCCTCGCCGCCGGTGCGGACCATGCAGACATAGACGTCCGACGCGGACCCGCCCGATATGAAGGCCTTGGAACCGTTGATCACGTAGTGGTCGCCGTCTCGCTCGGCGCGGGCGCGCAGCGAGGCGGCATCGGAACCGGCTCCCGGCTCGGTCAGGCAATAGCTCGCGAAATGCTCCATGGTCATCAGCTTCGGCAGGTACTTCGCGCGCAGCGCGTCATTGCCGAAACTGTCGATCATCCACGCACACATGTTGTGGATGGATATATAGGCTGCGGTCGATGGGCAGGCCGAGGACAGTTCCTCAAAAATGATCGCGGCGTCGAGCCTGCCGAGGCCCGAACCCCCGTGCTCCTCACCGCAATAGATGCCGGCCAGGCCGAGGGCCGCTGCCGAACGCAACGCATCGACAGGGAAGATCGTCCCCTCGTCCCATTCCTCGGCATGGGGCAGCATCTCTTCGGTCGCGAAACTGCGCGCCATGTCCTGGATGGCGACCTGTTCCTCTGAAAGCTGGAAATCCACGGTATTCTCCCGGCCCGGAAATCAGGCGCGATCCTAGCGGCTCAACCGGCACGAACCAATCCCCGCCCGGATCCCCCGGATGGTCTAGAATAGAAGGTCCCAAGGAGCACATCATGGCCGCTACGCCCCGACATATCCTGCTGACCGTGAAGGAAAATGTCAGCCTCACCGCCCTCGATGCCACGACCGGCGACACCGTGGCCGTGATGGAGGTCGGCACCCGCCAGACGTCCAAGCCCCACGAACTCACACTGTCGGCCGACCGGCGCCACGCCTTTGTCTCGCTCTATGGCAGCGCGGATTACGGGCCCAATGTGCCCGACAACCGGATCGCCGTGGTGGACCTGACCACCATGTCGCTGGCGGGGCATATCGACCTCGACCTCTACAAGGGCCCCCATGCGCTGGTGACCGGCGCGGACGGAAAGATCTGGGCGACGGTTGACCACAGCCGCTGCCTGCTCGTGATCGACCCCGAGAGCTGGCAGATCGAGCACACGCTCTGGCTCGAGGTCCCCGGGCATTTCCTCGCCATGTCGCCTGACGGCAACACGCTCTATGCCTCGGCCAAGGAATACCCGGTGATCGTCGAGATCGACATGGCGGCGCGTGCCATCACCGGCCGCCTGACAGTCCCCATCGGCGCGCAGGCGATCCGGGTCTCCAAGGACGGAAGCCGGCTGTTCGTGGGCGATTTCAACCGCCCGCTGCTGCATGTCCTCGACACGAAAACCCGCGCGCTCACCGCCAGCCACAGGATGGCGGGTGTGCCCGGCTGGCCCTTCATCTCGCCGGACGGCAAGCACCTTGTGGTCACGACCTACAACCAGGCCGACGACCAGGGTTTCCTTGAGCTGTTCGACGCAGACACGATGGAACTGCGGCGCTCGATTGAACTGCCGGGCGAACCGTTCCATGTGCTGTTCAAGGACGACAGCTCGCAGCTCTACGTGGTGCAGGCCGACGGCGACCTGCCGCTGGTCGACATCGCATCTGCTTCCATCGTCGAAGGCGGAATGGCTGCCGGCGGGACCATGCCGGAAGCGATGGTCTACTGGGATGGGCCAGTCTGACAGAACCGCCCCTGAACGCTGAGCCAGGCGCTGTCTATCCTCGCGGTTTGCGCAGGTTTACGCTCCGGGTTCGCTCTTCACCTCACCAAGCACGGTGAGTTCCCAGTCCAGCGCCGAGCAGAACACGCGCCAGCTAGCCCAAGCGGACGGCGCACCGACCAGAACAGCCGTGACATAAGCGGACCAATGGTGGAGCGCGAAAGCGCCATCGGCGGCATAGGCCAGAGCACCGGTCACACTTGCGAGCACAAGCGCAACCAAGAGAGCCGCCAAGGCGGCATCGAAGAATGCGCCCGCCTTCGCAGACAGGAGAAAGTGGAAATAGCGAGTCATGACAAGGTATCCGCTAGCCCTGAATGGGCCCAGAAACCTCAAATGGCACGCCTCCGGCGAAACACAAGAGAGCACGCCGGGCAGACACACGGGAAACGCATGGCGGAGCAAACTGCGCATGTGCGGCGGACATTGCTCACAGCATAGCCCGGGACCACAGGTATGGATTCAGCCGCCGTCTGAGCAGCGCCAACCGGGCGACATCACGTGACGGTCAGTGCGCCATCCACCAGCAGCAGGTGGCCGTTGACATAGTCCGAGGCCGGGTTGGCGAGGAACGCCACGGCGGCCGCCGTGTCTTCCGGCTCGCCGAAGCGGCCCGCCGGGATACGGCCCAGGTTCCAGTCACGCCATTCCAGGTCCGCCGCGAAGCCGGCCTTGCGCAGCTTGGTCTCCACCGCGCCCGGACCGACCGCGTTGACGCGGATGCCGTACTGGGCCCAGTCGGCGGCGAGATGGCGGGTGATGCCCGCCACGGCGGCCTTGGAGATGCCGTAGACCGACACACGCGGCACACCGATCACCGCGAAGGTCGATGCGATGTTGACGATGGAGCCGCGCCGCTTGGTGTCCACGAGGTGGCGCGCGAAGCGCTGGGACATGAAGTAGCAGCCCCGCACGTTGATCGCCTGGACATTGTCGAACTCCTCAGGCGAAACCTCGAGCGCAGGCTTCGTACACGGGATGCCGGCGTTGTTCACCAGCACGTCGATCTTGCCCATCTTCCCGACCACTTCGGCGATGGCCGCATCGATGCTGTCGACTTCGCGCACGTCGAGCGCCACGCCGCACGCCTTGCGGCCATGCCCCTCGACCAGCTTGATCGTCTCGGCAAGGTCATCGGCGTTGAGGTCCGTCACGGCGACATCAAACCCGTCGCGCGCGAGGTGTTCCGCCGTTGCCTGCCCGAGGCCGTAGGATGCGCCGGTGACCAGCGCCACCAAACCTTCTGCTGACTGCATTTCCTGATACTCCCCTGGTTATTTCTCGCCCGCGATGAAGCGGTAGATTTCCGTAAAGTCACTGCCAGGCATGGCGTCGCGCGCGTCGTTCCACAACGCCGACATGGGGCCGCCGATCCTCTCGGGCGTTCCTGCCGCCTGTACCTCCTTGAGATAGAGCCCCACATCCTTCGTCATGAGGGCCATAGCGAAACCCGCATCGAAGGTGCCGGTCACGATCCGGTTCGGGAACTTGTCCGCGCTCGCGGTGTTGCGGCCGGTCGAGACGTTCACGACATCAAGGATGGTGGACATGTCCACCCCGTGCGTCTGACCGAAGAGGACGGCTTCCGACGTCGCCGCCATGGCGGTGGCCGACAGGAAATTGTTGAGCAGCTTCACCGCCTGGCCCTGCCCGGGATTGGGGCCGACATGGAAGACGTTGCCACCCACGGCCCCGAACGCACCCTGCAACGGGCCGGTCGCCTCGTCGGGGCCTGCGACGATTACGGTCACGGTACCTGCAATGGCCCCCGCCTTGCCGCCGCTGACCGGCGCGTCGACAAAGGACACACCCTGCGCGCCGAGCATTTCACCCACTTCGCGCGCCGCCTCGGGTCCGGTCGTCGAAAAATCGACGACCACGCCGGCCTTGCGGCCCGCAACGGCGAGGATTTCCTCGCACACGGCGCGCACGATCTTGCCGTCCGGCAAGCTGAGGAAGATCGCATCGGTGTTCTGGACCACCTCTTCCAGGTTCGCGGCGGCCTTCGCACCCTCCGGTGCCCGGCCTGCGGTCCCAGCCGCGTCGAAGGCGATCACGTCGAACCCGGCTTTCACGAGGTTCGCGCACATGGGGCCACCCATGTTTCCCAGGCCGATGAAGCCGAAAGTATTTGCTGTCATAGTGTGTTTCCCCTGTCGCGGTCGTTCTCAATAGCGACCGTCGAGGGGCAAGTATAGCCATGCGCATATCCGGGGAGGAAACGATGACAACACCACAGGTCTGGGAGCTCTATGCCATCAAGTACGGGACCATGCCCGAGCGCACCCGTGCGACGAACCTGTTCGGCATCGACCCCCATGACGACGCACCGATGCCCATAGACTACTACGTCTGGGCGGCCGTCTCTCCCGAGCGCACGATCGTAATCGACACTGGCTTCGACACCACCGAGGCCGAGCGGCGCGGCCGCGGCCTGCTGCGCCGGGTCGACGAGGGTCTGGCAACCATCGGCGTCGACGCCGGAACGGTCGAGGACGTCATCGTGACCCACCTGCACTGGGACCACATTGGCGGCCAGGCGCATTTCCCCAAGGCGCGGTTCCACCTGCAGGAAAAGGAAATGCATTTCGCGACCGGGCCGCACATGTGCAACCACGTGATGAGCCGCTCCTTCACGGTCGACCACATCACCGAGATGGTGCGCCACGTCTTCGCCGGACGCGTTGCCTACCACAATGGCGAGGCGCAGATCGCGCCGGGCATCACCACGCACCTGGTGGGCGGGCATTCCATGGGCCTGCAGTTCGTGAAGGTGCTGACCAAGCGCGGCTGGGTCGTTCTGGCCTCGGACGTCACCCATTTCTACGAGAACCTGGAAACGCGGACGCCCTTCCCGGTGATCTACTCGATGGGTGACATGATCCGCGCCTATGACACGCTGGAAGCCCATGCCGAGACGTCCGGACATATCGTGCCCGGCCACGATCCGCTGGTGCTGGACCGTTATCCCGCGCCGGACGACCGGCTTAAGGGGATTGTCGCAAAGCTCGACGAGACGCCGTCGAGCTAGCGTCGGTCAGTCGGCGTTCATCGCCTCGGCGAGGCCGGCCGACCACTCGGGCCGGGGCTTGTAGCCCTCGGTCTCTCGGCAGCGCTTCTCGGTGAGGTCGAGAATTTCCTCGTTGGTCAGCTCGAAGTCCAGGTAGTCCCCGAAGGGCTGCGGGACGTGGAAGGGCGAGTCGAGATAGACCTCGATGTTGTTGCCCTCCGGGTCATCGAAGTACACCGACCAGGCATTGCCGTGATTGCGCGGAAGCAGCTTCTCGACCCCTTCCGCCACCACACGGCGATACATGGTGCGCAGTTCGTCCAGCGACTTCACCGTGAACGAAAGCTGGTTGACCGTGCTGGCGCCTTCGGGCGCTCGGCCCTCGGCGAGCACCATCTGGTGGTGAATCTGCGGGTCGTTGGACATGAAGGTGATTCGCCCGTTGTACCTCTCGACGAACCCGTGATCGGTGACGAGGAAGCCCATTACCCGCGTGTAGAAATCGACCATCGCGTCCATGTCCCGCACCCAGATGCCGGCATGGGTCAGCTGCGGCTTTATGGCGGCGCTCATGAGTTTTCCCCCTACTCGCCGGACGATACGACGCCGCTCGCGTGCAGTGCCGCAACGGCTTCGGCGTCGTAACCGAGATCTTCCAGGATTTCCCCCGTGTGCTCACCGACTTCCGGCGGCGCGACCGCAAAAGAACTTGGCGTGCGACCCAGCGAGACCGGCTGACGGACGAACCGCATCTCGCCCAGTGCGGGCGAGGTCAGCGGCCGGGCGAGGCCCAGATGCTCGACCTGCGGGTCCGAGAACATCTGGCCGATGTCATATATCGGCCCGGAAGGCACACCTGCGTCGTTGAAGGAATCCACCCACTCAGCGGTGGTTTTCTCACGAATGCAGTCCCCGATCAGCCCGTTGAGCCGGTCGCGGTTCTTGGAGCGCGATGGCGCATCCTCGAAATCCGGATCGGTCATCCATTCTTCGCGGTCCAACACCCGACAGAACCGTCCCCAGATTTCCTGGCCAGCCACCGCAATATTCATGTGGCCGTCGGCAGTCTCGAAAACACCGGTCGGGATACTGGTGGGATGGTTGTTGCCAGCCTGCTTCGGCACCTCGCCATCCACCAGCCAGCGTGCCGACTGGAAGTCCAGCATGAAGGTCTGGGCTTCCAGCAGCGAGGTGTGGATCCACTGGCCCTTGCCGGATTTCTCCCTCTCCAGCAGCGCCAGCATGATGCCCTGTGAGGCAAACAGGCCGGCCGTCAGGTCCGCGATCGGGATACCAACGCGGACCGGGCCCTGTCCCGGCAGGCCGGTGATCGACATCAGCCCGCCCATACCCTGTGCGATCTGGTCGAAGCCAGGACGCTTGGCATAGGGCCCGTCCTGGCCGAAGCCGGAGATGCTTGCCAGGATGATCCGCGGGTTCACGGCCGAAAGCGCGTCGTAGTCGATGCCGAGACGTGTCTTCACGTCCGGCCGATAATTCTCCACGACCACGTCTGCCATTTCGACCAGCTTGAAGAACACCTCCTTGCCGGCGTCCTCCTTCAGGTTGAGCGCAAGCGAACGCTTGTTGCGGTGCAGGTTCTGGAAATCGGAGCCGTGGCGCGCACCGCCGAGCCCTGCCCCCCCTTCGACGGCCGGTGGCATCTCGACCTTGATGACATTCGCACCCCAGTCGGCGAGCTGGCGCACGCAGGTGGGGCCCGAACGCACGCGGGTCAGGTCCAGGACGGTGATGTGATCGAGTACCGTTGCAGCGGGTATATGGGGCATGGGGAATCCCTCCCGGGACTTTCTAGAGCTTCAGCAGCCGCTTGGCGTTGCCGTTCAGGATCTTCGCCTTGTCCGCGGCGTTGAGCTGGACACGCTCGAACCACTCGACGGCGGGCGCATTCGGGACAAACGGCCAGTCGACCGAGAACAGGATGCGGTCAGCACCCATTTCCTGCAGCGAGCAGACCAGCGCCGGGTCGGAGAAATTGCCGCTGGTGGTGATGTGGAAATGCCGGGTGAAGATCTCCCGGAACTCGACGGGCTTGTTGCGCGCGCGTGACAGCGCATGGTCGATGCGCCACAGCAGGAACGGTATGCCCTCTCCCAGGTGGCCGACGATGATCTTCACATCCGGGTACTTGTCCAGGACGCCCGAGAGCACGAGGCGGATGCACTGGGTCGCCGTCTCGACCGTGAAGCCCCAGCCTGCGTTCAGGAAGGACGGGAACTCCTTGTCATAGGGCGCGTAGTAGCGCTCGATCACGGTGCGGTCCGGCATCGCCGGATGCATGTAGAGCGGCACGTCGAGGGCCTGCGCCCGCTCGAAAATCGGCCAGAATTTCGGATCGTCGAAGAACACGCCATGTGTCAGGCCGTGGATCATCGCCCCCTTCATGCCGAGTTCGCTGATGCAGCGCTCCAGTTCGTCGGGGCAGGCATCGGGGTCCGGGGTCGGCAGGTTACAGAAGGCGGCGAAACGGTCCGGGCGTTCGGCCACGATGTCGCGCAGGCGGTTGTTCGCCGTGCGGGTGATCTCGGCAGCGCTGGCCGGATCAAGCCGCTGGGACGACGGCGCGCCGTGGGAAAGTACCTGGATATCGATGCCCGTGGCATCCATTTCCGCGATACGCTCCTCGTACAGGTCCTCGAGCTTGGGCCGGAGCGCACCGGCGCCCCCGACGAGTTCCGCCTCCGAATAGTGGCTGAGCAGTTGCGGATCCCAGTAGTGCTCCTCGATCGCGATGATCTGTTCGCCGGTAGACGTCGCCATTGTTTCCCCCCTGGCAATAGAATTGCGGGGATCGTAGCGGCTCGGGTTGCGAAAGCGAATGCAAAGTTAGGAGGCGGCGCGCCGGCGCTCCTTCACCGAATTCCCGGGCGGCACCGCCACAACCCGCCGTGCAGGAAAAACGACAGTCGCCGTGGTTCCTTGCTCGGGAGCGCTGGTAATAGAGAATTGCGCACCATGAATTTCGCTCAGCAGCTTGACCAGAGGCAGCCCAAGGCCGGTGCTCGTGTGCCCGCCATCGGACTTCGGGTTTTCCGCTCGCTGCAGGTGCTCCTGGTTTTCCATTTGGGCAAATGGCGTGACCACCCGCTCGATGTCCTCCGGCGCAATCCCGATGTCCGTATCCTCGACTTCCAGGATCAGTTCACCGGAAGACTTAAATACCGCGCGCAGTTCATCCTGTCCCCCGCGCGGCGTGAACTTAACCGCATTGGACAGGAGGTTCAGCAGTATCTGGCGGACTTCCGTCGCATCGCCGCGCAGGCGCGGCAGACCCTCAGGGATCGCTGTCGTCACCTGAACCCCGTCGTCGTCCGCCACCGGTGAAATGAAGCGCACCGCACCTGATGCCAGATCGTCGATATCGATCATGTCCTCAGAGAGGTCGACCGCACCGGCCTCAAGCTTCGACACGTCGAGTATCTGGTCGACGATGTGCAGCAGGTGCCGGCCGCTGCTCAGGATATCCGCCGGATAGTCCTCATACCTGCCGCCGCCGAGTGGCCCAGAACGCGCTCGGACATCATCTCGGAGAAACCGATGATGGCGTTCAGGGGCGTGCGCAGTTCATGGCTCATATTGGCAAGAAAGCGCGTCTTCGACAGGTTCGCCGCTTCGGCCCGGTCTCGGGCAGATGTCAGATCCTCGACGAGGCTGCTGTTCCGCAGTGCGAGCCCGATGCTGTCGCGGAAGCTGTGATTGAGGTGGCGCGCCATGGTCCAGAGCAGGAGTCCCCAGAACACAACGAACGCCGCAACGATGAGGTGCGGCTCGCCGTCCACCCAGACAAGGCGTGCCGAATACGGGACCAATGCCGGAACGATGAAGGCGGCGAAGGCGAGCATGCTGTTCGAGTAGCCTGCTATGGCAGCGGCACTCAACGCCGCCATCACGAAGGGGACCACGAGGCGCGCGTTCTCGGCCTCAAGTGTCCCGACAAGGAAGATCGACGTTCCCCAGATCGTGCCCGCCACACCGGAACCCACGGCGAAATAGCGAATCCAGGCCAAGGCCTCCTCAATGGCACGCAGCCGGCGCAGGTACAGGCGCGCGAGCAGGAAGCGCACCATCGTCCATGATGTCAGCGTGATGTACCACGCCAGGAGGACCAGCCTGTCGGAGCTCTGCCAGAGGGCGACCGTCAGAAGACTGGCCGCGCCGATATTTGCGACCAGCAAAGGTGTCGTGCGCTGGTACAACGATCCGATCAACTCCGCATCGATGCGGCGGGAATCCACGCGCTCTTCAACCACGAATCGTCTCAGTTTCCTTCATACGGCCTACAAAGGCGCGACGGGGGCGATCGCCTATAAGGCGGCCCGCAATGCGGTCACGTTCCCATGCAGTACGACTCGCCCTCGAGGGAAGATCACAAGAGCGCTGGTGCCAGAGCCCGGCGTACTCGTCAGCCGGAACTCGGCATCGTGAAGTTCACACAGCAACTTCACCAGCGGGAGCCCCAGACCTGTTTGCGAGAACTCGTTCTCAGCGTCGGCGTCACGAAGGCGTTGCATGTGCTCACGGTTCTCGAGGCGCGCAAAGGGCACAACTGCATTCGCAAGGTCCTCCGGCGACATGCCCACCCCGGTGTCGGAAACGAGGATTTCCAAACGCCCTTCCTCCGTGTTCCGTGCGCGAACCGTCACCTTGCCGCCACGCGGCCTAAACTTTACGGCATTGGAGAGAAGATTCAGCACGATCTGCCGGATCTTCGTCGCATCACCCCGCAGGCAGGGAATTTGTGCAGGTGCCGTCCAGTCCAGTTCGATCCCGCCACGCTCCGCACCGGGCACCACAAACTTGACGGCACCGTCGACAAGGTTGCCCACGTCAATGACATCCTCATCGAGGTCCACCGCGCCCGCCTCAAGCTTGGACACATCGAGAATCTCTTCGACGATATGAAGCAGGTGCCGGCCGCTGCGCACGACGATCGACGGATAGTCCTCGTATTTTCCGAACTCCTGCGGTCCGAGAACACGTTCGTCCATCATCTGGGAATATCCCAGGATCGCGTTCAAGGGCGTGCGCAGCTCGTGGCTCATGTTCGCCAAGAACCGGGTCTTGGCGAGGCTTGCACTTTCCGCCCGGTCACGCGCAGCCGTCAGGCTCTCTATCAGGTGCGCGTTGTTGAGCGCCAGTTCGATCCGATTGCGCTGGCCGCGGTTCAGGTGGCGGGCCGCCACCCAGAGGAGCGCGCTCCAGAACACGACAAACCCCGCCATCATCGGTTCGAATTCCCCGCCCGGCCAGCCCAGCCGCCCCATGTAGGGCAGCATCGAGGGGACAACGAACGCAGCGTAGGATGAAAGGCTTCGGGTGTAGCTGATGATCGCAGAGGTGCTGAGGGCGGCCATGACGCACGGGACGACGAGCAGTTCCGTCGCAGGCGTGAGCTGCATAGACATGACAATCGAGCTGCCCCAGACGAGGCCCGCCGCGAGTGACCCTGCCACAAAAAGGCGCTCGTCTTCCGCGGCACTTGCCGCTGAAACGCCGCGGGCGAGAACCCGGCGCACATGCGCGAAACGCAACAGCGTGACCAGCACGACAACGGCATACCAGAACCACAGGCCATCCGGCCGCGCGGAGACCCATTAGGGAATCACTAACGCATCGTCCTGCCCAAAGAGCGGTGTTGAGCCCGCCCGAAAGTTTCCTATAGTGAAATCAGCCGTGGCAATCGGGATGGTTCCGCAACGGCAGTCCAATCCGGCCAGACAATAAGGCCGTGCCAAGGGAGAGACAAAACGTGATCATCGAACGCGATTTACCCATCAAAATGGATGACGGCGTGGTCCTGCGGGCCGACGTCTACCGCCCCGACACCAACAAGAAGGTTCCGGTCGTCATGGCCGGCGGCCCTTACGGCAAGGGTGTGAAATACCAGGAGCACTACAAGCCGCTCTGGGACTCGCTCGTCGAGATGCACCCCGACATCCTGTCCGGTTCGCAGCATCGCTGGCTGACCTGGGAAACAGTCGATCCGGAAATCTGGGTGCCCTGGGGCTACGCCTGCGTGCGCCTTGACTCACGCGGTGCCGGCCGTTCGCCGGGCTACCTGGACATATTCTCGCCCCGCGAGACCCAGGACTTCGCCAACGCCATCGAATGGGCGGGCGAACAGAAATGGTCAAACGGCAAGGTCGGCCTGAACGGCGTGTCCTACTACGCCATCAACCAGTGGCAGGTCGCGGCGCTACAACCGAAACATCTCTCCGCGATCATCCCCTGGGAAGGCGCGGCGGACCATTACCGTGACTGGGCCCGCCATGGCGGCATCCTGTCCAACAAGTTTATGGAAATCTGGTACCCGCGACAGGTCGAGGCCGTGCAGCACGGCAACCCGAAAGGCCCCAAGGATCACTGGATGGGCGAAAGCGCCACCGGCCCGGACAAGCTCAGCCCGCGTGAGCTGGTCGAGAACCGCGCCGATACGCTGGAGAACTTCCGTGTGCGTGAGATGGATGACGACTGGTACCGCTCACGTTCGCCGGACTGGTCGAAGGTCACGGTGCCATTTCTGTCACCGGCAAGCTGGGCCGGATTCGGCCTGCACCCGCGCGGCAACTTCGAGGCCTTTACCCAGGCCGCATCAAAGGAAAAATGGCTCGAAGGCCATCCCGGCCGGCACGAGGAGTGGTTCTACCTCGAATACGGGATGGAGCTGCAGAAGCGTTTCTTTGACTATTACCTGAAGGGCGAAAAGAACGGCTGGAACAAGGAACCCCGCGTCTGGGTGAACCTTCGCCGTCCCTTCACCGACGAGGTGGAGCTGCGCAAGGAAAGTTCCTGGCCGCTCAAGGGCACCAAGTGGACGAAGTACTATCTCGATACCGGCGGCAAGGGAAAGATCGACACCGCCAAGCCCAAGGTGAACCGCAAGAAGGAGTTCAGGGCATTGACGCGAGGCATCACCCTCAAGTCGCCGCCGCTGAAGGCCGAGACCGAGTTCACCGGCCCGATGGCCGCCAAACTGTACGTGTCGTCCTCAACGTCGGACTGCGACCTGTTCGTCACCGTCCAGGGCTGGTCAGACAAGGGCCGGGAGGTGTTCTTCCAGGGCACCGTCGACCCCAAGACCCCGCTCGCCCAGGGCTGGCTGCGCGTATCGCACCGCAAGCTGGACGAAGAGAAGAGCGAGGAGTGGCGCCCCTACCACACCCATGACGACAAGCAGCCCATGATCCCGGGCGAGGTCTATGAGGTGGACGTGGAAATCTGGCCGCAGTGCATCGTGCTGCCCAAGGGCTTCCAGTTCTCGATCAACATTGCCGGACAGGACTTTGACCGGCCGGGCAAGTCGGTCGAGGCCTATGTGCCATCACGCGGCTCGGGACCGTTCCTGCACGATCACCCGACGGACCGGCCAGCGGAGATTTTCGGCGGGAAGACAACGATCCACACGGGACCGAAGACTCCGTCCTACCTGCTGATGCCGGTCATTCCAAAGAACCGGAAGTCGAAGTAGCGGCATGGCAGACACCGAAGACAAGGCGGCCCCGGAAGGGGCCGCCGCTTCTTCCGAGGTTCGCACCGTCGATATCGTGTTCGATGCAAAGGCCCGGGCCCTCGATGCGTTCAAGAGCGAGGTCACCGTCACCTCGCAATATTCCAACTACTCGGTCACGCTCCATACTGACGAAGGCAAGCTGCACGGCGGCGAGGCGTCCGCACCGATGCCCTTGCACTATTTTGCGGCCGGCGTGGTGACGTGCCTGATGACCCAGATGAAGGCCTCGGCCAAGCGCCTGCGGATCCCGATCGGGGATATCTCGATGAGCGCCAGCTTTCACTGGCGGATCGAGCAGTCCGGGCGGGACCCGTACTCTTCCGTTCCGGTCGGGTTCGATATCGACATCGAGATGAATGGCGACACACCGGTCGAGGACCTCAAGAGGGTGATCGAGTGGGCGAAGAAGGGTTGCTTTGCCGAGCAGGCGCTTGCCCTGCCCTGTCCTGTCGGCCACCGGCTGAAGGTCGGCAAAGACTGGATCGACGTCTGAGCCCTATGCGGTTTTCCGGGGGCTCAGCAATGCCAGCACCAGCGCCACGGCGCTGACCAGGGCCATGCCGAAAAACGCCTCGCCGCCGAAGCTGCCGTAGAGTTCACCCGCAGCGATCAGCGACAGCCCCATGACCAGGCCCGTGATCGAGGCGTAGGCACCCTGGGCCGTCGTCTTCATGCCTTCCGGGGCCGAGTCTGAAATGTAGTGCATCGTGGCCAGGTAGGTGGCGCCGAAGGTGATGCCGTGCATCACCTGCGCGAGAACCAGCCAGGAGAGCTCGGTGGTCTGGGCGAGGATGACCCATCGGACCAGCGCGGTTCCCGCCCCGATCAGCAGCAGACGGCGCGCACCCAGAAACGCCACCACTGCGCCGCTCATGGCGAACAGCAGCACCTCGGCCAGCACACCGCCGCCCCAGAGCAGACCGACCGCGAACTCTGAATAGCCCGCCGCCTTCCAGTGGATGCCGGAGAACCCGTTCAGCACCGCGTGACTGGCCTGTACGAGGCTGGCTCCCAGGATGAAGGCGAGAAAGCTGCGGGCGCGCAGGTATTGCAGGATGTCCGGCCACCGCGCATGTCCGCGCTCGGCGCTCTGCTCACGCAGGGCAAGGGTCGTCACGAATGCCGCGCCCAGCGAGACCAGCGCCACCAGCCAGATCAGGTCCGGGTCCTGCCCGGTGAGCAGTTTCCCCACGCCGAGCGCCGCAACGATGAAGGCAAGCGATCCCCACAGGCGGATACGCCCGTAGTCGAGACCGTGCCGGCGGACCGCAGCCATGGTCTGGGCGTTGCCGAGTGGGATCAGCACGTTGAAGCAAGGTGCATAGACCAGCATGATCAGCAGGACTGCCCAGAAGCTGGTGGCCAGGCCGAACCCGGCAAAGGCGAGGGTGCCGAGCCCGGCCGAGATCACCATGATCCGCCGCCCCTGTCCGGAGCGGTCGGCAAAACTGGTGACCACCGGGTCGACAAGGATGCGCAGCCACGGTCCCACTGCCAGCAGGATGCCGATCTGATCCGGAGACAAGCCGCGGCTCTGCATCCAGATTGGCCAGAAGGGCAGGAGCACGCCGACGACAAAGAAGGCCGCGCCATAGAATGCCGCGAAGCGAACCGACAGTCCCGACGTACTCACGTTTGTTGCAGCCCCTGCGTGCGAGTTCGGCCGCGCGGTCAGGTCGACAGTTTTTCTGCCATCCAGTCCGCCATGACCGGGCGGGCCTTGTAGGGAATGTTGTCGCAGACATGGTTGCCTTCCGGGAAGACAACCAGCTCGGCGTCGTCGCCGGCCTCGTCGATCATGCGCTGGGATTCCTCGACCGGACACACAGTGTCCTGTCCGCTGTGCACGATCAGCAGCGGGCAGGAGATATTCCCCAGCACGCCTTCCAGCGAATACTGCTCGGCCGTCTTTCCGGCTGCGGCGATGGACTCATCGCCAAACCCGAAGGCCAGCGTCTCGTGGACGGCGGCTGGGCAACGGTCCCAGATATCCGACAGGCGGTAGAACCCACCGATGGATATGCACGCACGCAGGCGTGGTTCACCGGCGGCCGCACGCGGCGCCGCATATCCGCCATAGCTGCGGCCCCAGATGCCGATGCGGCCGGAATCGATGTCCGGCAGCGCTTCGAGCGCATCGACCACCGCCGCGACCGGCACATGCCAGTCCGGCCGCAACCGCCACTTGGTCCAGGTCAAGCTCTGGCCCGGACCGTCATAGGCACAGGTCGCCACACCGCGGCGCAGGAACTCGTTCTCCAGCGTATGGAACTCCTCCTTCGTGGAGTCCGCCCCGCAGGTCAACATCACGCAGGGGAATGGCCCCTCCCCGTCCGGCAGGCGCAGGTTCGCCGGGAAGCTGTCCCCGTCATAGGGAATGTCGATGATACGCGCCGGAAACACGAGATGCGGCGCCGCCTTTGCATAGGCCGCACGCTGGCGCCCCTGTTTACGTGCCTTTTCCGCCGGATCGGCAAAGTAGACCGACTGGCCGATATGGTGATAGAGCGCCGCACGCTGGTAGGCCTCGCCCGCGGTCAGCGTGTGGCCGGCCTCCAGCGCCGCCGCTCCCAGCCCTTCATGCAGATCGGCGAGCCCTTCCCAGACCCCCGGCCACTGGTCCATCCGGGACACCTCCCGCAGGACCGTCTGGGCATCGTTGTAGTCCACCCCGGCCGTCAGCAGCCGCGGGTAACGCAGCTGGATTGTGTCCTGAAGCTCCTTGTCCGCCATAATTTTGTCCCCTCCCTGTGCGATATGCGCCGGAATTGCGAGCCGACGTCACCGTTGGCGCATCATATCGCGATGTCTATGGTAGGGCCCATGAAAACACGAACGACACTCATCCAGGCCGCTGTTGCGGCGTTCCTTCTGGCTCTACCGGGCCAAGCAATCGCCCAGGACGCGGCCAATGGCAGCTACGTCAAGGAAAGCCACGGCGCCTGGCAGATCCGGTGCCTCAAGCGGGGCGACGGTCCGGAACGCTGCCAGATGTACCAGCAGCTGAAAGACGCCGCCGGCACGCCGACGGCGGAAATCAACATCTTCTCGGTTCCGCCGGATGTACCCGCTGCCGCCGGTGCGGCCTTCGTGACGCCCCTGATGACCCTGTTGCAGGCTCAGCTCCGCTTCCAGGTCGACAGCCAGCAGGGCAAGCGCTACCCGTTTGCGTGGTGTGACGAGAACGGGTGCGTCGTCCGGGCCGGGATCACGGCGGACGAGATCGAGCTCATGAAAAAGGGTTCCAGTGCCACCGTCGGGATCGTTCCCGTCTCGGCACCGAATGCCCCGGTCGAACTCAAGATGTCCCTGAGCGGGTTCACCGCCGCCTACACGGCGATGCAGGCACTCAACCCGCCGCTGCCGCCGACCAAGCAGTAGGCTCCAGGCTAGCTTCGTCCCGCCGCATTCAGCGCAGACCAGACGCGCGCGGGCGTCATGGGCAGGTCGATGGGGCCGGCCCCGGCGCTCGCCAGCGCGTCGAGCACGGCCGCCATTCCGGACGGAAGCGACCCGGCCACGCCGGATTCGCCCGCGCCCTTTGCCCCGAGCGGATTGGTGGTGGCCGGGACGCCGTGATGGCCCACCGCCAGCGACGGCAGGTCGTCGGCGCGCGGCATCATGTAGTCCATGAACGAGCCGGTCACGAGCTGGCCGTCGTCGTCATAGACGACCCATTCGCCCAGCACCTGGCCCAGACCCTGCGCGACCCCGCCATGGATCTGGCCGTCGACAACCATCTCGTCGAAGACATTGCCGACATCGTCCACCGCGGCGTAGCCGACCACGTCGATCTTCCCGGTCTCGGGATCGATCTCGACCTCGCAGATATGGGTCCCGTTCGGGAAGGTCATCTGCGGGGATTCGAACTTTTCATAGGCGTCCATGCCGCCGGCGAGTTCCTCCGGCAGGTCCATGGTCGCGGCCAGGTCGGCCAGGTCGATGATCCCGATCTGCCGGTCGGTCCCGGCGATCCGGAACGCCCCGTCCACGAACTCGATATCGCTGGCCGACGCTTCCAGCACGTGCCCGGCAAGCGCCTTGCCCTTCTCGATGGCCGTATCACATGACACCGCCATGGCGCTGCCCGCCATCATCATCGAGCGTGAGGCGACCGACGGCGTGCCCGGCGGGGCTTCGAGACTATCCCCTTCGATCAGGCGCACCTTCGACGGCGGTACACCGAGTCGGCTGCCGATCAGGCGGGTGTAGGTGGACAGGTGGCTCTGGCCCATGGCCTGCACGCCGAGGCGGACCGTGACGGCGCCGTCGCCCTCAAACCGAAGGTCGGCGGTCTCCTCCAGGATGCCGCCCGCGACCTCCAGGAAGCAGCCGATACCGATGCCGCGCAGCTTGCCGTTCGCCTCCGACTTTGCACGACGCGCCGCGAACCCGTCCCAGTCGGCGAGCTTGAGCGCCTTGTCCATGGCCGTCGCGAAGTCGCCGGAATCGTAGATCGGCCCGTTGACCGTCTTGTAGGGCATGGCGTCCGGCGGGATCATGTTGCGCCGGCGGATCTCCACCCGGTCAATGCCCATCTCCTTCGCCGCTGTATCCAGCAACTGCTCGATGGCGATGATCGCCTCGGGCCGTCCGGCCCCGCGATAGGGGCCCAGCGGAGCGGCATTGGTCAGCACCATGCGCACATCGATGACGATCGCCGGGATTGCGTAGACGCTCGACAGGCAGTTCTTGGTGTTGTTGGTGGAGAAGACGGCGGAGAAGGTCGTGAGGTAGGCACCCATGCCGACGTCGTTCTTCACCCGGAAGCCGAGGATTTTCCCGTCCGAATCGAAGGCCATCTCGGCGGAGATCAGCGTGTCGCGGCCCGCCGTATCGCACAGGAAACTCTCAAGGCGCGTGTTACGCCACTTGACCGGCCGGCCCACCTGGCGCGCCGCGAACATCACCGCGGCGTATTCCGGATAGGGGTGCGCCTTCATCCCGAAGCCGCCGCCCACGTCATGGGTGAGCACGCGCACCTTCTCCGGCTCCACGCCGAAGACCTGCCCGGCAAAGACCTTGCTAACGAGGCCCACGCCCTGGGTCGCGGCGGTCAGCGTGTAGCGTCCCCCGGCCTCGTCCCATTCGCCGATGCCGCCGCGCGGCTCCATGGAGACCGGCGCGAGGCGGTTGTCGAACAGCTCAACCTTGGACACATGGGCGGCCTTTGCGAAGGCGGCGTCCAGCGCGGTCCGGTCGCCGTCGGTCCAGTCGAAGGCCACATTGCCCGACGCTGTATCCCAGACCTGTGGCGCACCGTCGGCCAGCGCGTCGGCAACATTCGGCACGGCGGGCAGCACATCGAAATCGACCTCGACCGCCTCGGCGGCATCGGCCGCCTGTGCCGCCGTCTCGGCGACGACCAGCGCCACAGCCTCGCCCGCGTGGCGGACCTTGTCGTAAGCGATCACCGGCTTCGGGGCAGACGCCATGGCCATGCCGTCGCGGCCGGGGAAGGAAATCACCGGCGGGATATCGCCCAGGCCCGCATCCTTTGCATCCTTGCCGGTCAGGACCGCGATCACGCCGGGCATCGCCAGCGCCGCGGTCGCATCGACGCCGCGGATCACGCCATGGGCGACGGGGGAGCGGACGAAGACGCCATAAGCCTGGCCGGGGACCGAGATATCATCGACAAAGCGGCCCGCCCCCGTCAGGAGCGGATAATCCTCGCTGCGCAGCGTCTCTTCATCGCTGCCGAACCGTGCGGTGACGTGATGGTCCATACGTGCCTCCTCCGACATGCCCGGCTCTCGCGGCCGGTGTTGTGCGGACAGTCTAGGAGATGGATAACACGGCGCAAAGGCGGGCAACGAAAAAGGGCCGGTCGCGCAGGACCGGCCCTTCTGATGTCGTTCTGTGACCGCGCGGCTTACAGCGGCTGGTCGAACTCGTAGAACTTTTCGGAGTTGTCGACCATGATCTTCTTGCGCATGGCCTCGTCTGGCACCCACTGGCCGAAGGCCTCGACCGGGTCGGCGTCGTTCGGGTTGACCTCGTACTTGTTCGGGTGCGGCCAGTCCGTGCCCCACATGATGCGGTCGGGGTTGGCCTCGATCAGCGCACGCGCCATCGGCTGGCAGTCGTCATAGGGCGGCAGGTCGGTCGCGCTGACACGGTTGCAGCCCGAGATCTTCACCCAGGTGTTGCCGTCGCGGACCAGCTTGAGCAGCGCCTGAAAGCCCTCGGCCTCGATGCCCGCCGTCGCCGGCTGGTAGGCAAAATGGCCGATCGACATGCGCGTGGTCATCTTCTCGAAGACCGGCATCAGGGAGACGATGTCCTTGCCCGGAAACAGCCACTCGATGTGCCAGTTCAGCGGGCGAATCTTGGCTTCCAGCTCGCCCATCTCGTCGAGTTCCATGGGCATGCCGCCCTTGTTGTCGATGTTCAGGCGCACGCCGCGGATGCCCTGCTTGTGCAGCGCCTCCAGCTCAAGCTCCGAGATGTCCATGTCGATCGCGCAGACGCCGCGCGCACGGTCCGGGGTCTCGGCGTTGAGCGCGTTCATGCCGTCGAGGATGGCCGAGTTGTCCGTGCCGTAGACCGACGGCTGGGTGAACACAACCCGGTCAATGCCGAGCTGGGAATGCAGGTGCTTGAGGTCTTCCAGCGTGGACTGCGGCGGGTTGTAGCCGCGGCTCGGTGACAGCGGGTAGCGGTCATAAAAGACATGCACATGGGTGTCGATGGAGCCCTTGGGCAGGGTGATGTTCGGCTTGCGCGGGTTACGGTCGGGCGCAATGCAATCGCGGATGTTGCTGGACACGGTCTCAAGTCCCCCTGGTGGAATTTTCGTGCGGTTCGGCCCGCCGGTCGGCGGGCAACGGATGCGGGTTGGTTATCACATCCGGGACCGAAACCGGAAGCCGCTATCGCGCCGCAAATTGTACGCCGGGAACCGGGAAACCCGCCACTTCGAGGACCAGCTTGTTGACCACGGTGCGCGGGAAGTCCTCCGGCGATTGCGTGACGACCGTGAAGGCCCCCGGGCCGCCGATCACCACCTCGTGGAAATAGCCCTGGAGGTCGTATTTCACGCCCTCCACCTCGCTCTGTTCCTGCTGCGGGTTGATCACCAGCCCGTTAATGACGATCCCGCGCGACAGCACCCGGTCGCGCGCCGCGGTGACAAGTTCCTCCAGCCCCTTGGAATCGCGCCCGTCTGCCGAAAGGTCGATCACCTGCCGGGTGCCTTCGATGCCGTTGGCGTCGAACAGCGGCGCGGAGAAATCGAGCGCCGTCACGATGGAGGTCAGCCCGCCGCGCGGGAGGGGAAACGCCTGGATGGCCGCCGCGAACCGGCGTGCATCGGCCTCGCCGCGGATCACGGTCCACGGCACGGTCACCTGCGCTGACTCGGACCATTCCACATAGGTGATGGCGACACGGCCCAGCGGCCCGGCGGTCATCGCCGCGATGGCGCGCGGATCGGTCAGCGCCGCGACATAGCCCGCGCGCTGAAGGTTCACCTCGCCGCCGTCGATGGAGGCGGACACATCGACCGCCAGCACCAGTTCCACATCGACGGGAATGTCCTCGGCGACCGCCGCCCCTGCGTGCAGCAGGGCTGCGACCGCGAGCGCGCTAGCCCAGATGCGCACGGTAGAACTCCAGCAGCATCGCGATCACGTCTGCATAGACCTCGGGGTTGCGCGGCTCATAGACCTCGGCGTGATTGATGCCGGGCACTACATGCAGTTCCTTCGGCTCACCCGCCTTCGCGAACAGGCTCTCGGCCTCCTCCAGCCGGACCATGGTGTCCTTCTCGCCATGGATCAGCAGCAGCGGGCGCGGCGCGATCCGGTCCACCCAGTCCTCGGCCCGGAAGCCGCAGGCAAGGTCGATGTTCTCCAGCGGGTAGCCCTCAGGATAGGCGTCCTCCGTCCGGTACATGGTGCGGAAGGCCTCTCGTTCCGCGGGCCCCGGCGGGGAGAGTTCCTGGTAGGGCAGCTGCTTCGACTGGCCAGTCAGCGCGCGCTGAATACGATCCTCGGCCAGTTCGTCCTGCAACGCCGCCCATTCGTCGGCCGTGCGCTTGGAGCGCTGCCAGCGCTCGCCGTTGCCCGGCGCGCCAACCGTTGCGATGGCGGCGAAACGCGGCTCGATGGCCGCGGCCTTGATGGACGCCCCGCCGCCATGGCTGAGCCCCATGATCGCGATGTGGCCTGCATCCACATCGTCACGCGCGGCCAGCCAGTAGCGGGCGGCGAGGATGTCACGCATCTGTTCCTCGGGGTCGACACGGCGCGGCGCACCCTCGCTGTCACCGAAGCCCCGGCAGTAGAAATCGAGCGTGTGGAACCCGGCCTCCGTCAGGTCGCGCACGAAGGGCGGCATGTAGGTTTCCTTGCGGCCGGTATAGCCGTGCACGCAGATGATCGCCGGGCGCGGCCCCGCGCCCTCACCGCTCGTGAAGGTTCCGGCCAGACGCACACCGTCGGCATAAAAAGTCGCGTCGGTTTCGGTCATGGCAATCCTCTCCTGCGTGCGCGCCGGTTGATCCCGGCCTGTTGGCGTGTCTCAATCCCGCGGTCCGGAACTCAACGAACCGACCGGGACAGGAAATGTACGAAGATTTGCCAGGCAACGGAAAGGCAGCACCTCAATGAAAACCACCACGCCCACGCCCGACGAGATGCAGCGCTACATCGCGCGCTTCGCCGAGCTGCCCGCCAACAAGGATCGCACGGCGGGCAAGATCCCGCCCGAGGCGCGCGAGATGATGACTGCGCGGGCCACCCGCACGGTCATGGCGACCGTCAGCAAGGACACTCCCTGGGGCAACGGCGTGATCCCGGGACCGGAAAATTTCGCGGTGGTGATCGCCGAGTGTGAACCGGGCAACGGTCCGGGCCTGCACTCCCACGCCCATACGACCGAGACCTTCATGTGCCTGCAGAGCCGCTTCCTGATCGAGTGGGGAGACGAGGGCGAGCATTCCATCGAGCTCGACAAGTTCGACACCATCTCCGTCCCGCCGGGGGTGATGCGGCGCTTCTCCAACATCGGCGATGAGCGCGGCCTGCTGCACGTCACCCTGCAGGGCCCGCTGCGTGATGTGGAGTTCGCCCCGTCGCTGGGCGAGGAGTTGCGCGAGAAGTTCGGCGAGCCGGTGGTCGAGGAACTGCTCGGCCTCGGCTATACCTTCAATGCAGGCTTGGAGGACTGACGGGAACGCCTAGTACAGGTTGTTCCTGTAGGCCTCCTGCAGGGCGCGATCGGTTTCCTCCGCATCGACGCCGTACCAGTCGGCGTTGATCTTCCCGAGCGTCGGGAAATCCGTGCGCTGGACCTTGTTGTCGGGGTTCCACAGATCGGCGCGGATGATCGCCTTGCCGCAGTGGAAGTAGACATAGCGGATGTCGATGACGAGCGCGGCCAGCGGCATCTTTCCGTTGGCCACCATCTTTTCGAGAAGCGCCGGGTCGGTGGTCAGCCGCGCGCGGCCGTTGAGCCGCATAACCTCGTTCAGCCCGGGCACCATGAACATCACGGCGATCTCAGGGTTCTCCATGATGTTGTGGAAGGTGTCGGTGCGGCGGTTGCCGGGCCGGTCCGGGATGGCAATGGTGGTGTCGTCGATGACATGCACGAAGCCGGGCGCATCGCCGCGCGGCGAGCAGTCCGCCGGGCCGTCGCCCGCCGCGGAGGTGGACAATACGCAGAAGGGCGAGAGCTCGATGAACCGGCGGCAGTGATGGTTCAGCGCGGGCTTTTCCTTCTCCGCGAGATGGCCTTTCGGTGCACCGAAATGCGCAACGAGTTCGTCGACCGTCTTGATATCGTCCGGCATCGCGTGTTCCTTTCAGGTTCCAGACCAACCTGACGCCGGGCCGGACCGGCGTCAATCACCGCTTCCACCTGCACCGGGACCGCGCCATGACCGACACGATCTACCGCGGCTACAACCGCGAGGAACTGGACCTCCAGTACACCAACCTCACGACCGAGGAGGCCAAGGCCGACGCCGCGGCGCTGCAGGAACACGCCGCGCGGAACGTGGCGGAACTGGAGCCCGAGCGCGGGGTCTCCTATGCCGGTGGCGGCGCGCAGGCCTTCGACATCTACCGTGCCGGCAAGGGCGCACCGGCGCTGATCTATGTCTCCGGCGGGCAATGGCAGAATGGCGGGCCGGGCAAGTTCTGCTCCTGGGCGGACAGCGTCGTCGCCCGCGGCGTGACGTTCATTGACGGCGGCTTCCCGCAAATCCCCGATGTGCGCCTGCCTGAGATCGTGGACAGCATCGTGATCCTGATCTGCCACATCCGCGCCAATGGCGAGAAGCTCGGGATCGACCCCGAAAACATCCTCGTGACCGGCCATTCCTCGGGCGCACACCTGGCCGCGCTGGCCATGGTGCGGATGGCGAATGCGGACGACCTCGAGGGAATCGCCGGCTGCTACTTCATGAGCGGCCACTACGACGTGCGCCCTGCGATGCTCTGCTACCGCGCAGAATACCTGCAGCTTTCCGTTGCGGAGACCGTTTCCATGTCGCCGCTTCTCAATGTGGTGAAGCCTCTTCCCCCGACGATGGTCGCGATCGGGGGCGATGAGACCGACGAGATGCGGCGCCAGAGCGCCGGTTTCGCCGAATCCCTTGCGGCGATCGGCCCGGCCGAGTTGCGCGAGGTTCCGGGCGCGAACCATTTCAGCGTCGCAAAGGACCTCGCAACCGAGGGTACGCCATCCTGGAATTTCGTCGGCGCCCGGCTGGGGCTGGAATAGAACACCGGACAATCACATCAGGGACGGCGGGACAGTGCCATGACCGAGAAAGTCTATCTCGACTACACGCGCGAGGAACTCGACGCGCAGTATACGAATATCCAGACCGACGCGGACCTACAGACACGTACAAATCTGCACGCCCGCTCAGCGGATGTTGTTGCGCGCCTGCGGACAGCGAAGGATTTGTCCTACGGCGGCCATGCAAATGACCGGTTCGACCTCTACCGCGCCGACGGGGCACCGGCGCCCGTGATCGTCTTCACCCATGGCGGCCAGTGGCAGGTGGGCTCGACGGAGGTGTCCTGCAGCTGGGCAGGCGCGGCGCTGGCGAACGGCATCTCGTTCGTGGCCGGGACCTTCCCCATGCTGCCCGAGGTGCGCATCCCCGACATGGTCGACCACGCAGTTGCGCTGACGCGCCACGTCCGGGCAAACGCTGCGGAACTGGGTGTCGATCCCACCCGCATCTGCATTGCCGGGCATTCCTCGGGCGCGCACCTGGCGGCGGCGACCCTCGTCCGCCTCGCCAATGAAAAGGACCTCGACGGGATCGCCTGCGGCATGACCGTCAGCGGCAACTACGACATGCGCCCGCTGATGCTGAGCTACCGGCAGGATTTCATGCTGCTCAGCGAGGAAGAGACCATCGCCATGTCACCGCTGCTGACCCTCGACAGGCCGGTGCCGCCGGTGCAGGTCGTCCATGGCGGGCTGGAGAGCAACGAGTTCAAGCGCCAGGCGACCACCTGGCACGCCGCGCTCGCCGAGCGTGGCGAGGCAAAGCTGGTCACCGTGCCCGGCGTGAACCATTTCGACGTGTTCAAGGGCCTTGAAGACCCGCAGGGCGAGGTGTGGGACTTCCTGACGCGGCACCTGGGCGTGCGCGCGGCGAAGGCGGCGGAGTAACCGTCCCAGCGAGGCAGCCGATTGTCAATTTTGATACGGCAGAGTTGGATGCGTTCTACAAGATCGCATCAGCCAATGCTGGCATATCCATTCAGCAGTTGCACCAACGCCTAGAATATCTCTTCAATCTTCCACGATCCGACAGCGACATTAACGACTATCGTCTTAGCAAAGGAGTGTGGAAGAAACTTGCGGATGAAATCTCTCCGGTTTCTCGATTCCTAAGATACAGAAAGCTAACGAACGGGCGCGTTCAATTTCCACTCGACAATCAAATTCCTGACGCTTGGATATGGACCGACACAAGCGAAACGCCAATCGGTCTCGAAGTCACAATTGCGCAAGGCAAAGAAAGATATTTCCTTGCCAAAGAACTCACTGAAAAGGGAATCGGTCGTGGCTTTCTGGGTCACTCAGACGAAACACCGAACGAGGTGTTCGAGAATGCGCTGGAACGAGATAGGGCAGCATACTCAGGAGAACACGCCCTAAGCGTTATTGAGCGCGGAATACGCCTGTGCATCAAACGGAAAAGCGACGAAAAATATGCTGGTTTCGTCCTACTTATCGAAGCCCCGTTGCTCACTCTTCCAAAACATAAATGGCCACCTATCGAACCAAGGTTGAAACGTGCGGCCTCAATCCTCGCGTTCGAAGAAGCTCATGTGATCAGCAACGCAAGCTCAGATCCTTGGGGTTTCCAGATCAAATAGCCTTCCCCCTACTCCGCCGCTTTCGCAGTGACTTCGGGCTCGGTGATCGCGCCGGACGCAATCAGCCCGTCGATTTCCTGTGACGAGAAGCCGAACTCCGCCAGCACCTCGCGGGAATGCTCGCCCATCAGCGGCGCGCCACGGTGCACGGTGGCCGGGGTCGCGGAATATTTCAACGGATGGCTGATCACGGCATGCTCTCCGCCGGTCGCGGCCGGCACATGGTCGATCATGCCGCGCGCGGCGGTGTGCGGGTCTTCCGACATTTCCTTGATGTCATAGACCGGGCCGGCGGGCACGCCCGCGGCCTCGAGCTTGTCCAGCCATGCCGACGTCGTATCCTTCGCGAAAATCTCCGTCAGCGTGTCTTCCAGCGCCTTCAGGTTTTCCATGCGCTTGTTGCTGGTCTCGAAGCGTGGATCCTCGGCCAGTTCGGGCGTGCCGATGGCCTCGACGAATTTCAGCCAGTTGTTCTGGTTGGCCGCGCCGACCACGAGCGAGGTGTCCTTCGTCGGGAAGGCCTGGTAGGGCGCGGACAGCGGATGGGCCGAGCCCATGGGCTGCGAGATCTCACCCGTCGCATGGTAGATCGCGGTCTGCCAGAAGGTGTGCATGATGCCCGCCTCGTAGAGCGAGGAATCCACGAACTGGCCCTGACCCGTCTCATACCTATGGGCCAGCGCGCCGAGGATGCCCACGGCGGACAGGATGCCCGCAGTGATGTCGGTGATCGGTGCGCCGACCTTGACCGGCGGGCGGCCCGGCCCTTCGCCGGTGATGCTCATGATACCGGACATGGCCTGGGTGATCAGGTCGAAGCCCCCGCGTTCCGCATAGGGGCCGGTGCGCCCGAAGCCGGAGACCGAGCAGTAGATCAGCCGGGGATTGGCCTTGTGCATCTCCTCCCAGCCGATGCCGAAATGTTCCATCGCGCCCTTGCGGTAGTTCTCGATGAACACGTCGGCCTGCTCGATCACCCGGCGGAGCGCCGCGCGGCCCTCCTCAGACTTGGTGTTCACAGCGAGGCCGCGCTTGTTGCGGTTCATCATCGCGAAGGCAGCGGAATCGCCCTGCTCGCCCTCGCCGAAGCGCCGCGTGTCGTCACCGCCGGGCACGCGCTCGACCTTGATGACGTCCGCCCCCATGTCGGCCAGCATCTGCCCGCAGGTCGGCGCGGCCATGATGTGGCTCATCTCGATGACCTTCAGGCCATGGAGCATGCCGGTGCTTTTGTCTGTCATGACTATTTCCCCTCGAACTTCGGCTTCTCCTTGGCGAGGAACGCCTGGTAGCCGGTGTTGAAATCTTCCGTGTCGAAACAGGCGAAGCCTTCCGCCTGTTCCTCGGACGTCAGCGGCGGCCCGCCGGCCAGCACGCGGTCAACGAACTTCTTGTGCCAGCGGTTGACCAGCGGCGCGCCGTCGGCAATCCGCCGGGCGGTCGCATAGGCGGCATCCTCCACCTCGTCATCGGGCATCACCCGGTTCACGAGGCCCTTGTCCTTCGCCTCGGCGGCATCGAAGACCCGCGCCTCATACAGGATCTCCAGCGCCACGGAGCGACCCACGAGCCCGACCAGCGCCTCGACCTCGGGATAGGCCATGACAAGGCCCAGCCGGTTGATGGGCACACCGAAGCGCGAGCCTTCACCGCAGATGCGCATGTCGCACATCAGGGCGATTTCCAGCGCACCGCCGACGCACAGCCCCTTGATCATCGCAATCACCGGGTGCGGACAATCGCGCACGGCATGCATGGCCGTGTGCATCAGCCCGCCATATTCGGCCGCCTGTTCGGCGTTGGCGCGCTCGGTGGCAAACTCCGAGATATCGGCCCCCGGCCCCATCGCCTTGTCGCCCGCACCGCGCAGCACGACGCAGCGGATGGAGTCGTCGCTGCCCAGCTCGGCCATCACCTCGCCAACCCGCCGCCACATCGTCTTGTTGAGCGCGTTGAGCTTCTCCGGCCGGTTCAGCACTACGGTCGCAATGTCGCCGTCCCGCTGGACCAGAACCACATCGGTATCGTTCATCTCTTCCCCGTCCGCAGCACCATATCTGCCGGGCCGCACCTTTTGTCGGTCCTTGGCGCCCAGTATAGTCCGCCCAGACGGGGAACGCGCCTTGTTGCCCGCGAAAAAATTAACGGGAGGATTTCATGGAAGGTATGCGCCCGGGCGACCGCCTGCCCTTTTCCGCCATCGACGACCGCAAGCCGCTGACACTGCCGGACGGCGCACGCATGATCCTGTGGCCGATCCTGGCGCTGGAAGTCTGGGATATCGTGCGCGCCATGGCGCGTATGGTCATCCCGCCGCCGCAGGGCGTGCCCATGATCCCCGACCACCCGAACTGGAGCTGGCACGAATACGGGATGCGGGTCGGCTTCTGGCGCATCAAGCGCATGCTCGACGATCTGGGCGTTCGACCGACGGTGACACTGAACGCGCGCACCATCGAGGATTATCCCCGCGCCGCCGAGGCGGTGCTGGAGGCGGGCTGGGAGTTCAACGCCCACTCCTACGAGCAGATGCCGATGCACAAGCTGCGCGACGAGCGCGCGGTCATCGACAAGTCGCTCAAGATCATCGGCGACTTCTGCGGCAAGCGCCCGCGCGGCTGGTTCGGCCCGGGCCTGACCCAGACTTACCAGACCATCGACCACCTGGCCGCCGCGGGTGTCGAGTACATCGGTGACTGGGTGCTGGACGACCAGCCGGTCCGCTTGAAGACCGAGGGCGGGCAGCCCATGGTGGCCCTTCCCTACAACTACGAGCTCCACGACATCGTGATGATGGCGATCCAGCATCACCCGTCGGAGGTCTACAAGAACCGCTCGCTCGACTATTTCGAGACGATCTATGCCGAGAGCCACGAGACCGTGAAGGTCATGGCCGTCGCCATGCACCCCTATCTTTCCGGCTCCCCGCACCGCATCAAGTATGTGCGCGAGACCTTCGAGCATATCCTGTCCCATCCGGGTGTGGTGTGCTGGGACGGTGAGCAGATCCTCGACTGGTTCAACAAGGAAAGCCCCGCACCGAAGCCGCGCAAGAAGGTCTCGGGCGCGAAGAAGAAAAAGAAGTAGGACAGAAATCCATGAGCGACCCAGTTATCCCCGAAGACACTGTCGGCGCCTTTGTGCCGCACACCATTACGGACCCGATCCGCGGGTCCGGTACGGGACCGCTCGCGGGCAAGACCTTCGCGGTGAAGGACCTGTTCCACATCGAGGGCCGCAAGACCTCCAACGGGAACCCCGACTACTACGCCTGGACCGAGCCAGAGACCGCCACAGCTCCCGCGGTGAGCAAGCTGCTGAAAGCGGGCGCGGACATCGTGGGCATTACGGTCTGCGACGAGTTCTTCTACAGCCTGACCGGCGCCAACGCCCATTACGGCACGCCGCAGAACGTGCGCGCACCGGGCCGCATGCCCGGAGGCTCGTCTTCCGGCTCCGCCGCCGCGGTCGCCGCCAGGCTGTGCGATTTCTCACTGGGCTCCGACACCGGCGGATCGGTGCGCATCCCGGCCTCTTTCTGCGGACTCTACGGTATCCGCCCGACCCATAACCGGGTCGACCTGTCGGAGGCCCATCCCATGGCCCCGTCCTTCGACACGGCGGGCTGGTTCGCCAACGATGCGAAACTGTTCCGGGATATCGGTCCCGTGCTGCTCGACAGCACGATTTCACCCGGCACGCCAAAACGGATGTTGGTCCTGAAAGACGCGTTCGAGCGCACGGACCCGGCGGTCGCGGACGCGTTGAAAAAGGTACTCGCCGCGGCCGCAGATGTGCTGCCGCGCCCGCAGGAGGTCCAGATCGCCGGCGACGATACGTTGGAGATTTGGTGGGACGCCTTCCGAGTCATCCAGGCCAGCGAGGTCGCACGGACCAACGGGCCCTGGGTTGCGGAGCACAAGCCCGACCTGGGCCCGGGCATCAAGGAACGCTTCGCCATGGCGGCAGCCATCACGCCTGCCGAAGTGCACGCCGCGCAGGAGGTGCGCCATCGCGTCCAGACACGCGTGCAGTCCTTTGCGGAACCGGATACGATCCTGTGCCTGCCAACCGCGCCCGTAATCGCGCCGAAGCTCGACGCCGCGCCGGACGATCTCGAATTCTTCCGCGCCAACACCATGGCGCTGACCTGCATCGCCGGGCACACGGGCCTGCCGCAGATCACCATCCCGGCCGCCGAAGTGGATGGCTGTCCGGCCGGCCTGTCCTTCATCGGCTGGCCCGACGGGGACGAGGCCCTGCTCGACCTTGCGGTCGCGATGCAACCCTTCTGCGTGCGCTAGGAGATATCCCCGAAATGCTGGACGCGGTCCATCCGGACGCCATCGGCGGCATTGCCGCCGTGCTGACGACCATTGCCTTCCTGCCGCAGGTCATCAAGTCGTGGAAGACCCGCTCCACCCGCGACATCTCGCTGGGGATGTTCACGATCCTCAATATCGGGATCGTGCTCTGGCTGGTCTATGGCCTGATGCTGGACTCGCTTCCGCTCATCCTGGCCAATGCCGTGACGCTTTGCCTGACGGGCACGATCATGCTCCTCAAGCTTATGGGCGACCGCCCCGAATAAGACCGTCGCGCCACCGGCACGGGTTTGCCATCGACCCGCGCGAAGCGGATACTTGGCCAAACCTTTCCCGACCGGACCGGACCCGATGGACATCCAAGGCTTCTGCGACCCCCTGTTCGAGCCCGTGCGCGATGCGCTGGCGAACAACTTCGACAAGTATGACGAGATCGGTACGGCCGTGGCCGTTTACCTGGAGGGTGAGAAGGTGGTCGACCTGTGGGCGGGCCATATGGACGCCGCGCGCACCAGGCCATGGCACGAGGATACGCTGTGCCTGATGTACTCGATCGCCAAGAGCATGTGCGCGACCTGTGTGCACATCCTGGCCGACCGGGGACAGGTGGACCTAGAAGCCCCCGTCGCGACCTACTGGCCGGAATTCGCCCAGAACGGCAAGGCTGACATCAAGGTGCGCCACGTGATCTCGCACAATTGCGGGGTGTGCTTCGCGGACGCCGCGGAGGCCGGCGACATCTTCCACTACGACCGGATGATCGCCGCCATCGAGAAGCAGGAACCGGCCTGGCCGGTGGAGACCAACGGCGCCTACAACACCGTCAACATCGGCTACCTGGCCGGTGAGATCGTGCGCCGCGTCTCCGGCATGTCGGTCCGCGAGTTCATGCAGGAAAATGTGTGCGGCCCGCTGGGCGCGGACTACCAGATCGGCGTCGGGGAGACCGATCTCGACCGGATCGCCGACCTCACGCCCAACGCCGTCGGGAATGCCATGCTGAAGAAGGGAGGCGACACGGAATCAAACCTGTCGCGTGCCTGGAAGCCGCTGCCGAAGCCCTTCGGGCCGGACGCCCAGAACAGCGCAGAGTTCCGCCTCGCGGGAATTCCGTCATTCGGCGGCTTCGGCACGGCGCGGGCCATGGCCAGCATCTACGCCATGCTGGCCAACGGCGGTGAGCTGGGCGGCGCCCGCATCCTGTCGCCCGAGGCGGTGGCCCGCGCGACCACGCCGCAATGGGAATCGAAATCCGACGCCATGACCGGCCGGCCCATGCGCTATTCGATGGGCTATGCGATGAACCCGGAAGGCAGCGTCCATATGGGACCCAGCCACAAGGCATTCGGGCATTCGGGTTCCGGCGGCGCTCGCGCCGTGGCGGACCCCGAGCGCAACCTCGCCATGTGCTACATCACGAACTATCAGAGCGAGGGCATGGGCGCGGGCGTGCGCACCGAGGCGGTGGTCGAGGCCGTGTTCCGGAACGTCTGAGCTCCATCCGCTCCCGAGTGCCAACCGAAAGCACGTACATGCCACCGCCAGCCGGTGCTTCTCCACAGATCGGGACCGCCCAACGCCGCATCCGCGACTTCACCCTGTTCGGGTGCGGCGCCATCTCCGCCATGTCGATTGCTGCTGTCGCTCCGTCACTGCCGGAAATGTCCCGGCACTTCGGGGGCTATGACGACATCGACCTGCTGGCACGGCTCGTCGTCTCCATCCCAACGCTGCTGCTGGCGCTGGCCGGGCCGCTGGTCGCATCGGTCGCGGACCGGACGGGGCGGAGGGCGCTACTGATCGCCGCGCTGCTGCTCTATGCCGCCGCGGGGGCCGTGCCGATCCTGCTGGACGAGCTCTACGCGATCCTCGGCACCCGTATCCTGCTGGGGCTGGCCATGGGTGTGCTGTTTACGCTCGCGCCTGCCCTGCTCGCCGACTACTACGAGGACATTCCCTCACGGCGGCGGGCCATCGCGGGATATGCGGCCGCCACGGCGACCGGCGGCGTCCTGTTCGTGCTGCTGGGCGGCCTGATGTCGGACCTGCACTGGCGCGCACCTTTCCTGCTCTATGTCGTGGGACTCGCCTTCCTGCCGGGCGTGATATTCACCATCACGGAACCGGAGCGCGCCGTTCCAGAAGAAGATCCGGTAGCGACCACGCCCAAGATCCGCACACCCTGGCTGGGCGTGTTCGCAATCTACCTGATCGTCGCGGCGACGGGCGGCGCGTTCCTGCAGATGCCGCTGAACCTGCCGTTCCTTCTCGTGAACATCGGGGTCGACCAGGCCAGCATCGCGGGCTACGCGATCGCCTGGCCCTTATTGCTCATGGCCCTGTGCGGACCGTTCTTCCCGCTGTTCCGCGCGCGGCTGTCAAATGCCTGGATCTACACCTTCATCGCGGGCGGGCTGGCCATCGGGTATGCCCTGCTGTCGGTCTCGGACAGCCTGGCGCTGGTGCTGGTCGCGCTGTTCGCCTTCGGGGTGGGCATGAGCCAGATGTACCCGAATTCGAGCACGTGGCTGATGGGCCTGACCGATCCATTGCTGCGCACGCGGGTGATCGGCGGGCTGACCACGGCGATCTACCTGGGGCAGTTCGCGCTGCCCTTCATCGCCCAGCCGATGATCCGGCAGTTCGGGATCCGCGAATCCTTCCAGGCGCTTGTGGTGCTGCTGGCCGTGCTGGCACTGGCCGCCCCGCTGGTGACCGCGTTCGTCACGCGGCGCACGGAGTCTCAGCCGTCGTAGCAGCCCGCCAGCCGGGCCCGCTGTTTGACGAGGCCCAGCACCGTGTCGATGGTCGGTGTCGGCACACCGACGATCCGGCCCAGTTCCTGGACGGAGGACACAAGCGCGTCAATTTCCATCGGACGGCCCAGCTCGAGGTCCTGCAACATCGACGTCTTGTGATCGCCCACCTCGCGCGCGCCCTCGATACGCTTCTCGACATCGATGGCGAATTTCACACCCAGCGCCTCGCCCACGGCCTGGGCCTCGAGCATGGACTGGCGGATCACACCGCAGACATCCGGGTCCTCGATCATCTGCACCAACGTGCCGCCGGTCAGCGCGGAGATGGGATTGAGCGAGACGTTACCCCAGATCTTGACCCACATGTCGTCGCGGATGCGCGGCCGCACAGGGGTGCGCAGCCCGGCATCCGAGAGCAGTTTCGCCAGCGCCTGTACACGCTCGGTCTTCTCGCCCGACGGCTCGCCGATGGAAAAGCGGTTGCCGTAGGCGTGATGGATGACGCCCGGCGCGGCGATTTCGGCCGCCGGGTAGACCACACAGCCGATCGCGCGCTCGGGCCCGATCAGGTCCCACTGGCGCTGTTCGGGATCGACCGAGTTCACCCGCGTGCCCTCATAGGGTCCTTCAAGCTTGTAGAAGTACCACCACGGCACGCCATTCTGCGCCGTGACCAGCGCGGTCTCGGGGCCCATCAGCGGCAGCATTTTGTCAGCCACAGCCGCGGAAGAGTGCGCCTTCAGGGTGACGATCACGAAATCCTGCGGCCCGGCTTCCTCCGGGTCGTCGGTCGCGTTGACCGGCACCACGAACTCGTTGCCGTCCTTGTAGACCAGCTTCAGGCCATTCTTGCGCATGGCCTCCAGATGGGGGCCGCGCGCGATGCACGTCACCTCGGCATCGCCTGCGCGCGCAAGTTCGGCGGCCATGAAGCCGCCGATCGCGCCGGCGCCGAAGATGCAGACCTTCATCGCCTAGAGCCCGAGCTTTTCGTGCAGGCCGATCCGCTGCAACTTGCCGGTCGCGCCCTTGGGGATTTCCTCCAGGAACACGATCTTGCGCGGCACCTTGAAGTCGGCGAGCTGTCCGGCCGCGAACTCGCGGATTTCGGACTCGCTGGCCTGCTGGCCTTCCTTCAGCACGATCGCCGCGGCCACTTCCTCGCCCAACTTGTCATGGGGCAGCGCGAAGGTCACGGCCTGGTCGATGGCGGGGTGGTCGAGCAGGATCTCGTCCACTTCACGCGGGCTGATCTTCTCGCCGCCGCGGTTGATGATCTCCTTCAGGCGGCCGGTGATGCTCAGGTAGCCGTCGGGATCGAACTGGCCCTGGTCGCCCGTGCGGAACCAGCCATTGGTGAAGGCCTCGGCATTGGCCTTGTCATTGGCCTCATAGCCCTTGGTGACGTTATCGCCGCGAATGACGATCTCACCGGTCTCACCCCGTGGGAGGATGTTGCCGTTGTCATCCATGATCTCGACCTCCGGACCTGCCGCGACGCCGACCGAGCCGGCCTTGCGCGCACCCGGCGGCAGGAGGTTCGACGCCATCTGGTGGGCGGCCTCGGTCATGCCGTAGGACTCAACCACCGGCGCGCCGAAGGTCTCCTCCAGCGCCGACATCACCTGCGGCGGCAGGGAGGAGGATGAGGAGCGGATGAAGCGGAGGTTCATCGCATCCACGGATTCCTGATTGCGGCTGGCGCGGGACTGGATCGCCTGGTGCATGGTCGGCACCGCCGTGTACCAGCTCGGCTTGGCGTCATCGAACCAGCCGAACACGCGCAAAGCGTTGAAGCCAGGCGTGCAGTAGGTGCTGCCGCCCGCCGCGATGCTCGACAGAACGGCGGCAATCAGGCCGTGGATGTGGAACAACGGCATGATGTTCATGCAGCGATCGTCACCGGTCAGCGACAGGGTGCTGCCGATATTGCGGGCCGAGGCGCAGATGTTGGTCTGGGACAGGGGCACGATCTTCGGGCGCGAGGTCGTCCCCGAGGTGTGCAGCACGAGGCCGATATCGTCCATGCCCGCCGGGCCCGGGTTTGCGGCCGCGCCCTGGGCATCGCCGGAAATCTCGAACACACCGGCCGCGGCACCCGCCGGGACCTTGAGTTCATAGACCGACACGCCGAGGTCTTTCGCAACGCCGATGGCAGGCGATTCGCTGCCTTCCTCGACGAACAGCGCCTTGGCGCCAAGATCCTCGAGATAGAAGCGGAACTCGTCGGCGCGGTAGGCCGGGTTGAGCGGTGCGGTGGTTGCCCCGGCGCCCACGGCGATGAACGCCGCCGCCATTTCCGGGCCGTTCGGCAGGACAATCGCCACACGGTCATTGCGACCGATGCCCAGCGCGTTCATGTCAGCAATGGTCTTCGCACAGAGGTCGCGCAGGCCCGCATAGGTCAGCGACTCGCGCTCCGGCGCTGACAGCGCCACCGCGTTGTCGGTCCCGCCGGCGATCAGATCAAGGATGGTTTCGGCCATGGAATCGTCCCACAGGTGATGGAACGCATCACCCCGCGCGATGCGTCACCCCTTGAATAGGCGAAACGGCCACGTGACTGCAATGCAGGCGGCAAAATTGGCGCGGCGCGCTGGCCGGCCTTAGCGACTAGACGTGGAAGTCGATGCGCGGTCCGGCGGGGCGGAAGCTGATGTCCTCACCCGGCAGGAAGATATCATTGTCGAAGGTCAATGACGGATAGGCTGCAGCCGCACGGTCGGCGCTGACACGGGCCGGCGCAGCATCTTCGGTGCCCTGGGCGAGCATCTGCGCAACGAAAAGGGGATTTTCGCCGCGGCGGACGAAACGTTCGCCGCCGGCACTGGCCTGTTCGTAACGGCGATGATCGGTATCACCGGCGGCGGGGACGCGCGATGCAGCGCGGTCCTCTCGCACCGCCGGGCGGTGATCGCGGCGATCGGCATTTGCCGTTGCCGGAGCAAACGCCGTACGGCGAATGGCGGCATCGGCAAGCGCACGCAGGCGGGCAGCTTCTTCGGCGGCACCTGCGTTTGATCCGATTGCGGCTGGAAGGTTGATTGTCACTTCGCGTCCAGAGTTGCGATCACCTGATACATCGAAATTTATATAAGTTTTCTTAAACTTCAAACACGAATTACTGACAATTTTATGCTTCGTTAACCATAAATATTCGGCATTCGATGCATAAATCCGGAAAATTTTGCCGACCGGCAGTAATGGCCGGCAATTCTTACCCTTTGTTAAGAACTGGTTCCTAAGAATGATCCGCGAACCGTTCGCACAGGACGTGCGACTGAAGAATTCAGGCCTCAGGTAGGAGGTACAGAAGGTGTCTGATCTGGCCCATACGGCCGTGACGGATTTCCCCCGGCAGGAGGACGAAACCGCCCCCCTGTCAGAGCTGGTGGATCTGCTGGTTGCCTCAGGTGACCTGTTCTACGAGTGGGATCTGGAATCCGACAATGTAACCTGGACCGGCGATACGGAATCGTCGATCCGGGTGAAGGACGCCTCTGTCCTGTCGTCAGGCGATGCCTTCCTGAACCGTATCCATCCCGAAGACCTTCCCCACCGCATGATCGCGCTCTCGCGGCATTTCGAGAATCGCGAGACCTTCGAGCGTGAGCTGCGCCTGCGCGACGACACCGGGCGGTTTGTCTGGGTGCAGGAACGCGCCATCGTCACCAAGTCACCGTCGGGACGACCAACCCGCCTGACCGGCGTCCTGCGCAACATCGATGACCGCAAGCGGTCCGAAGAGGAGGTCAGCTTCCTCGCCAACCACGACGCGCTCACGGGCCACTACAACCGCATCCGACTTCGTGAATCGCTCGAACATGTCATCGCCCAAAACCAGCTCACCCGCCAGCAGGGCGGTTTGCTGCTTCTCGGCCTCGACAAGCTCAATGCCGTGGCGGACGTCTATGGCGAGGACACCGCGGACGCGATCGTCCTTGCGGTGTCCCAGCGTCTCGAGGAATGCATGCGGTCCGGTGACATCATCGGCCGTGTCGGCTACGACCGCTTCGCCGTCATCGTCAACAAGTGCAAGCGGCAGGAACTGACGACGGTGGCCGCACGTTTCCTGGCTGCGGTCCGCGAAACACCCGTCGCTACGCCCTCGGGCCCCATGAACGTGACCGGCTCGATGGGCATCGCCGTCTTCCCCGAGGACGCATCTTCGGCGCGCGAAGTGGTGTCGCGCGCGGACGACGCCCTGCGCGGCGCACGCCGCCTCGGTTGCGACTGCTATCTCGAATTTAATGATCTCCCCCAGCACAAGCGGACCGAGCGGCCCGATCTCGTCGTCGCCGAACAGGTCAAGCAGGCCCTCAACGACAACCGCTTCACGCTGGCCTACCAGCCCGTGGTCTCCGCGCAGACGGGAGAGGTCGTCTTCCACGAGGCGCTTGCCCGGATGATCGACAAGGACGGCACGCCGGTTCCGGCGGGCAGCTTCGTCCCCGTCGTCGAACAGATGGGGCTGGTCCGCCTGATCGACCGCAAGGTCCTCGACCTCAGCCTGGACACCCTTGAACACAATCCGGACGTGAACCTGTCGATCAACGTGTCGGGCATGACCGCGGTCGATCCGGTCTGGCTGCGCCGGCTGGAAGACCGGCTCCAGGAAAATCCGGACCTCGCGCACCGTCTGATCCTTGAGATCACCGAGACCGTCGCGCTGGACGATATCGACGAGTCCTCAAGGTTCGTGGCCGCACTTAACAGGTTCGGCTGCCGTGTGGCACTGGACGACTTCGGCGCCGGCTTCACCTCGTTCCGTCACCTGCGCGCACTTAATGTGGCGCTGGTGAAGATCGACGGCTCCTTTGTCCGCGACATCCTGAACAACCCGGAAAACCTGCTGTTTGTCCGGACCCTGGTGAACCTGTCCAAGGGCATCGGGCTGGAATGCGTCGCGGAATGGGTGGAATCGGCCGAAGAGGCCGAACTCCTGCGCGACGAGGGAATCGACCTCCTGAAAGGCTGGCACTGCGGCAAGCCCGAAATCGACCCCGACTGGCTGAACTGACGCGCCGGCAGGCCCGCTAGCGGGACAGTTCGTCGAGCTGTTTGCGGAGATTCTCGATCTGGGTCTTCAGGTCGTCGAGTTTCTCGTTCCCTCGATCCGAACTCTTCGCCGCGTCGCTGCCGCCTGTCCCGTAGGGGGTGAACATCTGGAACGCCCGCTCGAACATGGCCATGTTCTGGCGCCCGATCTCCTCCCACTGGTGCAGAGGGAACATGCTGCGATCGACCGCACTTTCCATGTAGCTGCGCATCCGGTCCTGGTTGTTGGAGAATGCGCTCATGGAGGCGTCCAGGTAGTTGGGCACCATCGACTGCAAACTGTCACCATAGAAGTGGATCAGCTGTCGCAGGAAGCTCACAGGCAGCAGGTTTTCACCTTTTGCCTCTTCCTCGAAGATGATCTGCGTCAGGACGGGACGCGTGATGTCGTCGCCGGACTTGGCGTCGACAACAATGAAATCCTCACCCGCTTTGACCATCTGCGATAGATCGTCCAGCGTGACGTACTTGCTAGTTGCCGTGTTGTAGAGCCGCCGGTTGGCATATTTTTTGATTGTGATCGGCTCTTTTTCATCGGACTTGGCCATGGAACGCACGTCCTACCGTTGATTGATGAGGGCAACTATAACAGATCGTGAAAATAATGCTGCAATGCACATTTGCACGCACAAGGTGGTGATCAAATGCCCGCCGCAGGTATAGTCGCGCCCCATGAACGACAAGCCGGACCTCGCCGCGCTCGCACGCGATTACCTGGACCTGTGGGAGGACCAGCTGACGGCGATGGCATCCGATCCGGACCTCGCGCGCCAGACCTCGCGCTTCTTCGACGCGCTGGGTGCGTTCGGGGCGCAGGCAAATCCGTTGTTCAGCGCCCAGCTTGCCGCGCTCCTACGGACCCCTGCGCAAACCGCTGCCACGGGAACTGCCGATGACCGAGACTCGCGATCTTCCGCCGCGCCTGGGGCCGAGACCCCTTCCGCTGCACCTGACGACCGCGACGAACGCCTGGATCAGCTCGCGCGGCGTGTTGCCGATCTTGAGAAACGGGTCGCAGAGCTGGAACCCCGCGCTGTCCGCGCGGGTGCAAAAACTCCAGGACGCACTCGCAAAAAGCCCGCTGCCCGAAAATCCGGCTGACGACCCGTTCGCGTCTGCGGTCGACGCCGAGATCCAGGCGCGCCTGGCGGCCTTCTCCGCGGGCATCCGGGCCTACCGCGATCATCCCTACCGCCGTTCACTGCCCGATCCCGGGACGCTGTGGACTGAAGGCAACATCCGCCTGCGCGACTATGGGCCGCAGGACGGGTACCCGGTGCTTTTTGTGCCGTCCCTCGTCAACCGGGCCTATATCCTCGACCTGTCCGAACGGCGCAGCCTGCTACGCTGGATGGCAGCCGAGACGGGACTGCGCCCGTTGCTCGTCGACTGGGATGCACCCGGCCCGCGCGAGCGCAACTACGATCTGAGCGACTACATCACCGGCCCCCTCGACGCGGCGCTTGAAATCGCCCGTGCGGAAGCAGACGGCCCGGTGCCCGTCGTCGGCTACTGCATGGGTGGCCTGCTGACGCTCGCCCTGGCCGCGCGGCGCGCCAAAGACATTTCCGGGCTGGTCTTGCTGGCCACGCCATGGAACTTCCACGCCGAACGGGTCGCCCAGGCCGAGGCGCTCGCCCGTGCCGTGGAGGCGGCCGGGCCACTGTTCGATGCCTATGGAGAGTTGCCGGTCGACATCATCCAGTCGATGTTTTCCGCGCTGGACCCGTTCATGATCACCCGGAAGTTCGTGAAGTTCGCCGCTCTCGACCCGACGAGCCAGGCCGCGGAGGACTTCGTGGCGCTGGAAGACTGGCTGAACGACGGCGTCCCGCTTGCAGGGCCGGTCGCGAGCGAATGCATGGGCGGCTGGTACGGTAGGAATACGCCCCATCGCGGCCGGTGGTCCGTCGCCGGTAATGCGGTCCGGCCCGAGACTGTCAAAACCCCTTCGCTGGTACTGATTCCGCAGCAGGACCGCATCGTACCGCCCGCCTCTGCCCTGGCGCTCGGCGAGGCATTGCCGAATGCCGATATCCGCCATCCGCCACTGGGTCACATCGGCATGGTTGCGGGCTCACGGGCACGCGAGGCCGTGTGGGAACCGATGGCGGACTGGCTCAATTCGCTGCGCTGATTCGCGCCGGTCGAAGGACCTGGGACCCGGCCCATGCTGGACTCTGTCCGGCCCGGGGGCTATATCCAAATCAACGCAAAAGAGAGACGGAACCGGCGGGTTTCCGCGCTGTTCGGCGCGACGAAAACCCCGCTTTTCCGCCCCAAAGCAGGAGATTCAAGATGTCAGACGTGATGATTGCGAGTGCCGCGCGGACCCCGGTAGGCGCCTTCAACGGTTCCCTGTCCGGCCTGAGCGCCGCGGAACTGGGCACGGTGGCAATTTCGGCTGCGCTCGAGCGCGCGGGCGTTCCCGCGTCGGATGTCGACGAGGTCGTTCTCGGCCAGGTGCTGACCGCAGCGACGGGCATGAATCCGGCGCGCCAGGCACTGCTGGCCGCGGGCATTCCTGAAGAGCGTACGGCCTATCTGGTCAATCAGGTCTGCGGCTCGGGCCTGCGTTCGGTCGCACAGGGTTTCCAGGCGATCAAGCTCGGTGAAGCCAGCATCGTAGTCACCGGCGGCCAGGAAAGCATGAGCCAGGCGCCGCACGCCTCCCAGATGCGCAATGGCACCAAGATGGGCGACGTCAAGCTGGTCGACACCATGATCAAGGACGGCCTGTGGTGCTCGCTGATGGGCTATCACATGGGCAACACGGCCGAGAACGTGGCCCAGAAGTGGCAGATCACCCGCGACGAGCAGGACGAGTTCGCAGCCGGTTCCCAGCAGAAGGCCGAGGCCGCGCAGAATGCCGGGAAGTTCAAGGACGAAATCGCCCCGGTCACCGTGAAGACCCGCAAGGACGATATCGTCGTCGACGCCGACGAATATCCGCGTCACGGCACCACCACCGATACGCTCGCCAAGCTGCGCCCGGCCTTCGACAAGGAAGGCACCGTCACGGCCGGCAACGCATCGGGCATCAATGACGGCGCCGCCGCCATTGTGCTGGCCTCGTCCGAGGAAGCGGAGAAGCGCGGCCTCAAGCCGCTGGCGCGCATCGCCTCCTGGGCGACCGCCGGTGTCGAGCCATCGATCATGGGCTCCGGCCCGATCCCGGCCAGCCGCAAGGCGCTGGAGAAGGCCGGCTGGACGGTCGACGATCTCGACCTGGTCGAGGCCAATGAGGCGTTTGCCGCGCAGGCCATCGCGGTCAACCGCGACATGGGCTGGGACCCGGCCATCGTGAACGTTAACGGCGGCGCTATCGCGATCGGTCACCCGATCGGCGCATCGGGCGCGCGGGTGCTGGTCACCCTGCTGCACGAGATGGAGAAGCGCGACGCCAAGAAGGGCCTGACGACCCTGTGCATCGGCGGCGGCATGGGCATTGCCATGTGCATCGAGCGCGACTGACACCGGGATCGAATGGGGGGGGGGGGCATAATCGAACCACCGGCCAACGAAGCTCGTTAAGGGCCTAGCCGAACAACAACTTCAGGGAGAGTTCCATGGGGCGAGTGGCATTGGTGACAGGCGGCACCCGGGGAATAGGGGCTGCCATCAGCATCGCGCTGAAGGGCGCGGGCCGTGACGTGGTCGCAAACTACGCGGGCAACGAGCATCGCGCGCGCGAATTCGAGGAAAGCACGGGCATCAAGGCGGTCAAGTTCGATGTCTCGAACCACGAAGAGGTGGATGAGGCCGTCGCGAAGATCGAGAAGGACATGGGTCCGGTCGAGATCCTCGTGAACAATGCGGGTATCACCCGCGACGGCACGATGCACCGCATGACCTACGAGCAATGGAAAGAGGTGATCGACGTCAACCTTTCGGGCGTCTTCAACTGCTCACGCGCCGTCATCGAGGGCATGCGTGACCGCTCCTGGGGCCGAATCGTCAACATCGGCTCGATCAACGGCCAGGCCGGCCAGTACGGCCAGGTCAACTACGCCGCCACCAAATCGGGCATCCACGGCTTCACCAAGGCGCTCGCCCAGGAAGGCGCTGCCAAGGGCATCACCGTGAACGCCATCGCGCCGGGCTATGTCGACACCGACATGGTGCGCGCGGTGCCGCCGGACGTTCTGGAAAAGATCATCGCCCGCATCCCAGTCGGACGCCTGGGCAAGGCGGACGACATCGCGCGCGGCGTGGTCTTCCTGACCGCCGACAACGCCGACTTCATCACCGGCTCAACCCTGTCGATCAACGGCGGGCAACACATGTACTAGGGCCGCAAGGCCCCCGACGCCGGGATTCCGGGTCAAGTGAGTGGAAACTTACGCATGAGCCGTCGTGAATATCCCGACAACCCGATCTCCGGCGTCGGGGTGGTGGTGCTGAAGGACTCCCACGTCCTGCTCATCCAACGCGGCAAGGAGCCGCGCATCGGCCAGTGGAGCATTCCGGGCGGCAAGCAGGAACTTGGCGAGACCTGGCGGGAGACCGCGTCGCGCGAGGTGATGGAGGAAACCGGGGTCGAGATCGAGATTGTCGGCATCGTCGATGTGGTCGATGCCATCGTGCGCGACGGCGACCCGGCCCGGCCCGGCACCCAGGGCGTCACCGTTCCCGTGGCGAATGACGACAATGTCGTCCCGCTGCGCGAACGCCGGGTGCGTTATCACTACACGCTGGTCGATTGCGCGGCCCGCTGGACGGGCGGCGAACCGGTCGCCGGGGGCGATGCCATGCACGCCGAGTGGTGGCCGCTGGAACGGCTCCACGAACTGTCGCTATGGACCGAGACGGTCCGCATCATCCGCGAAGCTGCGGAGATGGCGTCGCGCTAGGCCTCAGCCGTTCGTCCGGACAAAGGCGCGCATGTGGAACGCCGCCTGTGCCGGCGCATAGATAAACTCTGCCCCGACCGGGCAGGCGCGCCGCGCCTCGCAGCCACGCGCCACACAATCCGCTCCGTCTGGCGCGGCGAGATACGCCGAACAGGCCGGCACGTCATAGCCCTCGCCGGAAAATGCCCCGACCGGGCAGGCCGACAGGCAGGGCTTGTCCGCGCAGGTATCGCAAGGCGACGGGCGCACCTCACGGGACGGAATGTCCAGCCGCTCGGCAAAGGCGAGCGCGCCACGATAGGCATGCCAGAGCCCGTACTCGGGATGGATGAGCACGCCCAACGGCGAAGGATGGACCGGCTCCGCCTTCTGCGCCCAGCGCTGGAACGGCAGGTAGGGCGGCCCGCCGAACGGGAACAGCGCCGTCGCACCTACGTCTTCCGCGACCGTCGAAAGCGCATCGCACACCCAATCATCCAGCGGGTTCAAGGCGCTGGCATGATCGCCGCGCGCGGCCTCGAAAGCTCGCCACATGGCGGGCCCGGCATTGCCGACAAGAAAAAGCGTGCCCGGGTTCCCGGGCACGCCGTCTTCTGGTTCAGGATGAAACGCACCGCGCGCGATCAGGCCTTTCGCGGAAAGGCTCTGTTCGAGCGCTTGCACGCCTACTCCGCCGCGATGGCTTTCCGCAGGTGCTCGCGGTCGAGCAACTCGGCGATCTGGACCGTGTTCAGCGCCGCGCCCTTGCGCAGGTTGTCGGAGACGACCCAGATGTTGAGGCCGTTCTCGACGGTCGCATCCTCACGGATGCGGCTGACATAGACCGCGTCCTCACCGGCCGATTCTTCCGGCGTCACATAGCCTTCGTTCGCACGGTGATCGATCACCACGACACCCGGCGCATTGCGCAGGATCTCGCGCGCCTCCTTCTCGGAGACCTCGCGCTCGAACTCGATGTTGACCGCCTCGGAATGGCCGATAAACACCGGCACGCGCACGCAGGTCGCCGTCACCTTGATCTTCGGATCGAGGATCTTCTTGGTCTCGACGGTCATCTTCCACTCTTCCTTGGTGGAGCCGTCGTCCATGAAGACGTCGATATGCGGGATCACGTTGAAGGCGATCTGCTTGGTGAATTCCTTCGGCTCGAGCGGGTCGTTCACATAGACCGCACGGGTCTGGTTGAACAGCTCGTCCATGCCGTCCTTGCCCGCACCCGAGACCGACTGGTAGGTCGAGACCACCACACGCTTGATGCCATAGGCCTCATGCAGCGGCTTCAGCGCCACAACCATCTGGATCGTCGAGCAGTTCGGGTTGGCAATGATGTTGCGCTTCGTGTAGCCCGCAACCGCCTGGGGATTCACCTCGGGCACGATCAGCGGCACATCGGGATCCATGCGGAACTGCGACGTGTTGTCGATGACGATGCAGCCGGCGGCCGCCGCCTTCGGGGCATACTCGGCCGAAATCTTGGCGCCCGGCGAAAACAGGGCGATATCGGTGCCGGTGAAGTCGTAATCGGCCAGGGACTGGACTTTCAGGGTTTTGTCCTCGCCGAACGATACTTCGCGCCCGACCGAGCGTTCGCTCGCCAGCGCCACGACTTCGTCCGCCGGGAACTTGCGTTCCGCCAGCGTTTGCAGCATTTCGCGGCCGACAGCGCCTGTCGCTCCGACCACCGCAACCTTGTAGCCCATGGGTCCTATCCTTGTTTGCAGCGCACTATGCGCCGTGCGGGCGATCACTTAAGCCCGATGACCCGGTTTTGCAAGCAATCAGCCGAGGTCCGGCCCGGGCCGGATCAGACCTTCCGCGCCACCATGCTCACATAATTCATGAATCCGTAGAAGGTGCCGGTCTCGATCCGGCGCGCGCATTCGGCCACCAGTGCCGCTTCCATGGCGTCGTCAATACGACCCCACTGGCGCAGGTAGAGCGCGCCGCGCTCGGTCCAGCCGCGCGTGAGCTGCGGGTCCTCAGTGTCCAGATGGCCGTGGCTGCGGGTCGGAGCCGGCCCGAAACCCGCCTCACGCAGCATCGCCGGCAGGCGGCGGACCAGCCATCGGTCGTTGACATTGCCCTCGATGAAGGCGTCGATGCAGCCCTGCAGCGGATCGGCGTCGGAGGTGGCGACACTCATGGTCGTGAAGTCCCCGTCATAGATCGCGACCTGCCCGCCGGGCTTCAGCACACGGTTTACCTCCGACAGCACGCCTTCGGGACCGGGCACATGGGTCAGCAACGTGTGCAGCACCACCGCATCGAAGCTCGCGTCCTCGAACGGCAGGTCGCGGGCGTCCGATTGCCGGAAGGACACGTTCGGCAGATTTGCCGCCAGTTCACGTCCGCGCTCCAGCAAGGGTTCGAGTTGGTCGACCCCGACCACCTCGCCCACACCGGGCCACGTGGCGAGCCGGCGCGACTGGGCGCCGGTCCCGCAGCCGATGTCGAGGACGCGCGCACCGACGGGAAAATCGATGTCGGACAGGTAGGAGTCCAGCGCTGCCGACTGCTGCGGGGTGGCCGCGCGCCGCTCCAGGCTGACCTTGAGCTGGTCCATGATCTCCGCCGGAATGGCGTCGGGGTTCACATAAATATCCGGCACGGGGTCCTCCTCGCCTTTGCGCCAACCTATGTGCCAGAATTCCCGCCATGGCCGAACGATTTTCCAGCTACGCCGAGTTTTGGCCCCATTACCTGCGCGAACACAGCAATCCGCGCACCCGCGCGATTCACTACACCGGTAGCATAGCCGCCCTGCTGCTGATCGGCTTCGGCGTGGTCATCGGCCCGTGGTGGCTGCTGCTGATCTCGCCATTCGCGGGATATGGCCCCGCCTGGATTGGGCATGGCTTCGTGGAGAAGAACCGGCCGGCCACCTTCACCCACCCCGTATGGTCGTTCCTGTCCGACTTCAGGATGCTGCATCTGTGGATCACCGGGCGGCTGGAACCGGAACTACGCGGTGCGGGGGTCCTGCCGAAAGAATGAAACGGCTTACCGTCCCGCTTCTGGCCGTGCTCGCGCTCGCCGGGTGCGAGACGGCTGCGCCGGACGGCGCGCAGTCCGGCAACGCCCTAGTGGGAAACTGGCGGATCGAGCTTCCAACCCTGCCCCACAGCCACGGCAACGAGATCGGGTTCCGCGAAGGCTGCCTGATCGTCGGCGGTGACCGTGTCTACACCCAGGTCCTGAAACCCGCGGCCTATATCAGCCATGGCATGGAGACCTATGTCTGGTTCGGGGATGCGGCGAGGACAGGCAATCCCCACATCGTAGACGCCGCAAAGGTCGAGTTCCTGACCCGCGACCGGATCGAGGTGATATGGCCGGAAGGCATCGCGGCACGCTACATGCGCGCCATCGACCTGCGCGTGTCGGAACGCGATTGCGGCTAGAGGATCGAGGTCAGCTTCCGGGGCGTTGCGGCGGAAAGACGACCGGTGACTGGCCGCGGGTCCCTTGGGTTTTCGGGCTCGCCAGTGCGGCCTCGAGCAGGGCATCGACCCTGGCGCGGGTCTCCGCCTCACGGCTGGCCTGTGCATCCTCGATGGCGGACAGCATGGCCTTGCTGACGGAGCATTCCCCGCTGGTGAGCTGACGGCCTGTGCTGGTCTCGACGACCTGCTGGGCGGCGGCGGGCACAGCAAGCCCTGCAATGAGGGTCGCGAGCGCAAATGTCGTTCGCACGGACATGCGTCTAGGCTAATCCCGCCGCGCGCGTGGCGTCAATTCAGCCGGACAGGCTGTCGAGTTCGGCCAGCAGCCTGGTGCCCATCTCCTCTGTGGACACCTGGGTGCAGCCGTCCTGCATGATGTCGGCAGTACGGAAGCCCTCGTTGAGGACGTTCTGGGCTGCCTGCTCCACCATGTCGGCCTCTTTGCCGAGGTCGTAGGAGTAGCGCAGCATCATCGCGAAGGAGAGCAGCATCGCCAGCGGGTTGGCCTTGCCCTGACCCGCGATGTCCGGAGCGGAGCCGTGCACCGGCTCGTACAGGGCGCGGCGCGCGCCCGTGTTCGGGTCCACCGCACCAAGACTGGCCGAGGGCAGCATGCCCAGCGAACCGGTCATCATCGCGGCCTCGTCCGACAGGATGTCGCCGAACAGGTTGTCGGTGACGATGACGTCGAACTGGTGCGGGTTGCGCAGGAGCTGCATGGCGCAGTTGTCGGCCAGGATGTGCTGGAACTCGACTTCCGGGAATTCTTCCGCCGCGACGCGGCCGGCGATCTTGCGCCAGAACGCACCGGTTTCCATGACGTTCGACTTCTCCGCCGAATGCACCTTGTTGCGGCGCTTCTTGGCGAGCTCGAAGGCGACGCGAAGGATTCGGACGATCTCGTCCTCTGTATAGGCCTGGGTGTCGACCACGCGTACCGTGCCGTCTTCCAGCGTCTGCTCGCCGCGCGGCTCACCGAAATACACGCCCGAGGTCAGCTCGCGCAGGATCATGATGTCCAGACCCTTCACTACTTCCGGCTTCAGGGTCGAGGCATCGACCATCGCATCCATGACAATGGCCGGGCGCAGGTTGGCGAACAGGTCGAGATCCTTGCGCAGGCGCAGCAGGCCCGCTTCGGGTCGGTGCTCACGCGGCACGTCGTCCCATTTCGGGCCACCGACTGCGCCGAACAGCACCGCGTCCACCGACATGGCCTTGTCCATGGTCTCGTCGGCAATCGACACGCCACGGGCGTCGTAGCAGGAACCGCCGACGAGGTCCTCGTCCACCTCGAAGCGCACCGCTTCCTTTGCCTCGAACCAGCCCATCACGCGGCGGACCTGTTCCATCACCTCGGGCCCGATACCGTCACCCGGCAGGACCAGAACACTCTTGTTGGCGGGCATGTCGCCTCTCCCCCTCGAACTCGGTTTTGTCTTTTGTCTGGCTTACGACGCTTCGCGGTACAGCCAGGGCTGCTGGCCGCGCTGGCCGCCCTCGAAGTCGCCGATCTTGCTGTCGCGCTGCATGGTCAGGCCAATGTCGTCGAGACCTTCCAGCAGGCAGTGCTTCAGGAACTCGTCGAGCTCGAACGGATAGACGATGCCGTTCGGCGCGTGGATTTCCTGTTTGGCCAGGTCGACCGTGATCTCGGGGTTCTCCGGATCCTGGGCAACCGACATCAGCGTGTTGACCTGCTCCTGCGGCAGCTTGATGAGCAGCATGCCGTTCTTGAAGCTGTTGTTATAGAAGATGTCGGCAAAGCTCGGCGCGATAACGACCTTGATGCCGAAGTCCTGCAGCGCCCAGGGCGCATGCTCGCGCGAGGAGCCGCAGCCGAAATTGTCGCCCGCAATCAGGATCTCCGCCTTCGTGTAGGGCTCCCTGTCGAGCACGAAATCACCGGTCGGCTTGCCGTTGGCGTCTGTGCGCAGCTCGTGGAACAGGCCACGGGCCAGTCCCGTACGCTCGATCGTCTTCAGGAACTGCTTGGGAATGATCTTGTCGGTGTCGACATTGACCATCGGCAGCGGCGCGGCGATGCCCGAGACCTTGTTGAACTTTTCCATCACCCTACTCCTCGCGTTTGAGCAGCTATCGTTTCAACACCGTACAGCCGGCCAGCAGGTCATGCAGCGCCTGACGGCGTGGCGTAAACAGGATCGGCAGGAAGCCGACCAGAAAGATTGCGATCGAGACGAAGCGCGCCCAGTAGCGCACGGTCGCCTGACCGAAACTGGCCTGATCGCCCGACAGGTCGGCGGTGAAGATACCCATCACCGCCATCCCGAGTGTGGCCTGCAGCGGGCTCGATTCCATGCCAGCCCAGTAAAGCCATCCAAAGAACATCACGATTGCGTTCGTCATGTGTAGCGTCGTGGTCTCTCCAAACCCGACCGGCGTGAACCCGTACATCGGCAGGCCCAGCAACGCCGAGACCAGCCACGCCACAAGCCAGACCAGGCCGATATCGACCAAGCCCGCGACCGTGCGCAGGATCAGCCCGGCGTGCCGGACCGGAAGCGGCGCTGCCGCGGGTTCGTCCGTCACGCGTCGAGATCACGCACATCGGTCAGCTTGCCGGTAATCGCCGCGGCCGCCGCCATCGCGGGGCTGACCAGATGGGTCCGGCCGCCACGACCCTGGCGGCCCTCGAAATTGCGGTTCGAGGTCGAGGCGCAACGCTCGCCCGGCTCCAGTTTGTCGGCGTTCATGGCCAGGCACATGGAGCAGCCCGGCTCGCGCCATTCGAAACCCGCCGCGATGAGGATTTCATGCAGCCCCTCGGCCTCGGCCTGTTCCTTCACGAGGCCGGAGCCAGGCACCACGATCGCATTGACGCTGTCGGCGACCTTGCGGCCCTTGGCGACCTGTGCGGCCGCGCGAAGGTCCTCGATACGGCCGTTGGTGCACGAGCCGATGAACACCTTGTCCACCGCCACGTCCTGCATCTTCGTGCCAGGCTTCAGGTCCATGTACTCGAGCGAACGCTCCCAGGCCTGGCGCTGGTTGTCGTCGCGCGCATCATGCTCGGGATCGGGAACCGCGCCGGTGATCGGCACGACGTTCTCGGGGCTGGTGCCCCAGGTGACCTGCGGCGGGATATCGGGCGCAGACAGGCGGACTTCCTTGTCGTATTTCGCGCCTGGGTCGCTCGGAAGGGTCCGCCAGTAGGCTTCCGCCGCTTCCCACGCCGCGCCCTTCGGCGCCATGGGACGGCCTTTCAGGAACTCGTAAGCCTTCTCATCCGGGGCCACCAGGCCGGCGCGCGCGCCACCCTCGATGGACATGTTGCACATGGTCATGCGCCCTTCCATCGACAGGGCCCGCACGGCTTCGCCCGCGTACTCGATCACGCTTCCGGTGCCGCCGGCAGTACCGATAGCGCCGATGATGGCGAGGATCATGTCCTTCGCGGTCACGCCCAGCGACAGGTCGCCGTCAACGGACACAAGAAAGTTCTTGGCCGGTCTCTGCAGCAGCGTCTGGGTGGCCAGCACATGCTCGACCTCCGACGTGCCGATGCCGAAGGCCAGCGCGCCGAACGCGCCATGGGTCGCCGTGTGGCTGTCGCCGCACACGATGGTCGTGCCCGGCAGGGTAAAGCCCTGCTCCGGACCGATGATGTGCACGATGCCCTGGCGGATGTCGTCCATGTCGAAGAGCTCGATCCCGAACTCCTCGCAGTTCTTGGTCAGGGTCTCGACCTGAATGCGCGATTCCTCGTCGTCGATCCCGCCACTGCGGTCGGTCGTCGGCACGTTGTGGTCCGCGACGGCAAGGGTGGCATCGGGACGGCGCACCTTGCGACCGTTCATGCGCAGACCCTCGAAGGCCTGCGGGCTGGTCACCTCATGCACGAGGTGGCGGTCGATATAAATGAGGCAGGTTCCGTCGTCCTGCACATCGACCAGGTGCGATTCCCAAATCTTGTCGAACAAGGTTTTCGGCTGAGACATTGTCATGTCCTTGTGAGTTTCATCCCGAAAAGCAAAACGCCCCGTGAACCTGTCTCCGGGGCGCTGCTCGTGAACGTCGGCCCGTCTGCCGGAGCCGTTCCGTTATTCGCTTTTGGCTTCGGCCTCGGTGGTCTCCTCGGCCGCAGCTTCCACCGCGGTCTCAACCGGCGGCGCAACATTGTTCTCGGGGCGCTCGGCCTTGCCGGTCTCCGGCACCACGACATCACCCTTGCGGCCCATGCCACGGCCCGTCGTACGCTCGGAGATACGCGCGCGCTTGCCGGTACGGCCGCGCAGGTAATAGAGCTTCGCCCGGCGCACCTTGCCCCGGCGCACGACCTCGATCGAGTCGATGCGCGGGCCAAAGAGCGGGAACACACGCTCGACGCCCTCGCCGAAGGAAATCTTGCGAACAGTGAAGGACGAGTTGATCCCGTCATTCTTCACGGCGATGCAGACACCTTCATAGGCCTGGATACGCTCGCGCTCGCCTTCGACAACGCGCACATTCACGCGCACCGTGTCGCCCGGACCGAATTCCGGGGTCTCGCGTGCGGCCTGTAGCTTGGCAAGCTGGTTGGCTTCGAACTTCTGAAGCGTGTTCATCGCTCTTGTCCTTCTTCTTCCATCTCCGCGTAGCGCCGCCACAAATCGGGGCGCCGCTCGCGTGTAACCTGTTCCGCCTGTTCTTTCCGCCACTCCGCCACACGACCGTGATGGCCGGAGGTCAGGACGTCGGGCACCAGACGCTCAATGCCCTGCCGGTCTTCCCAACGCGCCGGCCGCGTATAGTGCGGGTACTCGAGCAACCCGCTTTCGAAACTCTCTTCCGACAGCGATTCCGACTGGCCCAGAACCCCGGGCAGCAACCGGACAACCGCGTCGAGCAACACGAGCGCGGCGGGCTCTCCACCCGAGAGCACATAGTCGCCGACACTGATTTCCTCGACCTGCCAGGCATCCAGTACCCGCTGGTCGACGCCTTCATAGCGACCACAAAGCAGTATCACGCCGGGGCCGTCCGCCAGTTCCCGGACACGTGCCTGTTCCAGGGGACGACCGCGGGGCGTGAGATAGATGATCGGCCGCTGGCCGTCAACTGCGTTTACAGCCTCAAAAAGCGCGGAATCCACGATATCCGGCCGCATCACCATTCCCGGACCGCCGCCGAAGGGCTCGTCGTCGACGCTGTTGTGCCGGTCGGTGGCGTGAACCCGGATATCGCGGGCCTCAAGAGCCCAAATTCCCCGCTCCATCGCGCGGCCGTGCAGGGACATGCCGAGCGGCCCCGGAAACATCTCCGGAAACAGTGTCAGCACACTTGCCGACCATGTTCCGGTATCTGTCGTCGCGGCTTCAGACATCCCGCCCTTCTTCTCCGCCCCCGTCTCCGCCAGCTTCACTACCCGAGCGCAGGATTTGCGCAGGATCGGCCACCAGGCGCCCCGCGGCGAGATCCACCTCCGGCACGGCAGCGCGGGTGAACGGAATTGTCGCCACCCGGCCCTCTGTGTCCTCGATTTCTAGGACGTCGCCACCCCCGAAATCGTACAGCGCACGAACCTTGCCGAGTACCACGCCATCGACCGCCAAGACCGGCAACCCTATGAGGTCGGCGTGGTAGAATTCGTCCTCGTCCGCCGCCGGAAGGCGTTCACGCGGGACGAACAGTTCGAGCCCGCGCAAGGCCTCGGCACCGGAGCGGTCATCGACCCCTTCCACATGCACCAGCAGCTGGCCCTTTCCGACGCGATTTCGCACCTCAAGGATCAACGAACGCGAACCGTCCACGCTCTCGACCGGGCCGTAGTTCCCAATATCCTCGGGACGCTCAGTGAACGGCCTGACTCGAACCAGTCCGTGCAGGCCGTGTGCGCCCGTGACGACGCCGACGCAAATCCGGCTGCTCGAATGTTCGCCGGCTTCGTCCATGGGCCTGTCCCCGGGATCGCGAGACGGGGAATCGAAGTCCGGTTACTCGGACTTCTCTTCCTCAGCAGGAGCCTCTTCCGCGGGAGCTTCCTCGGCAGCCGCCTCTTCGGTAGGGGCTTCCTCAGCTGGAGCTTCCTCAGCAGGCGCTGCCGCCGCAGCTGCTTCAGCTTCGGCAGCCGCCTTCGCAGCCTCTTCCGCCGCAGCAGCACGCTCCTGCGCCTTCGCCTTCGGCAGGTGCTTCTTGGACTGCTCACGGATCACCGGCGCATCCATCAGGCCCGCATTGGCAAAGAACTTCTGGACCCGCTCGGACGGCTTCGCGCCGACGCCGATCCAGTGCTTCGCGCGGTCCGCGTCGAACTGGACCCGGTTCGGGTCGTCCTTCGAGAGCATCGGGTTGTAGTGGCCGATGCGCTCGACGAAACGACCGTCGCGCGAACGCGCCTTGTCGGCCACGACGATACGGTAGAACGGGCGCTTCTTCGCGCCGCCACGCGCAAGTCGAATGGTAAGTGCCATGATTTACTTCCTTTTCTTCAGATAACCGATTGTAGGTGGTGTTCGGGGTCTAACGGGGCGGCAGGTGCACGGCCTCGATCTTGTGACCGTCGGGATCGAGCACGAAAGCCCCGTAATAAGTGTCGCGGTACTCGGGCCGTAGGCCGGGAGCGCCATCATCCTTGGCGCCGTCCGCGATTGCCGCGTTGTAGAACGCGTCGACCTGCGCCTGCGATTCCGCGCGAAAGGCAATGTGCCGGCCGTCATCCGGCACGGTTGCGATGCTGTCACGGGCATTGATCCAGAATACCCCGCCGCCCTCCGGCGAAGCCCAGGAGACTGTGCCCGGCTTTTCCATGTAGCGCTCGCAGCCCAGCGCACCCAGCACCGCGTCGTAAAATGCCGCGGAACGTGCGAGGTCGGATACACCGACGGAGAGGTGATGGAACATGCGCGCCTCCTAGCGTCCCATGCCCGGGGGCAGCATGCCCGGAGGCAGGCCACCGCCCATCGGGGGCATCCTGCCGCCCATCTTTTTCATCTTCTTCATCATCGTCTGCATCTGCTGGTACTGCTTCAGCAGCTTGTTGATTTCCTGCACCGTGGTGCCGGAGCCTGCGGCGATGCGAACCTTGCGCGACGCCTTGACCATGGCGGGCCTGGCCCGCTCGATGGGGGTCATCGACAGGATGATCGCTTCCTGACGCTTGATCAGGCTGTCGTCGAGATTGTGCTCGGCCATCTGCTTCTTGAGCTTGCCGACGCCCGGTAGCATCGACATGACACCGCCGAGGCCGCCCATCTTCTTGAGCTGGCGCAGCTGGTCGAGCAGGTCGTTCAGGTCGAACTCGCCCTTGGCCATGCGGCGAGCGAGTTTTTCGGCTTCCTCTTCCTCAACCAGTTCGCTGGCGCGTTCGACCAGCGAGACCACATCGCCCATGTCGAGGATGCGCCCCGCAACCCGTTCCGGGTGGAACGGCTCCAGCGCGTCCATCTTCTCGCCAGTACCGATCAGCTTGATGGGTTGTCCCGTGACAGCGCGCATGGACAGGGCCGCGCCGCCGCGCGCATCACCGTCCATTCGGGTGAGGACAATGCCGGTGATACCGACCTTTTCATGGAAGGCCTGGGCCGTGTTCACGGCGTCCTGGCCGGTCATGGCATCGGCGACCAGCAGCGTCTCGTGCGGGTTCGCCGCCTTGCCGATGGCCGTGGCCTCGGCCATCAGCGCCTCGTCGATGGAAAGCCGCCCGGCCGTATCGAGCAGCACCACGTCGTATCCGCCTCGGCGCGCCTGCTCCATCGCACGCCGGGCAATCATCACCGGCAATTCACCCGGCACGATGTCCAGCGTCGGGACAAGCACCTGGTCACCGAGCACGCGCAACTGCTCCTGCGCCGCGGGGCGGCGCACGTCGAGCGAGGCCATCAGGACCTTTTTCTTCTGCTTCTCGGCGAGCAGGTGGCCGATCTTGGCTGTGGTGGTCGTCTTGCCCGAGCCCTGCAGGCCGACGACCATGATGGCCACCGGCGCGGGCGCGTTCAGATCGAGTTCGACCGCGGATCCGCCGAGCATCTCGACCAGCGCGTCGTGGACGATCTTGACGACCATCTGACCCGGCGTGACCGAACGGACGACTTCCTGGCCGACGGCTGCTTCCTGGACCTTCTCTACGAATTCGCGCACCACAGGAAGCGCAACGTCGGCCTCAAGCAATGCCACGCGCACCTCACGCAGCGCCGCCGCCACATCCTCTTCGGACAGGGCGCCGCGCCGCTTCAGGCGGTCAAAGACATCTCCCAGGCGTTCGCTCAGCGATTCGAACAAGGGTCTGGTCCTTCCGGGCGCACGCGCCCATCAATCCAAAGGCCAACAAACCATGCGCCCAACGACAAACGCGCCAGTGCGCGAAACTCGCGGACTGGCGTAGCCCAAGCCGTCAGGGCCCGGGCCGCATCGGCCATCGATGCGGAATGCGGCGGAACCTATGCGAACTCCCGGATACGGTCAACACGGTCTGTTCGGCGCATCTCAGCGTGGCATTCGAGGGGTTTCATATCCGGGTATTCATGCATGTGAATAACATGACATTTTTTTGAAATCCGTTAACCAAGCCGACACGGACCGGCACCAAATAATCTACAATAAGTTATTATTATTATTATATATTATCGTATCTACGAAATCATAAAGTTAAATGTTGTATACACGTTTCGGTTGTGCGATACGCTCTCGGTCCTTTGGGTTGGGGGATGAAAAGCCGGTTCCGGACGTCATAGGTTTGGCCTCCTGCAATTTGGCGAAAATCTGCCTCCTGCTCCGGGCCCGGCGCATTGCGCCGACCACTCATTCGCTGCCCCGGAGAAGCCAATAGGCGGCGAAAACAACAAAATGCGCCGAGAGAAGCTGGGCCGACAGTTAGAGCAGGGATTACCAGACAAGTGCCGAATCCGATTGATACCCATGTCGGGCGCCGTATGCGGGCCCGCCGTGAAATGTGCGGAATGCCCCAGAAAGAGCTGGCTCGCCAGCTCGGGATCAGTTTCCAGCAAGTCCAGAAGTACGAGAGCGGCGCGAACCGAATCAGCGCCTCGAAGCTCTGGCAACTATGCGACGTTCTGGATGTCGCACCGGGCTATTTCTTCGAAGGTCTCGCCGGCGGTCGCGCGCGTTCCAGCGAACCTGTGACGACCGCGGATCCCGAAACACGCTCGGCCCGCCAGGTCCTTGACCTGAACCAGGCGTTCCAGAAAATTCCGGACTCCCGTGTCCGGCGCCAGGTCGTCCAGCTCGTCAAGTCACTCGGGCGGGACTGACCCACTTCCGGGCTTCGGCCTGCGCTCTGGACGGGAGGGCCGGTCCGGCCCTATATCCCCGCCATGGCCGCACGCGAATTCATAAAGATGCACGGGCTGGGCAACGACATGTTGATTGTCGATGCCCGCACCCGACCCCTTGCCGTCGGCGAGGCGGGCACCCGCATGCTTGCCGACCGGCACTCCGGCATCGGTTTCGACCAGATGATCACGCTGGAGCCCGCTGACGACGCAGACGTGCGCGTGCGCATCTTCAATTCCGACGGCGCGGAGGTCGAGGCCTGCGGAAACGCCATGCGCTGCGTCGCACGCCTACTGATGGACCGGGACGACAACGCCCTTACGATCCGTTCCGCGGCGGGACTCCTCGAAGCACGGCGCAGCGCAAATAATCCGGAACATTTCTCGGTCGATATGGGCCCCGCGCGCGCCGGTTGGCAGGACATCCCTCTGGCGCGGGAATGCGACACGGACCATGTGCCGCTGTCCCTCGGCCCGCTGGCCGACCCGGTCGCGGTGAACATGGGCAATCCCCACGCGGTCTTCTTCGTGAATGACGTGGACTCGGTCCCGCTGGCCGAACTGGGCCCGACACTCGAGCACGATCCCATATTTCCCGAGCGCGCCAACATCGGCGTCGCCCAGGTCAACGGAACCGATACCCTGCGCCTGCGCGTCTGGGAACGCGGCGCCGGCCTGACGCTGGCCTGCGGGTCCGGTGCATGCGCAGCCGGTGTCGCGGCGCACCGGCGCGGCCTGACCGGCCGGACCGTGCGTGTCCAGGTCGAGCGCGGCGAACTGCTGATCGAGTGGCGCGCGGACGGGCACGTGATCATGTCCGGGCCCGCCGAGGAATCCTATCGCGGCAGTGTAGAGGAATCTCTTTTCATGGGGCAGGCCCGTGGCTGAGCGATCCGGCCCCGAACTCGTCACCTTTGGATGCCGCCTGAACACCTTCGAATCCGAGGTGATGCGAAACCACGCCGCGGCCGCGGGCCTGGACGACGCGGTCATCATCAACACCTGCGCCGTCACCGCAGAAGCCGAGCGGCAGGCGCGCCAGGCTATCCGGCGCGCTCGGCGCGACAACCCCGGCGCACGCATCATCGTGACCGGCTGTTCTGCCCAGATCGACCCCGACCGCTATGCGGCCATGCCCGAGGTCGACGCCGTGCTCGGGAACCAGGAAAAGCTGCAGGCAGACTCGTTCCTGAGCCTCGACGACCGTCCCGTGCGCGTGGACGACATCATGGCCGCGCGCGAAACCGCGGGTCACCTTGTCGAGGGGATCGACGGGCGCACCCGCGCGCTCATCCAGGTTCAGAACGGCTGTGACCATCGCTGCACCTTCTGCGTCATTCCCTACGGTCGCGGCAATTCGCGCAGCATGCCCATCGGCGCCATCGCCGACCAGGTGCGCACACTCGTCGCCAACGGCTATCGCGAGGTGGTCCTATCCGGGGTCGACATCACGTCCTATGGCGCGGACTTGCCGGGCACCCCGAAGCTGGGCCAGATGATCCGCCGCCTTCTGGCGACCGTGCCCGAGTTGCCGCGCCTGCGACTCAGCTCCATCGACGTCGCGGAAATCGACGATGACCTCATGCGCCTCATCGCCGAAGACGAGCGGTTGATGCCGCACCTGCATCTCAGCCTGCAGGCGGGCGACGACATGATCCTCAAGCGGATGAAGCGGCGCCACACCCGCGCCCAGGCCGTAGCGTTCTGCGAGACGGTGCGCAAGTTGCGCCCGGGTGCCGTTTTCGGAGCGGACCTCATCGCAGGCTTCCCGACCGAAACCGACGCGATGTTCGAGAACAGCCGCGCGCTCATCGATGACTGCGGTCTCACGCATCTTCACATCTTCCCCTATTCGCCGCGCCCAATGACGCCGGCCGCGAAGATGCCGCAGATCGACCGCAACACCATCAAGACGCGCGCGGCGGCGCTGCGCGAGGCAGGTGACATCGCACTTTTACGCTTCCTCGAGGCAGAAGTCGGGCGCAGCCGTGCCGTCCTGATCGAGAAGCCTGGCCTGGGCCGGACAGAGCAATTCGCCCTGGTCGAGATGCCGGAGACCGCCGGGATGCCCGGAGACATCGTCGAGACCGAAATTATCCAGGCCGGTTCCGGCCGGCTGACCGGACGCCCGGTGCGTCAGGCCGCATGAGCGAGGGAAGCTGGCTTTCGCGCCTGCGCGGCGGGCTATCCCGCTCGTCCGCGAAGCTTGCGGGCGATATCGGCGGCATCTTCACGAGCCGGCGGATTGACGCGGCAACGCTGGATGAGCTGGAAGACGCGCTGATCATGGCCGACCTCGGCGTGGCCACAGCCGGCAAGCTGCGCGAGGCCATCGCGGACCGCCGGTTCAATGGCGACGCGGGCGGCGACGAGGTGCGCGCCGCGCTTGCGGAAACGATTGCCGAAATGCTGGAACCCGTCGCCCGGCCGCTGTCGGACATCTTCGAGGATGGCGGCCTGCGCGTCGTTCTGGTGGCCGGCGTCAACGGCACCGGCAAGACTACGACCATCGGCAAGCTCGCCGCGCGGTTTGCCGAAGAAGGAAAGTCCGTCGTGCTGGCCGCTGCCGACACCTTCCGTGCGGCCGCCATCGACCAGCTGAAGCTCTGGGGTGAGCGCGCCGGCGTCCCGGTCGTCGCCGGCGAACAGGGTGGCGACCCTGCGGCCATTGCGTTCGACGCCCTGGACAAGGCCCGCAAGGATGGCGCGGACATCCTGCTGATCGATACCGCCGGGCGCCTGCACAACAAGGCCGACCTGATGGCGGAGCTTGAGAAGATCGTGCGTGTGATCGGCCGCCTCGATCCCGACGCGCCCCACGAAGTGCTGCTGGTCCTCGACGCTACGACGGGCCAGAACGCACATTCCCAGGTCGAAACCTTCCGGGATCTGATCAACGTCACGGGCCTGGTGGTCACCAAGCTCGACGGTTCGGCGCGCGGCGGCGTGATCGTCGGACTGGCCGACAAGTTTGCGCTGCCCATCTATGCCGTCGGCGTCGGGGAAGGCATCGACGACCTTCGCCCGTTCGAGGCGCGCGCCTTTGCCGACGGGCTGCTCGGCCTGGAAGGGGCTCCTGCGTCCGACGCGCACGCATGAGCACGACGGTCGTTCTCGCGGTCCTGCTGGCCGCGCTCCTGCACGCAAGCTGGAATGCCCTGATCAAGGGTGGCGGGGACCGCTGGCTGACATCCGGGATGATCGGCGGCTTCGGCGGGCTCGGCGCCCTCGCGGTCGCGCTGGCATTCCTCCCCCTGCCCGAGGCCCATCACTGGACCTGGCTCGCCGCGTCGGGCGCGCTTCATGCGTCCTATTTCATCCTGCTGGTCAACGCCTATGCCCATGGCGACCTGGGCAAGGTCTATCCGATCGCGCGCGGCAGCGCCCCGCTGATCATCGTTGCCCTCTCGGCCCCGCTGGTCGGCGATGTGCCGAATATATGTGAGTTTGTGGCGATCCTCGTGATCGTCGCGGGCGTGGTAGCGCTGTCTCTGGAGCCGGACAACATTGCGACGGCCAATGCACGCACCATTGTCCTGGCCCTCATGACGGGAGCATGCATCGCGGCCTATTCACTGTTCGACGCGATCGGCATCCGCACCATCGGTCCGGATGTCACACAGCCGACCCTGTTCTACCTGTGCTGGATCATGGTGTTCGCCGCCATTCCGATTGTCGCCGCCACATGGGTTGCGCGGCGCGGCGCGATCTTCGCCCACCTTCGCCGCCACGCATGGCAGGGGGCCGGAGGGGCCGCCATCGCGCTGACCAGTTACGGGCTGGTGCTTTACGCCTTCGCCAACGCGTCGGTCGCGAGCGTCGCCGCATTGCGTGAGACCGGCGTTGTGTTCGCCGCCCTGATCGGCGTGCTGGTGCTGGGCGAACGGCTGGGGTCGCGACGCATCCCCGCCGCCGTCATGGTCGCGGCCGGCGCGGCGGCACTCAAGTTCGCCGGATGAGCAATCAGCTGCCCGGTTGCCGAGGCTTTCGTTCACAGATCAACAATCGTAGGTTCGCTGCATCATGCGCCCCTGGATCAAACTGGCCATCGAGGCGGGTCCGCTCGTCGTCTTCTTCCTCGTCAACGGCCGCGAAGGCCTGCCCGAGTTCCGTCACCTCTGGATGGCAGAAGGTGCGGCACCGCTTGTCGGCCAGTCCCTGTTCGAAGCAACCGGCGCGTTCATGGTGGCGACGATCATCGCGCTCATTGTCGGCTGGACCCTGGAACGCAGGCTCCCGGTCATGCCGCTCGTCAGCGGCGGGTTCGTGCTGGTCTTCGGCGGGCTGACGCTCGTGCTGGCCGACGAGACCTTCATCAAGCTCAAGCCGACGCTGGTGAACACGCTCTTCGCGGTGATCCTGTTCGGCGGGCTTGCCTTCGGCCGGCCCCTGCTCAAGCCACTGTTCGGCGCGGCGCTTCAGTTGAGTGATCGCGGCTGGCGAGTCCTGACCCTGCGATGGGCCGTGTTTTTCGTGATCCTGGCAATCCTGAACGAGATCGTGTGGCGGAACTTTTCGACCGACTTCTGGGTCTCGTTCAAGCTGTTCGGGATTATGCCGCTGACGTTCCTGTTCGCGGCGTCACAGACGCCGCTCCTGCTGCGCGAGCAGGTCGAGGAAGACAGCGGCAGCGAGGCCTGACGGCTAGACCGTCAGGTTGACGTAGGTGCCGCGCGGCGCGTTCGGATTGAACTGCACCGCATCCTTCGGAACATTCACGCGCGGATCGGCTGCAGCGGTGCGCTGCTGGGGCGCCACCCGTTCAGCCTGTGCAGGCTGGGCGGCCCGCGCCGGCGCATTCGCGCGGGCGGGTTCGATCTGGCCGAGGAGTGACTTGAGGCTGGTGGGCGTAATCGTACCGGACATGAAATCGGCGTATCCAAGATGTGCAGGCTGGACGCAGCTTCTGCGAATTGTCTTAAAAAAACGCTAAATGCTGCGCGTATCTCGCGCGAATTGTTTACCTCTTGGAAATCTTGGCAGGTGCACGATGCCACCCATGGGGCCCCGCATGCGGGACACCCGGCTGGCAGGAGTTAACACGTGTTTGCCGAACGCGAAGACGACCGCGAAATAGACCTCGATGAGCTGCTGCGCCTGGCGCATGACCGTTCAGCCGCCGCGCGTGCGCAGATCGGCGAGATCGTCAGCGACCTGTTTTTCGATACGTCGCGCACGCTCAGCGAGCGTGAACGCTCGACGATGGCCGACATCCTGCGCCAGCTCATCCATGACGTCGAAATTTCCGTGCGCAAGCACCTCGCGATCCGCCTCTCCGACGAACCGGACGCACCCGCCGAACTGGTCCGCGCGCTCGCCAACGACAATGCCGAGATCGCGCACCCGATCCTGATGCGCAGCGAGGTCCTCAAGGACCCGGAACTGATCGAGATCGTCCGTCACCGGACCCTCGAGCACCAGCTCGCCATCGCGGATCAGCTTTCCAGCGCCGCGACGCCAGGCAGGGTCTTGCCCTCAAGCCATTCGAGGAACGCCCCGCCCGCGGTCGAGACATAGCTGAAGCGTTCGCTGACACCGGCATGGTTGAGTGCGGCCACCGTGTCGCCGCCGCCCGCGACCGACAGCAGGCTTCCCGCCTCCGTCGCATCCGCGGCCGCCTGCGCCACCGCGACTGTTCCGGTATCGAATGGCGGAACCTCGAACGCGCCCAGCGGCCCGTTCCAGACAAGCGTGCGCATCTCCGGGAGCCGCGCCGCAAGGCCGGCCGCGGAACCGGGACCGATATCCAGGATCATCTGGTCGTCGGGCACCGCTTCCACCGGCACGACGCGGCTGGGGGCACCCTCGGCAAACTCCGGCGCGATCACCACGTCCGATGGCAGGATGATCTCGCAGCCTTCCGCATCGGCGCGCTTGAGGATATCGCGCGCCGTGTCCGCCATGTCGTGCTCGCACAGCGACTTGCCGACATCGACGCCCATCGCGGCCAGGAAGGTATTCGCCATGCCGCCGCCGATCGCGAGGTGATCGACGCTGGATATCAGGTTTCCGAGCAGGTCGAGCTTGGTCGCGATCTTCGCGCCGCCCACGACCGCCAGCACAGGGCGCTCCGGCGACCCCAGAGCGCCGGCCAGCGCCTCGAGCTCGGCCTGCATCAGCCGTCCCGCATAGGACGGCAGGAGGTGCGCAACCCCCTCCGTGGAGGCGTGGGCCCGGTGCGCGGCAGAAAAAGCATCATTCACATAGACATCGGCGAGATCCGCGAGCGCGCGCGCAAACACGGGATCGTTTGCTTCCTCGCCCGCATGGTAGCGCGCGTTCTCCAGCACAAGGATGCCGCTATCGGGGAGGTTGGCCGACGCATTCATCGCGGCATCCCCGATACAGTCAGGTGCGAACCCGACATCACGACCGAGGATCGCACCCAGTTCCTTCGCCACGGGCTCCAGCGACATCTCCGGCACCCGCGCGCCTTTCGGACGCCCGAAATGGGACGCCACGAGCACCTTCGCGCCCCGGTCCGCAAGTTCAGCGATGGTCGGCGCAAGCCGCTCAAGCCGGGTGCGGTCGCTGACAGCTCCTCCGGACATCGGCACGTTGAGATCCGCGCGCAACAGCACGCGTTTGCCCGAGGGGTCGAAATCGTCGAGTGTGCGATACGCGCTCATCTTCGGTTGTCCGGCTGTTTACGCAAACAAGGGTGGGAGGCACGGGCGCGCGGCCCGCGAAGTGACAGTTATAGCAGCCGCCGGGACGCGGTAAAGTGTCCCCGACCCGACGCCGCACCGTCTCCACAAGGTGCAATAGGCGCATTATCCTAGGGCCATGCCGCACCGCGCCTCGACACGCAACCGCCTCGCCTACACAGCCAGCCAGGCCGCGCGCTTCGGCTGGTTCTACAGCCAGTATCGCCGGGCGCAGCGCCAGGTGGAACCGGCGATGCAGACCGAAGATGTGCCGGACGGAATGCCGTCCACAAAGGTGTTGCTGCAGGCCCTGCTCGACCTGTTCCGACGCGACTTGGCCAATATCGATGCCGGGCACTATGCGATGCCGCCGGATTTATGGCCTCGCCCCGGCCGGGTGCTCCAGACCAACCGGCAATTCTTTCGTGACCTGGAGTCCGTGGACCGGCGGCGACGGAACCGGGAGGGTGATGAGGTTTTCCGGCGGCTGCGAAGCAGCGACAGCCCCTACCCGCGCTATTTCCTGCAGAACTTCCACTACCAGAACGACGGTTACCTCTCCGATTCCTCCGCCGCGATCTATGACTACCAGGTCGAGATCCTTTTCAGCGGCGGCGCCGATGCCATGCGGCGCCAGGCGCTTGCACCCCTGGCCGAATGGCTGCGCGAAAAGCGGGCCAGCGACATCCACCTGTTGGACATCGGGTGCGGGACGGCGCGGTTCCTTGGTTTTGCACGGGACGCCCATCCGCTTGTGAACCTTTCCGGCATCGACCTGTCACCCCACTATGTTTCGGCGGCGCGGCGCGCCCGGCGCGGAGAGCTCAACCAGCCGGAATTTGCAGTGGCCAACGCCGAGCGCCTTCCGGTCCCGGACGCCTCGCTCGATGCCGTGTCGGACATCTTCCTGTTCCACGAGTTGCCGCCAAAGGCCCGGCAGAAGGTCGCACGCGAGATTGGCCGCGTCCTGAAACCCGGCGGCATCCTGCTGCACGTGGATTCCCTGCAAAAGGGTGACGTGCCGCAATTCGATCCCCTGCTGGATTTCTTCCCGCGCGCCTATCACGAGCCCTACTACGCGAGCTACGTCGAGGCCGACCTCGATGCGCTGTTCGCAGAAGCAGGACTTGTGCCCGTGTCACACGAAGCGGCTTTTCTTTCGAAGGTATCAGCCTATTCGAAACCGGACTGACGCCGGATCAGGCCTTGGGCGCGATGTGAAGGTAGAGGCGCGGCCCGCTGAGCGAGACCGTGGGACGGTATTGCGATGCCACCTCGTGCGGCACCACGTCGCGCACGAGGGAGTCCAGCATCCAGGCTTCGCCGTTCACATTGGCCGCCAGGACGGCATGCTGGACGCGCCGGACCTTGTCCACCACCAGGACGATGCGCAGGCGGTCCGGGTGGAAGCCGATCCGGTGGAGCAGCTTGTACTTCGCAAGCGCGAAGTCCTCGCAATCGCCCCCGTTGCGGAAGAAGGTGCGGGGCTCTGCCCAGAAATCCTTGAGGCCGTAATTCTCAAGGTCCTCGACATAAGGCATGCGGTTGGCGAAATCATTGACCATGCGCAGCCGATCCATGGGATTGAGCGAGGCCGCACTGTCAAGGATGTTGGACCAGTGGCTCCCGCCCGCCGTCGCGGCCGGAACATGCTTGTAGAGCGAGCGGGCGAAATGCATCGCCGAATCATTGTCCAGCGGCTGAGTCACGGTCCGCGCACGCGGTAGCTTCTGCACGGTGCTGCCGACGAACTGCTCCCGGGTGCCGTAAAGCGACGGGAAATGATGCGGCGGACGTGACACGTCGTCGGTCAGCGCAAACGCACCGGACGGGCGTGCCAAGAGCCCGGCCGCTGTGCCGGCGCCAATTGCTGCCAGGAAACCTCGACGCTGCATGACTTTCCCCATCGCGCGTTGGCGGGAATCTATCACCACGGTCCAGACCTCCCAATCACAAATTGGTGGCTTGGTTAACCGGCCCGGATTCCGGCCGGCCCGCCCATGCGACTTGCACGGTCGCGCGAGCGGCGACTACCGTCCTGTCCATGACCGCCGCACCTGACACCGCAACACCCGGGGCCGACGAGACTGGCATCGACTGGCGCAATCTGTACTGGGTTGCGGCCGTCCTGGCTGTGATGGTCAGCACACTTGTTGCCGGGAACGACTGGCTCCTGAATTTCCTGCATGTGCTCTCCGGCCTGCTGTGGACCGGAATCGACCTGTTCATGGGCTTCGTGATTGGCCCCATCCTGCGGCGCACGGCATTCCCTGTCCGCCAGGCAATCACGATGCGGCTGATGCCGCGCATGATGTTCATCATGCCGACGCTTGCGACTGTCGCGCCGACGACCGGATGGTTCCTCGCCAACCGCTATGGGTTTACCGAACTGGCCTTCCCGGAGATGTGGTGGCTGGTCGCCGCGCTGGCTATCACGACAATCCTGGCGATCCAGGGGGTGCTCGTGCTGCTTCCGACGAATATCCTCGTCTATCTGGAGATGCGGAAGCCGGAGCCTGATGGCGCGCGAATCGGCCGCCTCATGCGCCGGTATGTGCGCATCGTCGCCTTTCAGGGAACAATGCAGGTGGCAATCATCCTGATCATGGCCCGCTTCGCGACGGGGATTTAGCCGAAACCTAGCGCGCGCCCGAAAGATGGCCGAGCGGCAGTGCAGTGCGATAGGCCACCTGCTTCAGTGCAAAACTCGACTTGATGCTGGATACGCCCGGGATCTTCGTCAGGTGTTCCAACAGGAAGACCTGGAACGCGTCGAGGTCAGGGGCGACGACTCGCAACAGGTAATCGCTGTCACCCGTCATCAGGTAGCACTCCATCACTTCGGGCCGGGCGACGATGTCGCGCTCGAACCGGTCGAGCGCATCGTCGACCTGTTTTTCAAGGGAGACTTGGATAAACACGCTCACGGGCAATCCGACCTCTGCCGGATCGAGCAGCGAGACATAGGAGCGGATGACGCCCATCTCCTCCAACCGGCGCACCCGCCGGAGGCAGGGCGACGGCGACAGGTTCACTTGCTCGGCGAGTTCGACATTTGAGATACGTGAATTGCCCTGGAGTGCCGCGAGAATGCGACAGTCTGTTGCGTCAAGTTCGATATCCGCCATGTTTCGCCTCTGAGTCCCGGTTTGGCGCAACATATGCGAATACCAAAGGCGCCACCACCGCCCACGGACCGTTTTCCGGCGAAGGGATTGTCTCTAGTGTCTCCCCTCCACGACAACAATTGCCGGCGGGGGAACCATGTACGACGGTCCGATCATCGACAGCCATCACCACCTTTGGGAGTGGAAGAACTATCCATGGCTGGTCGCCGAACCGACCCCCAAGATGTATGGCAGCGAGTACGAAGGCCTGCGGCAGGACTACCTCGTCCCCGACATGGTGGCTGATTTCGGCGACAACAACGTGATCAAGTCGGTCCATGTGCAGGCCAATTACGACCCCTCGGACCCGGTAGGCGAGACGAAGTGGCTGCAGTCGGTCGCCGACAGGGAAGGGTTTCCCCACGCCATCGTAGGCCATGCCGTAATGACCGACCCGGAGGTCGAGCGCGTCATTGAGGGCCATATGGAATACGCCAACACGCGCGGGGTCCGGCACCAGCTTCATTACTGGGAGGGGATCCGGGTCCGCCAGCGGACCAAGCGGCCTGATCTGTGCAACACGGAGGAGTTCCGGCGCGGCATGGACGCAGTCGCGAAGCACGGCCTGACCTTCGACCTGCAGGGTTTCACCCACCAGTTCGTGCACTTCGCCGAACTGGTGCGCGACTATCCGGGCATCAAATTCTGCCTGGTCCATGCCGGCATGCTGTCGGACAAGAACGACACGCAGGTGGTCGACGACTACAGGCGCGGCATGGAGATGCTGTCACAGTTCCCGAACCTCTACATCAAGTGTTCGGGCCTCAACATGCTGACGGCGCGGCTCGACAAGGAGCATATGGCAATCCAGCTCGACACCTCGCTGGACGCCTTCGGCGCGGATCGCTGCTTTTACGGATCGAACTTCCCGCTGGAAAAGCTTTGGGTCAGCTACCAGGACCTGCTGGACGCCTATCGGGAGATTCTCGCGCCGCGCAGCGCGAAAGACCAGCGCAAGTTCTTCCACGACACGGTGGCGGAATTTTACCGCGTGTAGCGCAAATCCGGCACTCACCGGCATAAAACACCTATCAAGACAGATTTATTGGCCGAGTGTTGCGCATATGCCGGGATAACCGGGCATATGCGCAACATCGCGTTTTCCGTTCGGTGCTAGGCTTTCCGCCTCGTCACCCCATTTAGCGGATGCGGCCCCATGCCTGCGAAATCCAAAGCCCGGAACCTGCTGTCCAACATCGATATCCCGATGCTGGAGGCGCTGGAGAAGAAGATCCTCTGGCTGTCCTCCTGGACGATCCACAACGCCAACCACATTCGCGAGAACCGCGACGGCATCAAGGTCGGCGGGCATCAGTCGTCTTGTGCATCCTCGGCCACGCTGTTGACGGCACTGTACCTCCACGCGCTGCGGGCTGAAGACCGGGTGGCGGTGAAGCCGCATGCCTCACCGGTCTACCACGCGATCCAGTACCTGCTCGGCCGACAGACCCGGCAGAAGCTCGAGGATTTCCGCGCCATGGGCGGCGCGCAGTCCTACCCCTCACGGACCAAGGACACCGACGATGTGGACTTCTCGACCGGCTCGGTGGGCCTCGGCGTCGGAGTGACCCTGTTCGGTGCAATGGTGCGCGACTATGTGCGCCTGCATCAGTTGGGCGATGCCCGCGTCAACAATCGACTCGTGGCGCTGATGGGCGATGCCGAACTGGACGAGGGCAACGTCTTCGAGGCCCTGCTGGAAGGCTGGAAGCACGACGTGCGTAACCTGTGGTGGGTGATCGACTACAACCGCCAGAGCCTCGACGGCGTGGTGCACGACTACCTGTTCCAGCGCATCAAGGACTTCTTCGGCTCGGTCGGCTGGAAGGTTGTCGAACTGAAGTACGGAAAGCTGCTGGAAGCAGCCTTTGCGAAGCCGGGCGGCGAGGCCTTGCGCGACTGGATCGACAACTGCCCGAACCAGCTCTACGCAGCCCTCACCTTCCAGGGCGGCGCGGCCTGGCGCACTCACCTGCAGAACGACCTGGGCAAGGTGAAGGGCATCAAGGCGCTGCTGGACGACCATGACGACGAGGCCCTGCACCGGCTGATGACCAACCTAGGCGGCCATGACATGGCCACCACGCTCGAGGCCTTTGCCGAAGTCGGGGACGACGACACGCCCCAATGCTTCGTCGCCTACACGATCAAGGGCTTCAACACGCCGCTCGCCGGACATAAGGACAACCACTCCGGCCTGATGAACCCTGACCAGATGGTCGGCTTCAAGAAAAGTCATGGCATCCGCGACGGCCATGAATGGGATGTTGCCGAGGGCCTCGGCATGAGCGAGGACGCCATCCGGGCCTTCCTCAAGGATGTGCCGTTTGCACAGCGGCCCGCGCCCGAAGACGCGCCGGCTATCCCGGTCACGGCACTGCCGGTCCCACGTGGCGCGCGCATGTCCACCCAGGAGGCGTTCGGCGACATCCTGAACGACCTCGGACGTGGCGACAGCGAGCTGGCGAAGCACATCGTCACCACCACGCCGGATGTGACGGTGACCACCAACATGGCGGGCTGGGTAAACCAGCGCGGCCTGTTCCATCATCACGAACTGGCGGACGTGTTCCGCGAGGAAAAGGTCGCCTCGGCCTTCAAATGGTCGATGAGCCCGTCCGGCCAGCACATCGAGCTTGGCATCGCGGAGAACAACCTGTTCCTGCTGCTGGCGGCCATGGGGCTGTCGGACAAGCTGTTCGGCGCCCGCCTGCTGCCCGTCGGCGCGCTGTACGACCCCTTCGTGGCGCGCGGCCTCGATGCGCTGAACTACGCCTGTTACCAGGACGCCCGCTTCATGCTGACGGCCACGCCATCGGGTATCACGCTGGCCCCGGAAGGCGGTGCGCACCAGTCGGTCAACACGCCGCTAATCGGCATGTCGCAGCCCGGCCTGACGGCATTCGAGCCGGCCTATGCGGACGAACTGGCCCATATCATGGGCTGGGGTTTCGAGCACATGCAGGCCGAGGACGGCGGTTCTGTCTACCTGCGGCTCTCGACCCGTTCGCTCGCGCAGCCGCAGCGTGACTTCGACGCCATCGCCGATGACGTGATCGATGGCGCGTACTGGCTGCGTGAACCCGAAGCGGGTGCGGAACTGGCCATCGTTTACACGGGCGTTGTCGCGCCCCAGGCCATCGAGGCCTATGAGGCGATCCTTGAAGACATCCCGGGGGCGGGCCTGCTGGCCGTGACGTCTTCCGACAGGCTCTACAGCGGCTGGCAGTCCGCCATGCGCGCCCATGCCACGGGCCCGAACGTCGCGCCGTCACATATCGAGATGCTGCTGTCCCGCCTGGCGCCGGACGCGGGCCTGGTGACCGTGCTGGACGGGCACCCGATGACCCTGAGCTGGCTCGGCGGAGTCGCCAACCACGACATCGTCGCGCTGGGGGTCGAGACGTTCGGACAGTCGGGCAACCTGGAAGACCTCTACCGCCTGCACCGGATCGACGCGGACGCCATCCTCGACGGGGCGGCGGCGGTGATCACCCGGCGCATCAAGCGGCACGGCGGGTACCGTATCGCTGCCGAGTAACAACGCTCAGGTCTCGCCTGCCGGGGTCGGCGGGCGGGGCCGCGTGCCGCCGCGCCGCGCCATGTAGACGACCGAGCCGACGATGATCGCGCCGCCCACCCAGGTCCAGACCGTCGGCACCTCGCCAAACAACAGAAATCCGAGCGAGGACGTCACGATCAGGCGCGTGTAGTCGTAGGGCAGAACCGCCGAGGCTTCGGCGGCCGAGAAGGCACGGGTCAGGCAGACATGCGCGCCCAGCCCCGCCACACCCAGCAACGCCATCCAGGCGAGGCTTTCCAGGTTCGGCCATGACCACGCGAACAGGGCCGGAACGAGAGTGGAGGGCACCGCGACCATCGCCAGCCAGGCAATGGTGGTGTTCGGGGAGTCCACGCTGGAGAGCGAACGGATCATCAGGTTAGAGGCCGCGATAAACACGGCCGAAATCATGGGCAGCGCGAACCACGGATCGACGTCCGATACACCTGGGCGCAGCACCACCCAGACCCCGGCGAACCCGACGAGGGTCGCGATCCAGCGCGGCGCGCGCACCACCTCCTTCAGGAACAGCGCGGCCCCCAGCGTACCGAACAGCGGTGCCGCGAAGGTGAGCGCGGAAACCTCGGCCAGCGGCAACCGCGCCTGGGCCAGCACCAGCAACAGCAGGCCGATCATCGAATAGAACCCGCGCAGCAACTGGCCCATCGGCCGCTTGGAGCGCAGGGCCGAGTCGCGGTTGCGGATGATCCAGGGCAGCATGATCAGGAAGATGACCAGCGATCGCCAGAACGACACGATCAACGGATCGGCGCCCGCACCGACGGCGAAGCGCACCAGTGGGCCGTGGGTCCCGAACATGATCGTACCGGCCAGCATCCAGACCGCACCGCGGGCCGGACCCGGCAACCTGTGAAAGGAGTCAAACAACCCGGTTGGGAACCGGCTCGCCCGCACGCAGCTTCAGGAGCCCGTCGAGCAGCATATCGCCCATGGCCGCACGCGCCTTCACGGCCGCGCTGCCGATGTGCGGGGTGACGCAGACATTTGGCAATTCAAGGTATTCGCGGCGAAAGTCGTAGGGCTCGCCATTGAAGACATCGAGGCCCGCCGCCGCCACCTTGCCGGACTTGAGCGCCTCGATCAGCGCGTCGTCATCGACAAGGTCACCGCGCGACACATTCACCACGACGGCGCCATCCGGCAGCCGGGCGATACGCTCGGCATTCAGGAATTGCCGCGTCTCCGGTGTCGAAGGAGCGGTAATCGCGAAGAATGGGCTCACATCGAGAAGGCCATCCGCGGTGGTGTAGTAGCTGGCGCCGGCCTCTTCCTCGAACCCGAGGCGCGTGCGGTTGTGATAGTTGATCTTCATGTCGAAGGCGCGCGCCCGCTTGGCCAGGGTCCGGCCAATCCGGCCCATTCCGAAAATGCCCAGCGTGCCGCCGGTCACATCCGTACCGACCATGAATCGCGGTGTCCACGCGCCCCAGCCTCCGTCACGCATGGCAAACCGCCCCTCAGTGGTCCGCCGCGCCGCGCCGAGCAGCAGGTACATCGCGATCTCGACGGTCGGGTCGGTCACGGCTCCGGGCGTTGCCATCACCGCGATGCCGCGTGCCTTCGCCGCATCCAGGTCGATATGCTCCAGCCCGATGGAAAGGGTCATGATCGCCTGCACACTGTCCGGCAGGCGGTTGATCACGTCCGCATCGATCCGCTCGCTGACGCAGATCAGCAGTGCGTCCTTGCCCTGCGCCTCCGCGACGATTTCGTCCGAGGTCATCACATGGTCATCACCGATGATGGTCGCGTCGAATTCCGCCGCCAGCCGCTCTTCATTGGCCGGCATCAGCCTGCGGGAGACCAGAAGTCGGGGTTTGGCCGCCATGTTCGTAACTCGTGCCTTCGCTGGAACCTGCTGCTAGCATTTTGGCCTATCCGGAGCACAAGGCACATAGGCTGCGTGCAACCCCCTCAGGAGAAAACGTCATGCGCCTACAAGGCAAGACCGCCATCGTCACGGGTTCCGGATCGGGATTTGGCGAGGGAATCGCGAAGACATTCGCGCGCGAGGGTGCGGCCGTCGTGGTCAACGACGTGAACGAGGACGGCGGCAAACGCGTCGTGGAAGAAATCACCGCCGCCGGCGGAACCGCCAGCTTCTGTGCTGCTGACGTGACCCGGGCGGAAGACATGCGCGCGCTCGTGGCACACGCACAGGAGGTCCATGGCGGGCTCGACATCCTGGTGAACAATGCCGGCGTGGCGCACAAGCGAAAGCCGATGCTCGACGTTACGGAAGGCGAGCTCGACCGCATCCTCTCGGTCAATGTGAAGGGGCTTTTCCACACGGTAAATGCCGCGATCCCTGTGATGCGCGCGCGCGGCGGCGGGGCCATCGTCAACATCGCCTCGACGGCCGCAGTCCGGCCGCGTCCCGGCCTGACCTGGTACAACGCGTCCAAGGGCGCGGTGACAACGCTCACCAAATCCATGGCGGTCGAACTGGCCGGAGACAACATCCGGGTGAACGCGGTGAACCCGGTCGCGGGCGAAACCCCGCTGCTGCCGACCTTCCTGGGCGAGGACACGCCGGAAAACCGCGAGGCCTTTCGTCAGACCGTGCCGCTGGGGCGATTCTCCACGCCGCAGGATGTGGCGGACGCCGTGCTGTTTCTGGCCTCGGATGAGGCCTCGCTCATCACCGGTGTTTGCATGGAAATCGACGGCGGGCGGTGCATCTGACCGCCCTGCCCCTGGCCTTGGTTCCGGAACGCCCTAGTTCCGTTCCCTGTCGAGCATCCCGCGCTGAGTTTCACGAATACCGCGATGGACTTCCTGGAAGGGCCTGGGAACGAAGACCGAGCGCGCCCCACAACGAGAACGGCGGGCATTCAACGCCGTAATTGCCGCCTCGGGAAGCGTGACCATGACAACACCATCTTTCGGCATGAAGGACGTGGTCCCGTGTTCCGGCCGCCCGTCGAGGGTCTCGATTTCCAGCCGGATCATCCCGTCGCCGGTATGGTGAAAGCCTGCATTTCGGCTGGGTCGCGGTGCTGGATACGTCGCCTCGATATCGGCAAGCGCGGAGCGGTCGAGCCTGACCGCCACCGCCGTCATGACACCGGGGTCGACACCGGTCCGGCGCCGTACGATCTCCCGCAGTTCCGGTGCGATTCCGATCGGCTCGAAGCATTCGACGGAGGACAGGTCGAGATCGTAATCCTGTCCAGCGCGCGCGCCGTCCGCTGCGGAGAAGGCCACCGCCGCCAAAAGGACGGCGGCAGCTATCGCCGCACAGCGGTTCATGATGGATAGACCAGCCCGGCCAGCTCCTCATGGGTGGTCATCCACACCCAGTCGATGTCCTTCACCGTGGCAATGGCATCGCGGAACTCAATCGCTCCATACGGGCGGCCGAAAACATGGGCGTGCGCCGTGATGTCGAGCACGGCCGGCGGGCTGCCGATGGTCGCGTACTTCTCGATGATGCGCTTCAGGGTGTCTGAATAGGCCTGAGGCGGATTGCCGTAGCGCATGTAGATCGGCAAGTCGTTGATCTCCATCGTGAACGGGACCGCGGCGAGCGGTCCAGCCTTGGTATCGATCAAATAGGGCAGATCTGTGTTGAAGTGGTCGATGTGCCAGGTGAACCCGTTCTCGACCAGCAGCTCGACAGTGTTGGGGCTGCAGGTGCCGCGCGGGCTGGAGAAGCCCTTCGGCGCCTTGCCGATCACGTCCTCGAACATGGCCTTGCCCTTCTTGAGAGACGCTTCTTCCACATCGCGCTCCTGGTAGACGGGCAGGTCGTTCTGCATCCACGAATGCGCACCGATAAAGTGGCCGTGCGAATCAATGCGCTTGAGCAATTCCGGCCATTTCTTCGCGATGATGCCGCTGGCATAGGTGCCGCAGGGAACGCCGAGATCACCGACGATATCCAGCAGGCGCGGGGCGCCGATCGTCATCCCGTACTCCGCCCAAGATCTCGCCTGCATGTCGAGAAAGCCGGGTTTCAGCGGATTGCCCATCGGCCCGATCCCCGGCGCGGCATCGTCTTCCCACGCCTCGCACATGATGTTGACCGAGACCGCGAGAGCCTTTCCCTGCGGCCAGCCCTTGGGCAGTTCGTTGACAGCCATTTCTTTCCCTCTTTCACATTCTGGATTGTTGCAGGCGACACGCTGCCCTGTGATGATGATGCATTCGCATCCAAGAACCAACTGCCGCGTCACCCGGCAGAGAGCCGCACAAGACGGCCGCGATCCGAGCGGGGAGTCCCACCATGCTGAAAACCACGATCACCGGAAGCCTGCCCAAGCCGACCTGGCTCGCAGAGCCGGAAAAACTTTGGGCGGCATGGTCCACGAACGACCCGGCACGGCTGGAAGAGGCCAAGCAGGACGCCGTCCGGCTTGCAATCCGCGACCAGGAAGAAGCGGGCATCGACATCGTCACGGACGGCGAACAGTCGCGCCAGCACTTCGTCCATGGCGTGCTGGAGAAGATCGAAGGCATCGACTTCGACAAGAAGACCCGGATCGGAATTCGCGACAACCGATACGATGCCGACTGCCCGACCGTGGTCTCCGAACTGAAGCGCACGGCACCGATCCACGCTGATGAGGTCGCATTTGCGCGCGCACACACCGACCGGCAACTGAAGTTCACCCTGCCCGGGCCGATGACGATCGTCGACACGCTGGCCGACGCGCATTACGGCGACCGGCCGACGATGGCGATGGCGTTCGCCGAAATCCTGAACCAGGAAGCGAAAGACCTGGCGGCCGCGGGCGCGGACAATATCCAGTTCGACGAGCCGGCCTTCAACGTCTACCTCGACGCCGTCCCGACCTGGGGCGTCGCCGCGCTCAATCGCGCGGTCGAGGGGCTCGACTGCACCACCGCCGTTCACATCTGCTACGGCTACGGCATCGAGGCGAACCTGCAGTGGAAGGCGACGCTCGGCAATGTCTGGACCCAGTACGAGGCCATCCTGCCGCCGCTTGCCGAAAGCGATATCGACCAGGTCTCGCTCGAGTTCGCTGGAGCACGCGTTCCGATGCAAGTCATCCGGCTGTTGGACGGGAAAAAGGATGTACTTGTAGGTGCCATCGACGTCACCACACTGACGCCGGAAAGCCCGGAAGACGTGGCGGCGGTCATCCGGGAGGCGATGAAATACACCTCACCCGACCGGATCTATCCCTGCACCAACTGCGGCATGGTCCCGCTGCCCCGCTCGGTCTCGCAGGGCAAACTCAAGGCCCTGGGCGCCGGTGCGGCGCTGGTGCGCAAGGAACTCTAGGAACACATGGCGCTTCTGGACATCAACGGCACCCGGTTGTGGGTGGAAGAAAGCGGCCCGGCGGATGCCCCGGCATTCGTGTTCGTGCACGAGTTCGGTGGCGACAACCGGTCCTGGCGTGAACAGGTCGATCATTTCAAGGACCGCTACCGCTGTGTGACCTACAACGTGCGCGGCTACCCGCCGTCGGACGTGCCGGAGCACGAGGACCAGTACGGCCAGGACATCGCGACGGCGGACCTGCTGGGTGTTCTCGACACCCTCGACATCGGCGGTGCGCACCTCGTCGGGCTCAGCATGGGTGCCTATACGGGCCTGCGGTTTGCACTGGCGCACCCGGACCGGGTGCTGACGCTGGCTGCGGCCAGCGGCGGGTCGGGATCCTTCCCGGCGACTCGCGAGGGATTTCTCAAGGAAACGCGCGCACTGGCCGATGCAATCCTCGAACAGGACACGCTGGATTTTCCGGGTTTCGCCGCCAGCGCCACCCGCACCCAACTGAAACTGAAACGGCCGGACATGTGGGAAGAATTCGCATCCCACTTCCGCGACCATTCCCCGCGCGGTTCGGCCTTCACCCTGCGCCGGGTCCAGGCGGGCCGCCCGTCGCTGTATGATTTCGAGGCCGGGTTCCGCGAGATGACCGTGCCCGTCCTGCTGATGATCGGCGATGAGGACGAGCCCTGCATCGACACCAATGTGTTCCTCAAGCGCACGATCCCGTCCTCGGGCCTCGTAACCTTCCCGAAGAGCGGACACCTCATCAACCTGGAAGACCCTGTCGCGTTTAACGCAGCCATCGATGCGTTCCACGACGCCGTCGCGGACAGGCAATGGCCACTGCGCAATGCTGCCACCAAGGGGTCGAGCGCGTATCTGGCAGAGGACATAAAATGAGTGGAAATGAACGCCGGGTCTCCGCCGGGGCGCTGAAGGATTTCGTAAAGGAGGTCTTCCGGACATCCGACGTGGCCGACGATCACGCCGAGGTCTGGGCCGACATGCTTGTCTGGGCGAATCTTCGGGGCATGGACTCCCATGGCGTGCTGCGCATTCCGCGCTACACCGCCTACATGAAGAACGGGAACATCAACGCCAAGCCGGATATCAAGGTCGAGAAGCGTTCCGGCGCGATTGCGGTGATCGATTCCGACTGGGCACCCGGACCCGTCGCGCTGTCGGCGGCGATGGACGAGGCCATCGGCCGCGCGCGCGAATGCCATGTCGGCTGGTGCATCGTGCGCAACATCACCCATGGCGGCGCCATCGGCTATTACGCCATGCAGGCTGCCCGCGAGGGCTTTGCCGGGATCGTGATGACCGCTTCCCGGCCAATGATGGCCTATTACGGTGCCAAGGCCGCCGGCGCCTCGACCAACCCGATCTCCATTGCGGTGCCGGGCAACGAGCACCCGCCGATCATGCTGGATATGTCGACGGCCACGGCGTCGATGGGCAAGATTCTGTCAGCACAGGACACGGGCACCTCAATCCCCGAGGGATGGGCGCTCGACAGCGACGGCGAAAGCACGACCGACCCCAAACAGGCCGAAATCCTCATGCCGCTGGGTGGCGCGAAGGGTTCCGGACTGTCGACGATGATCGAGTGCCTGGTCAGCCTGCTGGCAGCTAATCCGTTGATCGAGCCCAACATCCGGCCCGGGGCAAACCCGACCGGCTACCGGCAGAACGGGCTGTGCGCGGCCATCGATATTTCCGCCTTCACCGACCTCGACAGTTATCGCGCGGACGTGGACAGCCTCGCAGCAGGGCTCAAGAACCTGCCCCGGGCGGATGGTGTTGATGAAATCTACGCGCCGGGCGAACGCGGGGACGCGGTACTCACCGAACGGTCGAAGAACGGCATTCCGCTGCCCGCAGGCACGTGGGATCGCCTTAAGGCGGAAGCAGACAAGCTCGGGATCACGATGCCCGCGACACTCTAGCCCCGGTCAGGCGCCGGCGCTTACCACCAAAGACTGATAGGCCGATCCTCAAACTCTTGGTAATCGTTAGATAACGAGATCGGGTCAACCGACCGTTGCACAACAACCAAAGAGGGAGCCCTCCGATGAAAGCGCTCATGATCGGGGCCGTCGCGGGTATCGCGACCGCCTTAACGCTTGTGTCCGCCCCGGCAAATGCCGCCTGCGACCCCGGCGAAATCGTTATCAAGTTCAGCCACGTCACCAACGCCGACAAGCATCCGAAGGGCATTGCCGCTTCGCTGCTCGAGAAGCGCGTGAACGAGGAAATGAATGGCAAGGCCTGCATGGAGGTCTTCGCGAATTCCAGCCTCTACAACGACGACAAGGTTCTGGAGGCGATGCTCAACGGCGACGTCCAGCTGGCCGCGCCGTCACTGTCCAAGTTCGAGACCTTCACCAAGAAGTTCCGCCTGTTCGACCTGCCCTTCGTCTTCGAGGACGTCGCCGCGGTGGATCGCTACCAGACCTCCGCCGACGGGCAGAAGCTGCTCAAGTCGATGGAGCGCAAGGGCCTGCTGGGTCTTGCGTTCTGGCACAACGGCATGAAGCAGATGTCGGCCAACAAGCCGCTGCTCGTGCCCGCTGACGCCAAGGGCCTGAAGTTCCGCGTGCAGCCTTCGGAAGTGCTCGTCGCACAGTTCGAGGCGCTGGGTGCGAACCCGCAGAAGATGGCCTTCAGCGAAGTCTATGGCGCGCTGCAGACCAAGGTCGTCGACGGCCAGGAGAACACCTGGTCGAACATCTACGGCCAGAAGTTCTTCGAAGTGCAGGACGGCTCGACCGAGACCAACCACGGCATCATCGACTACCTGGTCGTGACCTCGACCGAGTGGTGGGAAGGCCTGCCGGCCGATGTGCGTGACCAGCTCTCCAAGATCATGACGGAAGTCACCGACGCCCGGAACGCCGAATCCACGGCCGTGAACGAGCGCGCGAAGCAGTCCATCATCGATGCCGGCGGCGTGGTCCGCAAGCTCACCCCGGCCCAGCGCCAGGAGTGGATCGACGCGATGAAGCCGGTCTGGGACAAGTTCCAGGACGAAATCGGCACCGACACCATCAAGTCGGCCGTCTCCTACAACAAGAGCAGCTAATTCTGGCTGTCCGGCGCGGAAGGCACTACGCTTTCCGCGCCGGATTGCAAACCGGGCAGCCGGACTGCCCGGATTGCCACTCCGGTTCGGGGGGAACCGATCGATGGCCGGCAAACAGCCAGGTGCGCTCGCGCGCTGCGTCAACAATATCGAAGAGACCTTCATCGCCGTCACACTCGGCCTGATGACGCTCATCACCTTCGCGAACGTTGTCGCCCGCTACGTTTTCAACGACAACATCCTCTGGGCTCTGGAGGCCACGGTCTTCCTGTTCGCCTGGCTTGTCCTAATCGGCGCGTCCTACTGCGTAAAGACCCGCGCCCATCTCGGCGTGGACGTCCTGATCAACGCCCTGCCGCCCACCCCGCGACGTACACTCGGCCTGCTTGCCGTGACCGCCTGCCTTGCCTTCAGCGTGCTGCTGCTGATCGGGTCCTGGAACTATTGGGAGCCCTTCATCGGCAAGCGCGCGTGGTACCAGGTCGATGACATCTTCATGCCGGGTTTCCTGCAGTTCCTTGCCGACTGGCTGAACGAGGGCGAGAAGTACGACAAGCTTCCCCGTTTCATTCCTTATTTCGGACTGCCGCTGGGCATCGCGCTGCTGACCTTCCGCTTCCTGCAGGCGGCGTGGAAAGTCATGACAGGCGAGCAGGTGCTGGTGATCGCCAGCCATGAGGCCGAGGACATGCTGCACGATGTCCAGTCCGGCAGCGGGGAGGCGCGCTGACATGGAAGCCCTCCTTCTCTTCGTGATGGTGATCACGCTGCTGATGATCGGCGTGCCGATCGCCATTGGCCTTGGCCTGTCATCGGTCATTTTCCTCCTGATCTATTCCGACGCCTCGCTGGCCTCCATCGCCCAGACGCTGTTCAACGCCTTCGCCGGGCATTTCACGCTGCTGGCGATCCCGTTCTTCATCCTGGCCTCCGCCTTCATGTCCACCGGCGGGGTTGCCCAGCGCATCATCCGGTTTGCCATCGCCGCGGTCGGCCACTTCCCTGGCGGCCTGGCCATCGCGGGCGTCTTCGCCTGCATGCTGTTCGCCGCCCTGTCGGGCTCGTCCCCGGCCACGGTGGTCGCGATAGGCTCCATCGTCATCGCGGGCATGCGCCAGGTCGGCTACACCAAGGAATTCGCCGCCGGTGTGATCTGTAACGCGGGCACGCTGGGCATCCTGATCCCGCCGTCGATCGTGATGGTGGTCTATGCCGCCGCCGTCGATGTGTCGGTCGGACGCATGTTCCTTGCCGGCGTGATCCCGGGTCTCGTCGCCGGGCTGATGCTGATGATCGCGATCTTTATCGTTGCCAAGGTCCGGGGACTGCCGTCCCAGCCTCGTGCGAGTTTCCGCGAATTCTTCGCCGCGGGCTGGGAAGCCGGCTGGGGCCTGTTCCTGATCGTCATCATCCTGGGTGGCATCTATGGCGGCGTGTTCACCCCCACGGAAGCCGCCGCGGTGGCTGCGGTCTATGCCTTCCTGATCGCCAACTTCGTCTACCGCGACATGGGCCCGCTGAAGGCGGGTTCGGACGGCATCCCGTCCAGCCTGCTGCGCAAGCCTGCCGCACTGATCACGGCCTGGTTCCACGAGGATACCAAGAAGACGCTGCTCGAGGCCGGCAAGCTGACCATCATGCTGATGTTCATCATCGCCAATGCGCTGATCCTGAAACACGTGCTGACCGAGGAGCGGATTCCGCAGCTCATCACCGAGGCGCTGCTATCGGCCGGATTCGGACCGATCATGTTCCTGGTGATGGTGAACCTGCTGCTGCTGATCGGCGGCCAGTTCATGGAACCGTCTGGCCTGATCGTCATCGTGGCACCGTTGGTCTTCCCCATTGCTATCGAGCTGGGGATTGACCCGATCCATCTCGGCATCATCATGGTCGTGAACATGGAGATCGGCATGATCACGCCGCCGGTCGGGCTGAACCTGTTCGTCACGGCGGGTGTGGCCCAGATGTCGGTGATGAACGTAGTCCGCGCCGCACTGCCATGGGTCGGGATCATGTTCCTCTTCCTGATCCTGGTGACCTATGTGCCGTGGATATCGACCTTCCTGCCCACCAGCCTGATGGGGCCGGAAATCATCACAAAATAGAAAAGGGCGGCCCGAAGGCCGCCCTTTCTACATACGCAAGGAATCGGAACGTTACTTCGCCGCCGGAACCTCGATGCCGAGGAGCTTCGCGGCGTTCCCGCCCATGACAAGCGCCTTGTCGTCTTCCGAAAGGCCCTTCACCGAATCCACATGGCCGACCGGATCGGTCTCCGCCATGTCGTAGGGATAGTCGGTACCCATCACGATGTGGTCCGCGCCCCAGGTCTCGATCAGGTAGCGGAGCTGGTGTTCCGTGAAGACCACCGTGTCGAAGTAGAGCTTCTTCACATACTCGGAGGGAGGCTTCGAGATGACCGCACGGCAATCGTCGCGCAGGTGATAAGGGTGGTCGAAGCGCCCGACATAGGCCGGCACGTAACCGCCGCCATGGGCAATACAGATCTTCAGGCCGGAGTATTTCTCCAGGTAACCGTCGAAGACCAGATGGCCGACCGCCAGTGCGGATTCCAGCGGGTGGCCAATCGTGTTGCGGAAATAATGATCCGCCATGCGCTCCTTGAAGGACGTGCCGATGGGATGCATGAAGATGACGACACCCAGTTCCTCGACACGGGTAAAGAACTTCTCAAGCCCGGCCCGGGTCAGGTCCTGCCCGTTCACGTTGGTGGAAATCTCCACGCCCTTCATGCCGAGGTCTTTCACGCAGCGGTCGAGCTCTGCCACAGCAATGTCCGCATCCTGCAGCGGGACAGTGCACAGGCCGACAAAGCGGTCAGGATGCTGGCCGACAACTTCTGCGACGCGGTTGTTCACCACCTGCGAGGTCTCGCGCGCGAAGCCGGCCTCGTAGGCATAGTTGTAGTGGAAGGGCGACGGAGACACGGCCTGCACATCAATGCCGGCAGCATCCATATCCGCGATACGCTCGGTCGGATCGGTCAGCTTCGGCAGAATGTCCTGGTGCTGCTTGGCGTTGATTTCCGACGTCAGAGGATTGGTATCGACATAGAGGTTGCGCTGATCGGCCGCCTTGGCGTCCTTCAGCATGGCGTCGGCTTCCGGCACATGCAGGTGGCAGTGGATATCGACCGTGAAGTGTTTCTTGCCATCCGTGACAGCGCGATGATGACCGTGATCGCCCGCCGGTCCGTGCCGGTGGGCGGGATTGGAACAGGTGAAAAGCATTGCTCGCTTCCTCCGTGGCGCTCGTCCTTCTTCAGGCTCCGAACGAGCGGTTGGTCTATGCCCCGTGCTGAGCCTCTCGAAGCACGGGGGTGGGGTTTTCCCCGTTAAAGCTTCAGCAGCCGGGCCGCGTTCCCGCCCAGGATCGCACGCTTCTGGTCGTCGGACAGGTCGGAGCCCATGATGTGGCCGACCGGGTCGGTCTCGGCCATGTCGTAGGGATAGTCCGTGCCCATCATGACGTGGTCGGCGCCGTAGTAACTCGCCAGGAACTCGAGCTGCTCGTTGGTGAACACGACCGTGTCGAAATAGAAGCGCTTCAGGTAATCGCCTGGAACCTTGCCGGCGGGAAGCTCGCGCTGCATGTCGCCGCGCAGCGGGTGCGCGTGGTCGATGCGGCCCGGATAGGCACCGAGGAAGCCGCCGCCATGGGCCAGCACGACCTTGAGGCCCGGATGGCGGTCCATCACACCGTCGAAGATCAAATAGTGTACGGCCACCGTAGTCGCCAGCGGATTGCCGATGATGTTCGCGAAGTAATGGTCGGCCAGCCGGTCGCCCTTGGCGAAACCCGACGGATGGATAAACACGACCACGTCCAGCTCCTCGCACTTGGCGAAGAACGGGTCGAGCCCGGCCTTGGAGAGTTCCTGCCCCGCGACGTCGGCATTGATCTCGACACCCTTCATGCCGAGTTCCTTCACGCAACGCTCCAGCTCCGTGGCGGCCATCTGCGGGTCCTGAAGCGGCACCGTGCACAGCGCCACGAAGCGGTCCGGATTACCCGCTACCAGTTCGGCCAGCTTCTCGTTGACGGTCTGCGCCACCTGGCGGCCGAGATCCGGTTCCGCCCAGTAGCCATAGTGGTTCGGCGCGGTGGACACGGCCTGCACGTCGACGCCCGAGGCATCCATCTCCGCGAGGCGGAGCGCCGTGTCGGTCAGCTTCGGCATGATGTCCTGGTTATGGGCGATCTGGAACTTGCGGGTCGCATCGTTCGAGTGGAACAGCAGCGGCTCCTTGGACAGTTCAAACGCGTCCTTCAGCAGCACGTCGGCTTCCGGCACGTGCAAGTGGCAGTGGATGTCGACGGTGCGCACGCCAAGCTTCTCGACCTTTGCCGCTCCCGAGGCATCGGACGGCGCGTGATGGGCGCATGTCTCACCCGGTGCATGATAGTGACCGCATTTGAACAGCATATTCTCAGATCCCCACGAAACGGTTTGATTGGATGGGCGGAGCCGGTGCCCCGTGCCCGCCGGAGCGCGCGATTATACAGATCGAACCACGCTCCGAAAGTCGCCAACAACGTCATGCACCACGCCCCGGAACCTGTTAGCGTTGGACCCGCGCGAACCGGAAACCGGACGCATTGAAATCCGCATGATCCGGGGGGAAACGATCATGAGCGAGACCGGCATTCTGGCCCTGCACAGTGTCGATCTGGGCGTCGCAGACGTCGCGGCGGCCACTGGCTTCTTCACCGATGTTTGGGGGCTGGAAAAAGTGGCTGGAGACGACGAGGCCGCGTATCTGCGCGCCACCGGCCCGTTCCACCATGTGCTGGCCCTGCACAGGCGCACGGCCGCGGAAATCCTGCGGGTCAACCTGCTGGCGCGTGACCGGGCCGCGGTCGACGCGCTGCATTCACGTTTATCCAGCGAAGGTGCAGACTTCGGCGTCACCGATGTGACCGCCGCGGCAGAGATCAACCAGCCAGGTGGCGGATATGGATTCGCCTTCCGGGACGGAGAGGCGCGCAACATCGCCGTAGTGTCGGACATCGCAACGCAAACGGACACCCAGGACGTAGCGGACCGTCCCCGCAAGCTCGCCCATGTGGTGCTGAACGCAGATGAGCCGGAAGCCGCCGTGAACCTGTTCACCGGGCTTCTCGGCTTTCGGGTCAGCGACCGAACGCGGATGCACAACTTCCTGCGCTGCGGCGATACCAGCCGAGGCCTGATCGACCACCACAACATCGCCATCGGCAATGGCGGCGGCGCGAAGCTGAACCATATCGCCTTCGAGATGCCGAACCTGGAATCGGTGATGCGCGGCGCGGGCCGCTGCCGCGATGCCGGCTGGCCGATTGAGTGGGGCGTCGGCCGCCACGGGCCGGGCAACAACGTCTTCGCCTATTTCATCGGGATCGAGGACATCCCTATCGAGTACACGGCCGAGGTCGAGCAGGTGGATGACAGCTATCCCACCGGTAGCCCGGATGACTGGGGCTGGCCCGCCGGACGCAGCGACCACTGGGGTATCACCAACCCGCCCTCGGACAACCTCAAGGCCGCGCAAAGCCGCATCGGCTTCGCGCCCGACAGTTACGGCTTCTAGGCGCACATAGAAAAGGAAAACACGTTATGAGCGATGCCAACGCCCCCCGGGTCGTGACCAAGGAGCTTTACGCAGTCCTGACCACGCCCTGCGTCGACCGGGAAATCATGCGCCAGTCCCTGCCCGACCACCTGGAATACCAGTGCGAACTGGAAGCGCGGGGCGTGATGTTCGCCGCCGGTCCCCTGTTCGACAAGGACGATGCGCTGCCCCGCGCGGGATTGATCATCATCCGCGCCGGCAGCTTCGAGGAGGCCCATGAGATCGCGAAGGCCGACCCCATGCATTCCCGGGGCCTGCGCACCTATACGCTCGACAAGTGGCAGATCAACGAGGGCGGATTCACCCTGAAGGTCGCATTCGACGCCTGCTCTGTGACAATCGACTGACGGGCGAACACGGAACGCACCGTCGCCCTTGGACAGCGCCGCGACTTTGTGCTTTGAGAGGGTAAGTCAGAAAGGGAGGTTACCGATGGCATCCGGACAGTTCGGAATTTCGCAGCATGTGGAGCGGCGCGAGGACGCGCGTCTGCTGACCGGGGGAGGCGCCTATGCCGACGACACGGGCTTCGAGGGGCAGGCCTATGCCGCCTTCCTGCGCGCACCGGTCGGCCACGGCGTCATCAATTCCATCGACACCTCGGAGGCGGAGAGCGCGCCGGGCGTGATCGCGGTCTATACCGGCCGGGACCTGAAGGACGCCGGTGTCGGCCCCATTCCGAACGTTACCCCGTTCCAGAACCGGGACGGCTCGGACATGCTGCGCACGCTGCGTCCCGCCGTCGCCGTGGACAAGATCTATCATGTGGGTGAGATCGTCGCGATCGTGGTCGCCGAGACCACCGCGCTGGCGCAGGACGCGGTGGACCTCATCATCCTGGATGTCGATCCCCTGCCCGCGCTGACCGATGTGCGCGAGGCGGCGAGCCCCGAGGCACCCCAGCTTCACGACGATATCCCCGGCAACCTGGTCCTCGACTTCCAGATCGGCGACGAGGCCAAGGCGAAATCCGCCGTCGAGAATGCCGCCCATGTGGTGAACCTGACGCTGACCACCAACCGGCTGGTGGTCGCCTCCATGGAGCCGCGCAGCGCGGCAGCGCGTTTCGATGCGGCCGCCAATGGCGGCGCGGGCTGCTATGAGCTGATCAGCGGCTCGCAGGGCGTCAACGCCATGCGCAACATGCTGGCCGACCCCATCTTCAAGGTGCCGCACGAGCAGATGCATGTGCGCACCAACGATGTGGGCGGCGGCTTCGGCATGAAGACGCAGGCCTATCCCGAATATGTCGCGATCCT
>JAYOFE010000006.1:0-162259 GCA_038117045.1 Alphaproteobacteria bacterium | reverse complement strand
TGGGCGGCGGCTTCGGCATGAAGACGCAGGCCTATCCCGAATATGTCGCGATCCTGTTCGCGGCGAAGGCCTGCGGTAAGCCCGTGAAGTGGCAGGGCACCCGCTCGGAGGCCTTCCTGGCCGACAACCAGGCCCGCGACGGCGTGATCAACGGCACCATGGCGTTCGACGCCGACGGCCGGATGCAAGCCTTCCGCGTGGACATGATCGCGGCGATGGGCGGCTATCTGTCCTCCCACGGCCCGGCGGCGGCGACGCGCAATGTCTGCAACTGCCTGACCGGCTGCTACGACAACCCGGCGCTGGAATTCCAGGTTAAGTGCTACCTGACCAACAACATCCCCATCGGGCCCTATCGCGGCGCGGGCCGTCCGGAAGCGGCCTACATCCTGGAACGGATGATGGACCATGCCGCCCGTCAGATGGGGATCGACCGGGTGGAGCTGCGCCGGCGCAACTTCATCAAGCCCGGGCAGATGCCCTACAAGACCTCGATCAACCAGGTCTACGATTCCGGTGAGTTCGAAGCGGCGATGGACAAGGCGCTCGAACTGGCCCAGTGGGATTCCTTTAAGGACCGCCGTGCCGAAAGCGAGGCCAACGGCAAGCTGCGCGGCATCGGCATGTCCTGCTTCGTGGAGACCGCGGGCGGCTACCTGTCGGAAGGTGCGAAGATCGGCTTCGCCGAGGACGGCACCGTCGAGGCGCACCTCGCAGTCCAGTCCAACGGGCAGGGCCATGCCACCTCCTTCGCGCAGGTCGTCTCAGACCTCTTGGAGGTCCCGTTCGAGAGTGTCCGCATCATCGAGGGCGACAGCTTCGACACTCCGACGACCGGCTTCGCATCGGTGGCCTCTCGCTCCATGGCGCTGGCCAGCGGCGCGATCTCGCTGACGGTCGATGCCATCATCGACAAGGGACGCAAACTGGCCGGCCATGTGCTTGAGGCGGCAGAAGCCGACATCGAGTACGCCGACGGCAGCTTCAAGGTGGTCGGCACTGACCGGGCCATCGGCCTCATTGAACTGGCGCAGAAGGCAAAAACCCTTGGCGAGCTCCCCGAGGGTATTCCGAACAGCCTGGATTCGGCCGAGGACTTCACCTCGCCGGAGCAGACCTACCCCAACGGCTGCCATATCTGTGAGGTGGAGATCGACCCGGAAACGGGCGTGATCGACGTCCTGAACTACATCGCCGTCGACGACTGCGGCACGGTCATCAACCCGATGATCGTCCACGGGCAGGTGCACGGCGGTGTCGCGCAGGGCCTCGGACAGGTGCTCGGCGAGCACGCCATATACGACAAGGACGGCCAGCTGCTGGCGGGCTCGTTCATGGACTACATGATGCCGCGCGCCGACGACATGCCGGACATGAAGCTGGGTTTCCACTCGGTAAAGTGCACAACCAACCCGGTGGGCGCGAAGGGCGCCGGCGAGGCCGGGACAACCGGTGCGCTGGCCGCCGGCATGAACGCCATCATCGATGCGCTCGCGACACGCGGGATCACCGAGATGGACATGCCCGCGAACCCGCCGAAGGTATGGGCCGCGCTCAACAAGAACTGAGCTAGCGCGCGAGGCACTAGGCCTCGCGCGTTCGTGCACGGCATTCCGGGCAGAGGTGAGGAATCCGAGGTTTCCCGCACGCTCCGTCAATGCTCGAATTGCGTCCGGCATGACGGAACGGACGGGAGGCCTGCGCCATGATCACCCTCTACCACTATCCGAGCTCGCCCTGCGCTGCGAAGGTGCGGGCCGTTCTTTCGGAAAAGCAGCTCGACTGGGACGGCGTCATCGTCGACATCATCGAGAAGGAAAACCTGAAGCCGGACTACCTCAAGCTCAACCCGAAGGGTGTTGTACCGGTGCTCGTGGACGACGGGACCCCAGTCACCGAGTCAACCATCATCATGGAGTACCTCGACACGGCCTATGAGCAGGACTCCCTGAAGCCCGCCTCGGCACTCGACCAGGCGCGGATGCGCAAATGGTGCAAGTGGATCGATGAGACCCAGCACCCGAACTGGCCCGGGCTGGCCTGGGTGATCGTGATCCGGCCGGTCTGGCTGTCGAAATCCGACGCGGAAACAACCGCCCTCCTCGACCGGCTGATCGACCCGGCACGGCGCGAACGCCAGGAACGCCTGCTCGCGCTCGGCTTCGATGCGCCGGACTTCCTCGCCTCGATGAAGGTGCTCGACCGCACGCTGACCGACATGGAAAACGCGCTCGAAAACTCGGCCTTCCTCGTTGGCAACGCGCCGACCCTCGCCGACCTTGCCCTGCTGCCCTACGTGATCTCAGCCGAGGAGTTCGGCCTCGACATCCTGCTGGAGGGCCGGACCCGGGTGCGCGGCTGGCTCGACCTCTGGCGGGCCCGCCCCACATTCGAGGCGACGATGCCATGGCATCTCAATGCCGACATGCGTCACGAGGTCCGCAGCCGCAGCACCGCCGCCTGGACGCGAGCCGCTGCCTGACCGGACAGCTTGCCTCGGCACAACAAAAAGGGGCGGGTCCAGGACCCGCCCTTTTTCATAGTTCAGTTCGAACCTACGCGGCTTCGAGAGGCCGCGCGTTGTAGGTCTTCATCACCATGTGGATGCCGTGGAACAGGGCCGCGAAGGACCCGATCTCCATGATCTCTGCATCCGACCAGTGCTTGTGCATCTCGTCGTAGAAGATCTTGTCGACCTTGGTGGAATCGAGGAAGAGCTGTTCGGCAAATCGCAGCGCGACCTTCTCGCGCTCGGAGAACAAATCCGAATCCTCGTAATCCTCACAGCCGATCTCGATCATCTCTTCCGTCAGGCCCTCGGCGATCGCCTTCTTCGAACGCAGGTTCGAGAAGTACGGATCGTCGACAAAGCGGGCGAGCTGGATACGGATGATTTCCTTCAGCTTATGGTCGACGCTGCCGTCCCGGTGGGACACCAGCATCGCACGCAGCATCGGCTTGATCTGGTCCGCGGAGCGCGCAAAGATTCGCACGAACACCGGATCGGGCACGCCAAGTTCCTCACACTCGCCGAGCAGCTCGACGAGTTCCGGATCGGTGATGGCGGACGCATCGAGAGGGGTCATGCGGGACATTACTCGGCCGCCTCACCCTGCAGCGATTCCGGCTTGTCGCCGTAAAGCCGCTCCGATTCCTCCTGGCTCACCAGACGGCCGTCCGGCGAAAACATCGGATAGAACTTCAGCGTCCCAAAGAAGGTATGGAAGCCGAGGTTCATGAACAGGAACATGCCGAGTTCGACAATTTCCTCTTCCGAGAGGTACCTGCGCAGATCCGCCCAGTCCTCATCCGAGAAAGAGTCCGGATCGGTCGAGAGCGTCTCGACATAGCGCATGATCGCCTTCTCCTCGTCGGAGAAGATGTCACTTGCAGCGTGGTTGTAGATCCCCTCATCGAGGGCTTTTTCATCGAGGCCTTGCCGCTTCGCCGAAGCGGACCGAACGTTGCCTCAATAGCTGCAATGGGCCATGCGCGAGAGCATGACCCGGATCACCTCTTTCAGCCGGTGGCTGAGGTTGCCCTCGTTGAAGGCCTTGACCCAGGCGAGATAGAACTTCTCGGCAAGGTCGACATTGTGGCCCATCACCGCGTGGAAGCCCGGATCGGGCGCTCGCAGTTCAAGCGACCGCTCGATATACGGCTTGAGCTTCGTCTTCTTCAGCTCTTCGATGTCGAGCAAGGTAATGTTTGCTGGCATCCGTGTTTCCTTTCCTGAAAAGGCACGCCGTTCAGGCGTGATACTCGATTGCTTTCTTCAGAACCTGCTTCCGGTCAACACCGGTACGTGTCTCGACCACTTCGCCGCCCTTTATGAACAGGAGGGTGGGAAACCCGCGCACGCCGTAGCGCGCCAGCAGGTCAAGGTTCTCATCGCCGTTGACCGTGCCGATCACAACATCCGCCGGCATGTCCTCTGCCACCTGCCCCAGCACCTTCTTGAGCTGCCGGCAGGGCACGCAGGTCTCGGACCAGAAATCGACGACCGTCAGGCCATCACGGCCCAACACCTCTGCATCGAAGTTCGTCTCGTCGAATACGGCGAAATCTTCCTGTACCATCCAGGACCTCCCTCCAATGTCCGGCGGAAACCCGAATACTCAAGATCGCCGGGCATAATCTCTTGTATCAGAGATTAAAACACACAATCGCGGCACCGGTAACGCACAAGGCGTTGCCATGTTTGCATAACTGTCGTGAGACAACCGTCACACAGCGACGAAATCCGGAAAGCAGTGCCGAGAAAAATGGCTAATGATGCGGTGCTTCGGACACCTGCTCGGCCGCTGGCGTGAGGACCGGCAAGGCTCCCGGCTCGGCTGGACGCGACCAGTCTCGCGGGAGATGGACACCAGCCTGCCTCAGCAGGCGGATGTATTCCGCCACCGCTTCGGTTCCCGGCATCCCGGCCTCGTCGTTTCGCTTCGCCCAGGACTGTGCCAGCGGTGCCAGCGCACCCGCCCACTGGCTCCTGCGGCTTTTCAGCAGCTTCGCCGTGCGAATGCCCTGTTCCTTCATTTTCTCGAGTGCGGCTTCGCCGGCAGCGCAATAGTCCTTCGCGGCCGGGACCACGAATGCCGACGCGGCAGTGCGAACCGCGTTACGGACTGCCTCGGGCAGTTCGGAGAACCGGCGCGCATTGACTGTCACGATGTAGGGCACCTGGGCACCAAAGCCGGTCCGTGTGTAGTGATCCGCCTGCTGCTTCAGGCCAAGGCGGCGCATCTCCGTATCCGGCATCAGCGCCCCGATCAGGACACCAGCCTCCAGGCGCGAGGCAATCAGATCGGCACGGATCGGCACCGGTGCGCCTTCCACGCCGGACAGCCATCCCTCGACCCGGTCCAAGATTCCAATGGGGACGCCGCGGACATCGCCCGGATTGGTGATCTTCTGCACGGCGATGAAGTTGTAGGCGTCGCTTGCAATGGGCATGAGATACATCTGCCCGGCCTTCTCGACCGGCCCGGTCATGCCGCCCACCGTTTCATGAACCCCATGATAGGCCTCGGCCACGATCGCGCAGTCTTCCGTCGTGAACGGCATGCGGTAGGTCAGGTTCTGAAGCGGCAGGCGATCGGCTTCCTCGTTTACCGACACGATGCCGAACACCGACAGGTCGTCCTCGAGTGCCTCCAGCACGCCGCCCGGCCGCGCCAGCGAGCCGTGGTGCATCTCGATCCAGTCAGGCGATGTGCCGCCCTGTTCTTCCATGCGGCGAGAGACCTCGGCCTGGAAGTGCTTGCGAAACACGTCCAGGGCCGTGTGGTGCTCCGGCAGCGCGCTGGTCACCGAAAGGCGCAACGCGTCACTGGCCTGGGCCTGGACAGAGAAGAGGGCACCGCAGATTGCTGCGGCGAGCATGAGTTTCTTCATATCACGCCTCGTTCCTTCCTGGATCGTCCGTAGCAGGCCGTTTTTCGGCCTGCCGGTTGCGCATTTCCGGCCATTGTGGCGGCCAAAGGTTAATCAACCCTCGACAAGGTCCGGGCAGCCAGTTTTAACAGATGAGACGTCCTGCGGGCCTGTCTTGAGCCTTTCTCCGGCACCATGATGTGATCCGCGCAACGGAGGAGAGAGATGAAAACAATCGATATCGGCCCCGACGGAATGAACGAGCACATCGTCCGGTTCAAAAGCCTGCAGCCGAAAAAGGGCAGCTACGAATCCCTCGGTATACCGGTCGAAGCCTACGAAATGCTCACCGCAAAAACGCTCTACACGCTGCTAGCCCCGGCGGATGCCGCCGGCTCGCACCAGTTTACGGCCGCCAAGGGCCCGCCGGGACTGTCGCTGACCATCGCGGAATGCCCGCCCGGCGACGGCCCCATGCTGCATGCGCACCTGGAGACCCACGAGATCTTCTTCTGCCTGACCGGCCGGTTCGAGGTGAGCTGGGGCGACAACGGTGAGTATTCGACGGTCTTGGAACCCCATGACATGGTCAATGTGCCGCTGGGTGTCACAAGGGCCTTCCGCAACGTCTCAGACGACACGGCGCTGCTTTTCGTTGTGATCCTGGGCACGAACCAAAACGATGTCGGCTACGCCAGATCCGTTGGGGATGAGGTCTCGGCGAAGTTTGGCCCCGAAGTCCGCGATGCCATCGAGGCGCACACCTCGATGAAATTCAACGTCGGCGTGGAGTAGACAATGAACACCCATCCAGTACGCGAACGAACACCCTACAGGCGTCGTCCCGGCGAAGGCATTGAGATGCCCGCGGAACAGGTAGAAGCGTGGGTTGCACGCTTCGATGACCTGAAGCACGACCCTGAAGCCTTCCGCGACGCAAACAATCCGGACATGCGTCTCGGCATCCGCTGGGTCATCTCACCGGACAACATGGCCGGGCCCGCAAAAGTGGACAAGCCACACAGCTTCCACCTTTGCTACATCCAGTCGGAGCCGGGACATCACCCGGTCTTGCATGCACATGACTACACGGAAACCTTCATCTGCATGCGCGGCCAGTACACGATCCACTGGGGCAACGAGGGCGAGAACAAGGTCGTGCTCAATCCATACGATACGTTTTCGGTGCCCCCTCATCTCATGAGGTCTGTAGAGAACACGGGCACTGAAGTCGGGATGGTCATGGTGATCTATGGCGACCATCCGGACCCCAATGCCGGGATCGTCGTGCCCCAGTCGATTATCGACGCGGACAAGGCTGCCGGCCGCAAGATCTAGGCCTGCGCCTCGGTGAATTTCGACGCAAAGGCTGACTAGTCCGCCGCGGAATCGTTCTCGAGAAAGCGGTCCCCCAGGTCGACCGTCGACGTCTTGCCGATGGAATCAATGTTCTGCTCGAGCCACCGGTCCGCGGTCTGTTGGCCTATCTTCTTCAGGGCGTTGAGGAAATCCCAGTCGGCATTCAGTTTTGAAGACGCGCCAAACTTCTCCAGCGCGTCCTCGGCCTCGATCATGTGGATGAACATCTCCTTGTACTCGCCCGGATCGAGTTCTCCGGCACGTATCAGCCGCGTGACAAACTCGATGGCGCGCATTTCATGCATCAGGCTGGAATTGAAGCTGATCTCGTTGATCCGGTTCTGGATATCACGCGCCGAACGCGGGAGTTTCTGGCGAACAAGCGGATTGATCTGCACCAGCACCACATCGCAGCAATCCGCGCCATAGATGAGCGGATAGATGGCCGGGTTGCCCATGAAGCCGCCATCCCAATAGTGCTCGCCGCCGATCTCCACAGCCTGGAAAAGATGCGGCAGACAGGACGACGCCATCAGGACATCGGCCGACATCTCCGGGTTCTCGAATATGCGCGCCCGGCCCGTGCGCACGTTCGTCGCCGAGATGAATAGTTTCACCTTTCTCGTGGCGCGCAGTGCGTCGAAATCCACCAGCCCGTTGATGATCGGCTTCAATGGATTGAAGTTGAGCGGATTGACCTGGTAGGGCGAGAAGGTGCGCGACAGGGTCTCGACAAAGGCGATTCCCGGCGAATTGTCCATCGAGTACTCGCCGACAAACCAGTGCCAGAACCCGCGCTGAACCGGGCTGTACCGGTCCATCCGTGAGACATCCCGCCAGAAATCGTCGAGCCGCGCGCGCGCGCCGAGCTTGCCGCCCTCGACTAGGCCGGCAGCCAGGACCACCGCGTTCATGGCGCCGGCACTTGTTCCGCTGACACCCTCGATCTCGATCCGGCTTTCCGACAGCAACCGGTCGAGCACACCCCAGGTGAAGGCACCGTGCGCACCCCCGCCCTGCAGCGCAAGATTGATCCTGCGTGTCTGGCCCCGGGACGCGGGCTTCGCCCCGGCGTTCATCGTGCGGTCCAGCCCCCGTCGATGGACAGCGACGCGCCGGTAAAAGAGGCACCCGCCGGCCCGCACAGGAACAGCACGGTCTCGGCGATATGCGACGTCTCGACAAAGCGCTTGCTGGGCTGGGACGCCAGGACGACGTCACGAATGACATCCTCTCGCGACATGCCGTGAGCCTTGGCCTGGTCGTCTATCTGGCCGTCCACCAGCGGCGTCTGGACAAAGCCGGGGCAGATGGCATTGCACGTGATCGGGGATTCCGCGACCTCCAGCGCGATGGTCTTGGTCAGGCCGACAACCCCGTGCTTGGCGGCCACATAGGCGGCCTTGTAGGGCGAGGCTACGAGGCCATGCGCAGAGGCAATGTTCACGATCCGGCCGAACCCGCGCGACTTCATGCCCGGCAGCGCCGCTGCACTGCAGTGGAAGGCCGAGGACAGGTTGATCGCGATGATGGCGTCCCACTTCTCGGGCGGGAATTCATCGACGGGCGCCACATGCTGGATACCGGCGTTGTTGACCAGCACATCCACAGCCCCGATCGCTTCCTGCGCGTCAGCAACCAGTTTCCGGGCTGCCGCACCGTCAGACAGATCAGCGCCGGAATAGCCGACCCTCACGCCGCAGGATTCCGCGAGACCAGAGCGAATCTGCTCAATCTCGTCCGCATCGCCAAACCCGTTTAGCATGATGTTTGCGCCGGCTTTTGCCAATGCGCGCGCCACTTCCAGGCCGATGCCGCTCGTGGAACCCGTGACCAGGGCACCCCGGCCCGAAAGGTCGATATCGCTCATATGCCGCTCTCCGTGTCGTGCGGTGAGAGCGTCGCCTCCACTCAGATTGGCGAGATTTTTTAGTTAGGCCGCTTCTTCCTGGCGGCTGAGCCCGAACGCTTCGGCAAGAAGCTCGTAGGAGCGCACCCGTTTGCCGAAATCATGGGTGATGGTCAATACAACAAGTTCGTCGAGACCGCACTCTTCCGCAAACGCGGTCAGGCGGTCCCGCAGGGATGCCGGATCGCCGGTAAAACGGTTCGCCTTGTTCGCCTCGACGATACGTTTTTCCTGCTCGTTATAGGGATAGGCGAGCGCCTCTTCCGGTGGCGGATAGGGCAGATGCTGTCCGTATTGCAGCTTCAGCCGCCACAGATCGCGGCTTGCCGCAAGGTACTCGGCCTCCTCGGCCGTATCCGCGCAGATTACGAACACCCCGGCGCTGGCCTTCGGTTCGGCCAAAGAATCCGATGGTTTGAAGTTGCGGCGGTAGTAGTCGAGCACGGGCGCGCAGGCCTGGGGCGCAATGAAATGGGCGAAGGAAAATGCCAATCCGAAATGCGCGGCGTAGGAGGCGCTCTGGTCGCTGGAGCCCAGCAGCCAGACCTCGGGCATTTCCGAAATCGCCGGCGTCGCACGGACCTTCTTGAACGGCTCTGTCACCGGGGGCTCGTCCGACAGGAAGGCCATCATGTCCGCGATCTTTGTCGGGAAGTACTCGATCCCGATCTCGCTGCCATAGGCCAGCGCCGCCGCCGTCAGCCCGTCGCTGCCCGGCGCGCGGCCGATCCCGAGGTCGATCCGGCCCGGATAGAGGTTTTCGAGCAGCTTGAAGTTTTCCGCCACCTTGAGCGGTGAATAGTGGCTAAGCATCACACCGCCAGAGCCGACACGAATCCGCTCCGTGGCGGCTGCAACCCGCGTGATCAGGATTTCCGGAGACGAACCGGCAAAGCCCTCGGTGCCGTGATGCTCGGCCAGCCAGTACCGGTCATAGCCAAGCTTCTCGGTGGCTTGGGCCAGCGCAATGGTTTCCTGCAGCGCCTGGCGCGGATCGCCGCCGGCACGTACAGGGGATTGGTCGAGGACAGAAAGTTTCACCATGGGTATATTTCTAACATGTCGGCTCCGTTCAGCCATCCGCCGGTGTGTTCATTGGTGCACCGGCTCGCGGCCGCAGGAACACCGTCGCCAGGATTCCCGCGATGACGACCGCCGCACCGATCACGTTCAACTCCGACGGAATTTCGCCCAGCGTCGGGATCGCCACAAACAGCGCCAGGGCGGGAGCCGCAGACATGATCGCGGCCTGGCGCATCGGCCCGATGGTCTTCACGGAATAGGCGTGGGCGAGGATGCAAAGGAATGCGCCGAACACACCATGCACCACCGTCTGCAGGGCGATATCCGTCAGCGGGGCCGTGAACAGGCCGGACGGCAGGAACAGCAGCCAGACCGGGACATAGACCAGCGCATTGCCGACCAGCAGCGCGGCCAGCGACTGGATCACGGAAAGCCGCCACCGGCGCATTCCGGCGTACCAGAGTGACGCGGACAGCCCCGCCGCAAGGAAAAGGATATGTCCGCGCCACTGGCCCGGGATGTCGCCGGCAATCGCGTCCCACCCGACCGCAGCAACCCCGGCGACAATGGCGGCAATACCCACCCACTGCCAGCGTCCGGGCCGGTCACCAACCCAGAACCAGGTCACGAAGGCGGCAAAAACCGGCAGGGAGCCGTTCATCAGCACGGCCGCATGGCCGACCGGCGCGAAGGTCATCCCGGCGAACAACAAAAGCACGAAAGGCGCACCGCCGAAAAATGCGACGACGGCGTGAGCCCGCAGATCGACATGCCATGGCCGCGCCCGCAGCAGGAACGGGGAGGCCAGCAGTGCGGCAACACCCATGCGCAGGCCCGCAAGGTCGAACACGGTCAGCGCATCCGTGGTCGCCCCGAAGCGCCCGGCGACCAGCATCGCCACGAAACACAGTACAGTGGCACAGCCCGCGGCAATGCCACCCAGTTCCTTCGACATTCGGCGAAATCTCTCCTGACGGGGAACCCGCACAGCCGGACTGGCGTGTGCAGGTGAAAGGTGTCGTGACTATATCAGTCTTGATCGAATGTGCCCGGCACTGAACAATCCCCCTCCCATGGCCACACCCGCACCAGATTTCTCCGCGATCCCGTCCATCGACCGGCTGCTCCAGTCACCGGAAGGCACGGCACTAGCCGAAACCCATGGACGCGCACCGGCGACGGCCGCGCTCCGCCAGGTTTTGAGGCAGGTGCGCTCGGCGCTGGCAGACGGTGGCGCACCGGATCTGTCGGAACGTGCCATCGCACAAACCGCCTCCGCTCAGCTCGACCGCGCAGCGGAACCTTCCCTCAAGCGCGTGTTCAACCTGACCGGCACCGTGCTGCACACCAATCTGGGCCGGGCACCGCTGGCCGAGGCGGCGATCAACGCCATGGCTGACGCCGCGCGCGGGGCCAGCAACCTGGAATTCGACCTCGCCGGAGGAAAGCGCGGCGACCGCGATGTGCATGTGGAAGACCTGCTGTGCGAGCTGACCGGGGCCGAAGCCGCGACGGTCGTGAACAACAACGCCGGCGCGGTCCTGCTGCTGCTCAACGCACTGGCCCTGCGCAAGGAAGTTCCAGTCTCACGTGGTGAGCTGGTGGAGATCGGCGGCGCCTTCCGCATCCCCGACATCATGGCTCGCGCGGGCGCGAAACTGGTCGAGGTCGGCACCACCAACCGCACGCATCCGCGCGACTATGAAGGCGCCATCGGCGACCGTACGGCGCTCCTGATGAAGGTGCACACCTCGAATTACGCGGTGCAGGGCTTCACGGCCTCCGTCGCGGAAGATGAACTGGCGCGCATCGCCCATGCCGCAGACCTGCCCTTTGCAGTCGATCTTGGCGCGGGCGCGCTGGTGGACCTCGAGAACTGGGGCCTGCCCCACGAACCCACCCCGCGCGAGACCATCGCCGCCGGGGCCGACATCGTCACCTTCTCCGGCGACAAGCTGCTGGGCGGCCCGCAGGCCGGGCTGGTCGTCGGACGCAAGGACCTGATCGCGCGCCTGAAGAAGAATCCGCTCAAGCGCGCCCTGCGCTGCGACAAGGCGACCCTCGCCGCACTGGCAGCCACACTCCGGCTCTACCGTGAACCGGACCGGCTGGCCGAACGCCTGCCGACCCTGCGCCTGCTCGCGCGCAAGGCCGTCGAGATTCGCGCCGAGGCCGAAGCGCTCGCGCCGGACGTGGCGAAGGCTCTGGGCGAGGGCTTCGCGATCGAGGTGCGTGACTGCTCGGGCCAGATCGGGTCGGGCGCGCTGCCAGTGGAGACCCTCGACAGCGCCGCCATCACGATCACGCCGGTTGCCGCGCGCGGGCGCGGGGCCGCGCTCAAGCGCCTCGCCGCCGAACTCCGCGACCTGCCCGTACCGATTGTCGGGCGGGTGCAGGACGATGCCATGTGGCTCGACCTGCGCTGCCTCGACGATGCCGCGGGCTTCCGCGCACAACTCGCGAAGCTGTCCGCCGCATGATTATCGCCACCGCCGGGCATATCGACCACGGCAAGACCCTGCTGGTGAAAGCGCTGACCGGCATCGACGCCGACCGGCTGCCCGAGGAGAAGAAGCGCGGCATGACGCTCGACCTCGGCTTCGCCTACACCGACCTTGCGGACGGCACGAAGCTGGGTTTCATCGACGTGCCCGGCCATGAGCGCCTCGTCCACAACATGCTGGCGGGTGTCACTGGCATCGACTGCGCGCTGCTCGTGATTGCGGCCGATGACGGCCCGATGCCCCAGACCCGCGAGCACCTCGCCATTCTCGACCTGCTGGGAATTTCACGGGGCATGGTCGCGCTGACCAAGACCGACCGGGTGCCCGCCGAACGTGTCGAGGAAGTCCGCGAGGAGATCGAGCTGCTGCTGCTCGAGAGCACACTGGCCGAGGCACCGGTGTTCCCTGTTTCCGCCATCACCGGCGACGGGATCGACGCGCTGGCGACCCATATCGCCCTGCTCGCCGCCGAGACCGAGGCGCAGGCCGCGTCAGGGCACTTCCGCCTCGCCGTCGACCGCGTGTTCACCGTCGCGGGCGCTGGCCTCGTTGTGACGGGCACAGCCTTTTCCGGCGCCGTCACCCGGGAAGACCGGCTCTGGATCGCCGGCTACGGCATCGAGGTGCGGGTGCGCGGCATGCACGCCAACAACGCCGAATCGGAGACAGGCCAGGCAGGTGACCGCCTCGCGCTCAACCTCGCCGGCATCGACAAGGAAGACATCGCACGCGGCGACTGGCTCGTCGGCAGCGACCGGCTGCGGCGATACCGGAAGATCGACGCCCGCCTGAAGGTCGTGCCGGATACCCGCCGGGCGCTGCGCCACTGGACCCCGGTCCACGTCCATCTCGGGGCGACGAACGTCACCGGGCGCGTGGCGGTCCTGGGCGCTGACAGCATCGCGCCGGGCGAGAGCGCGCTGGTTCAGCTCGTCCTCGATGAGGCCATCGGCGCATGCGCAGGGGACCGATTTGTGATCCGCGACCAGTCCGCCCAGGAAACCCTGGGTGGCGGACATGTGATCGACCTGTTTCCGCCCCGGCGCGGGCGGGCACGCCCGGAGCGCCTCGCCATGCTTGCCGCACTCGACAACCCGTCGCACGAGCAGGCGCTTGCAGGGGCGATCGAGCTTGCGGAAACCGGTGTCTCGCTGTCGGAGTTCGCCGCCACCCGCAACATGACCGACGGCGACGTCAAGGCGGCGATTGCCGAGGTCGGCGCCGTCGGGGCCGGCCAAGAGCCGGAGCGTGTGGTTCTGTCGCCCTCTCACTGGGGCGCGCGCACTGCCGAGGTCATGAAGGCACTGGACGATTTCCACGCCGCCAACCCGGACCGTTTGGGACCTGCATCCGCGCAGCTGCGGCGAACCGTGGGGCGTTTCATGCCCGAGCCGTTGTTCGATGCCGTTGTCACGTCGCAGATTTCTACCGGCTGCATTGCCAGCGACGGCATGCTGCTTCACCGGCCCGATCACCAGCCCGGGCTCACCGGAGACGAAGCCAGGCACTGGAAAGTGCTCCAGCCGCTCATGGCAGAGACTCCGCAAGCCCCGCCCGTGGTCCACGACATGGCGCGCGAGGCCGGCATGCCGGTGCATGCGGTGATGAAAACGATGCGCCGGGCGGTGCGGATGGGCATGGCCGTGCAGATCGCGGCCAACCGTTTTTTCCTGCCGGACGCGCTGCGCGCCCAAGCAGCAGTGTTCGAGAAGATGATTGCGCAGACCGGAACGGTCTCGGTGTCCGATTTCCGCAAGGATGCGGAGATCGGTCGCAACCTCGCCGTGGAGGTGCTGGAATATTTCGACCGGGCCGGCCTGTCACAGCGTGACGGGAATATCCGCCGCCAGGTCAGGCCTGCCGACGAGGTGTTCGGAACCGTGACTTCGGATTAGCCGCCCAGGCTAGGGCCGGACAAAGGCGTAATTCTCGACCCGGCGCACGCCCTCCGTGTGGGCCACCGTATCGACGGCCTTCTTCAGTTCCTCTTCCGAGCGCGCACGCCCCATGAGGTAGACCGTGCCGAACGAGTCCGCTGCCGTCCGGAAGTTCACGTCCGCCACACCGCGCGTCGACACCATTTCCACATCGACCTTGGTCTCGAGAACCAGCACATCGTCCCACTCGAGCAGGTCGGTACGCTTCTCGCGCTCGACATCGCTCATGAAGATGGCGTGCCAGTAGAGCTGCTTCAGGCCGCGCACCTGTCGGACCTGCTCCAGGAAACTGTCATGGGTCTTCTGGTCGGAGAAAATTCCGGTGATCAGAAGGTTCTGTTCATAGATCTCGGTCGACGCCTTGATCGTGCCGATCTCGGCCATGATGGCGTTCACGTCGATGACGATCCGGTTGTCCTTCGCAATGTCCTCGGCACTCCGTGCCTCGATCGCGCGGTCGATCAGGGTCTTCGGGGCCTTGAGTATATCGCCGAGCTGGGCGCCGGCGGTCGTTGGCGTCAAAGCCAGAGCAGGCGCTGCCAGCAGCGCGGCCATCGTAGCTTTCTGGAGTCGCATGAGGAGTCCTTTCGGGGTTCCAACGTGCAATCCCATCATTTCGTTCGCCTCCAAGAATTTCCGGATCGAGTTTCCGGCGTAGCGTGCCGCCCGCGAGTGCGTCAACGCTCCCGGCGTGCTACGGCACAGCTCCCCATGCCAGTTATCTAGTTACCAATTGTGGCGAGGCTGAGGAATTTTCAGGACCTGTTGCCACCATCGCGGTTCGGCTCTCGTGTCCATGCCAGCAGGTCCAGAAACGCCTCGGGTATGCGGGCATACTCCTCGTCGGACAAGGAAATCGGCACCTGCCGCCAGAAATTCATCGCGTCGCGGAACCATGGCCGCTGGTAGTTGTTGTACAGGACCGGCCGGGTCGCGGCGGAGCGGTTCTCCGTGCCGAAGTGCCAGATACGCGCGTCAAACAGGAGCGCAGAACCGACCGGCACATCCGGGCGGAGTATCTCCTCCTTCTTCCAGTCGTCTTCGGCCCGGAAACCCGGATAAAACGCCGTGGTGCCGTTGGTTGCGTTCATGTCCACCAGCGGCAGCACGAGCGTCACGCAGTAGGCCGGCAGGATCGGCATTCTGTCCTGCCCCTCGAACAGCGAGGGCACGTCGCGGTGCGCGTGCTGTTCGGGCGCACCTGGCAGGGAGGTGACTTAAACGAAACTGCCCAGAACCGCATCCGCGCCGAGCAGCTTGCGAATGACCGGCAGGATGTGCGGGTTGGCATAGACATCGGGATCGTTGAACGGGCCCGCAAAAGGAACCGTGATCATGTGGCGCATGTCGCCCACGGACAGGGCATCGTCGTGTTCCACATCCCGATGGTATTGGGCGCACGCCGCCTGATAGGCGTCATGCAGTGCCGCTACCTTTTCGCGCGCGATCACGTCCTCGAACAGCATAACGCCCGCATCCCGGAACCGATCGCACACGGCCTCGACGACCTGTTCAGGCATCGTGTCGAGGTTTCCCCTCGCCCTCGGTATCTGTCGCAATTCAGTCATTTCCTGCGCTCGCTTGTGCGATCAAGCTGATCGTCAGACACTGCCAACCAAAGCGTTGAGAAAAGCATACCGCGCACGAAGGGATAGCGTCTTGGCCACTTTGAAGCTCGAACAGGCCCAGAAGATCATTGAGGTCGCCCTCGCCCACGGCCGCAAGACGGACTGTTTGCCGTTGGGCGTGGCAATTCTCGACCCGGGCGGCCACCTGCTGGCCTTCGCGCGCGAGGACGGGACAAGTTTCCTGCGGCCCCAGATCGCACAGGCCAAGGCCTGGGGTGCGCTGGGCATGGGGATGGGCAGCCGGGCACTGGTCGAGCGACCGGACCGGTTTATCCTGACCCTGAACGCGGCCACAGATGGAAAGGTTCTGAATGCGCCGGGCGGCGTGCTAATACGCGATGAAAATGGCGAACTCCTCGGCGCGGTCGGGGTGACGGGTGATGTGTCCGACCGGGACGAAGCCTGTGCCGTGGCCGGAATCGAAGCTGTAGGGCTCGTCGCAGAAACAGGCTGAGGAAACGAAGGAAGCACCATGCCGATCAAAGTCATCCAGACCATGGACGTAGCACCCGAACGCATGGAAGAGCGCAACGGGTGGGCGATCTCGGAATTCCGCCTGCCGATCACCGGTGAGACAGGCAGCGCAACCACCGTGTTTCACTCGATCTTCCGACCGGGCTCGACCCATGCCAAACACCTGCACACCAAGAGCGACGAAATTGCGGTCTACCTGTCGGGATACGGGGTCGTCGGCCAGGGGGACAGCCGCGCCGTCGTGATGGCAGGCCATTGCCGGATGATGCCCAAGGGATCGGTGCACTTCTTCCACAACGAGACCGACAACGAGGATGCACGGGTCATCGGGTTCTACATGAATGCACCCGACGTGCCCGGCACCGGCTACGAATTCCACGGCAAGGTGGAGGACAGTGACATCAACCGGCCGCGCGAGGGCCTGAACGAGGGAATCCTCGTCAATCTCGAGGACATTTCCGTTTCCGACGACGTTCCCGCCGCATGGTCTCAGGCCACAGTGCGCGCGCCCATCGGCAGCCACAACGGCGCGGAAAACTCCCTGGTCCACATCACCCTGGCGCCTGGCAGGGAGATCGCGCCGCACGCGCTGTCGAATGCCGAGGCGATCTACTTCGTGGAGTCGGGTGAGGGCGAGGCCTCAGGCGAGGCCATCCGTCCGGAGAGCTTCGTCTTCGTGCCCCAGGGAACGGAGTACGCTATCCGCAACACCGGATCGAGTGATCTGGAACTGTTTCTGGTGCTGACCGGTGCCGGGAGCCTGTCGGCCGCTGCCTGACGGCACCCGTTAAGCCGGGTCAGTTCTGGCGGGTCATTCCGAGCATGCCGCCGATCAGCAGTGCCGCAGCATAGGCAAGCGGCAGGATGATCACGGTCGAGAGCAGCGGCAGCCAGATCAGGACAAACGGCTCCGGTCCGCCACGAATCTCGAAGACCACGACCGAGGCGACGGCCGCAAGAATCGCGCCGATATAGGCTTCACGGTGGAAGTCATCGTACTTGGCGAGCCGCCCGGTTCGTCTATCGTCGCCATGTGATGCGGGCAGAACCTTGTTCAGCACCAGCATCGAGATCGCCATCACGGCGAACGGCAGGATAAAGAGAATCAGGAACATGTTCGTCGTCATGGAAAACCTCCGCTTGGAACCGTCGCGTCTTCGCGCGCTTCGGTTCCTATCCCTACAATGATCTTGTCCTGCGAGACAAGGCCACACGATTGCCAAAGCATGCACCAGTATGCACCATATTTCGTGTGAATTGCGCCTCCGGGCGTGTGTTTTACTCGCAAACAAAAAGGGACCGACATGTCCAACAAGCTTGGCATCGGCGATACCTTCCCCAACGTGACGCTCAATCTCGTTGACGGCGGTACGCTTGACCTGCCGGGTGGCCTCGGTGACGGATACCGGGTCATCCTGTTCTACCGCGGCCACTGGTGACCCTTCTGTCGCCGTCAGTTGGTCGGCTTCGCTAATCTGAAAGAAGAGTTCGATAAGCTGGGCGTCAAGATTGTCGCCGCCAGCGTCGATGATATCGAAAAGGCCAAGGAAGTGGCTGATGAAGTCAACTTCCCGGTCGCATATGGCGTGACTCGTGAGATCGCGGACAGTCTGGGCGCGTGGTGGGAAGACCGCCGCCAGATCATCCAGCCTTCGGAGTTCATCATCAAACCGGAAAGCAGCACAGTTATGGGATCGTCCTACAGTGACGGACCGCTGGGCCGGATCGATGCCGGTGACGTGATCAAGATCGTGAACTTCTACGAGTCCCAGAAGAACAAGTAAGTTTTCTGCTTGTCCAAAACGGACCCTGAACGCCGCATCGGGAAACCGGTGCGGCGTTCCTCTTTCAAGGTTCTCAACCGGACGCTAAGCTTCGCCCGAGGAAAACACATCGGGAGGGGCGAGATGCTTGCCTACGATCTGGAAGTCGAGAAGATCTTCGATCCGAAGAAGCACGTCGAGAAAATCCTGGACACTGTCGAGGACGGGGACGTGACGGTGGCTTGCTGGGAGCCGGGGCAGACAAGCCCGGACCATTGCCACCCCGAATGCACGGAAATCTACTTTTGCTGGCAGGGCGGCGGCATCATGCGCACGCCGGAAGAGACCATCGAGGTCAAGCCGGGATCCTTCGTCGTGCATCCGCCGGGAGAGGTCCATGAATACGAGAACGGCCCGGAGCGCTCGCTGCTGTTCCGCGTGCGCTATGGCGCGGACACCTACGTGCGCATCAAGGCCTGGCCGAGCAATCCGGATTTCGCGCCTACGGCCGAGGATGTGGCCTATTTCGAGGCCAATCCAGCTTGATTCCTTAATTACACACAACTTAGTGTAATTTATAATATTCCCCATTGTCGCATGGGGTAAAGGTCCTATATACCCTCGCGCTTCCAACGAATTGCGAGAGTCCGGAGGACCTCACCCATGCGATATTTCTCACGAATCCCGCTCGCAGGCGCCGTTGCGGCGCTTGCGCTTGCGTTCGGCCTGCTCGCGCCGGTCGCCGCGACGGCCCAGACCAAGCTGAAGGTCGCTTACATCCCGATCATGCCGATGTCCCAGCTCTTCGTGATGGAAGGCGAAGGCTGGACGAAGGAAGCCGGGCTCGACCTCGAGCTGACCAAGTTCTCGTCCGGGCCGGCCATCGTCCAGGCAATTGCGTCCGGCGATTTCGACGTGATGTATTTCGGCATCGGTCCCGCCATGGTCTCACGCGCCAACGGCGTGCCGATCAAGGTGGTGGCCAGCAACGTGATCGAGCAGATCGCGCTCATCACCCGCGGCGAGTTCGCGGAAACGATGGCGGCGGCCGCAACCCCCAAGGAAGGCGTGAAGGCATTCACAGAGCAGGCCGGGCGCAAGCCGCGCATCGCGTCCCTGCCCAAGGGTTCGGTGCCCGACACAGTGTTCCGCCACTGGCTGATCAAGATCGCAGGCATGTCCGAAGACGACATCGAGATCGTCGGTATGGGCGCCGGCAAGGTGCAGCAGGCAATGCTGGCGAAGTCGGTCGACGCCGCCTCGATCCTCGAGCCGATCGTCACCATCATCTCCGAACGTATGCCCGACGCAAAAATCGTCGCGCGCGGCGGAGAGATGCTGGAAAACCAGCCGGGTGCGGTCGTCGCCGTACGTGAAAGCGTGATCTCCGAGCATCCGGAAGCCGTCACCAAGCTCGTCGAGCTGCATGTGCGCGCGACCAATCTGATCAACAAAAATCCGGCGCTCGCGGCCAAGCATATCCACGCCGCCCTCGGACAGGGGTTGATCCCCATCGAGACCATCGAGAAGGCACTGCAGTCGTCCATCAGCAACTTTGTCGCGGATCCGGCGCAAATCGTGCCGGCCACGAAGGTGATGCATGACTTCTCGGCCGAACTCGGCACACTGAAGAAGCCGGTTCCGCTGGACGAGCTGTTCGATACCTCGTTCTACCAGAAGGTGGCGAAGTAGGCGTGAGCCGGCGCAGTCTCCTCGGCGCGGGCGGCCTGCTCGCCTTCCTCCTGCTGTGGGAAGCGGTCGCCCGCCTCGGCGTGATCGAAGCCACACTGCTGCCTGCGCCGAGCGGGCTGCCAGCCACCTTCCTGTCGGAACTGACCCTCGGCTTCTGGCACACTATGGTGCTGGCCAGCCTGAACCACTACCTGATCGGGCTGGTCTGCGGCTCCCTGCTGGGCGTGGCTGTGGGAACGGCGGTGGCGCTCTTCCCCACCGCAGACGCGATACAGGGTTGGCTGGCGCGGATGCTGCGGCCTATTCCGCCACTCGCCTGGATCCCGTTCGCGATCATCTGGTTCGGTATCAGCGAGACGGCGGCCGCCTTCATCATCGCCATCGGCGTTTTCTGGATTAACTATTTCACGGCCTATGCCGCCGTGCGCACCGTCGATCCGGACCTGATCGAGCTGGCAGCTTCCTTCGGCCACCGTTCGCTGTTCGCGCGGCTCCGCAAGGTGATCCTGCCCGCCGCCGCACCGGGGATCCTGTCGGGCCTGCGCGCCGGCCTCGGCCAGGGGTGGATGACGGTGGTGGCCGCCGAGCTCTTCGGAATCACCGGCATCGGCCAGCGCATGAACGAGGCCGCAGGCCTTCTCGCGACCGAGGTCGTTATCGTCTACATGCTGACCATCGCGCTGCTCTACGGCATCAGCGACATGCTGTTCGTCGCCGCACAGAACCGGGTGCTCCGATGGCAGCGATAGTCGAACTCAACAGGATCGGCGCCACCTTCCCCGGCGCAACCGCCCCGGTGTTCTCGGGCATCGACCTGTCCATAGAGCGCGGCGAATTCGTGATTGTCGTCGGTGCGTCGGGCGCAGGCAAATCGACCCTGCTGCGCGTCATCGCGGGCCTGCTACCCCCGTCCGAGGGCACGATCCGCCACGCCATTGACACGCGCGCCGACCGGCGCGAGATCGCCATGGTGTTCCAGGAGGCCCGTCTCATGCCCTGGCGCAGGGTGTCCGACAATGTGGCGCTCGGGCTGGAAGGACTTGATGTCGACCGGGCGGAGCGCGACCGGCGCGTCGCAGGAGCCCTGAAGCTGGTCGGTCTGGCGAATTATGGCGGGCGATGGGCGCACGAACTGTCCGGCGGCCAGCGCCAACGCGTCGGCATTGCCCGCGCGCTGGCCGTCGATCCCGATCTGCTGCTCATGGACGAGCCTTTCGGCGCGCTGGACGCGATCACCCGCCAGACCCTGCAGGACGAGTTGCTGCGCATCTGGCACGAAACCGGGAAGTCGATCCTGTTCGTGACCCATGACATCGATGAGGCGGTCTATCTCGGTGACCGCGTACTGCTGCTCGGCGGCACACCGGCGCGGGTCGTCCGCAGCTATCCCGTGGATGCCGCCCGACCGCGCGACCGTGAACATGCCGATGTCAGCCGCGTCGGCGCGCAAGTGAAGTCCGACCTCTCCACCCTGTTCGAGGGAGGAGGCGGCATATGAGCATGCGCGTGATCCTTCATGCGCCGACGGCAGGCTCACTCACACGTGCGCGCTCGAACGCCCGCAACCTGCGCGCGCGCCGGCCGGATACCGAGATCCTGATTGTGGTGAACGCCGACGGTGTGGCCGCCGCCGGTACGGGCGGTGATCCGGAGACCGACGCCGCGATACGCATCTGCGAAAACACGCTGCGCGCTCGCGACCTGACATGCCCGGAACACCTTCAGACGGTTCCGGCCGCAGTCGAGACCCTGGCCGAACTCCAGGCGGACGGTTGGATTTATATCCGCGCATAGGCAAGACTGCCCTATGCGCCGCTTCACGATCCCGATTATTGTCCTCACCTGGCTGTTTGCCACGGCATCCGGCACGCCCGCACGGGAACAGCACGCCAGCGACATCCACCTCGACGGCCTGGCAGGAACTTTCGTGGAACCCGCGGGCACTGCACCCTACAAGGGCGTTCTGATGATCGCCGGGTCCGGCCCGACCGACCGCAACGGCAACAGCAAGCTGGGTGTCAGCGCCGACTATCTGGAACAGCTTGCTGACGCCCTGGCCGCGTCGGGCAGCGCCTCACTGCGCTACGATAAGCGCGGGGTCGGCGGCAGCAAGGCGCTGGTCACGTCCGAGGCGGCCTTGCGGTTCTCGGATTTTGTTGGCGACGCCGAACGCTGGGCGGCATGGCTGGGCCAGCAACCGGGGATCGTGTGTGTCTTCCTCCTGGGCCACAGCGAGGGCGGCCTGATCGCAACGCTGGTCGCAGGGAAATCCAGCCCGGCCGGACTGGCGCTGGTGTCCTCGCCCGGCGGATCGCTGGGCACGGTCCTGGCGCGCCAGCTCCAGCACCTGCCGATGACTGGAGCGCTGCGCGCGGATGCGCTCACCACACTGAAGCAGATCGAGACCGGCCGCACCGTGGCGAACGTGGACCCCAAGCTCCACAACCTGTTCCGGCCTTCCGTGCAGCCGTTCCTCATCTCGTTGATCAACATCGACCCGGCCGCAGAACTGGCGAAGCTCTCCCTGCCCACGCTCATCGTCTCAGGCGGCAAGGACATGCAGGTCGCGAAATCGGACTATGACGCGCTGACGACCGCGCGCCCCGATGCAGAGGCGGTGCGCGTACCCGACATGAACCATGTGCTGAAGGATATTTCCGGCGGACGGGACGCCAATCTCGCAGCCTACAAGAACCCGAATCTGCCGCTGGCCCCCGAACTGGCCGGGGCCGTCACCGAATTCATCACTTCGACGCCCTGCCCCAGATAGGATTGCGAATCAGGGGATGAGCCGCGCTGCGCGCATCTCCTCGAACAGGCCGATGAACATCTCCTCGCTGTCGCACCATTCGGGGAACCCGAATTTCTTCAGCTTGTTGACGTTCGAGACCGCATCCCAGTGGCGGTGGAAGGCGGCATCGCCGAACCCCCAGGACGCCACCTGTTCGTAAGCGTGGTCGGCGAGACCGTATTTTCCGCGCATGCGGTCCCACAGCGGCGCCTTGTCGGCCATGACACTTGTCAGGCGGATCGTCTGGACCGGGCCGAGCGGCATATCGAACCAGGTGGCGAATTTCGGCCACAGGTTTTCCCAGCGGAAATAGTCGCCATTGGTGACGTTGAATATCTCGTTGTGGCAATTGGGCTGGACTGCCGTCCACTCGGTCGCACGGGCAAGCAGGCGCGCATCGGTCGCCTGATGCAGCGCGCTGTAGCCCTCCGGTGTGCCCGGGAAGCGCAGCGGCAATCCCTGTTCCTTGGAGATCGCGGCATAGACCGCGATCACGGCGGTCAGGTTCATCGGGTTGCCGAGGGACAGCCCGCCGACGATGCCGGGCCGCATCGCCACCCAGCCCCAGTTCTTGCCCTGCTGGCGCTCACGCAGGAAATCCTCTTGGTCGAAATAGAAGTTCGGCGGCATGTGTCGCGCGTCGGATTCCCTGGCCGGCGTGGGATAGGGGCCGATGAACGCGCCATAGGCCTTGCCGCCCTGCATGATCGAGATGGTCTCCAGCCCGGGTGCCTTGTCCTCCAGCGCATCGACGAGGTTGCGCAACATGGCAAGGTTCGGTGCGACCTCTTCGGCCAGGCTCGCGCGGGCCTGCAACGCGGCATAGAACACATGGGTGACGTCACGCAGTCCGTCGGACACGGCCATCACCGCGTCCCGGTCCATCAGGTCCATGGCCAGTCCACGCGCGCCATCCGCCAGGTTCTGCGGATTGCGCGCCGCGACCACGACGTCCCAGTCGCCCGTGGCACAAAGATGCTCGCTCAGCGCGTGGCCGATGATGCCCGTGCCGCCGACGACAAGTGCCGTGCGTTTTGCCATGTGATCCCCCTCCCGAGACCTGCAAGGCTATCACGGCCCCGCCACGGCAAAGGACAAATTCCGCCGCTGCCCCTTGCCCGCGCGGGTCCGGCGAACGAGTATTGCCGGTGGAGGAGGAACGTTCCCCGGTGGGGCGCCCGGTCTTCAAAACCGGTGAGGGGCGTCAGACGTGCCTGGTGGGTTCGACTCCCACCCTCTTCCGCCAGTCCCTGCCGTGCGGCGCACGGCCCGGGGAATGAGACCCCGGGTCACGGTGTTCATCCTCGTGATCGATCCACCCTCAAGAACTCCGGCGCGGCATGAAACCCACGGCACCCATTCATACCGATATCGCCCTCGTGGGCGGCGGGCACGCGCATGTGGACGTGCTGAAAAAGTTCGGCATGAAGCCCGAACCGGGCGTGCGGCTAACGCTGGTCGCGCGCGACATGCTCACCCCCTATTCCGGCATGATCCCCGGCTATATCGCGGGCCAGTATACGCGCGCCGAGGCCCATATCGACCTGCGCCCGCTGGCGGCCTTCGCGGGTGCGCGGCTGATTCATGCTCCGGCGCTTTCGATTGATCCGGCCACAAAACGACTGGAGATCGCGGGACGTCCGCCGCTGGCCTTCGACATTGCGTCGATCGACACAGGCTCCACGCCGTCAACACTCGATATCGAGGGTGCGAGCCACGCCCTGCCGGTGAAGCCGATCGACCGCTTCCTGGATGCCTATCACCACCTCGGCGATACGATTCGCGCCCATGACGGCACGTTCCGCCTGGTGATCATCGGCGGCGGCGCGGGCGGGGTCGAACTGGCCTTCGCGCTCAACCATCGCCTGCGCAACGATGCCGGCTCGCTCGGCAAGTTGCCGGATGATTTCGCCGTCACCGTGGTCGAGGCCGACCCGGTCCTGCTGCCGAGCTACAATCCGGCCGCACGCCGCCGGCTGGTCAACGCCCTCGCGCGGCGCGGCATCGACACCCGCACCGGCGCAAAGGCTGCACGTATCAGCCCGGACAGCGTCACCCTGGAGAACGGTGAGGAACTGGCCAGCGACCAGACCATCCTCGTTACCTCTGCCGGACCGCCGGAATGGCTGGCCGACAGCGGCCTGGCACTCGACGAGCGCGGCTTCGTGCGGGTGGACGACAACCTGCGCTCGACCTCCCACCCGCACATCTTCGCGGCCGGCGATGCCGCCGCGATGGTCAACCACCGCCTGCCCAAGGCCGGGGTCTATGCCGTGCGGCAGGGTCCTTATCTGGCGGACAATCTGCGCCATCTGGCCAACGGGCGCGCGCTGCGGCCCTACCGCCCGCAGGGACAGGCGCTGGCGCTCATCACCACCGGCGGGGAACACGCCATCGCCGCGCGCGTGCCCTTCTCGGCGGAGGGCGACTGGGTGTGGCGCTGGAAGGACTGGATCGACCGGCGCTGGATGCGCAAGTACCACGAACTGCCCGACATGTCGGAGAGTGATGGCAAATCCGGCGAGGACGAACTCGACGCCATGCGCTGCGGCGGCTGCGGCGCCAAGGTGCCCGCACCCGTCCTGCGGCGCGCCCTGTCGCGCCTGCCTGTCCAGAAAGGTGAAGGCCTCGATCAGGGGATCGACGCGCCCGACGACGCCGCCATCCTGACCCCACCGCCGGGCAAGGCGTTGATCCAGACGGTGGACCAGTTCCGCGCCTTCATCGACGACCCCTATCTGTTCGCGCGCATCGCCGCGAACCACTGCCTGGGCGATATCTTCGCCATGGGCGCGGAGGCCCATTCGGCGCTGGCCGCCGTGATGTTGCCGCATGGCGAGGACGACAAGACCGCGGAAGACCTGCACCAGCTCCTCGCCGGGGCCATCGAAACGCTGAGCGAAGCGGGTGCGGTACTGGCGGGCGGCCACACCGGCGAAGGCGTGGAGATGGCCTTCGGCCTGACCGTCAACGGCTATGCCGACCCGGACAAGATCATCCGCAAGGGCGGGCTCCGGCCCGGCGATGCGCTGATCCTGACAAAGCCCATCGGCACAGGCGTGCTGTTCGCCGCGGACATGCGCGCGGAAGCGCGCGGCGACTGGATCGAGACGGCACTGGCCTCCATGCAGTGCTCCCTGCGGCCCAGCGTCGAGATTGTGCGTGACCACGGCGTCACTGCCGGGACCGACGTCACCGGTTTCGGGCTGGCGGGCCACCTGCTGGAAATGCTGGACGCATCAAATGCGGCCGCCGAGCTGGACCTGGGCGCGATCCCCGTACTGCCCGGCGCGCTGGAACTTTCACAATCGGGCGTCGAGAGCACGCTTCGGCCCGGCAACGAGGCCTCAGCCGCCAGCCAGCTTGGGGACAGCGCAAGTGCTGTTCGGGCATTGCTGTTCGATCCCCAGACAGCGGGCGGATTGCTGTTCGGCGTCCCGGCGGACCGGGCCGAGGCCTGCATCGCCGCCCTGCGCGAGGGCGCCGCGCCCGATGCGGCGATCATCGGGACCGTGACAGTACCTGACCCGGACCTGCCGTCCATCCACCTGCGCTGACACCATCCACGGACGACAAAGCCCTCCCCGGGTTCGGGGAGGGCTTGTTTATTTCCGCTGTCGAAAAACTTAGCCGTGCTTCGTGCGGTGACGCTGGTGGGTCGGGACCATCGCGGTCACGGCAAGCGCCTTGAAGCCGGGATGCTCACTTTCCATCGCCCAGTCGCGGATGGCGAGCAACACCTTGCCCAGCGTGGTCTCACCCCACAGCCAGTTGCCGATTTCCACGTCGGTCGCCCGTCCGTCGGGCCGCGCGATCGCCGCTTCCATATAGTAGTACCGCATGTCGTCGGCCATGTGCTTGAAGGCGAGATGCGACGGCGTATCCGGAATGGTGGACTGCGCATCCTCCTGCGCCGTCAGCACATGAGCGATATAGCCCGCGATCTCATCCGGCGACTTGCCGGAGATACCGAAGTTGGTTCGGCCGCCACGCGTTTGCTTCGATTCCTCGTACCAGGGCTTCAGCAGGCTGATTTCCTGCACCAGCGCCTGGCGGATGAGTTCCTCATCGCTGAGGTCGTCGACCGGGGTCGCGAAGTTGACCGGGCAGGCCCAGCCTTCCATGTCCGGCGCTGCGCCCGGCGGTTCGTCCGGGAAGTCCGCCAGAACCGGCCCGGAGTCTTCCTCCAGCAGTTCCAGCAGGGTACGCAGGACACGGCGTTGGAAGTCCGGCTCGTTGGGTGCGCCCAGCGGGCGGCCCAGCTCGAACGGCACCGCCAGCGCACGCGGCGGTTTCATTTCCTCGGCATGCTTGCGGATCAGCGCGATCGCGACCGTCGCAATGCCTTCACTTTCCAGAATGTGTGCCAGCCCGCTCACGGCGCGCGTGCATTGGGGTCAGACCGGGACGAGGGCGACCGCGTCCACATTGTCGGCCTTGAGCACCTTGGCCAGGTCACGGGCCACCGGTTCCATCGCGGTCGGCGGCGTCGCGCCCATGAAGGAATAGTGGCGGCTCGCGACGGAACCGATCACGCCTTCATCGGCCAGCTCGTGCAGGCGGTCGGCCGGGAAGGAGGTGTTCACGTCCTGGTAAAACCCGCTGCGATCGAAGTTGGTGGACAGGTGGCTCATGGTCAGAGCCCCCATGTCGGTGTCGTCCGGGATGATCCGGTAGTCACCGGCGCCCGGCGTGAAGGGCGGATCCTCGGGCCGGTGCAGACCAGCGGTCGAGATCAGCGCAACCCGGCATTCGCTCAGAGGCTTGGGCTCAACCCAGGGCGTGTCGCCGAAGTCCGGCAGCTCCTGATTGACCAACGCCTCGCGCAAATGATCGGGCATTTCGCGAAGATGAACCATGTTTTCTCCCCATAGGACCGGGATTCTCGAGAAAAAGGCTATCAGGGCCTTGAGGGCTATACAATTCGCAGCGCGCACCCGGGGCGGCACAAGTCAGTTTCGTCTCGCTCACAACCGTGTCTCGCTGCTTGAAACACCGCGCATTGCAAAATTGCCATTGCAGCATGTCGCAGGTTCGACTCGTCTTTGAGCCGGGAAATTGGTTCAATTTTGCCGATAACGGCGATGAACAGCCGATAGAAGCAAGACACCGCATCCTAATGAGGGAGGATCACAATGATTACGTTCAAGCATCATGTGACCGTTGCCGGGATGTCTGCCGCACTTGTGTTCGCTGCAAACACCGCAACTGCCGAGACGTACGGGTCGGACGTGACCGACTACAACAAGGTCGTCGAGATGACATCCGCCGCCGGCGATTGGCTCGACGGCAAGCTGCCGGTCACCACCAAGGTGGACTACGACGGTCCGGTCATCACCTACCGCTATGCCACGTACATCCCAAACGTGGCCGGAGTGGAGAAAGTAAACCGCAAGGCGCTCGATCAGCTTGAGCGCGAATCCCACGGCAAGATCAAGGTTGAGGGCTTCTACGCCCAGTCGCTGCATCCGCAGCGAGAAGGCTTCACCGCTGTGCGTGACGGCATTGCCGACTATTCAGCCTGTTTCATGATCTATGAGCCGACCAGCTTCAACATGCTGCACGGCCTGACGCTGCCGTTCATTTTCTCCGATTCATCGGCCGGAACGCGCGCCTATATGGAGCTCTATCCGAAATACTTCCGTGAGGAATACGAGAACCTGGGCGTGTTCATGGGCCGCGGCATGATCACGCCTCCCTACAACATGATCGGAAATGCAAAGTACCTGCAACAGACCGACTGGGCGGGCTCAAAGATCCGCGTTGCCGGGCGCACGCAGATTGACGCCATCAAGCGGCTGGGCGCGGTTCCGGTCGCAATCCCGTCGAGTGATTCGTACACCTCGCTCCAGCGCGGACTAGTGGACACCGTCTCAATGAACGACCCGGCCTTCCTGATCTTCAAGCTTCAGGAGATCTCGAAGTATCACAACCAGGTCGCGCTGTTCACGGTGAACCTGGAGTACTGCCTCTCGGAGGACTGGTACAACGGCCTACCGGACGACCTGAAGACGGTCTATTACAACTGGGTCCAGAAGGCGAACATGGCGATCGCGCAGGGGTACTACGAACGCGAGGACCGACGCGCGAAAGACATCTTCCGCAAGGCCGGTGTCGAGCTCGTAAAGCCCAACCAGGCTGAAATCCAGAAATGGGAAACCATCGTGGCTCCGGTCACCGAAGACTGGGTCGCGGAAAACGAGAAGGCCGGCCGACCCGCCAAGGCGATGCTGACCGAACTTCGCGCCGCCCTGGACCGGTTCGAGCCGCAATCCTGGAACGAGCAGTTCGAAGCGATCGCCAAGAACCCCGTACCCGGTTACGTCAGCCAGTAACTCAAGCAAAAACGCCCGCCGGACATACCGGCGGGCGTTTTTCACCCGTGACGTAGGGGGACATCATGAAGTCGCTAATCGACCTGGCGGTGGGCGTGATCGACAAGGGCGTCGATCTGCTTCACGGCTTTGCTGCACTCGTCTGCATCCCGGCGTTGACGCTCGTCGTCACCGTGGATGTGGTCCTGCGCTACATATTCAATTCGCCCTTCGACTGGGCGATCGAGTTCAACGAAACCATGCTGCTGCTGATCCTGTTCGGCAGCCTGCCGTTCACCACAAAGGTGAATGGGCATATCCGCATGGAACTCATCTACCGCCATTTCCAGGGCAACATGCTGCGTCTTGCAAACGCGCTCTGGGCTGCCGCCGGATTGTTTTTCTCCGTGCTCCTCGCCGTGCGCACGGCCCAGCAGATTCCCTTCTACATCAGGATCGACAAGGCGACCGAGTTCCTGGGGATCCCGGCATGGTTTCCCAATGGCTTCGTGTTTGTCTGCGCGGTCCTTATGGCATTCTACTTCCTGCACCTTCTGTTCTTCGGGGTCCGTCAGACTGATGACATGGGAGACTGGGAAGAACGCATGGCCGAGGGAGAAGACTGATGGATCCGACAACCATCGCCATTCTTGGCATCGTCATCATGCTCGGCCTGATCGCGCTCGGCGTCCCGATCGCCTTTTCCATGGCTGTTGTCGGTGCGGGCGGCTACTGGATGATGGTGGGCTTCAAGCCCGCGATCACGCAGGTCTATATCAACTCCTACCAGAAGGGTTCGGAGCTGGTATTTATCGCGCTGCCCCTGTTCATCCTCATGGGACAGCTTGTCTACCATTCGCGGATAGCCGTCGATCTTTATGACTGCGTCCAGAAGTGGTTCGGCCGGCTGCCGGGCGGCCTTGCCATTACCTCGGTCGCGGGTTGCGCCGGCTTCGGCGCCGTGACCGGATCGTCCGTTGCCGCGGTGGCCACCATCGCACCCATGTCGATGCCGGAAATGCGCCGGTACAAATACGACCCGAGGCTTGCGACAGGCAGCCTCGCGTCGGCCGGCACACTGGCCATGCTGATCCCGCCCTCCGTCATCCTGGTCGCCTATGGCATCTGGACGGAGACATCCATCGGCCACCTGTTCATCGCCGGGATCATCCCGGGGATCGTTCTGGCAACGATGTATGCGCTCTATATCTGGGGGCGTTGCCTGATCAATCCGGAGATGGGGCCTGTCGGACCCCGGTACTCCTTCGCCGAAAAGGTCGCTTCGCTCTACAAGCTAATCCCGGTCCTCGCGATATTCGCGATTGTTCTCGGTGGCATTTACTTCGGTGTGTTCACGCCGACCGAGGCTGCCGGTATCGGTGTCAGCGGCGTGTTCGTCGTTACTCTCCTGATGGGACGCGTGACATGGGAAGGCACCAGGGCTGCGCTGCTCGATGCGGGCCGCACCAGCGCGATGATCTTTGCGATCATCGTCGGCGGGCACATTGTCGGGGCGTTCCTGAATGTCACGGGCGTGACCACAGGGCTGATCGACTGGATCGCCGATCTGGGCGTGAACCGATATGTGGTGATTGCAATCTTTGTGCTGCTCTACCTCGTGCTGGGCGCGATCCTCGACGTGTGGGGCATGCTGATCCTGACCCTGCCATTCGTTTTCCCGGTCATCCTCGACTTGGGGTTCGATCCGGTCTGGTTCGGCATCTTCATCGTCATCATGGTGGAAATTGCGCTAATCACGCCACCCATCGGGATCAATGTTTACGTCATGCACAATCTGGCACCCGACGTGCCCCTGACGGAAATCTTCAAGGGCGTCGCCCCCTTCGTTGTGGTCTCGCTGATCTTTGTTGTTCTGCTGACGGCGTTCCCCCAGATGGCACTGTTCCTTGTGGGACTCGCCTTCGGCTGACGCACCGGCCACCCCGTCAAACCAAACACACCCGGACAGCCTTTTGCTGTCCGGGTGTTTCTTTCGGAAAGGAGAAACCGAATGATCCTCGAAATCCGCAACTACAAACTTCATCCCGGCAAACCGCGCGAGTACTGGCAGCACTATGCCGATGGCGGTTTCGCGGCCCAGGACCCGCGCATGCAGGAGCATCTGGTCGGATACTTCCAGTCCGATGTCGGATCCCTGAACCAGATCGTCCACATCTGGAAATATGATGATGTCGCCCAGCGCGACGAATTGCGGAAGGCCAACTATGCGCGGCCGGACTGGGACGCGCACCTGGCGAAAATTCGCCCGCTCATGGTGTCACAGGAAACCGCGCTTCTGGTGCCGTCGCCCGTTCCGGGAATGTGTCCTCTTTTTGAAGAGTAACCGCATCGGCGCATCAGGCCGCGCGCATGTCCTCGGCAGTGGTGCCGGTCGAGGTGTTCTCGGCGTATTTGCGCCAGTTCTCGATCAGCACATCAAGCGAGGCAGACCCTTCCTTGACTGACGGCCGCAGGCTCATGAGTTGTAGCCAAGCCTTGAGCAGCACGCATTCGTCGGGAATGTGGAAATCCCGGTAATGGGCCAGCACGCCGAGGCGCTGCATGTGCGGCAGGAAGGTCAGATCGACGAGGGTGATGTCGTCGCCCATCCAGTAGGAGCCGTCGCCCAGCTTGCCGAGCCCATCATGCTCCATCATCAGGATCGCCTTGGTCAGCCGGTCGGCCTGGAAGGCCTGGGCCTCCGCGTCCTGGGCGAGCATCAGCTTATAGACATGCGGGGTGAAACGGACATTGGCGAAGTCGATCCAGATGCGCGCCTGCGCCTTGCGGTAGGGATCGACCGGCAGCAGGGGGCGTTCGGGAAACACCTCTTCCAGGTACTCGTTGATGACGGCGGATTCGAAAATCACCTTGCCGTCATGACGCAGCACGGGAACCTTGCCGTAGGGTGAAATCTCCAGGAACCAGTCCGGCTTGTCGTTCAGGTCGATCGCGGTGAGATCGAAGTCGATCCCCTTCTCGATCAGCGCCATGCGCGTGCGCTGTGCAAAGGGGCAGGTGGACGAACTGATGATTTCGACGTCGGCCATGTTTCCTCCGTAGAGCCCCTCTCCCATGGGGAGAGGGGTTTGGGGTGAGGGGGTAAGATCTTGCCGGAATTTCCTCGAAAGACCTTAACCCCTCACCCGGCTCACGTTGTTCGCCACCCTCTCCCTATGGGAGAGGGTTCGATTCAGTATTTCCCGAGCGCCTTAAGCACGCGTTCCGGCGTGATCGGCTGCGCCCAGACCGACGCGCCGAGCGGCGCGAGCGCGTCGTTCACGGCGTTGACGATCGCGCCCGGCGCACCCGCAGTGCCTGCCTCGCCCGCGCCCTTGGCGCCGAGCTCTGACTCGCGGGTCAATGTCTCCACATGGCCTACATGTATGTCCGGCATCTCGCCGGCCATGGGCACGAGATAGTCGGCCATGTTGGCATTAAGGAAATTGCCGTCCGCGTCGTAGCGGCACTCCTCGAACATGACGCCGCCGATACCCTGCACGATCGAGCCGCGCACCTGCTCGTCGACCAGGAGCGGGTTGATGACCTTGCCGCAGTCTTCCACACACCAGTAGTCGATCAGCCTGACCGACCCGAGTTCGGGATCGACCTCGACCGTCACGGCCTGAAAGCTGTTGGTCATGGCCACGGGGTATTTCTTCGGGATGTAGTGGCGCGTCGCCATCATCTCGGACTGGAAATCCTGCGGCAACGTGTCGGGCCGGAAATAGGCCACGCGCGCGACTTCCTCCAGCGGCATGCGCTCCTCGCCCGTGGCGCGGTCCACCACCTTGCCCAGCCGGATGTCGAGGTTCTTCGCCTCCATCTGGAGCAGGATGGCTGCCACATCGAGCACGTTGTGCCGCAGCGCCTTGGCCGCCTGCAGCGCGGCCTCTCCGGCAATGCCTGCACCGCCGGACCCGCCCGCACCCCAGCCGACAGGCACATTGTCCGTGTCGCCGGAGATGACCTTCACCTTGTCGGGCGTGGTCCCGAACGCGCTTGCCGTGACCTGCTGGATCACTGCTTCACTGCCCTGGCCCTGCTCGGTGATGGAGGTCTGCACGATGACCGCGCCGGAGGCATCCATGCGCGCGGCCGCGCCGTCCTGGGATGAAATCCGCGCACCGCCCAGGCCGTAGGTGTGGGGGCCCGGGTTGGTCATCTCGACCAACGCGGAAAACCCGATACCACGATAGATGCCCTTCGCACGCAGTTCCGCCTGCTCGGCCCGAAAGGCGTCGTAGTCGAACATCGTCATAAGCTTGTCGAGGGAGGCCTGGTGGGACAGCCCTTCCATCTTTAGACCGGTGATGAACTCGCACGGATAACCGTCGTCCGGCATCAGGTTGCGGCGGCGGACCACAATCGGGTCCAGGCCCAGCTTCCGCGCGCCTTCCTCGATCAGCGTCTCGGTGATTGCGACCGCAACCGGATGGCCAACGGCCCGGTACTGGCTCATGGGCGTCTTGTTCTGGAACACGACGCGGGTGCGCGCCTTGTAGTTCTTGTGGGTGTAGGGCGCGCCCACATAGTTGATGACCTGCAGCGCCTCCAGCGCACTGGTACGCGGGTACATCGAATAGGGCCCGACCCCGGTCAGGTCGTCCATCTCGATCGCCAGCAACTCGCCGTCCTCGGCGAAGGCCGCGCGCGCGGTGGCCCGATGGTCGCGGGCATGGAGGTCGGTCAGGAAGGATTCGAGCCGGTCGGCGATGAACTTGATCGGCCGCTTCATGATCATCGAGATCGCAGCCGTGGCCATCTCGTCCGGATAGGTGTGTCCCTTGACGCCATATGCCCCGCCCACATCACCGCAGACGATCCGGACATTCTGGTTCGGGATGTTCAGGTGACGCGCGAACAGGTCCTGCATCATGTGCGGGGCCTGGTGCGAGTGGTAGGCGGTCAGGCGATGCTCGGAGGTGTGATAGTCGGCAATGATCGCGCGGGATTCCGGGCATACGCCGGTGTGGCGGCCGAAATGGAGCGTCTGCTCCACCACCACATGTGCCGATGCAAAGGCTGCCGCACTGTCACCGATGTCATGCTGTGTCTCAAAGAGCAGGTTGTCGCCCAGCTCGGCATGCATGACGGGCGTGCCTTCATCCAGCGCGACTTCCGGGTCGGCGAGCGCCTCGAGTTCCTCGAACTCGACCTCGAGTACCTGCAGCGCGTCCTCCGCCTCGGCGCGGCTGTTTGCAACGACCGCGGCGACGGGTTCGCCCTGCCAGCAGGCCCGGTCCACCGCCATCGCATGCTGCGGCGCCGACTTCATGCCCTTGAAATGCGCGAGCGTCCCGACCCAGGGGGTGCAGACCTCGGCCACTTCCTTGCCGGTGATCACGCGGACCACTCCGGGGCAGGCCATAGCGGCGCTGTCGTCAATCGACACGATGCGTGCATGGGCATAGGGCGAGCGGAAATAGGCGACATGCAGCATCCGCGGCAGCTTCAAATCGTCGACATACTTTCCCTGACCCGCCACCAGTCGCGCCGCGTTGGCGCGCGGAACCGACTTGCCGATGAAGGTTTCCTTGCGATCGAGGACGCTTTCGTCCGCCTGCTCGTTCACGCTCATAGTCGTTCCGTCCCCCGAATATTTGTTGGCAGGAACAGTAGAGAGTTCGAAAGGCGAATCAAAGCGCACGGGGGCGCGTTCGCCACACGGTTGCGTCATCTCGCCGCGAGGCGGCCAAAATCCTCAAAGCTGTGATATAGCGCGCCTATGGAGACGTGGCAGAGACGCAACCTGTGGTCCGCCGTGTGGCGTGGCCTGAAGGGACAGTGCCCCCGGTGCGGACGCGCCGCGCTTTTCCGCGCCTATCTCAAGCAGGTGGACAGCTGTCCCGAATGCCACGAGCAATGGTCGGAAATCCGCTCGGATGACGCCGCGCCCTGGCTGACGATCCTGATCGTCGGCCACTTGATGGCGCCGGTGCTGATCGCGCTGGCCGAGGCGGGACTCACGCCGGGCGAGATGGCCGCGATCATGGTCCCGATCCTGATCGCGCTGTGCCTGCTGATCCTGCCGCGCGCCAAGGCGGTCTTCATGGCCGCCATCTGGGCGCTGAGGGCCCAGAGCAGCTAGAACTTCGCGCCTAGAACTTTCCGAGTGCCTTCAGGATCCGTTCCGGCGTGATTGGCTGGTGGGCGACGCTCGCGCCCAGCGGTGACAGCGCATCGTTGATGGCGTTCATCACCACCGCCGGCGCGCCCGCCGTACCGGCCTCGCCCGCGCCCTTGGCGCCGAGCTCGGAATCACCCGCCGGTGTCTCGACATGCCCGACATGGATGTCAGGCATCTCGCCCGCCATCGGCACAAGGTAATCCGCCATGTTGGCGTTGACCATGTTGCCGTCGGCATCATACCGGCACTCTTCCAGCAGCGCGCCGCCGAGACCTTGGATCACGCCGCCGCGCACCTGCTCGTCAACCAGCTGCGGGTTGATGACAGTGCCGCAATCCTCGACCACCCAGAAATCCAGGATCTTGAGGAAGCCGGTCTCCGGATCGACCTCAACGTAGCAGGACTGGATGCCGTTGGTGAATGCTATGTTGTAGTTGCGCGGCACAAAATGGCGGGTCGCCATCAGTTCCGGCTGGAAGCCCTTGGGGATGAGGTCCGAGCGGAAATAGGAAATCCGTGCAAGCTCGTCGAGCCCCATGCGCTCGTTCTCGGTGTCCTTGTCCACCACCACACCGTTCTGGATGTCCAGCTTCTTTGGATCAGCCTGCAGAAGCTGGCCCGCGACCTCGCAGACATTGACGCGCAGCGCCTTGGCAGCCTGCAGGACGGCCTCACCGCCAATACCTGCGCCGCGCGAGCCCCAGGTGCCGCCGCCAGTGGGAACGTTGTCGGTGTCGCCGGTGATGACCTTCACCTTGTCCGGCGTGGTGCCGAAGGCGGTCGCCGCGATCTGCCCCATGATGGCGTCAGTGCCCTGCCCCTGCTCGGTGACCGAGGTGTGGACGACGATGGCGCCGCTGGAATCCAGTCGCACCTGCGCACCGTCCTGGGAGGAGATGCGCGCACCGCCTATGCCATACATCGCGGCACCCGGGTTGGTCAGCTCGATCATCGCCGCGAAGCCGATGCCGCGGTAGATGCCCTCGCCGCGCAGCTTTTCCTGCTCGGCACGCATGCCCGCGTAGTCCATCGACGCCATCAGCCTGTCCAGCGAGGCGTGGTGCGAAAGCCCCTCGAAGGCGATGCCGCTGGCCCCGTTCGTCGGGTAGGCGTCATCGGAAATCAGGTTCGCGCGTCGGATATCGACCGGATCGATCCCCAGCGCGCGTGCGCCCTTGTCCACCAGGCCTTCCGTCACCGCGAAGGCGATCGGGTGGCCGACCGCACGGTACTGGCACATCACATTCTTGTTCTGGAACACGACGCGTGCCTTGGCCCGGTAGTTCTTGTGCTTGTAGGGCCCGCCCGAGAAGTTGATGACCTGGTTGGCCTCCATCGCGCTGGTGCGCGGATACATGGAGTACGGGCCGACGCCCGTCAGGTCATCGATCTCCATGGCCGTGATCTGGCCTTCGGCATCGAACGCCATCTTGCCGTGCACCCGGTGCATGCGCGCGTGAATGTCGGTCAGGAAGGATTCCAGCCGGTCGGCGGCATACTTCACGGGACGGCCGATCATCTTCGACAGGGCAACCGTCGCCATCTCGTCGGCATAGACATGTACCTTGATGCCGAACGAGCCGCCGACATCACCGCAAACCACCCGCACCTGTCCTTCCGGCACGCCGATGTGCTTGGCGAAGATGTGCTGCATCATGTGCGGCGCCTGGTTCGACATGTGGACCGTGAGCTTGTCGTCCGCCTCGTCGTAATCGGCAAGGATGACGCGCGGCTCAAGCGTCACGCCCGTGTGCCGGTCGAAATGGAAGGTCTCCTCCACCACACAGGCCGCCTCGGTGAATGCCTTGTCCACGTCACCGGCATTGACCGCATTCTCGAAGGCGATGTTGTCGCCCAGTTCCGGGTGGATGACATGGGTGCCGGGGTCGCCCGCCGTCTCCGCGTCGGTGACCGCCGGGAGAACATCGTAATCGACCTCGATCATCGCCGCGGCATCTTCCGCCTCGGCACGAGAGGCGGCGACCACAGCCGCGACCGCCTCGCCCTGCCAGGTCACGTGATCGACCGCTATGGCCGGCTGCGGAGCCGACTTGAGAGTCTTGAAGTGGGTCAGCACGCCCACCCACGGTTCGCAATACTCAAGCAACTCCTCGCCGGTCACCACCCGCACGACACCGGGCATGCCCTTCGCGGCAGAGGTATCGATGCTTTTGATCCTGGCGTGGGCGTGGGGCGAGCGCAGGTAGACGGCATGCACCATACGGGGCAGCTTGATGTCATCCACGAACCGGCCCTTGCCGCGTACCAGCTTGCGCACGTTCGGGCGCGGCACGACCTTGCCGATATAGCTGTTCGGCCGTCCGAGGACGCTGGATTCCGGGTTGGTTGCCTGGTCGGTCATCGTGTCTCTCCCTCTGTCCGCCATCCGCGTCTGCGCGCGCTTTGGCAGGTCAAAATCTCAACGTCCTTTATTCCACATTCGGCGCGCGAAGGCGATTGCGAACCGGATGCCGGTTGGCGTCCTTCAGGCCCAGCGTATCCTCGGCAATCAGGATGCGCTGGACATTCGGCGTGCCTTCGCCAACCGCCAGCATGTTCACATAGGCGGTGATTTTCTTGATGGGGTATTCGTCCGCCAGCGCGTAGCCCGCGAAGATTTCCGCGGCCGCGCCCGCCGCGTGCTTCGCTGCATTCACCGCCGTGTACTTTGCCAGCGACGCCGCCCGGTTCGACCGCTCGCCCCGGTCCATCAGCCAGGCCATCTTGTAGACCAGCATCCGCGCGGCCTCGATATTGGCTGCCATGTCGGCGATCAGGTGCTGGACCATCTGGTAGGAGCCGATGGCGCTGCCGCCGACCACCCGGGAGTTGGCATACTCGATCGCGTGGTCGAGGCAGGCCTGCGCCAGCCCGACCGAGCGGGCGGAGACGGTCAGCCGACCGTATTCGAGCGCGTTCATGGCGATCTTGAATCCCTCGCCCTCCTCGCCCAGCCGGTTCTCTACGGGCACTGTAAAATCATCCAGGAAAACCGCGTTGGAGCACAGAGACCGCGACAGGCCGGTCATGGGGATCGGATTGGCGGTGAACCCCGGATAGGATTTCGGCTCCACGATGAACGCCGTGATGCCGCGATGCCCGGCGGCAGGATCGGTCTTTGCGAACAGCACGCCGGTGTCGGCGGCGTTCGCCAACGTGATCCACTGTTTGGAACCGTTCAGTCGGTAGACGTCGCCGTCAAGCACCGCCGTGGTTTTCATGGAGCCTGCGGCATCGGAACCGCCCCCCGGCTCGGATAGGGCGAACATACCGATCTTCCGGCCAGCGACCAGGTCCGGCACGAAGCGCACGGCCTGCTCGTCCGTGCCCCAGTTGTAGATGGTGAACGGGCAGGTCATCGCCTGCATGTTCATGCAGTAGCCGAACTCGGGCGCGAGGCGCGAGATTGTCTCCGCGATCGCGGCCACGGCAAGAAAACCCGCGTCACTGCCGCCGAGGGTTTCCGGGAAGGCCGCACCGAAGAACCCGGCATCGCCCATTTTTGCGACGATGGGATGCGGGAAGGCCCCCTCCATCTCGAACGCCGGGATCGCGGGCAGGATTTCCGTCTCCGCAAACCGTTCGACCGATTGCGCGAGCGCGCGGATGTCCTCGGGCAGTTCAAAATCCATGGGCGCGGCGTTCCTTTATTCCTTACTGGCGACAATCTAACATCGCGTCTCACACGACACGACATTCACAGGAAAAGGGACGGCACACCGTGACCCAGTCCTTCACAACCGTCGAAGACCTCGCCGCTCGCATACCTGACGGGGCGAAAGTGGCCCTGGCGCCGGATTATTCCGGCTGTTCCATGGTGACCGTGCGCGCGCTGATCGCCCGTGGTGCGAAGAACCTGCACCTTGTCGGCGTCCCCTCGGTCGGCTTCCAGGGTGACATGCTGATCGGCGCGGGCTGCGTGGCCACGCTGGAGTCCGCCGCCGTCACGCTGGAAGAATACGGCCCCGCCCCGCGCTTCACCGCCGCCATCAAGGCCGGGACGCTCCGCATGGTCGACGGGACGTGCCCCGCGATTCATGCCGGGCTGACGGCAGCCGAAAAGGGCATTCCCTTCATGCCGATCCGCGGCATCGTCGGCTCCGACCTTCTGGAGAACCGCGACGACTGGACCATCGGCCATGACCCGTTCGGCGAGGAGGACGGCCCCATCGTCATGGTCAAGGCGATCCGCCCGGACGTGACGCTGATCCACGCTCCGTTGGCAGACAAAAACGGCAATGTCTGGATCGGCGTGCGCCGGGAAATGATGCTGATGGCCCATGCCTCGCGTCAGACCTTCGTCACGGCGGAAGAAATCTACGACGGCGACCTGCTGGCCGACCCGAAGATGGCAGCGGGCACCATTCCCGGCCTGTACGTCAGCGCGGTCGCCGAGGCCGAGAACGGCGCCTGGCCTGTCGGCCTGTTCGGCAAGTACGGCGGTGACGGGGCGCACCTGCGCGACTACCTGGACCGCGCCCGCACAGAGGAAGGATTCGCGGGCTATCTCGACGAGTTCGTTTTCACGCCCAAGGCCGCCGAGTGAGGACCGCCCGATGAGCACCGACTTCCTTCCCGAAGAACTGCTGATCGCAACGGTCGCGGAGATGCTGCAGGACCTCGGCCATGTGGCCGTGGGCGCACAATCGCCGATCCCGGGTTCCGCTGCCCTGCTGGCACGCGCCCGCTCCAACGACGGGCTGCGTGTCTCCATGCTTGGCAGCGAGGCCAACAGCCCTTTCACCGACGGCGGGCGAGAACTGTTCGACTGCGCAGCACAGGGCAGGATCGATGCCTTCTTTCTCGGCGGCGGCCAGATCGACGGGCAGGCTAACATCAACCTCGTCGGGATCGGCGACTATCCCGAGACCAAGGTGCGGTTCCCCGGCTCCTTCGGCTCGGCCTACCTCTATTTCCTTGTCCCGCGCGTGATCCTGTTCCGCGAGGAACACACCCCGCGTGTGCTGGTGCCCAAGGTCGATTTCATCAGCGCGCCCGGCGTCAGCGACGAGGGCACGTACCGCGTCGGCGGGCCACATGCGCTCGTGACCGGCCGTTGCGTGTTCGATTTCGACAAGGCGGCAAAGCGCTTCCGGCTGCGCAGCGTGCATCCCGGCCACACGGTCGAGGAAATTCGCGAGCAGACAGGCTTCGCCTATGACGAACCCGCCGACGTACCGGAGACCCCGGCGCCGGATGCCGCCACGCTGGACCTGCTGCGCGGCCGAGTTGCCACCGAAGTCTCGGAGCGGTATCCGTCATTCGCCGCGCGCGTCTTTACAAAGGCCGCCGCCTAGCGCGTCAAATTGAGGGTGTAGCCTTGTTCGAGGCGATCACCCTCGAAGATATCGATGTCGAAGTAACCGCGTTTCTGGCATTCGTGCCCGTGGTCACTCGTGATGTCGAACTCGCTGTCCGGCGTACAAAGGTAGGCATCGTCTCCTGACCAGACGGTTCCGCTGTCCGTTTCCGCATAGACCAGGAAGAAAAGGGGCACGTCGCCTGCATTTCCGGCACGCCATGACCACAGGTCCTTGCATGCCCCATCCGCGAGGCTCCACCAACCCTGGGAGCGGTACTGGTTGCCTTCGACCGGACCCGCGTCGTTTCCGAACGCGAAGAAGACCTCCTCGCCGGCCTGGTTGCACAGGGTCAGGCTGACCGACCTGTCATCGGCGGCCCAGCTTCCACCCCGAGATGCGCGTCCCTCGAGTTGGTCGAGCTCGTCGCAAGCCTCTTCGTCCAGGCCGAAGATGCAAGCGTCTTCCAGAAAATCGAGATACTCCTCATCGACCGGCTGCGAATGGGCCGGCGCAGGAAGGAATACCAGCAACAGCACTGCAAGCACGTACCGCATTGAGCAATTCCTCCGGGTATCAGTTTCTATCAGAGCGACTTGCCGCGCGCCGTCACTGGCCACAGGGTTTCCACCTTCCCGTTGCGAACACCGACATACCAGTCGTGGAGGTTCGCCGTCGGATCGCAGTGACCGGGCACCAGCCGCAGCTTGTCTCCTACCCTCAGCACGCCGTCCGGGTCGGACAAGACACCGTGCTCGTCCGAGCAGCTGATGTATTCGACATCGTCACGGCCATGGACCAGCGGCAAGCCGCTGTCGACGGACTGGACCTTCAGCCCGGCATCCACGACGGCCCGGTCAGGCTTTGCATGGCTCATCACCTGGGTCAGCAGGAAGAACGCATTCACCCACTCACCCTTGTCGAGACGTTCGCCGTCCGCATCCCGGAGCCGGCCGTAATCGGCATCCATGAAGGCATAGGAGCCGCACTGAAGTTCGTTGTAGAGACCTGAATTGCTCTCAAAGGCGTAGGTCCCCGTGCCGCCGCCCGTGACCAGCCTGGGCGCCAGTCCCGCAGCCTCAAGCGCATCCACGATGCCGCGGACCTGTGCAATCACGGCGTCGAGCGCGTCCGACCGTGCTGCGTAGGTTTCCAGATGCTGGGCGCTGCCGTGATAGGCCTGGATACCGGCGTAGATCAGCCCTTCGGCGGCGTCGATTGCACGGGCCAGCGCCAATACCTCGTCCGACGTCACCACGCCGCAGCGGCCCTGCCCGCAATCGACCTCGACCAGGACCTCGAGTTGGGTGCCATGGCGCCGGGCTGCATCCGAAAGTTCTGCAACGTTGTCCGGATCGTCGACACAAACGATCATCCGTGCGCCCAGCTTCGGAAGCTGTGCGAGGCGGTCAATTTTCACCAAGTCACGGATCTCGTTCGACACCAGCACATCCATAATGCCCGCTCGCACGAAGGCTTCGGCTTCCGCGGGCTTCTGGCAACAGATGCCCGTGGCACCGCCGATGCGCTGCTGCAGCTTCGCGATATCGGCAGACTTGTGCATCTTGCCGTGCACGCGCAGCGCCATGCCGTGCGCAGCGGCATACTCGCCCATCTTTCGGATGTTGCGTTCCAGCGCATCAAGGTCGAGCACGATGCAGGGTGTCTGGATGTCAGCCTCGTCCATGCCCGGCAGGGCGGGCACGTCGTAGCCGACCTCAAGTCCTTCAAAATCCATTGATGGGTCCCCCAGCATGGACGGACAGGGACAGGGAAACTAGCATCAGCGCTGCAATGCCGGATGGCATCTGGTATTCCCCCCTTCGTCGTACCTGCCGTTCAGAACAATATCCCAGGCCAGAATCCATGTCCCCAAACTCATCACCCTTCGGTGCGCTCGCCGGTCTCAAGGTCGTGGACCTGGCCCGTGTGCTCGGCGGCCCCTACTGCACCCAGATCCTCGCCGACCACGGCGCGAAGGTAATCAAGGTCGAGCCGCCCCAGGGCGACGAGGTGCGTGACTGGGGCCCGCCCTTCCACGAGGGTGACGCGTCCTATTTCGTCGGGCTGAACCGCAACAAGCGCTCCATCGGCCTCGACCTGAGCACCGAGGAAGGCCAGGGCGTATTCATGCGCCTGCTGGAAGACGCCGACGTGCTGATCGAAAACTACAAGACCGGCACGCTGGAGCGGTGGGGCATCGGCTACGAAGAGACCCTGTCGAAGCGGTTCCCGCGCCTGATCCATTGCCGCGTGTCGGGCTACGGCGCGGACGGCCCGCTGGGCGGGTTCCCAGGCTATGACGCCATTGTGCAGGCGATGGCGGGCTGGTTCTCCATCAACGGCGGCGACGCCGACAAGGAGCCGACCCGCGTCGGCATCGCGGCGGTCGACATGGGCACGGGGCTGTATTCCTGTGTGGCGATCCTGATGGCGCTGTTCGAGCGGCAGAGCTCCGGCAAGGGCCAGTTCCTCGACATGACGCTTTATGACTGCGCTGTCTCGCTTATGCACCCGCATATCCCGAACTACTACCTGTCGGGCGGCAAGGTGCCGGGGATCACGGGCAACCAGCACTCCAACATCGCGCCCTACGACAAGTTCCCGACGAAGACCTTCGACGTGTTCATCGGCGCGGGCAACAACCGCGCCTATGCCCGCCTGTGCAACGAGCTGGGCCGACCCGACCTGATCGACGACCCGCGCTTCGTGAACAATTCCGAGCGCGTGGCGAATCGTGCGGAACTGCGCGAGGAGTTGCTCAGCGCCTTTGCCGCAGTCGACGGCGAGGAACTGGCCATGAAGCTGCTGGCGGCGGGCATTCCCGCCGGCCCGGTCCTCGACACCGGCCAGGTTATGAACGCGGCGCACACCAAGCACCGCAAGATGGTCTACAAGCTCGACTGGTATGAAGGCGCGGGCACGCCCATCAAGATGAGCCGCACCCCTGCCGAGTTGCGCTCGGTCCCGCCGCACTTCGGCGAGCAGGCCGACGAGATTCTCGAGGAGCATGGCTACTCGGCCGACGAAATCGAGGCGCTGGCCGAGGCCGGCGCGCTGGTGCGCGAGCGCCGCAAGCTCTAACAAGACAGGAAACACAGGGAGACCACCGATGCGTTTCAGCGAACGCCGCAAGAAGTTCCGCGCCATCCTGAACGGGAATGCCTGTGTGCATCCCGGCTCGGTGGCCGATCCCATGACCGCGCGTATCACCCAAGAGGTCGGCTTTGAGGTCGGCATCTTCGCCGGGTCCGTCGCCTCCATGGCGGTGCTCGCTGCGCCCGACCTGATCGTGCTGACCCTGTCAGAATTCGCCGACCAGGCGCGCCGCATCGGACGGGCCTGCGACCTGCCGTTGATGGTCGATGCCGACCATGGCTACGGCAACGCGCTGAATGTGCGCCGCACGGTGGAAGAGCTGGAAATGGCCGGTGTCGCCGGCCTGTCCATTGAGGACACGGTACTGCCGAACCCCTTCGGCTCGGGCGGCAAGGCGAGCCTGATCCCGCTGGAGGAAGGCATCGGCAAGATGCGCGCCGCGCTCGACGCCCGCATCGACCCCGACCTCGCCATCGCGGGGCGCACCAGCGCGCCGGGGATCGCGGGCGTGGATGAGGCCGTCCGCCGGGTGAAGGCCTATGAGGAGGTCGGCGTGGACGCGCTGTTCCTGGTCGGTGTGAAGGGCCGCGAGGATTTAGAGGCCATCGCCAAGGAAGTCAGTAAGCCGATCATCCTCGGCAGCGCCTCGCGCGACATGATGGACCGCGACTGGCTCGCCTCGCTCGGCGTGCGCATCTGCCTGCAAGGCCACAAGGTGCATGCGGTGGCGGTGGCAGCCTTCCTGCGCGCCCAAGGCGCGCTGGCGAATGGTACCCATCCCGACGACCTTGAAAATGCGGCGCCGGGTGACACGATGAAGCGCCTGATGCGCGACGCCGCCTACGACGCATGGGCGAAAACCTATCTCGGCTGATTACAATTGATGTCATGGCCGGACTTGTTCCGGCCATCCACGTCGGCGTGTCACGCTGTGAGACCTCGAAGGCCAATGGACGTGGATGCCCGCAACAAGTGCGGGCATGACGATGGAATCAGGTATTCACCACGAAGTCCCGCAACCCCTCAAACAGCTCCGCGTCATTGATGATGCGGGGCACCTTGTGCTGACCGCCGAGCTGGCCGCGTGACTTCATCCAGGCGGCGAAGGCGCCCGGCGGCACGGCAAGCGCCTCGGGCGCCCGCATTCCGAAGCCGCCGGAGCGGTGGGCCTCGTAATCCTCGTTCTCGGCGGACAGTGTCCTGTCCACGGCTTTCGCGAACTGCGCCATGCGGTTCTCCGACGGCGGAGACTCCACGAATTCCGCGATGAACAGATGCCCGCCCCGGCTGTCGCCGTCATCGGCATGGACCGCGCCCACGGACCAGTCGGTGATCTCGGCCCCGATAGCGTCGGCCCCGTCGCGCACGGCCGCTTCCAGTTCGCTGGCGATCAGGTGTTCGCCGAAGGCGGACATCATGTAGCTGGTCCGCCCCGTGATCCGCACGCGCAGCGGGTCGAGGCTGACGAACTCCACCGTGTCACCGATGACATAGGACCACAGGCCCGCACAGGTGGTGAGCACCACGGCATACTCGATCCCTGTGCGTACGCTGGCCGCCCAGTGGCGGGTGAGGTGGCGGTCATCCAGTTCGCCGACCGGCACGAACTCCATGAACAGGCCGGTGTCGAGCATCAGCCGCAGCCCGTCTTCCGGTGCCTTGTCGGCCAATGCGATGAAACCTTCGCTGGCCGGATAGACCTCGCGCAGTTCCGCATGCGTGCCGTCGAGCAGCCCCTCGAAGCGTTTGCGGTAGGGCGTGAAATCCACCCCGCCATGCACCAGCATCTCGAGGTTGGGGAAATACTTCGCGAGTTCCGGGCGGTCGTCGCCGCGCGCGGCGGCCAGCGCATCGAAGAACAGCAGCAGCCAGGACGGCGTGCCGCCGAGCAGGCGAATATCCTCTCCCTCGATCGCCTCGACCAGCCGCGCGACCTTGTCTTCCCAGTCGGTGATGCGTGCCACATCGTCCGACGGGAAACGGCGGTTGCGGTACCACCAGGGCAGGTTGGCGGCCATGATCCCGGACAGATCGTCGCTGCGGATCCCCGGCGCTTCCTCGACCGGCGCGGTGCTGCCGCCCAGCATGAAGGACTTTCCGCCCAGCAGCTCGCTATAGGGCCTGTTGGCCAGGTGGTGGCAAACCAGATCCAGCCCGGCCATCGTGTTCGACGAGATCATCTCGTTGGTGCAGGGGATATGCTTGGTCCGCCCGCTGGTCGTGCCGGAGGTGACGGCGAAGAACGGCACCCGGCCCGGCCAGCTCACGCCGCGCAGGTCCGGGAACGCCTCGCCCCAGTAGTCCTTCCGGAAATCCTCATACCGGCGCAGCGGCACCTGTTTCTGGTAATCGGTGACACTGCGGATGTTCGAGAAATGGTGAGCGCGCCCGAACGCGGTCCGGGCCGCGCGTCCGACCAGCCCGAGAAGCTGGCGCTGCTGCACCTGCGCCGCGTCCATCGATGCCAGCTTCGCCAGCCGTCGGCGGGCATACAGGCGCATCAGCGGTGTTGTGTTCAGCATCCGTGCGGTGTTCCGCCGTTCAGGGTTTCAGGTCGGTCTTGTATGTGAAGTCACGCACCACGGTCTCGACACGCAACGGCAGCTTCACATACTCGCCGCGCAGCCACAGATCGAACTGGTCGGTGAAGTTGGCGCTGTTGATCCAGCCGTCCTGTCCGCCGAGCAGGGTGAACCAGTTGGCGTCCGGATCGGACATGTCGGAGATGTGCCGCGACTGCGAACCGTAGCGGGTGAAGTGCTCCTCATCGGTCGTGTTATGGGCCGTCTTCATCACCGTGGTCGTGCTGCCCGAGATCGGTGCATTGCCGAAGCGGTACTTCTCGCCGACGATTGGAATCAAGTTCAGCGGGTGGCGCAGCCCCAGCCGGTGCATGTCGCCCCAGACCGAAAACTCCTCCAGCTTTTTCGACGCGGCGTCAAAAGCGGGGATGAGCGCATCGGCAATGTCACCCGGCGCACTCTCCGCAATGGCCTCGCCAAGCTGTTCGTCGTATCGCCCGCCGACCTCCATGATGTCGCGCTGCTCCTCGGTTCGGAACGCATTCGAGAAGGCATGGCTCACAAGCTCGAAACCCAGCGCACCGCGCGAGCCGGCGTCGTAGTGGCCATCCCATTCGCGCAACAGGTCGGCCACCTGCGCCTGCGGGGCCGTCAGCGTGCGGCCCGAGCGTTCGAGCTGGCCCAGCAACAAGTCACGCAGCGCCACCGCAGATTCCATATAGACGTCGAGTTGCAGCGCGCGCAGGTCGTCCACGCTGACCCGTTCGCCGGAGGACAGGAGGTCACGCAGCCGCGAGATCCGGTCATCGTTGGAGAAGTGCCAGCCGACCGCGACATCAGCCACGGCGGGCTTGTTGTTGGCCGAGGCGACATAACCTTCAGGCGGATCGAACGCGGCGGGCAATTCGGTCGCCGTGACCGGATGCGACCAGGCGTCCGCGCCGTCCGGCGGCAGCAGAAGGTCCGACGGCGGCGTGGTCGCACGGGCCGGAAGCTTCACAGCCATGACCTGGCCGATATGCCCGTCCACATCGGCATAGACCATGTTCTGCCCGGGGACATGAAACCCGCCCATCGCCTTGCGGAAGGTCTCGAAATTGCCCGCCTGGCTGACGCGCAGCATGGACGTGATCTCGTCGCTGGGCTGATGCCCCATCCAGCGCAGCGCAACCTCCACCCTCTCACCCGCCGACGGCACCAGCGGCGCGTCGGAGATGACCGGGCCGTAGGGTGTCTCACGGATTGTGGTCTTCGTGTCGAACCACCAGCGCACGGCAATATCTTCGGTGCGTTCGGTGAAATCCGTTTCCGGCAGCCCGCTCACATCCACAAGGTCCGTGGACAGCGCACGCATGTTGGTACCACCCCAGGCGATGCGTTCGTTGCGGCCCAGTGCGATGAAGGGCACGCCGGGGATCATCATGCCGACGGCGTGGTAGGACGGCGACTTGTACCCGGCCAGAAGCCACAGGTTCGGCAGGAACACACCCAGATGCGGGTCACTGGCGATCATCGCCGCGCCGGTCCCGGTGCGCTCACCCGACACGGCGACTGAGTTGGAGCCGGTTTTCGAGAAGCCGAGCAGGATATCCTCGAACATCGACATCTGGTCCCGCGAACCGGGGCCGACGCTGGGGATCGATTCACCGCCCAGCGCCGTGGCGCGCGCCCAGAGTTCCGGCCAGTCCTCGCGTGCGCGCAGTTCCAGCATGCCGAACCAGATCAGCCAGTTGACGTCGGTCGAACCCAGCCGCCCGACCGCAATCACGTCCTCTGCAGTCCAGGGTTCGCGGTCCAGGCCCAGCACACGATGCTCGTGGGGCAATTCCTCGACATTCGCGATGTAGTAATTCAGGCCGCGCACGAAGGCCTCGACCCAGGCGCGGGTGTCGTCCGGCATCATCTCCAGTGTGGCCTTCGCGCCGCGCCCGTAATTCAGGATACGCAGGGACCGGTCCAGATCCGTCGCCAGCGGTCCACCCATCTCCGCGACGCGTCCGCGCACAAGATGGCGGGCCACCGTCATCTGGCCGAGACGCAAATGCCCGTGAACGATGCCCAGCGCGACGGCGAGATCCTCGTCCGTCTGGGCCTCAACGAAGGGCACCTGATATTCATTCCAGTGGATGCGGACCGGCGCGGTGACCGGCGCGCCTTCGACCGGGATGCTCGAGAGGCGAGACTCGGTGGTCGCCGGTTAGGGCAGGGAGGTGAAGACGGCGCATCCGGCAAGCACGGTCCCCATCGCCGTGCCGGCGAGAAGTCGGGTCAACCGCATGGAGCGCGCTCCGGGTCTTCCGCGACGCGGGCGGAGGAGGACGAAAAGATCGGTGGGACGGACGTCATGCTGCGAACAAGATGGGCGCGGCGCTGCGTGAGTTCCAGACGTTTTCGCAATCCCGGCTTCACAATCGGCTCAGACTTTTGACGGATGCACAATCACGCGGATGCGCTAGAGTACCGCCAATCGCGTTGGGCATGTGCCCCTCCGCCAACAATCAAAAACACACGCATCCATCGTTAGGGAGAAACGAGATGGCTCGAGACCTCTTCAAATCCGCTGCGCTCGCGGGCGCCGTCGCCGCCGCGCTCACCATGGGCGCCGGGCAGGCGCAATCGCAGGAAGTCACCCTGCGCATGCACACCTTCATTCCGCCGGTCGCGAACCCGGGCAAGACCTTCCTGACGCCCTGGGCAGAGAAGATCGAAAAGGATTCGGGCGGACGCATCAAGGTGCAGCCTTTCTGGGCCATGCAGCTTGGCGGCAAGGCACCCCAGCTGATCGACCAGGTCCGCGACGGTGTGGTCGATATCGTCTGGACGCTGCCCGGCTTCTCGCCCGGCCGCTTGCCGGAGGTGGAGCCATTCGAGCTCCCGTTCGTTCACCGCGACGCGCTGTCCACCGCGCTCGCCCTTCAGGATTACCAGGACAAGTACCTCGACAAGGCGCTGGCACCGTATCATCCGTTGCTGCTGCATTCGCATCAGGGTTTCCTGTTTCAGACCAAGGAGCCGCTGCGCAGCCTTGAGGACATGAAGTCGATGAAGCTGCGCGCGGCATCGCGCGCCGGTGTGTGGCTGATCGAGGCACTGGGTGGTGTCGGCGTCGGTCTGCCGCTGCCGGCGATCCCGGAGGCGCTCTCCAAGGGTGTCATCAACGGCGTGACCCTGCCCTACGAGATCGCGCCCGCGGTGAAGACCCCGGAACTGGTGAACTACTTCACCAACCTGTCGGGCCCGCAGCCGCGCCTGGGCACCAGCGTGTTCACCTTCCTGATGAACAAGGACAGCTATGACAAGCTGCCCGCAGATCTGAAAAAGGTGATCGACGACAACGCCGGGCGCAACATCGCCCGCGCCGCCGGCCAGAACTGGATCGACGTCTAGGTCCCCGGCCGCAAGGCGGTCGAAGCCAAGTCGAAGAACCAGTTCTACACCCTGCCGGAGGACGTGACGGCCCAGATGAAGGCCGCCGCGGAGCCGGTCTTCACCCGCTGGTACAACGAGGTTGCGAAATCCGGCCTCGACGGGCCTGCCATGGTCCGCGATGCGCAGGAGATGATCGCGAAGTACGCCGGTAACTCCTGACGACGGAACGGCCCGGGCAACACCCGGGCCGGCTCGCGGTATGAGTGAACTTTCCACAGACAACGCCCGGCCCACCGATCCGGTGGGCCGGGTGCTTTATCGGATATCCCGCTGGCTGGCCGTGTTCGGCGGCGTCGTGCTCGGCGCGATGGCCGTGCTCACCACCGTCAGCGTTGTCGGCCGGTCGGCCTTGCTGGCACCCATCCCCGGCGATTTCGAACTGGTCGCCATAGGCACGGGCATCGCCGTTTTCGCCTTCCTGCCCTGGTGCCAGATGACGCGCGGCAACGTGCTGGTCGATTTCTTCATGTCCGCCACACCGGCGCGTGCGCGCATCTTCATGGATATCGTCGGCGGCATCGCCTACCTGCTGATTGCCGCCCTGCTGACCTGGCGCATGATCTTCGGCGGGCTCGACATGTACAATTACAACGAGCTGTCGATGACGATTAACTTCCCGCGCTGGACGACCTTCCCGGTCTCCATCGCGATGCTTGCGTTCCTCGTCATCGTTGTGGCCTACACGATCGGACGCAGCATCGCGGAACTTCGCGCGGGCGCGTATTCCGACGAGCCGGACAACCACCCATGACCTCGCTGGAAATCGGTATCGCCGGTTTCGGCGTCCTGTTGCTGCTTCTCGCCGTGCGCATCCCGATCGGCGTGGCGATGCTGACGGTCGGCATCATCGGCTACACCTCCATCGCAGGTGAGGCGGCGCTTTTCAGCTACCTCAAGACCGAAACCTACTGGCGCTTCACCACCGAGAGCCTGTCCGTGGTGCCGCTGTTCCTGCTGATGGGACAGTTCGCCGCCAAGGCCGGGCTGAGCCAGGCCCTGTTCGCCGCCGCCTATACCTGGCTCGGCCACTATCGCGGCGGCATCGCCATGGCTGCCGTAGGCGGCTGCGCCGGCTTCGGCGCGATCAGCGGCTCGTCGCTGGCGACCTCCGCCACCATGGGCCAGGTGGCGCTGCCGGAACTGCGCCGTTTCAACTACGCTGGCTCGCTCGCCACGGGCGCGCTGGCGGCCGGCGGCACCCTCGGCATCCTGATCCCGCCTTCGGTCGTGCTGATCATCTATGCGGTGATGGTGGAGGCCAATGTCGCGACGCTTTTCCAGGCAGCCTTCATCCCCGGGATTCTGGCAGCGCTGGGCTACATCGCCGTCATCGCCATCGTGGTGCGTGTGAAGCCGGATGCAGGTCCGGCCGGCCCGCGCGCCGGACGGGCGGAGAAATGGCGCGCGCTGATCGAGATCTGGCCGGTGCTCGTGATCTTCGCGCTGGTGATGGGTGGCATCTATTTCGGCTTCTTCACGCCGACAGAGGGCGCAGGTGTTGGCGCCTTCGGCACCTTCCTCATCGCAGTTACGCGCGGCGGCATGCGCCTGAGCGGCTTCATTGAGGCGTTGCTGGGCACCGCCCAGACCACGGCTATGATCTTCCTGATCCTGCTCGGCGCCGCCATCTTCAACGCTTTCCTCGGTTTCTCGCAGCTGCCGATCTATGCCGCCGACTTCTTCGGCTCGTCGGGCCTGGCGCCGATCACCATCCTGCTCGGGATGATCGCGCTCTACATCCTGCTCGGCTTCGTCATGGATTCACTGTCCATGATCTTCCTGACGGTGCCGATCTTCTGGCCGATCATCGCGGGCCTCGATTTCGGGCTGGGCGAAGAGGAAACCAAGCTCTGGTTCGGCATTATCTCCCTGATCGTGGTGGAGATGGGACTCATCACGCCACCGGTGGGGCTCAATGTCTTCATCATCAACTCGATGGCCCGCGACGTGCCCATGATCGAGACATTCAAGGGCGTTATTCCGTTCTTCTGTTCGGACATCGTGCGCGTCGCCATCCTGATTGCTGCGCCCGTCATCACATTGATTCTGCCCCGATTGCTCGCGTGAGCCGCAGGAAAAGCCCGGATTCCCGTCCGCGCTGCGTACAACATCCGCGCCGGAATGGTGTATAAATTCCCCAACCGATCAGCCGGCGGCAGCCCATACGTGAACGCCGCCGCGCCCATGGAGGACAGAAGATGACCATCGTTGCCGATGTGCGGCCTGACCTGATGCCGTACTACAAGGATGATTGCGACCCGAAGAACCTCGCGCCCCTGTGGGAGGTGCTGCACACCTTCGCGCGCAAGACGCCGAAGAGCGCGTGCGTGCCCTATATCTGGCACTACAACGAGATCCGCGACACGCTGATGAAGTCCGCCGACCTCATCACCGCCGAGCAGGCCGAGCGCCGCGTGCTGATCCTTGAGAACCCGGGCATGCGCGGGCGCTACCGTGTCACCACTTCGCTGTTCGCCGGCCTGCAGCTCATCATGCCGGGCGAGATCGCGCCGGCCCATCGCCACACCCAGGCCGCGCTGCGCTTCATCGTCGAGGGCTCGGGTGCCTACACCGCCGTCGATGGCGAGAAGACCATCATGGAAGAGGGCGATTTCGTCATCACCCCGTCCTGGACCTGGCACGACCACGGCAATGAATCCGACAAGCCCATGGTCTGGCTCGACGGTCTCGACGTGCCGCTGGTGGAGACTCTCGACGTCACCTTCGCCGAGCCCTATCCCGACAAGGTGCATCCGACGACCCGCCCGGTCGGTGATTCACTGGCGCGTTACGGTTCCGGCCTCGCGCCGGTGGACCACCACCAGCAGAACCCGACCTCGCCGATCTTCAACTACCCCTATGTCCGCACCCGCGAGGCGCTGGAGCAGATGCGCAAGACCGAGGAGTGGGATGCCTGCCACGGCCTGAAGCTGCGCTACATCAACCCGGACAACGGCCAGTCAGCCATGCCGACGCTGGGCACCTACATGCAGCTCCTGCCGAAGGGCTTCGAGACCTCGACCTACCAGTCCACCGACGCCACGGTCTTCTCCGTGGTCGAGGGTTCCGGCAAGTCTATCATCGGGGACGAGACCTTCGAATGGTCCAAGCGCGACCACTTCGTGGTGCCGTGCTGGGTGCCGCAGAAGCACATCGCCAACGAGGACGCCGTGCTGTTCAGCTTCTCCGACCGCCCCGTCCAGCAGACCCTGGGCCTGTGGCGCGAGAACCGCGGCAACGCCTGAAACTAAAGGCGCCTACAGCTCCACGCGCCGCAGCCGCAGCGCGTTAGAGATCACCGAGACCGAACTCAGGCTCATTGCGGCCGCCGCGATCATCGGGCTGAGCAGCAGCCCGAAGACCGGGAACAGCACGCCCGCAGCGATCGGCACACCCAGCGCGTTGTAGAAGAAGGCGAAGAACAGGTTCTGGCGGATGTTGCGCATGGTGGCGCGCGACAGCCGCCGGGCCCGCACAATCCCCATCAGGTCGCCCTTCACAAGCGTGATCCCCGCGCTTTCAATCGCCACATCGGTGCCCGTGCCCATGGCCACGCCGACATCGGCGCGCGCCAGCGCCGGGGCGTCGTTCACCCCGTCGCCCGCCATGGCGACCCGGTGGCCCTGCTCCTGATAGCGGCGCACGACCGCTTCCTTGTCCTCCGGCAGGACGTCGGCCTCCACGTCTTCGATCCCCAGACGCTTGGCCACGGCCTGCGCGGTCGTGGCGTTGTCACCCGTGACCATCACCACGCGCACGCCTTCCGCCGCCAGCGCGCGCAGCGCGTCCGGCGTCGTTGCCTTCACCGGATCGGAGACGCCGACCAGCCCCGCCATGCGGCCATCGACGGCCATCAGCATCACGGTCTCGCCATCCGTGCGCAGCGCATCGGCGCGCGCGCTCCAGTCCGCCAGATCCACGCCGAGCTTTTCGAACAGCTTTGCATTGCCCAGTGCGACCGCGCGGCCGTTCACGGTGCCGGTCACGCCCATGCCGGTCACCGCCTCGAAGCCACTGACCTCGGACGGCGACAGGTCGCGATCCTTCGCCGCCGCGACGATGGCCGCCGCCAGCGGGTGCTCGCTCGCCTGCTCCAGCCCTGCCGCCAGCGCCAACAGTTCGTCCTCCGGCACACCGTCCGCTGTCGCGACGGTCGTCACTTTCGGCTTGCCCTCGGTCAAAGTGCCGGTCTTGTCCACCAGCAGCACATCGACGCTCTCGAAGGCTTCCAGCACCTCGGCGTTGCGGATCAGCACCCCCGCGCTCGCGCCACGTCCGGTCCCGACCATGATCGACATCGGCGTCGCCAGACCCAGCGCACAGGGGCAGGCCACGATCAGCACGGAGACCGCCGCGACCAGCGCGAAGGCCAGCGACGGCGCCGGGCCCCACAGGGTCCAGGCGAAGAATGCCAGCACCGCGACCGTCACGACGGCGGGCACGAACCACGCCGCCACGACATCGACGAGGCGCTGGATCGGCGCGCGGGAACGCTGGGCCTCCGCGACAAGCTGGACGATGCGCGAGAGCATGGTGTCGGCCCCGACCTTCTCGGCAACGATCACCAGGCTGCCTGTGCCGTTGAGGGTGCCGCCGATCACCGTATCGCCCTCTCCCTTTTCGACGGGAATGGGCTCGCCGGTGACCATGGATTCATCGACCGACCCGTGTCCGTCGGCGACGCGGCCATCCACCGGAATCTTCTCACCGGGACGCACCCGCAGGCTGTCCCCCGCGACAATGGCATCCAGCGGCATGTCCTCGTCACCGCCCGCCGTGATCCGCCGCGCTGTCTTGGGGGCGAGGTCCAGCAGTTCACGCAGCGCGTCGCTGGTCCGGTCACGGGCACGCAGTTCCAGCATCTGCCCGAGGAGCACCAGCACGACGATCACGGCCGAGGCCTCGAAGTAGAGTTCGACGCGCCCGCCATGGCCCCGGAACGCATCGGGAAAAATGCCCGGCGCGATCACCGCTACCGTGGAATAGACAAAGGCCGCACCGGTCCCCAGCGCGATCAGGGTGAACATGTTCGGACTGAGATTCCCGATGGACTGCCAGCCGCGCACGAAGAACGGCGCGCCACACCACAGGACGACGGGCGTGGCCAGAATGAGCTGGGTCCAGCCGAAGCCCGTGCCCAGCCATGCCTGAAAATCCAGGAAGGGCAGCATGTCGCCCATGGACATGGCGAACAGCGGCAGGGTGAACGCGACGCCGATCCAGAACCGGCGCGTGAAGTCGATGAGCTCGTGGTTCGGCTCGGCCTCGGCCGAAAATGTCATCGGCTCCAGCGCCATGCCGCATTTGGGACAACTCCCGGGGCCCACCTGCACGATTTCAGGATGCATAGGGCAGGTATATTGCGTGCCCTTCGGCGCGGCGGTCTGTGCCTTAGCGCGGGCCGAGCCGTCCAGCCAGCCCTCCGGGTCTTCGGCGAAGCGTTCGCGGCACCGTGCACCGCAGAACCAGTAATCCTTGCCGTCATGCACATGGTGGTTCTTGGCGGTCGCGGGATCGACCGTCATCCCGCAGACGGGATCGAGAACGGTGTCAGTCATCGGAGCCCTCCGCGAAATCCTTGAGGATCGGGCAGTCGGGCCGGTCGTCGCCGTGACAGCGCGCGGCCAGGTCCACCAGCGTCTCGCGCATGCCCTGCAGCGCGGCGATCTTGTCGTCGATATCGGCCACCCGGCGCTCGGCGATCTCCTTGACGTCGCCACTGCGGCGTCCGGTATCGGCATACAGCGCCAGCAGCGACCGGCAGTCCTCCACCGAGAACCCCAGGTCACGCGCACGAGAGATGAACCGCAGCATGTGGATGTCGCGCTCCGCATAGTCGCGGTAGCCGTTGTCCTGCCGGCGCGCCGGCGAGACGAGGCCGATGTCCTCGTAGTAGCGGATGGTCTTCGCGGGCAGCCCGGATTGTTCCGCCGCCTGGCCGATATTCATAGTCTGTGCTCCTTGCAGGAACACAGATAGACCTTCCAGTTACTGGAAGGTCAAGAATCCCGTTCAGGCGGAGTGCGCGCGCACCGGCACCGACATTTCGCCGACGCCCTCGACTCGCGCATGCATCACGTCGCCGGCCTTGACCGGTCCCACGCCTTCGGGCGTCCCGGTCATGATGACGTCGCCTGGATAGAGCGTCATGAAGGACGACGCGTACTCGATCAGCCGCGCGCAATCGAAGATCAGCATGTTGGTGTTCGAACTCTGGCGCAGTTCGTCGTTCACCCGGATTTCGAGATCGAGGTTGTCAGGATTGGCGATCTCGTCCGCGGTCACCAGCCAGGGCCCCAGCACGGAATAGGTATCGACACCCTTGCGCAGGCTGCGGTCCTCGGTTCCGCGCACGGTCATGTCGATGCCGATGGCGTAGGCCGCCACATGGGACATGGCGTTTTCCCGGGAGATATCCGAGCCGCCTTCGCCGATCACCATCGCCAGCTCGACCTCGTGGTCGTTGCGCCGGTCGGTGAAGCGCAAATCGACGCCTTCCGACGGACCGACAAGCGAGGAGTTGGCCTTCATGAACAGCCCGTAGGTGTCGATCGTCTTGATCTCGCGGCCCAGGTTGATCTCGGAATCGGCGATCGCCTCTTCCTGGTGCTTGTAGTAGTTCACCGGCGCACCGATGATCTTGGTCGGATTGGCGACCGGGCTTTTCAGAGCCACCGAATCCAGCGGGACGGGATGCGAATCGTCCGCCGCAGCCTCGAGCGCGGGTTTCAGCACATCGAGATGGGCGACCAGCGCGTCGCCGCGCGGCACCGGCCAGCGCATGGCGGGCAGATGGTCGAGCGCGGCAGTCGCATCGAAGACCAGATCCCCGCGCACGAGGCCCACGCGGTCGTCGTCATAACGGCAAATTTTCATGGCACGTTCTCCCTTGGCCTATGGACTAGACCAAAGGCGCAGGGTTGTCATCGTGACACGGAAGAATTGTCAGCCGCCGGTGGGCTGCAGGCGCACGAGGCTGCCGTCGCTTTCGTCGGTCAGGATATACAGCAGCCCGTCAGGGCCCTGACGTACATCGCGCACCCGGCCGAATTCGTCCTCCAGCAGCCGCTCTTCCGAGATGACCCGCGCGCCATCCAGTTCAAGGCGCGCCAGGTAGGCGAACTTCAGGGAGCCGACGAACAGATTGCCCTTCCATGCAGGGAAGGCATCCCCGGTGTAGAACGCCATGCCCGACGGCGCGATGGACGGTGTCCAGTGATGCAGGGGCGGTTCCATGCCGGGCTTGCTCGTGCCCTCCCCGATCGGAAAGCCCGCATAGCTTTTCCCGAAGGTCACGATGGGCCAGCCGTAGTTCGCACCCGGTTTGAGCAGGTTGATTTCGTCACCACCCTGGGGACCGTGTTCGTGTACCCACACCTCACCGGTGATCGGATGCACGGCCATGCCCTGGGGATTACGGTGGCCAAAGGTGTAGGTGGTGGGTGGTGTGCCCGTCGGGCCGACGAACGGATTGTTCGGTGGCACCGAGCCGTCATCGTTGAGGCGGATCACCGTGCCGTTCTGGGTCTTCAGGTTCTGCGCCTGGCGCGCATCCCCGCGTTCTCCCGCTGTCATATAGATCGTACAGTCGGGGGCGAAGACGATGCGCGAGCCGAAATGGCGCCCGCCGGACGCCAGGTTCCCCGCCGCGAAGATCGTCTCCACGTCACGCAGGCTCATTCCGTCCAGCCGTCCGCGCGCCAGGGCCGTGCGGGCCCCGTCCCCGTCCGGCTGGGAATAGGTGAAATAGACGAGACCGTTGGCCGCAAAATCCGGATGCAGCGCCACGTCGAGCAGGCCGCCCTGCCCCTGATCGAAGACTTCGGGCAGGCCGGAAAGCGGATCGGACAGCTCGCCCTGCGCGGAGACCATGCGCAGACGGCCTTCACGCTCGCTGACCAGCATGCGCCCGTCGGGCAGGAACGCCATACCCCATGGATGATCGAGATTGTCTGTCAGGACAACGGCCTCGAAGGACGCCTTCTGCAAAGAAAAGGTTTCCGCCCATCCGGTCTGCCACGGCGCCAGCGCCACAAGGCCCGCACCAAGCGCAAACAGGGTCTCAGCAATTCGCGGCATTGTCCGTCTCCCTTGCCAATTGCACGTGACGTGGGGTCTCCCCGCCAGCTCGGCAAGGGCTATCTCATGCTCGCCCTGCGCGCGAGAACGCAATACTTTGTTAATCTCGCAAAAGTAGGTATCTGTTTGTGGTGCTTTAAGGAGCAAGCATGAAACAGGGTGCCGGTGAGGCGGTGGTGTTTTGCCTCATCACGTCAGACGACTGGCTGGAAAGCGCAATTGTCGAAGGACTCGCCGCCGGCGGACTCGACAACGAGGTGTTCCGCGTCCCCCAACAGGCCGCCGCCAAGGGTGACACAGGCACTGGAACCCACAATTCGGCCCGGCTGATCCTCCTCGATATGCGCAGTCCGAACGAACGCGCACGCCTGTTCCTCAACGAGGCACAGCGACATCATCCCGACGCGCCGCCCGTGGTCATCCTGATTGCTGACCGCGACGAGGAAACCGAAGGCCTGGACAGGCATACGAACATGATCGCCGGGCGAATTTCGTCCTCCCAGCCCGCCGATGAGCTTCTCAACCTCGTGCAAAACGCCCTGTCCGACAACTGGTCGATGGAAGACGTTGTAGAGCGACCCTGACCGGGCAAGTCCCGGCGGCGCTTTCCCTAGACGCTGACGTCGAACCTGCCGCGAGCTCCCGGATCCGAATCCCGCGACATGAGCGCCCCCAGGGCCTCCTGCAGGTCGTCGCGCGGAAGTCGCTGGATCACTTCTCCGGTCGCCGGGTTAACCAGCTCCAGCTGGCCGGACAGCGCGCGCGAGAACAGCTTGATCGTGTCTCCGGAATCCTCCGGCGGTGCCAGGAACGAGATGTCCTTGCTGCGGGCCTCCTTGAATATATATCCGAGGAGATCCTCCGCCGCCTTGTTCCAAAGCACGATCTCGCCCTCGGGCGACCAGACGACAGCCGCATCCGGCAGATGGGCATATGCCGCCGCAAGTGGTGCAAACGGATCAGCGGCCGCTGTGTCGGGTTCTGAATCCACGGAGCCTGTCTCTGGTTGGGGTGGCGATAGTGCGTCCATGTATTCCAGCAAACTCGGGGTGGCAGCCACGGCTCACCCGCGCATTTTTCCACAACTCGACCATGCGAACGCAAGGTTAACAATTCTTTAAACACCGCCCGGACACCCCGGTTTTTGTGCCGTTCGTGTGGCGCACGCGCGCCGGGTGCTGTCTCGTCTTCGCTCCACCGATGCGCTAGATTGGCGGCCAAATCTGGAGGAACAGCCATGATCAAAGTTGTAGGATTCCGCTACGCACGGCTGGGTACGGCCAATCTCGACGAGACGGTGAAGTTCGCCGAGAACATGATCGGCCTTGAAGTGGTCGGCCATGAAGACGGTTCGGTCTATACGCGCGGCGACGACCGGGATCACAACATCGTGTACTTCCAGGGCGATCCGCGCGACCAGACACTGGGTCTGGAGCTCGAGAGCTTCGAGGATCTGGAGGCCGCGGAAAATCTGCTCCGTGCGCAGGGCCTCGCGGTCTATCGCGGCACCGAGGAAGAGGCCGCCGCGCGCCGCTGCATGGGCTACATCAACTTCAAGGACACCAGCGGCAATTCCTTCGACCTGACCGTGCGGCCCTTCGCATCCGGCCGGCGCTATTTCCCGGGCCGCGACGCCGGCATCGACGAGTTCAGCCATATCGGCCTGTGCGTGAACGACCCGCGCGAGGCGGAAAAGTTCTGGTCCTCGCTGTTCGGTTTCACCACCAGCGACTGGATCGGCTGGTCGGCGCTGATGACCTTCGACGCCGTGCACCACCGCTTCGCGCTGTTCCCGTCCCAGCGCCCGGGCATCCAGCACATCAATTTCCAGGTCAAGGAAACCGATGACGTGATGCGCTCCAACTACTTCCTGAACGATCATCAGGTGCGCATCCAGGCCGGACCCGGCCGCCATTCCCTGTCGGGCGCGCGCTTCCTGTATTTCTACGGGCCGGACGACATGATCTATGAGTATTCCTGCGGCGTGCGCATGGTCGATGAAACCTGGCGGGCGCGCCAGTTCCCGGTCGCCGATGCATCCTTCTGCGCCTGGGGCTGCACACCCGATCTGGGCGAAGTCCTCTCAGGGCCGAGCGGCACCGCCGACTAGGCAAGCGGGAGGGCACCATGATCGAAATCGTCGGCATCCGGTATTGCCGTCTGGGCACCGCCGACCTTGAAGGCGCGGTCGAGTTCGCCCGCAACATGGTCGGGCTGGAAGAGGTCGCGCGAGAGAACGGCGCGGTCTATCTGCGCGGCGACCACCGCGATCACAACATCGTCTATTTCCAGGGCGATCCCGCCGACCACACACTGGGCCTGGAGGTCGAGACCTTCGAGGAACTGGACGCGGCCGAAAGCACGCTGGCCGGCGCCGGTTTCGAGGTGCGCCGAGGTACCGACGTGGAAGCCGCCGCGCGGCGCTGCATGGGCTTCATCAACTTCCGCGACCCGACCGGAAACCCGGTCGATCTGGTAGTGCGGCCGTTCCATTCGGGCCGCCGGTATTTTCCCTCGCGCGACGCCGGGGTCACCGAGTTCAGCCATGTCGGCCTGAAAACCACCGACCCGGCGCGCGACGAGAAATTCTGGTCGGGCTACTTCAACATCCGCGCCAACGACCGGATCGGTCCGGCGGCGTTGATGTCCTTCGATGAGGTGCACCATCGCATCGCGCTGTTCCCGACGGACCATGCGGGTATCCAGCACATCAACTTCCAGGTCGAATCCATCGACGACATCATGCGTTCCTACTACTTCCTGAGCGAACGCCAGGTGGCGATCCGCTTCGGACCGGGACGCCACCCGACCTCGGGCGCGATGTTCCTCTACTACGAAGGCCCCGACGGAATGACCTATGAGTATTCCTCGGGCGTGCGGAACGTCGATGAGAACTGGCGGCCGCGCCAGCTTCCCTTCAAGGACGAGTCCTTCTGCATGTGGGGCGCGCGTCCGAACATCCCCGAATTCTCGGACAGCTAGGTCACCATGGTCACCACCGCATTCGGCGCGCCCGGCGAATCCGAGGAGCAGACTGCGATCCGAGTGCGCAAGGCCGCGCGCGCCCTGCCCCGCCACGACCTGGGCCACGCCTATGGCCATGTCAGCGCCCGTCTGGATGCCGACCGGTTCCTGGTGTGCCCACCCAAGCCCATGGGACTGATCGAGGCGGGCGAGCCATGCACCGTGGTGCCCGTTGAGGGCCCGCTGCCCGACGGCGTGCTGGGCGAAGTGCGCATCCACCAGCAGATCTACAAGCGCCGGCCCGAGGTCGGCGGCATCGTGCGCACCTTCGTGCATTCGGTCCTGACCCTTTCGACTATGCGGCGCACGCCGAAGGTTCGGCACGGCTTCGGCGCGTATTTCCGCCCCCAGGCCGCGCTGTGGGACGACCCGATGTTGGTCCGCAATGAGGACGCCGCCATCGGCGTCGCCGAGACGCTGGGCCGCGGCCGCGCGGTGGTGATGCGCGGCAACGGACTTGTTACCTGCGGCGCGAGCGTCGAGGAGGCCGCGGTCATGGTCTTCTATCTGGACCAAGCAGCGAAGACCGAACTGTCCGTGCTGGCCTGCGCCGCAAACCCGGAGGTCGAGCCGGTCGAGTTCACCCCGGCCCAGGCCGAGGCGCGCGACGTCTCGGCCGGGATGATCTTCGAGCGGATGTGGGACTATCTGACCGACGGCGACCCGGAGTGAACCCCGCATGAGTGAAGACGGCACGTCGTCCCGCAAGCCGCATGAGGGCATCCTCAAGGCCTACGAGAACCTGGATTTCCTGCATAGCCGCGACGCGCGCGCGCTGCGCATCCTGTCGGAATACCTGGAGCCGCTCAGCCGGTTCGAGCATTACGAGATCGACGACACCATCGTCTTCATGGGCTCGGCGCGGCTGAAATCCGCCGAGGACGCCGCCGCACTGATGGCCGAAGCCGAGGCCGGACGCGGCGACCTTGAGGCCGCGCAGCAGGCCGAACGCATGGCGGTCTATTACGAGGCGGCGCGCGCGCTGGCCTTCCGCCTGACCGAATGGTCGAAGGGGCTGGAAGAGGGAAACCGCCGCTTCGTCGTGTGCACCGGCGGCGGGCCGGGCATCATGGAGGCCGCCAACCGCGGGGCGTCCGAGGCCAAGGGCATCAATATCGGCCTGACCATATCCATCCCCGCCGAGGAATTCGACAACCCCTATATCAGCCGCGAGCTGAACCTGCTCTTCCACTACTTCTTCATGCGGAAGTTCTGGTTCACCTATCCGGCCAAGGCGGTGATCCTGTTTCCGGGCGGCTTCGGGACCATGGACGAGTTGTTCGAGATCCTGACTCTCATCCAGACCCAGAAGATCAAGAAGCGCGTACCCATCGTGCTGTTCGGGACGGACTTCTGGGACCGGGTGGTCGATTTCGACGCACTGGTTGAATTCGGCACCATCAGCGCCGGGGACCTCGATCTCTTCTACCGGACCGATTCCGTGGACGCGGCCTACGACTACATCACCGCGGAACTGACCGCCCACGGGCTCGACACACCGGGCGTGCAGCTCTAGCGCAGGAAAGAACGGGCGCCGCCTTTCGGCGACGCCCGCAACTGTCTAGTTCACGGTCGAAATCGAACCGGCGGTGGACACGCACACCTGGTCCGTTCCGCATTCCGCCTCGTCATAGGCGACCGCGACCTTGTCGCCGTCCGCAAAACCGGACAGGAACGCCTTGGCGTCCGTGCCGTCCGCGACGCGGAAGTTGATCAGATTGTCGGCATCGCCGTTCACCTTGATCACGAACTGCCCGGACGGCAAGTCGATGCTGGTGAGGTTGCCCTGTACCGTGTCGAGCGCGAGCGCAGCACCCGACGAAAACATCAGAGCCACCGCGAGCGCCGGCCCCAATATCGTCTTCATCTCCGTCATTCCGTATGTGAGGGTCACCCGGCATTTGCCGGGCCTCAGGCAGATGGCGCGCGCGCGGATTTGCGGCAAGGGGCCCCGCCGGAATTATTTTTGAGTGGCTCGAGAAAGCACCGCACAGGCCTCAGCCAGCACCTCGTCCGGCGGCCCAGAAGCCCCCAGACGCACCCAGTCCACCTTACCGAAGCCCTGTTCAAGCTGGTGTTCCAGAATGGTCGCATCCGCGTCCGAGGCATCACCGTGCCGTCCCTCCACCCGGGCGCGCAGCACGTCGGCCGGCGCATCCAGCCACAGGCCTGTGAAGGACACGCCCGTGGCATCCGCCAGGCGGCGCAGCGCATCGCGGTCTTTCGGCCGCCCGTTGACCCCATCGACGATACAGGCATGACCGGCCGCCAGGGTCCGGCGCGCGCGTTCAAAGACGGCATCATAGGTGCGCGCGTGCCATTCGGACGTATAGGCCGCATCCCGCAGGCGCGTGGTCTCGGGAACGTCGAACAGGAACTTCCGGACCGTATCGGCCCGCACGACGATCGCGCCCGGGCAAGCGCCGATACCGGGAGCGAGACCAAAGGCGAGCGTGGATTTTCCGGTGCCGGACGGACCGCCCACCGCGACCAGCATGGCCGGCGGCGGCGCGAGCAGGCCTTCGGCCTGTTCCAGATAGCGGCGTGCGTTGTCCCGGCATTCCGCCGCCGCAGGGACATCGGGCGCGTTCGCGACCGTCAGCGCCGCCACACGCGCCCGAATGGCGGCGCGCAGCGACAGGAACAGCGGCAGCGCCGCCAGCCCATCCAGCACCGCCAACGGATCGAACGCCGACGCCACATAGCGGTTGAGTGCCGTGTTCGCCAATGCACCCAGACCCCGATGACCCAGATCCATCAGCAGAAACGCAAGATCGTAGAGCACATCGATCTGCATGAAGCTGTCATTGGCTTCCGCCGCGTCGAACAGCGTCGCACGGCAGCCGAACGTACAGATATTCGCCAGGTGCAGATCCCCGTGGCAGGCCCGCACATGGCCCGCCTCGGCGCGCGCCGCCAGCAGGGGCCGGGCATCCTCGTAGGCGCGCTGCAGCTGTGTGCTGTAGCGCGCAACCGCGTCCGCATCCAGCACATCGGGAAACCGGGGCAGGCTTTCCAGTAGTTCCTCGACGGTGCCGGACAGCCAGTCCGCAGGCACATCCACCACCTCGGCATCGCGGTGCAGAGCCGTCACTGAATCCACCGCACCGTTCACCGCCGCCGCATCGAGCCTGCCCGCCGCAGCGCGCCGGTCGAACAGCCCATCGGCGTCGAAGCGCACCATCTCGACCACCCAGTCGAGCACCTCCCCCTCCCCGTCGAAGGTAAACGTGCCGTCGGGTTGCCGGGTGACGGCGCGCAGGCCGAGATAGAGGTCTGGGGCGGTCCGGCGGTTCAGCGCGATCTCGCGCGCGCACGACAGGCGGCGCTTGTCAGGAGACCCGTAGTCGAGGAAGGGCAGATCGACGGCGCGCTTGAGCTTGAAGACACGGTCCCCGGCCAGGAACACAACCGAGATATGCGTGTCGATGCGTTCGACCGCCTCGACGCCCGGACCGTAGGAGGAAGGATCGGCGAGGAACGCAATCACCGCCGACTGGTCGTCCATATCAGTCGGCAAAGGACCGGATATAGGCCAGCACCGCCTCGACCTGGCGTTCGGACAGGGGCATTTCCGGCATCACAGGATGCGGTGTGGTCAGTGCCGCGCGCAGATTGCCTTCGGTGAAGTCGGAGCGCGCCAGGGTGGGAAAGGACGGCGCACCGTCCACCACTGCGCCGCGCTGGTTCTCGGCGATCGCGTGGCATTCCGAACAGATATCGCGCGCCACCTTCGCCCCTTCCTCGCGCAGGCTGTCCGCCGCCGATGCGGGGGCCGTGAATCCCTCCAGCAGGACAGCCGCGAAGGCCAGGCCGTTCAGTCCGGTATTTTTGATCATCATGCACCCATCATATACGCCGGTCGGCACACCGTCGCTTGTCATAGGTCAACGACCCGTCCATATCTGGAGGACGTTGCCGCGAGAGGACGCCCCATACATGGCCATCCACATCGAATTCTGCAAACTTTGAAACTACGAGCCGCGTGCGCTCCGTGCGAGGGACCTGCTTGTGGAACTGGGAGAGACCGTCGAGATCGCGCCGGGACGCACGGGATCGTTCGAGATCACGCGCGATGGGGACTTGCTCTATTCCAAGCTCGCCACGGGCCGCTTCCCCGATGACGACGAAGTGCGCGCACTGGCCGACGACTGACCGGCAGCCCGAGGAAAGACCGACCCCGCGATGACCGCGAATCCATACTATCCGGCGAACGAGCCGCGCCGCCTGATCGTCGGCATCTCCGGCGCCACCGGCATCGTCTATGGCGTGCGTCTACTGGAGGTGCTGCGCCAGACAGATGTGGAAACCCATCTGGTCGTCACACGGCCCGGCCTGATGACGCTCAACTATGAGACCGACCTGTCGCGCGACGAGTTGTATGCGCTCGCCGACCATGTGTACCCGGAGAACGACGTGGGGGCCTCCATCGCCTCGGGCTCGATGTTCACGCTCGGGATGATCGTCGCGCCCTGCGCGGTGAAATCCGCGGCCGAAATCGCGTCCGGCGCGACCCAGACCCTGCTGACCCGGGCCGCTGACGTAACCCTGAAGGAACGCCGCCGGCTGGTGCTGATGGTGCGCGAGAGCCCGCTGCACACCGGCCACCTGCGCACCCTGACCGAGGCATCCGAGATCGGCGCGATCGTCATGCCGCCGATGCCCGCCTTCTATCCCCGGCCGGAGACAATTCAGGATATGATCGACTACACGGTGGGACGGGCGCTGGACCTGTTCGGGATCGAGCATACCCTGACCGAACGCTGGACCGGCCGGCCCGCCTGAACCCGGTCACTCCTGTGAACCGCTCGTTGCAAACGTGCGTACACATCACATGATTCAGTGGTTCCGCACGTCACAGGTCATCGTTCTCAGCATGTTGCTGGGAACCCTGCTCGTTTCCGGGTGGGCAACACCGGCTGCCGCGCTGCAGGAACGCAGCCGTCTCGCCTTCGACGTGTTTCTCGATGGTTCGCGGATCGGGTCGCACAACATCAGCTTCAGACGCGAATCCCCAGATTCGATGGCGGTTGAAATCGACATCGATCTCGAGGTGAAGTTTGGCCCCTTTACGGTGTTCGACTATGAGCACAGCAACAGGACCGAGTGGAAAAACGGCCAGTTGTGGCGCATGCGCAGCGTTACCGACGACAATGGCGACCATCACGAGGTCGCCGCAGACCGCACACGCGGTGAGTTACAGGTGAACGCGTCCGGTATCGAAGCCTATACAGCCAGTCCGCACATCCTGCCCACGACCTACTGGATGGCATCGACTGTCGGGCAGTCACAATTGATAAACTCACAGACCGGTGAGCGCATCGACATCGTCGTTCGCGAAGTCGGGCGGGAGAAAGTCCCCGCCCCCGGTGGCCCGATTGCGGCTACCCGCTACGAGATGACCGGCGATCTCGATATCAATCTCTGGTACGACGACAACGGCATCCTGGTTGGTCTCGCGTTTCGCGCCAGGGGTTCCGATGTCACCTACCGGCTGACAGATCGGACCGACGAGCTTCTGGTCGCCGCCCCTATGAGAAACCTGCTCGCGCGCACTCCGGGCCAGTTCTAACCCGCCATGCAAAGGGCCGCACCGGCTGGGAACCGGCTGACCTCCCTCCAGCTCGTCGCCTATGGTTTGCCGGGCCTTCCCCTTGCGGTCCTTTTGTTGCCGCTTTTCGTCATCCTGCCCACCTACTACGCCGACGATCTGGGGTTGGGGCTCGCGACAGTCGGTGTTGTGCTACTGTTTGCACGTATCTGGGACGTCGTGACCGATCCCCTGATCGGCCTGCTGTCAGACAGAACCAGGTCCCGCTTCGGCCAGCGCAGGCCCTGGCTGGTGGCTGGCGCACCGCTCGCATTTGCCGGTACCGTCGCGTTGTTCAATCCTCCGTCCGATGTGAACGGCACATACCTGCTTATCGCGACCGTCGTCCTTTATCTCGGCGGGACGATGATTCTGCTGCCTTACACCGCCTGGGCGGCGGAGCTGTCCCGGGACCGGCATGAACGCAGCCGGATCGCGGCCGCCCGCGAGATTGCGATGGTACTGGGCACACTGGCAGCCATAGCGATGCCGGCCGCGCTGGGCCTGTCCCGAATCGACGTGGTGCACGGCACGTCCTGGGCGCTTGCCGTCCTGATTCCGCTGTCCGTTCTTATCGCGGTCAGCGCCCTGCCCGACGATCCGCCTGCCCGGATAACGGAATTCCGGTTCCGGACCTCACTCGCGACATTGTGGCACAACCGCCCCTTCCGGCTTCTGGTGAGCGCCTACTTCACCAACGGCATCGCCTATGGCCTGCCCGCGACATTGTTTCTTCTCTATGCGCAACACATCCTCAATGATCCGAACGCGGCCTGGATGTTGCTCACGATTTACTTTGGAGCTTGCATAGCGGGACTGCCGGCATGGCTCGCGCTCAGCCGGAAGATCGGCAAACGGAAATCATGGATCATGGCCATGGCAATGGCCGCAGCCGGTTTCTGGCCTGCCATCTTGCTCGGCGAAGGTGACGTCGGCTGGTTCATCGCAATCTGCATTGTGACCGGCCTGCCCCTGGGTGCGGAACTCGTGATGCCGCCCTCGATACAGGCGGACCTCGCCGAGCAGGATGCGCAGGCGAACGGCATGCGCCGGACCGGAACGATGTTCGGCATCTGGGGCGTCGCCACCAAAATTCCTCTGGCGCTGGGTGTCGGCATTGCCTTCCCGGTCCTCGAACTCGCAGGTTTCGATGCCGGTTCGACAACCAATGATGCAACCGCCCTGGCCGTTCTGGCTGCGCTTTACGGGCTTCTGCCCGTGCTGTTCAAGCTTCTGGCCATCTGGATTGTGCGGCAAATTCCGGATTAACCGGCAAGCAGCGTCCGCGTCATTTTTGACAAACGCTGTTGATGCGTCCGGTTCCGGGACTAACTATCCTTTCAAGCATGATTAGAATCCAAAAATCATCCATCCTGGAAGGAGCAACGCCATGAGCCTGCGCATCAACGACACGATCCCCGACCTTGAAGTCGAAACAGACCAGGGCACGTTCTCGCTGCACGAGTTCGTCGGCGACCACTGGACGATCCTGTTCTCGCACCCCAAGGATTTCACGCCGGTCTGCACCACCGAATTCGGCGCGGTCGCGCAACTCGCCGACGAGTGGAATGCACGCGACACCAAGGTGATCGGCATCTCGGTCGATAGCGCCGAGGATCACCGCAACTGGAAGAAGGATATCGAGAGGGTCGGCGGCGCCGCCGCGACGTTCCCGATCATCGCCGATGTGGACCTGACCGTGTCCAAGGCGTTCGACATGCTGCCGGCCGAGGCCTACCTGCCCGACGGCCGCACCCCGAACGACAGCGCGACCGTGCGCTCGGTCTTCATCATCGGCCCGGACAAGCAGCTCAAGCTGTCCATGACCTACCCGATGAGCGTCGGCCGCAACTTCGCCGAGGTGCTGCGCGCCCTCGACGCGCTGCAGACCACCGCCGCCAACGCGGTGGCGACGCCGGCGAACTGGCAGGTCGGCGAGGACATCATCATTCCGGCGACGGTGAGCGAGGCGGACGCGACCGCGAAGTTCGGTTCCTTCGAGACGCTGACCCCCTACCTGCGCAAGGCCAAGCTGCCGAACTGAGTGCCGGCCTTAGCGACCCCAGAACAAAGCGGCGGCTCCCCGGAGCCGCCGTTTTCGTGTGCGCAAATGTGGGAGTGGTGCGCCCGGCAGGATTCGAACCTGCGGCCCCGGGATTAGGAATCCCGTGCTCTATCCTACTGAGCTACGAGCGCATCCACGCGCCCTAATTAACGCCGCAGGCGGCGCGGCGCCACCGCTTTGGGCGGGCGTCAGATTCCGATGAAGGGCTGGACCATGCGCGCCATGATGCTGTTAAAGCGCAGCGGCGCGTCGGTCACGGCCAGGCAGATGCAGTCCTCGCCCGGCTCGGCGACCGGCTGGTGCTCGACACTGGAATCGACGCTTTCCACGTCGCCCCGCGCGAACAGCGTGTCCGCATCGCGGAACGCGCCGCACAGCACCATGGTCAGTTCCATGCCGTTATGGCCGTGCTCCGGCACGGGGCGTCCGGCCGGGATGCGCAGCAGGCGCGCCGTCGGCGCACCGCGCCCCGTCACCAGCGGGATGTGGTGGGCACCCTTGCCGAGCCGCCGCCAGGACAGGCCATCCAGGTCGGAGCCCGCATAACCGCGAAGCGGCTGCGGCAAGACCGGCGCGGTGCCGGAGGCCGTGTCTGCGGAGACGGCGGGTGTCGTCTGCGCCTCAGGGCGCTCGACCCGCGCCAGGGCGAGCGCCAGCGCATCGTCGGACATGGCCACCGGCGCGGCCTCTTCCATCAGCGCACCGCCGACCGCCTCTGCCGCACGGACTTTCGCCCGGCAATCCGGGCACAGGGCGGTGTGGGTGGCAACAAGCAGCGACCAGGCCTCGGCCAGGTCGCCGGCTGCGTAGCTGACAAGGAGTTCGTCGTCGGGATGATGCTGGACGGGATAATGCTGGATCGACATGACAGGTTTCTCAGGATTCATCGTCGAGTGAGGTCCGGATACGCGCGAAAGCCAGCCGGATTCGGGACTTCACGGTGCCGAGGGGGATATCGAGGGCTTCGGAAATTTCCGTGTGGGTCTTGTCGTCGAAAAACGAAAGGCGCACCACCTCGCGCTGTTCTTCGGGAAGTTCGGCCAGCGCGGCGCGGATCCGCGCCGCGTCCTGCTTGCGCGCCACTTCCGCGTCGGCTGCGGGCGGCGCATCGGGCACCAGGGCCGGGTCGTCGGGATCGAGTTCCGGATGGTTGCCGCGCCGGTAGGCGTCGATCCGCAGGTTGCGCGCGATGGTGAAAATCCAGGTCGAGGCTGCCGCACGTTCAGGATCGTAGCGGTCGGCTTTACGCCACACCGTGACCATAGCCTCCTGGGCCAGCTCCTCGGCCTGGGAGTCGCTGGAACCGAGCCGCAGCATGTAGGATTTCAGACGCGGCGCGAAATGCGCGAAGAGCGCCGCGAATGCCTCGCGGTCCCGCCCGGCGACCGAACACAGGGCGGCGTTCCAGTCAGGAGCGGTACGCGGTGTGTCGGAAGGCTGCTCGTCTGGCACGCGGATGTCCCGGCTGCGGTGATTGCGCTTCCGGAACCGCGACGCCGCAGGCTGGTGCGCCGGGCCGGAAACACGGGCTATGGTCGTTGTGGCTAGCATCTCGACCATGTCTTACGAAGAAACAGGCAACACGGATCACTTCGTGCGATCAAGTCTGCTTCGCCTCAAATACCGGATTGATCTGCCGGGCCGGGACAGCGTATTGAGCATAGTTACGCAAAACGCGCCCGGAAGGAGCCGGCCGGCCCCATGCCTCGATCCCTCGAAATCGCCGTTGTCGGCGGCGGCATTGCCGGTCTGTCGGCCGCCTGGCTGCTGTCCAAACGCCACAGGGTGACCGTGTTCGAGCGCGAAGGCTGGACCGGCGGGCACGCGAACACCGTCAACCTTCGCCTCGACGGCCGCGACACGCCCGTGGATACGGGTTTCCTCGTCTATAACGCACAGAACTACCCGAACCTCGTCGCGCTCTTCGACGAGCTCGGCGTCGCGACGGAGGACAGCGATATGTCCTTCGCCGTGTCGCTGGATGACGGCGCGCTGGAATACTCCAGCAACCTGCCGTCCGGCCTGTTCGGCCAGCCCGCAAACCTGGTCCGGCCTGGCTTCTGGTCCATGCTGCGCGACATCCGCCGGTTCTATGGCGCGGCCGCTCAGGACCTGTCGCGCGGCGCGCTGTGCGGCCTGACGCTGGGTGCATACCTGGACCGTGAAGGCTACAGCCGGGACTTTCGCCGCAAGCACTTGCTGCCCATGGGCGCGGCGATCTGGTCCACCAGCCCGCGTGACATGGAGGCCTGGCCGGCGGAATCCTTCGTCCGCTTCTTCGAAAGTCACAGCCTGCTGGAACTGACGGACCGCCCCGTCTGGCGGACGGTCAGCGGGGGCAGCCGAAACTATGTCGGGCGTCTCGTCGCGCCGTTCCGGGACCGGATCCGCAACGCATCCCGCGTCGTCCGGATCGCCCGCCACCCCGGCGGTGTCACCCTGACCGACGCGGCAGGGGACACCCACAATTTCGATCACGTGGTCATCGCATCCCATGCCGATGAGGCGTTGGCCATGCTGGAAGCATCGACGCGCAAAGAGGCGGCGCTTCTCGGCGCGTTCGGCTACACCCGCAATATGACTTACCTGCACCGCGACCCCAGACGGATGCCGCGCCGCAGGCGGGTCTGGGCGAGCTGGAACTACCTGGCGGACATGCGCACGGATGACACCGCCGCGCCGGAAGTCACCTACTGGCTCAACCGACTCCAGAACCTGCCGGTGCGCGATGATGTGTTCATCTCCCTCAATCCCGCCCAACCGCCAAGGCCCGAACTCACCGAGCGGGTGTTCGAGTACACCCACCCCCTGTTCGACCAGACCGCGCTGGAGGCCCAGCGCGATCTCTGGGCCCTGCAGGGGGTCGGCAATGTCTGGTTCTGCGGCAGCTACTTCGGCTACGGCTTTCATGAGGACGCTCTGCAGTCCGGCCTCGCCGTCGCCGAGGAACTGGGCGGCGTGAGGCGCCCCTGGATCCTGCCCGACCCCTCGCACCGCCTGCACCTACCCGCACCCGTCGCAGACATGCCCGCCGTGGCCGCTGAATAGTGACTGGCTCGACGACATCGGCGGCCTATTGCGGCCATGTGGTCCATGCGCGCACCCGTCCGCGCAAGCACCGGCTGCGCTACAGCGTGTTCTACCTGCTCCTCGATCTGGCGGAGCTGCCCGCGCTCGAAAAGCGCCTGCGGCTGTTCGCCCACAATCGCCGGGGTCTGTTCTCGTTCCACGACCGCGACCACGGCCCGCGCGACGGAAGCGATTTGCGCACCTGGGTGGACAACCAGCTTGCCCAGGCCGGGCTGCCCATCCCCGGCGGGCGGGTGAAGCTGCTCTGCCTGCCGCGCATTCTGGGCTACGTCTTCAATCCGCTGAGCGTCTATTTCTGTTTCGACCGGAACGGGACCCTGCACGCGGTGCTGTACCAGGTCTCGAACACATTTTCGCAATCGCACACCTATGTCCTGCCGGTCGGCGACACGGCTGCCGAGGCTCGGATCGTGCAGCATGAATTCGACAAGACCTTCTATGTCTCCCCCTTCATCCCGATGGCGTGCCGCTACCACATCGCGCTGCGCAATCCGGACGAACACGCCAGCATCGCCATCCGGGAAACCGACAGCGACGGCGATCTGCTGGCTGCCACGTTCCACGGCGAACGGCGCGAACTCGATGACGCTTTTTTGTGCAGCACCCTGTTGAAATTCCCGCTGCTGACCTTCAAGGTCATGGCCGGAATTCACTGGGATGCCGCGAAGCTGTGGCTCAAGCGGACCCCGGTCTTCCGCCGCCCGCCACGGCCATCTCACACGGTCTCCGTTATTTATCAGACCGGAACATTGCCCGATGCCAGAGCTCGCGCGAACTGACGCCCCGACCCATGACCCGCACGCCATCCGCGCGATCCGCGACCGGCTCGTCCGCCGCCTCGTCACGCGCCTCCTCGCCAATCTGAGCCACGGCAGTCTTGCCCTGCACCTGCCCGGCGGGCAGGAGATCGCGGCCAGCGGTGTTCACCCGGGGCCGTCGGCGGCGTTGCAGGTCCACCGTGCCCGGACCGCGCGGCGCATGCTGTTCGCGGGCGCGCCGGGACTGGCCGATTCCTACATCGACGGCGACTGGGACACCGACGACCTGACCAGCGTGATCGCGTTCGGTACCGCCAATATCGACGGCATCGAGAACGCGGCCCCGCCGCTGAAGGCGATGCGCACGCTGGCGCGCTTCAGCCATCTGCGGCGGGCCAACACCCGGTCCGGCAGCCGGCGCAACATCGCCGCGCATTACGATCTGGGAAATGCGTTCTACGAGAAATGGCTGGACCCGGGGATGACCTATTCGTCGGCGTGCTTCAGTGACGACGCGCAGGATCTGAGTGAAGCCCAGACGCAGAAGTTCGACCGGCTGGCCGGACAGCTCGACCTGCAGGACGGAGACCATGTGCTGGAGATCGGCTGCGGCTGGGGTTCCTTCGCCCGCCACGCCGCCCGGGAATACGGCTGCCGGGTCACGGCGCTGACGGTCTCGCCCGCCCAGGCGGAATGGGCGCGCGCGCGCAACCGTGAAGCAGGCCTCGACGGGCAAATCGAGGTACGGCTCCAGGATTACCGGGACGTAGGGGGCGAGTTCGACAAGATCGCCTCGATCGAGATGTTCGAGGCCGTGGGTGAGCGTTTCTGGCCGGTTTTTTTTGATACGGTCGCCGCACGACTGCGCGCCGGCGGACGTGCCGCGCTGCAGGTCATCACCATCGACGAGGCCCGTTTCGAAGCCTACCGGCGCAACCCGGATTTCATCCAGCTCCGGGTCTTTCCCGGCGGCATGCTGCCGTCACGCACGGTCTTCGAGGAAAGCGCAAACGCCTCAGGCCTGCGTGTCGATGCCGCGGACATGTTCGGCACCGACTACGCCGAGACACTGCGCCGCTGGCGTGACGCCTTCGAGGCGGCATGGCCGGAGATCGAGAAGATGGGTTTCGATACGCCGTTCCGGCGGCTGTGGCGCTACTACCTGTGTTACTGCGAGGCGGGCTTCCAGGCCGGTCACATCTCGGTCGGACAGTTCCGCCTGGCGCACGCCTGACCGTCAGCCGGACGACTTCGCCGCAATCCGCCGGGTGACAGCGAAGTACGCCCGGTAGGGCAGGATACGCAGAAGCTTCAGCAGATAGGTGAACCGGCGCGGAAAGGTGATCTCGAACCGGCGGGTGTCCAGCCCGCGCACGATGCGTTCGGCCGCGTCCTCCGCATCCATCAGAAACGGCATCGGGAACGGGTTTCTGTCCGTCAGGGACGTCTTCACGAAGCCCGGCACGATACTGGACAGGACCACCCCCGCCGGCTCCAGTTCCGGGCGCAGCGCCTCGCACATGTTGATGAGCCCCGCCTTGGTCGCGCCGTAGCCGCTCGCGGTCGGCAGGCCGCGATACCCCGCCGCCGAGGCCACAACGCCAATGCGGCCGCGTCCGCGCGCCACGAAATTCTGGATCACCGGGGCCAGGCAGTGGACCGCACCCATCAGGTTGATCTCGACCAGCATGCGCACTGGCGCAACCGCGAAGTGTGTCCCGTCGATAGGCTCGTGGGTGCCGGCGTTGAGGAGGACCAGATCGACAGGGCCCAGGTGAGAACCAATTTCCGCGAACACACGGGCACACGCGTCCGGGTCGCTCACATCCAGCGGAAAGCCGACAATCCGGCCCGGCATCGCCTCGGACTCGCGTGACAATGCCTTGAGATCGGCTGCATAGCGCGCGCTGGCGGCGACCGTCCAGCCGTCACGTGCCAGACGGCGCGCCACGGCCGCGCCGATCCCCCGGCTGGCGCCGGTCACCCAGGCAATTCGCGGTTCGGATGCTGTGTCGGCCATGTCCCGGTTCCGTCTCAAACCTGGACTTCCTACGCCGTGAAATGTTCCGCGGATCAGGCGAATGATTCGCCGCACTGATCCGCAAACGATGCGCCTATGTAGAGGGGATCAATGCACGGGACAGGCATCCCCCCATCCCTCCCGTGCGGAACGCCGCGCGGTTCCCCGAGAACCGATCTCCCCAGGGCGCCGGCGGCTATAGGACCGGATCGGGCGCGTTCCCCATGAACCCGGTCCGGTCCGGCCTTCCGGGTATCAGCGAACCGTCTTGTACCAGTCGAGGATTTCCTCGCCGGTCCACACGAAGGTGTCATCGCGGTTGCAGACATGCTCCAGGATGCGGCGGATTTCCCGCGCCCGGTGGGGCACGCCCATGATGTAGGGGTGCAGGGTGAAGCACATGATGCGCGTGGAGCCCGGCACGGCCGTGGCGTCCTCGATCAGCTGATCGAATTCGCGGATTGCACGGTCCCCGTACTCCTGGGCCCGGTGTCCCTGGATGAGCTGCATCGCAAGGTCGTTGAGCTCCTGCGTATAGGGCAGCCCCACGAGCGTCCCGCCCTTCACGCGAAGATCGACCGGCTGGTCGTCGAGCACCCAGTCAGCGACATATTCAAAGCCGGCATCGTGCAGCCAATCGACCGTGTCATGGGTCTCGGCCAGCGCAGGGCCCAGCCAGCCTTTCGGCGGCTTGCCGGAATATTCCTTCAGACGGTTGAACACCCGGTGGATCATGTCCTCCTGGTCCTCGACCGCCGGCAGCGCGCGCTGGATCCAGCCATGGCCGCACAGATCCCATCCTGACTCTAAGCTGGCATCGACGATCTGCGGATAGGCATCGCAGACGGTGCCGTTCAGCACCAGCGTGCCGCTGACACCGAAATCGTCAAAAATGCGCTTGAGCCGCCAGAACCCGACGCGCTGGCCGTATTCGTGCCAGGCCCAGTTGGGAATGTCCGGCACCGACTTGGCAACACCGCCCGGCGGGTTGACGACCGTACGCGGCATCGGCGCGTCGATCACCCAGTTCTCGACATTGATGCAAGGCCAGACCACCACCTTGCGCCCCTCGGGCAGCGGCAGGGGTTTGCGTCCATGGATCGGCTCGTAATCGATCCGGTCGGTGGGCCAATCGAGACTCATCTTCACTCTCCTTCGATGTCCGGGCGCACCCGGATCAGTTCGTATCCGACGCCGTCACAATCGGGATAGACGTCGGTCTTCTCGGTCGAGACCCGGACCGCCAGGACCTGCTCGAAGGCCAGGGCAAAATCCGAAATCTCCTGAACGAGCGTTTCCTGCAGGTTGATGTGCCGGGACTGCGCCAGACGCAGGACCCCGTCATGGACCTGGTCGTAGTTGAAGACCTCGGTGATGGAATCGTGCGACGGCACTGTATCGGCACGCATGTAGAGCACGATGTTGATGTGGATCGGCTGGGTCCGGCCCTGCTCGTTTTCGTGGACCCCCATGTGCACATCGACCAGCAGGTTCCGCAGGAAGATCTTGCGGACCTCCTTGCGGTGCTGCAGCAGGCGCTGCTCGACAGTATCGGTGACGGCCATGCCGGCCACGAGCGCGTTCATGCGGTGTCATCCTTGTCCTGCGACGGGTCGAGAAACATAACGTCGCGCGCGCTGCCCACCAAATGCTGCCCGCCATCCACGAGGATGGTCTCCCCGGTCACCGCGTGGGCCCCGACGAGATAGCGCACGGCACCCGCCACGTCCTCGGGGGCGGAGCCCCGCGCCAGCGGTGTGCGGTCGTGCACAGCCCGGAACTGTGCCTCGGGCTGATCACCGCTGGGCAGGGTCAGCCCGGGCGAGACGGCACAGACGCGGATACGCGGACCCAGCGCCATTGCCAACATTTCCGTCATTCCCGCCAGCCCGTACTTCGAAAGGGTGTAGCTCAGGAAATCGGGATTGGGATTGTCGAGCTTCTGGTCAAGGATGTTGACGATAACGCCGTCGCCCCTCTCCGGCAGGCGGGCCGCAAAGGCCTGTGACAGCAGCATCGGCGCGCGCAGGTTGACGGCCATGGCCGCATCGAAGCTCACAGCATCGGCGGTCGCGATATCGTCTTCCAGGAAGACCGAGGCATTGTTGACCAGACAGGCCAGCCCGCCGGTCGCCTCATCGGCGGCGGCGATGAGCTGCACACAGGCCTGTGGGTCGGAGAGATCCGCCTGCACCGGGACCGCGTGGCCGCCGGCCTTCTTGATCGTTGCGACGGTCTCGTCTGCGGCATGCGAAGACGCATTGTGATGAACGGCAACGTGCCAGCCATCCTCGGACAGACCGAGCGCGATCGCCCGTCCGATCCGGCGGGCGGCACCTGTGACCAGCGCGCCCTTCATGGGTGCACGCAGCCGGTGTCAGTCACCGACGACGTCGGACATCGGGATATGATAGTAAATCGTCGCGATCTCGGTGCCGGGGTTATTGTCACCCAGGCTCGCGTTCGAGATGTGGCTGATCGCGAAGGAAATGCGTGAGCGGTCATCGAACCGGTAGCCCAGTTCGAGCTGCGAGCGGAACTCGATATCGTGGCCGAGGTCCTTGCCGCTACCGTCCTTGTAATAGCCGGCTCCGAAGCTGGGGGTGAACACCCAGCGCCGCCCGAAATAGACATCCATCAGGATGCCGCCGGCGGCATAGAGCGCGGAGTCCGTCGTTCCCTCGACCCCCAGCCACGGCTTCACGATGCCCAGCATCTTGTAACCGGAGCGGTATTCGATGCGGAAATCGACGGCATCCTTGTCGTCGTTCCAGTCATACCAGCCCGCGCCGACCACGATGAAATCCGGGTCGTCGGCCTGCGCCGTGCCGGCAAAGGTCAGGAAAGCCGCGCACGCCGCGACGGCCAGTTTCGAAAATCCACGCACGATATGCCCCCTTCCGGAGAAAACCGGTAAGCGCGCGCATCATAGGTTATGGAACCGAACGCGCAAGCCGTTCTTCAACTTGTCCGGCTCAACGGGCCTGTCCGGTCTTCAGCTGCTCCACCGCCCCAAGCAGGGCCGTACGCGTACCCGGTTCCAGGGCCGAGTGCCCGGCATCCGGCACAACCGTGAATGCCGCCTCCGGCCATGCTTTCGAGAGCCGGTAGGCTGTCTCGATCGGACACACCATGTCGTAACGCCCGTGCACGATGGCGGCGGGGATATGGCGGATGCGTTCGATCCCGTCGAAGAGCTGGTCCGGCGCGAGAAACGCACCATTGGCAAGGTAATGAGCCTCGATCCGTGCGAGCGCGAGGGTTCCCAGCGACGCCCCGACGGACCGCACCGCCTCGGCGTTGGGCTTGAGTGTGGAACACTGCGCCTCATAGGTCGCCCATACCTGCGCGGCCGCCATATGGACGGCCGGGTCCGGATCGTTGAGACGGGCCTGGTAGGCCGCGAGCAGGTCGCCGCGCTCGGCCTCGGGTATGGCAGCCGCAAAATCCTCCCAGGCATCGGGAAAAACACGGCCAAGACCGGACATAAACCAGTCCACCTCGCGCCGGGAGCAGGTGAAAATCCCGCGCAGCACCATGCCGAGCGTGCGGTCCGGATGGGCCTGGGCATAGGCCAGCGCCAGGGTGGAACCCCACGAGCCGCCAAACAGATGCCAGGCCTCCACGCCCAGATGCGTGCGCAGCCGTTCCATGTCCGCGATCAGATCGGCGGTCGTGTTGGCCTCGATCGAGGCCTGCGGGAGGGACCTGCCCGCGCCACGCTGGTCGAACAGGACGATGCGGAAATACTCAGGATCGAAAAACCGCCTGTGCACCGGCATGGTGCCCGCCCCCGGGCCGCCATGCACAAACGCGACCGGCACGCCGTCAGCACGGCCGGATTCCTCCCAGTACATCTCATGCCCACCGTCGAGCGCGAGCATGCCGCGCGCACGGGGTTCGATATCGGGGTACAGGGCGGTGCGCAAACCGGAAACTCCTCGTCTCGCACGGATGGTCGTGTGGGGGGCGGAATGAGTGCGCGCAGAGGGTCCGATGTCAACCGGGCGGGCCGCCTTCGAGCCGGAGACACGCTATAATGCGGTACCATGAAACACCTGCTGACCGCCCTTTTCGTGCTGATACTGGTTGTGCCCGCCACCGCCGACACGGCCGACGAGGTACGCGCGCGCCTCGATATCGACGGCGAGGCGCGTGTGACCGAGGTCATAGACGGCGATACGGTGGTGCTGGACAACGGACGCCAGGTGCGGCTCGTCGGTATCCAGGCGCCGAAGCTACCGCTGGGGCGACCCGGGTTCGAGAAATGGCCCCTCGCGGACGCTGCCAAATCGGCACTGGAGGACTTGGTATTGGGCAAAACCGTCACCCTGGGATATGGCGGCCTGCGGACCGACCGCTACAACCGGCTGCTGGCCCATCTGTTCCTGCCGGACGGGGCCTGAGTGCAGGGACGGCTTCTGGAAGACGGCATGGCACGGGTGTACAGCTTTCCCGACAACCGGGCTCTGGTGCCGGACATGCTGTCGCGCGAAATCCGGGCGCGCAGGGAACAAACAGGTATCTGGTCCGTTCCCTATTATGCGGTTCTGGACACCACGGCAGCTGCCAGCCATATCGACCGCTTCGCGCTGGTGGAGGGCCGCGTTCTGGAGACGGCACGGGTACGGGGGCAGACATTCCTGAACTTCGGCGAGGACTGGCGAACGGACTTCACCATCTCCATCGCGGCCCGGGACTGGAAACGGTTCGAGGCCGAAGGCATATCGCCGGAGGATTACCGGGGCCGGAAGGTACGGGTGCGAGGCTGGCTTCGCTCGCGCAACGGCCCGATGATCAACGCAACTCACGCCGAGCAGATCGAGGTACTCAGTCCATGACTCTCCCACGCGGTACGATTTCCGGTCATCTCCGGAACCTGTCGTTGGTAGCGATGCTTCTGCTGACAGCCTGCTCGGTGAACCCGGCGACAGGCGAGCGCAGCTTCACCGCCTTCATGTCACCGGACGACGAATTGCGTGTGGGACGTGAGGAACACCCCAAGATCCTCAAGCAGTTCGGCGGCGGCTATGACAACGCGAAGGTCGCGGCCTATGTGGACAGTGTCGGCCAGAAGCTGGTGCGCACGTCGGAACTGCCCAATCTGAAATTCACCTTCACCGTACTCGACGACGACATCGTCAACGCCTTCGCCCTGCCCGGCGGCTACGTCTATATCTCGCGCGGCCTGCTCGGTCTCGCCAACACCGAAGCGGAACTGGCCGCGGTGCTCGGCCACGAGATCGGCCATGTCACGGCACGCCACTCGGCCCAGCGCTACAGCTCCGCCGTGCTGGCACAGGGGCTCTCGCTCGGCGCCGGCATCCTGGGCTCGGTCTTCCTCGGCACGTCGGACATCGGCCAGGCCGCCGCCCAGGGCTCGGCCGTCTATATGCAGTCCTTCTCGCGCGAGCACGAATTCGAGGCCGATACGCTGGGCGTGCGCTACCTGAGCCGCAACCGCTACTCGACCGACGCCATGGCGTCTTTCCTTGCCTCGCTGCAGGCCTTCAGCGCGCTGGAGGCCAAGGTCAGCGGCCTGCCGGACCCGGCTGAGCGCTACAACATCATGTCCACCCATCCGCGCACCCAGGACCGCGTCGTGGCGGCGACCCGCGCGGCGAATGTCCAGCCTGTTCCCAATTCGGTCATCGGCAACCGCGAATACCTGCAGGCCATCGACGGCATCACCTTCGGCGATTCCGAGCAGGAAGGTCTGGTGCGCGACCGGGTGTTCGTCCACAAGCCTCTCGACTTCCTGTTCCAGGTGCCGCCGGACTTCAAGCTGTTCAACGGCGCCCAGCAGGTGGTCGCCCGGGGTCCGAACAACGAAGGCATCCTGTTCAGCGGCGGCAAGCTGTCCCACAACGGGCCGATGCACACTTACCTGACCGGGGTGTGGGCGAAAAACACCAGCCTGAGCGGTGTCGAGACCATCGACATCAACGGAATGGAAGCAGCCACCGGCGCGACGCGCCTGCGCAACAACAGCGGCACCTTCGATGCCCGCCTCGTCGCCATCCGCCACGACCCGGAACATATCTACCGGTTCATCTTCCTGACGCCGACATCACGAACGGCCGCGCGCAGCGAGGATTTCCGGCGCTCCACCTTCAGCTTCCGCAAGCTGACCCGCGCCGACCGGAACCGCTACCGCGAATGGCATATCGAGACCCGCACCGTGGGCCGTAACGATACCGTGGCACGGCTGTCGCTCAACATGCCCCTGCCCGGCCCGAAGGACGAGTGGTTCCGGGTCATAAACGGGCTGCGCCCGGGCTCGGAGCCCTTCCCCGGACAGACGGTCAAGGTGGTGGTGGAGTAGCCGTCAGGCTTCCAGCGTTTCCGCCAGCGCCCCGCCCGCCTCGATACAGGCCGCGACCAGGCTGCCGCCGCGCCCGGCCCCGCCATCGAGGGTCATGGTGAACGGCGTCTCGACAACGCCATGGGCCGCACGCTCGAACCCGGCCACGATCCGTGCGAATTCGCCATAGGGCGCTTCAAGCTTGTTCAGGTCGCATGGCGGCCACCAGAAACTGTCTTTCTGAGTCTCCAGCGGACGCGAAGGGTCGATGCCCGCGCTGACGAACAGAAGTTCCAGATGATCGTCACCTGATGCGCCGACCGCCGCGCGCCGCAACGCCGACATGAATGGCACATGACCGGGCCGGGCATGCATGCCGTCGCGCAGGCTGGCCGTCCAGCGTGCGCACATGGCCGCGCCGGCGCGCGCCGCCGCATGCCCCTCCGCCACACGTCCGCCATAGGCCTCGAGCGTCGGGCCGACGCCCTGCTCGACCATCCAGTCAAACACCTCCGGCGGGTTCATCGCGAACTGAAGCTGCTGGAGCTTCTGCCACATCTCTTCCTGCGCACCGCGCAGCATCGCCACGTCTGCGGCGAACATGCCATGCGCGGCGATCACGGCACGCCGGAAGGACAGGACCTCATCCACGGCACCGGCCGGATCGGGGCCCCGCCCGAGAGTGTTGCCGAGATAGACAAGCCTGTCTCCGGGCTCGAAGCGCTCCGACACCGCACGATGGAGCGTGCGCAGCCGTGCCGCATCGCCATGCACCGCGCCGATCGCCCAGACCCGCCGCACCGCGCGCAGCGTCGCAATCTTGTCGCCATCGAAGATCATTCGCGACATTCGCCAACTCCTTGCGCGCGCAGGATGAATCAGCGTTTCGCGTCGGAGCAAGCGCACAAACGGAACGGGCCGGCCCGCATATATTCTCGATAGGGAAGTCCGGATCAGGACGCGAGGATCGCCTCGATCTTCTCCACGGCCTCTTCCGGCTCGGTCTTCTCGACTGCCCCGAGCTCGCGGGACAGCCGTTCCAGAGCGGCCTGGTACATCTGTCGCTCTGAATAGGACTGGTCCGGCTGGTCCTCGCCACGGTGCAGGTCGCGCACGACCTCGGCAATCGCCACCGGATCGCCGGAGTTGATCTTGGCGTCGTATTCCTGCGCGCGGCGGCTCCACATGGTGCGCTTGATGCGCACGCGACCCTTCAGGGTCTTGAGCGCGTTGTCGATGACCTTGCGGCTCGACAGTTTGCGCAAACCCGATTCCTTTACCTTGGTGATCGGCACCTTGAGCGTCATCCGCTCGCGTTCGAAGCTGATGACGAACAGACGCAACTTTTCACCGGCGATCTCGTAATTCTCGATCCCCGTCACCTGGCCGACGCCATGGGTCGGATAAACGACGAAATCGTTTACAACGAATTCCAGCTTCTCGTTCTTCGGAGCCGCAGCCTTCGGTGCGGGCGCTTTCGCCTCGGCGCTTTCGGCAGCCGGTTTTGCCACAGGCTTCTTGGCTGCGGGCTTTTTGGCGGCAGGCTTTTTCGCCGCCGTCTTCGGCGCGGCCTTTGGCGCCGCCGTCTTCGGCGCGGCCTTTGGCGTCGCCTTCTTCGCCGCAGGCTTCTTGGCTGCGGGTTTCTTGGCCGCCGTCTTCGGCGCGGCCTTCTTCGCGGCAGGCTTCTTGGCCGCCGTCTTGGTCTTCGCTGTCGCTGCTTTCGCCATACCCAATCCGTTTATGTCGTGGCCGGCAGGGCGAAATCATGCTCTCACCCCGCAATCCTGCGGAAAGCGGGTGAAAACGCCCTGCGATGGCGCGGAGTCCAAGATCAAGGGACGGCCGACGCCGTCCCTTAACGTCCTGAGTATAACAGAAAATTGCGCGTTTTGGTAGCCGCTCTCGCGGCCAAGGGCGTCAGATCAGTCTCCGGAACCCGGATTTGCGCTGAAATACTTGTCGAACTTGCCTTCTTCTTCCTTGAAGTTGTCGGCATCCTCCGCCTCGTCCTTCTTGGACGTGATGTTGGGCCACTTCTCGGAATACTCGCGGTTCAGCTCGAGCCACTTCTCGGCCTCGGGCTCCACATCGGGAATGATCGCCTCGGCCGGGCATTCCGGCTCGCACACGCCGCAGTCGATGCATTCATCTGGATGGATGACCAGCATGTTCTCACCCTCGTAGAAGCAGTCCACGGGGCACACCTCGACGCAATCGGTGTACTTGCACCGGATGCAGGCTTCGGTAACGACGTACGGCATTTTCTGATTCCTTCTGGCCTTCGACGCAGGGGGACCAATTACGAAGCTCGGCCCGTTCGGTCAAGCACGCGTTTTCGCGCCTCTCCGCTCTCCCTGTCCGTAACGTAAAGGAGGCCCGCAACGCGCCGCAACAGGTTTGCCTCAAGGTCATCCACCGTCCCGTCGGCATAGACGACCTCCCACAGCATTTCGATCATGCGAATCCGCTCATCCTCGTCGAATGCGTCCTTGATCCGACGGGTATAGGTGTAGAGCTCCACCGCATGATCGGTGGCGGAACGGGCAGCCTCGAGCAGCCGGTCGGCCTCTTCCGCATCCAGCGAAAAGCGCTCACGCAACAAGGTATCAATCACCCGGCGCTCGGAGACGTCATAGTCGTCGTCCAGGCGCGCGGCCTCGACCAGGATTGCGGCGGCGGCAAGCTGAAGGTCGTTCACCGCATGACGACGCGCGGCCGGCGTGTCGTCGTCCCCGGCCTCGAAGAGTTGTTTCAGTCTATCAAACATGGTGCATGTCTACACGAGCGAAACCCGGCCCGACAACCAAAGGGGGCGTGAACCCACTACGCGTCGCGCAGCCTATCGATCGCGCGGCGCTCACGCTTCGTCGGGCGGCCCGCTCCCGCCTCCCGAGCACCAGCCGGGGGTATGCGTTCCTCGCGCGGCGGCATGGGCGGCGACAGGTCCTCATAGAGTGCCTGGGCCTCGGGCGCCGGGCCGCGACGATCGCCCAGCGCCTCGATCTTGATGACACGAACACGCGGCCCCTGGGCGAATGTCAGGACATCACCCACACGAACAGGATGGTTCGACTTCTGTACAGGCTGCCGGTTTACGCGGATATGGCCGCCCCGGCACATGGCCGTGGCGAGGCTGCGGGTCTTGCAGAAGCGTGCATACCAGAGCCACTTATCGAGGCGCAGGCTGTCCGGGCCTTCTGCCGTCAACGCATCCGTTCCTTGAGCACCGCAAGCTTCGCGAAGGGAGAATCCGGGTCGGGTTGCTTTTCGCGCGCCGGGCGCTTGTTGCCCTGTGGCGGACGCTTGCGCCCCTTCTTGGCGCCACCCTTGCCTTCCCCTTTGCCTTCCTGCGCCTGCTTGCCCGTATCGGGGCCGCGGCGGCGGTTGCGCGGCCGGCGCGACACCTTGATCCCGTCCTCTTCCTCACGCACGGCGTAGCCGAAACTGCGCAGCATCTTCGTGAAGACATCCGCGGGCGCATCGATCCGTGACAGGATGTCCGGGTTGACCGCGAACTCGCCTTCCTTGGTGCCACGCCGGATCGCCGCCAGCATCCGCTCCAGCTCGTCGGCGCGGATGGCGATAGGCCCCGCAGGGCAGAACCCGAGGGAGAGGTACCAGTTGTCGTCCGTGCCCTCGACGCGCGGCATCGCCGTCGCACCGCCGTCAGGCAGCGGCGCCTCGATCCCGTGCCTGATGCGGAACAGCATGGCCTTGAGCGCCATGACGCGGCCCTTGAGCATGGCCGGCAGGTAGGCCGACGCCACCCCGATCCGCACGCCGGAGCGTGCCAGTGCCTTTCGGTCCTCTTCCTCCAGATGCGCGCCGGGATCATCGCCACGCTCGCGCAACGCGCAGCCCAGCCTCTCGCCGAGGCGGTAGGCGAGCGCACGGGCCGCGCCCGTGAACTCGGACTGGCCCAGCGCATAGAGCGGTGCCAGTTCCACACCCAGGTGGGCGTCCAGCCATCCCTGCAGGCGTTTTCGCATGTCCTCGCGCAGGGGCGCATCCAGCAAGTCGCTCGACAGCACCTCAACAGCCGGACGCAGGATCTCATTGCCCGCGACGATGCGCGCAACGGGCGCGTCCTGCCACATGATATGCGCGCCGGCATGGTCGAGGACGAAGGCATCGTCCTCGGACCCTGCCAGGGCGGCGATACGCGTGCCGATTGCTTCCCTCACGGCGCGGTTCGCCGCTGCCATGAGCCGCGGACTGGCCGCGACGTCGTCATCGACCGGTACGAAGCGAAATCCATCAAGGCGCCCCACCTCCTCACTTTCCACCGTAACCTTGCCGTCTTCGGACAATCCGGCAAGCAGTTCCTTGTTCTCGCGCAGCCGCCGGGTCAGCACCGCCGTCTTGCGATCGACGAATCGCTGGGTCAGACGCTCGTGCAGCGCGTCCGACAATTTGTCTTCCAGCGCGCGTGCGCGGGCCTGCCAGCCATCGGCATCATCCAGCCAGCTCCGACGGTGCGTGATATAGGACCATGTCCGCACGCCGGCGATGCGCGCCATCAACGTGTCGATATCGCCATCCGTCCGGTCAAACTGCCCGATCGAACGCTCGATCCATTCGGACGGGATCGTTCCCGCGTCGCGCATGAGGAAGCGGTAGATGCGTGCGACCAGGCGCGGATGGTTGCCCGACAGGTCCCCGCTGAAATCAGGTATCTGGCAGACATCCCAGAGCAACCGAACAGCCTCCGGGTTGGAAGCCGCCACCTGTATATCCTCGTGTTCGCTCACCGCGGCCAGCGCGTTGTAGTCGTCGGCCTCGCGCGCCTTGCGCAGTTCGGGGCGCGGCGGCCGGGCATCGAGGCTGCGGCGCAGGGCGTCGGCCGAATGGAAATCAAGGTCGTTCGAACGCCAGAAAACAGACTGCACCGCCTCGAAATTGTGGTCCTGCACGGCATCGATGAGGTCCTGGTCGAACGGCTCTAGGTCCGCCGTCGGCCCGAAGCTGCCATCCTCTGTATAGCGGCCCGCGCGGCCCGCAATCTGGGCAACCTCGGCCGGCGCGAGGCGGCGAAAGCCCTGACCGTCAAACTTGGTCAGCGACGAGAAGCCGACATGGGAAATGTTCATGTTCAGGCCCATGCCGATCGCGTCGGTGGCCACGAGGTATTCGACCTCACCCGCCTCGTACATCGCAACCTGGGCGTTGCGGGTACGCGGGCTCAACGCACCCAACACTACCGCGGCTCCGCCGCGCTGGCGGCGCAGCAGTTCGGCCAGCGCATAAACATTGGCGGCGGAAAACGCGACAACGGCGCTGCGCGGCGGTAGGCGGGTGAGCTTGCGGAAACCGCCATAGGTCAGGCGGGAAAACCGCTCCCGACGCTCGAAGGTCGCATCGGGCACGAGCTTGCGGATGATGGGCGCCATGGTCTCGGCGCCCAGCAGCATGGTCTCCGAGCGGCCGCGCGCGTGCAGCAGCCGGTCCGTGAACACATGGCCGCGCTCCGGATCGGCGCATAACTGCACCTCGTCGATGGCCAGGAATTCGACAGAGATGTCCCGCGGCATCGCCTCGACCGTGCACAGGAAGTAGCGCGGGTTGGGCGGGACGATCCGCTCCTCGCCGGTGATCAGCGCCACCGCACCGACCCCTTTCAGGCGCACGACCCGGTCATAGTTTTCACGCGCAAGCAGACGAAGCGGAAAACCGATCATGCCCGACGCATGACCGAGCATTCGGTCGATGGCGAGATAGGTTTTGCCGGTGTTGGTGGGCCCCAGAACGGCGCGGACCGGAGGCTTCTGCTGAAACGACATGCCGCAGCATCTCCGCTGCGTGACGTGAATGCAACTGCCGAGAAATTCAGACGAATTTCAGGTTTCAGGCCGGGGCGGGATTCCAACAGGGGCCAAGGCGCGGTAGTATGGCATCCTCACCAGCAGGACCACGCCTTGACGTCTCAGGACACATCGCAAACCGCTTCCGCGGTCATCTACTACATGCCTGACGGCTATTCGATGTCGGGCAGGCGGTTGATGGGCCGGCAGTCCGCCGGCGCGAGTTTTCTCGCCGGATACGCGCGCCACGCGACGACGCGCGATTTCGTATGCATGGCGCCCGACCGCAAGGCCGCCGAAGCTTTTGCCGAGACGGTCCAGCCGGTCGCCAACGAGGCCGGCCGACCGTTGCACAGCGCACGGTGGATCCCGCTTGAATCACCCGAGCGGATCGGCGCAACGGGCTGCCTTTTCTATCCCAGCCCAACGATTGCCGATCATGCCTGGCTGCGCCGCCGCCATGACCAGCGCGCGTGGAGTCTGTGCGGCATCACCCACACCACCGCCAGCGACACGGTGATGGAAGCCATCGGCACCTTCGCCACGGCGCCGCTACAAAGCTGGGATGCGGTGATCTGCACATCCCGCGCGGTCCACGACATGGTGGAAGGGCTGCTCGACCGCTGGCACGAATATCTCGGCGCACGCCTTAACACCCGGCCCGAACATCCCGCGCGTCTGCAACTGCCGATCATCCCCCTCGGGATCGACGCCCGCTCCTTCGTGACAGATGACGAGTCCGGCATCAGCTTCCGGCAGCAAAACAACATCTCCAGCGATTCCATCGCCGCGCTGTTCCTCGGGCGCCTGTCCGCCACCGCCAAGGCCCACCCGCTTCCGATGTTCATGGGCCTGCAGGCCGCCCAGCGCGCCACCGGCAAGCGGGTCCACCTGATTCTCACCGGGTGGTTCGAGTCCGAGGCGGAGCGCAAGCAAATCGAGGCTCTGGCGCGGGAAGTCTGCCCGGATGTGCCCGTCCACATTGTAGACGGCCGTGACGCACAGGTCCGCTGCCAGGCATGGTCCGCAGCCGATTTTTTCACCTCGCTGTCGGACAATGTGCAGGAGACCTTCGGGCTCACACCCGTAGAGGCGATGGCAGCAGGCCTTCCGGTGGTCATCACAGACTGGAATGGCTACCGCGATACGCTGGAGAACGGTGTCCAGGGGATCGCTGTTCCAACCGTGTCGGCGCCCGCTGGCGCATGGGCGAAGCCGGACAGGCGCACGCACGCAGCTGCTTCGACTGGTCGGTCATCATTCCCGAATACGAGGCGCTGTGGACAGAGCTTGCGGCACGCCGCAATACGGACAACGAGATCGCGCCGGTTGCGCCGGGTGCCTCCATGGACCTGCTGCGCGACGACCAATATCGCCTGTTCGAGGGCTACCCGAGTGACCACATCGACATGCAGATGCTTGTCCGGCGGCGCACATCCGACGCGGAGATGGACAACCTGCTGCGTTTCGAGATCAACAGTGCGGTCTCGGGCCTGCTGCCCGAGGCGGCCCATACACGCGCCCTGCTCGCGGCACTACCCGACGGCGGCGGCGCCATCAGCGTCGGGGCCTTGATCGAGGCGGCCGGTGCGGAGCCCGTGGCAGCGCTGCGGGCCATTCTGTGGTTTGCGAAGCTGGGAGCGGTCAAGCTCTCCCGGCCCTAGGGCCGAAGCACAGCCGTCGGCTTCGGTGAACGCATGTCCACCACCGACGCCCCGAGGATACGGCGCTGCCCGCGCTCCTGGACAATTACGGCGCAGTAATCCGGCGATGCACCCTCGATGTCCTGCAGGGTCACCAACGCGTCGACAGCCTCGCCATCCCACTGCGCGATGGGCCGCATCAGCCGGACGACGTGGTAGTTGGTGAGTGTGCGCCCGCTGTTCTCGCCGCGCGTGACATCCGTCGTGCGCTTCTCGTCGAATCGCACCAGCACGATGTCCGCCCCGTCGCGGTAACGCGAAGCGCCTTCGGGCATGAGCAGGTGAACCTGACCGTCGGAAATGCGCTCCAGCTTCACGTCAACCCGTTCAACGGGCTCAGCCCGGGCCTGGCGAATACCCTCGATCACCTTCTCCGGCTTGTTGCCCGAGGCCTGGAACCGCCCGTCCACGACAATCTGCGGCGTGTAGACATAGGGCAGGTTGTGCTGTTCGAGGTAGCGCTGCTGGCGCTGGGAATAGAGTGCGCTGGCAAACGGATCACGCCAGCCGATGAAGTCCCAGTGATCGACATGCAGGCTGAGCGCGAGGATATCGTTGCGCTTGGCCAGTTCCCCGAGCATCCGGTCGGCGCTGGGGCAGGACGGGCAGCCCTGGGACGTGAACAGTTCGACGACCGTGACGGATTCGCCCGCCTTGGCCGGGACCGCTGCAAAGAGCAGTCCCGAAACCAGGGCGAAACCGACTGTCACGCGCACGAGGGCGCAGCGTATCCCGGCAAGTAGAGGCATCACACAGACTATGGGCACAGCCTGTGTCACATACCAATCAACTGACGGTGAAAGCCCCGTCAGGCGGCCTGCACCATGTTGCGCAGCACGTACTGCAGGATGCCGCCATGGCGGTAGTACTCGATCTCATCCAGCGTATCGATACGGCACAGCAGCTCGATATCCCGGGTTGAACCATCGTCATAGGTGATGGTGCATTCCAGGTTCGAACGGGGCTTCAGGCCGTCGGCGATACCCTTCACGTCGAAGAGTTCCTTGCCCGTCAGCTCGAGCGTCTTGCGGTCCGTGCCCTCGAGGAACTGCAGCGGCAACACGCCCATGCCGACGAGGTTGGAGCGGTGGATACGCTCGAAGCTCTCGACGATGGCCGCGCGCACGCCCAGAAGACGTGTGCCTTTGGCCGCCCAGTCGCGGGACGAGCCTGTGCCGTACTCCTTGCCGCCAACGACCACCAGCGGCACGCCCTCGGCCTGGTACCGCATCGCCGCGTCATAGATCGACATCTGCTCACCGGACGGATGATGGATCGTGACACCGCCTTCGGTACCCGGAGCCATCTCGTTGCGGATGCGGATATTGGCGAAGGTGCCGCGCATCATCACTTCGTGGTTGCCGCGGCGCGAGCCGTAGGAATTGAAGTCGATCGGACGGACCTGATGCTCCTTCAGGTATTCGCCCGCCGGCCCGTTTTCCTTGATCGAACCCGCCGGGGAGATGTGGTCGGTGGTGACGCTGTCGGCCAGCATGGCGAGCATGCGCGCGTTGGAGATGTCCGTCAGTTCGGCCGGCTCCGGCGCCATGTCTTCGAAGAAGCTGGGATGGCGCACATAGGTGGAGCCATCGTTCCACTTGTAGGTCTCGCCGGTCGTGATTCGGATGTCGCGCCACTTGTCGTCGCCACGGAATACGTCGCCGTAGCGCTCCACGAACATCTCACGCGACAGGGTCGATTCCATGACCGCGTTGATCTCGGCATTGGTCGGCCAGATGTCTTTCAGGAAGACATCGTTTCCGTCCTGATCCTTACCGAGCGGATCGTTGTACATGTCGTTCAGCATGCTGCCGGAAATCGCATAGGCGACCACGAGCGGCGGCGAGGCCAGGTAGTTGGACTTGATGTCCGGACCGATGCGGCCCTCGAAGTTACGGTTGCCCGACAGGACGGAGACCGCATTGAGGTCACGCGCGTGAATCGCCTCGGAGATGTGCTCCGGCAGCGGCCCGGAGTTGCCGATGCAGGTCGTGCAGCCGTAACCGACAAGATTGAAGCCCATTGCGTCAAGGTCGTCCTGCAGGCCAGATTTCTCCAGGTACTCGGTGACCACCTGCGAGCCCGGCGCCAGCGAGGTCTTCACCCACGGCTTGGCCTTCAGGCCCTTCTCATGCGCCTTGCGGGCGACGAGACCGGCGGCAATCAGCACCGAGGGATTGGAGGTGTTGGTGCAGCTGGTGATGGCCGCGATCACGACATCGCCATGGGTGAGTTCGTGGTTGTCCACGTCGTCATCCGAAGGCGTGCCCGCGAGGCCGGCATCGGCCAGAACCTTGGTGAAGGCGGATGCGGCCTGGGACAGCGGCACGCGGTCCTGCGGACGCTTCGGGCCGGCCATGGACGGCTCCACCCTGGACAGGTCGAGTTCCAGCGTGTCGGTGAAGACCGGGTCCGGGCTGTTGGCGTCGCGCCACATACCCTGCGCCTTCGCATAGGCCTCGGTCAGCGCGATGCGCTCTTCCGAGCGGCCCGTGAAGCGCATGTAGCGCAGGGTCTCGTCATCGACCGGGAAGATGCCGCAGGTCGCGCCGTATTCCGGCGCCATGTTCGAGATGGTCGCCTGATCGGCCAGGGTCAGGTGATCCAGGCCGTCGCCGTAGAACTCGACGAACTTGCCGACCACGCCCTTGGCGCGCAGCATCTGGGTGACCGTCAGCACGAGGTCGGTCGCCGTCATTCCTTCGCGGAGCTGGCCCGTTAGCTTGAAGCCGACGACTTCCGGTATGACCATGGAGATCGGCTGGCCGAGCATGGCGGCTTCAGCCTCGATGCCGCCGACGCCCCAGCCCAGCACGCCCAGGCCGTTGACCATGGTGGTGTGGCTGTCGGTACCGACGAGCGTGTCCGGATAGGCGATGGTCTTGCCGTCGACCTCATTGGTCCAGACGGTCTGGGCCAGATACTCCAGGTTCACCTGGTGGCAGATGCCGGTTCCGGGCGGAACAACGCGGAAATTGTCGAACGCGGTCTGGCCCCAGCGCAGGAACTCGTAACGCTCGCCATTGCGCTCGTATTCCAGCTCCACGTTCTTCGCAAACGCATCTTCGGTGCCGAAAAAATCGACCATCACCGAATGGTCGATCACCAGGTCCACCGGCGAGAGCGGGTTGATGAGTTGCGGGTCGGCGCCCATTTCGCGCACCGCATCGCGCATCGCGGCGAGGTCCACCACGGCCGGAACGCCAGTGAAATCCTGCAGCAGGATGCGGGCCGGGCGATAGGAAATCTCCCGGTCGGAACGGCGATCCTTGGCCCACTGGGCCAGCGCCTTGATGTCGTCCGTGGACACGCTGCGGCCGTCTTCAAAACGCAACAGGTTCTCGAGCAGGACCTTCAGGGAATAAGGCAGGCGCGAGACGTCGCCGATGGTCCCGGCGGCTGCTTCGAGGCTGAAATAGTCGTAGCTCCGACCGCCGACCTCAAGGGTTCGGCGGGTCTTCAGGGTATCCTGGCCGATCGTGCTCATCGACGCGTTCTCCTTCCCGGTTTCCGGGCGAAAAATGGGTTTTCGGAAGCTGACGCGCGGGTGGCGGCCCGTCCGGCATCAGACGCGCCCGCTTTATAGGGCAATCGCCGTGCGACTCCAAGGCACGAAACGGGCACAAATCCGGTGAACCTATTCGGAGGACACCGGGCCCATCTTCACATGTTCGCTGATGTGGTCGGCCAGCGCATGGACCGCGGCCCCGGCACCCGCGCGCGGCGGGATGAGGCCGATATCGACCACCGGCAGAACGGGAAAACCTTCGTCGACCGACAGCTCCCGGAATCCCGGCGGCATGCTGCTGCGTGGCAGCAGTGTCACGGCCAGGCCCGCTTCCACCGCTGTCACCAGTCCAGCGAGGCTTTCGCTTGAATAGGCGATCCGGTAGGCGCGGCCCGCCTCATCGAGCAGGTCGCGCGCCCACATACGGAAAATGCAACCGGGCTCGAATACGGCCAGAGGGACCGGGTCGCGTTCATGGACATGGTGCCGCCGCGAGGCTGCCCATAACACGGGCTCACGGCGAACCAGCCGGCACTGCTGGCGAACCACCGCAATCGTCACCAGGCCGATATCCACCTCGCCACGGTCATAGGCGGCAGAAATCTTGGCACTGGTCTCGCAATGAAGCTCGACCTCGACCTGGGGGTAGGTCTGGGCGAAATGCGACAGCACATCGGGCAGGAACCCGCTCATGTAGTCGTCCGGCACACCCAGGCTCACGACACCCGCCACATCGGGGCGCGAGATCGCGATCATCGCCTCGTCGTGCAGCCGGAGGATCCGGCGCGCATAGTCGACCAGCGCCACGCCTTCACGGGTGAGTTCCGACCGCCGGCCGGCGCGCTCGAACAGGCTTTTGCCGACCGTCTCCTCCAACCGCTTGATCTGCATGCTGACCGCGGACCTCAGCATTCGGCCGCACAATCGCGGCGTGGCACGACGCCTGGCTGCAGCGGCGCGCGGCGCTGCGCTGGGCGCACGAACTCGATTCGCTCGATGCACGGACCCTGCGCGACATCGGCCTGAGCCACAGTGCCGCCGGGGACATGGCCCTTAGCCTGCGCGGCGAAGACCGCACACGTGCAGAAATCACATTTCTGCCGCATTACCTCCAAGGTGTCGCCAAAGTGGCAACCCATCTTGAAGGCTGACCGAGGACGTCCCCCATCAACGTTTTCGGCCAGCCTCCAACGCTCCGGACCCATCCCCTTGGCTCCGGAGTTCATACAGGCCCTTAAAGGCCGCCGGCACCCCCCAGCCGGCGGCCTTTTTCGTTTCGGAATAGATTGCGGTGCCGCCTGTTCAATCCGGCGGCAAAACCATCTAGGTTCGCGCCGTCGAACGTTCGCTTCCCGGGGAGCCCCGCCTCTTGCAAGGCCTGACCACCCATAACCTCGCCTGTATCCGGGGCGAGCGTGCCGTCTTCGCGAGCCTGGACCTGGCGGTGAAGCCGGGACGCGCGCTGCTGCTGTCGGGCGCCAACGGGAGCGGCAAGTCAAGCCTGCTGCGCGTGCTGGCAGGGCTCCTGCCCGCCGCCGAGGGCCGCATCGCGTGGGAAGGCGAGGACATCGCGGGCGATCCTGACGCACATCGCGCGCGCACCGCCTATGTCGGGCATGCCGATCCCTTGAAGCCGTCCCTGACCGCGTCCGAGAACCTCGCATTCTGGGGCCGCCTGTACGGGCTGGAACCGCAAACCGAGGCCGCGCTCCACCAGTTTTCCATCGCTGGCCTCGCCGACGTGCCCACACGCTACCTGTCGGCCGGACAGAAACGCCGGGTCAATCTCGCCCGCCTGGCCGTGGGACAAAACTCAAAGGCGGGTCCGATGCTCTGGCTGCTTGACGAGCCCGCAACCGGCCTCGACCCCGGCGCGGTCTCGATGCTGGCCAACACGATCCTCGCCCACCTCTCGAACGAGGGCGTCGCCATCGTCTCGACCCATGGCGGCCGCCTCGACGAGCTGCTCGACGGCAAGGCGGACCACTTTTCCATTTCGGCGCGTGGGTCATGATCGGGTTCGTGCTCATCCTGCGCCGCGAACTGCGGCTGGCCTGGCGCGGCGGCACCGATGCGATCATCGCGGTGGTGTTCTTCGTGCTCGCCGCCGTGCTGTTTCCCTTCGGGGTGGGAACCGACCCCGGCATGCTGCCGCGCATCGGCGGCGGCATCATTTGGGTCGTCGCCCTGCTGGCTGCCATGCTGTCGCTGGAGCGTATGTTCGCCGGAGACTATGAGGACGGCAGCCTCGACCTTCTTTATCTCTCGCCCGTTGCGCTCGGCACCCTCGCGCTCGCCAAGGCCACTGCCCACTGGCTAACCACGGGCGTTCTGTTGCTGGTCGCGGCCCCCGTGCTGGCCCTGCTCTACAACCTGCCGGGCGAAGCCATCGGCGCACTGGCCGCCTCGATGCTGCTGGGCACGCCGGTCCTCAGCCTCGTCGGCGGCATTGGTGCGGCCCTGACCCTCGGGGCGCGGCGTGGCGGCGTCCTGCTGGCGCTGCTGATCCTGCCGCTCTACATCCCGGTGCTGATCTTCGGCGCCGGCGCCATCGACGGCGCGGTCGCGGGCCGGCCCATCGGGCCCCAGCTCATGGTCCTGGGCGGATTCCTGCTCGCGGCCCTCGCGCTGGCCCCCTGGGCCACGGCGGCTGCACTCCGGCAGGCGATCGAGTAGTCTTCCCGTCCAATACAAGAAAGAACCGCCAAACGTGTTCCACCGCTTCGCCAATCCCGCCCGCTTCTCCCGGCTTGCCGCGACGCTCCTGCCCTGGACGGCCGGCCTGACCACGATCCTTTTCGCGGCGGGGATCTATTTCATGCTGTTCGCCTCACCTGCCGATTACCAGCAGGGCGAGACGGTGCGCATCATGTATGTGCATGTGCCGTCGGCATGGATGGCGATGGCGGCCTATACCTTCATTGCAGTGATGAGCGCGGTGGCGCTGATCTGGAAGCATCCGCTGGCTGACGTGGCCGCGCGCGCTGCCGCACCGCTGGGCGCGGGCTTTACCCTCATCGTGCTGGTGACCGGCAGCCTGTGGGGCAAGCCGACCTGGGGCACCTGGTGGGTCTGGGACGCACGGCTGACCTCGGTGCTGGTGCTGTTCTTCCTCTATCTGGGTCACATCGCGTTGACCCACGGCTTCGACAACCCGCAGCGCGGTGCGCGCGCGGCCGCCGTTCTGGCACTGGTCGGCTTCGTGAACGTCCCGATCATCAAGTTCTCGGTCGATTGGTGGAACACCCTGCACCAGCCGGCCAGCATCACGCGGCTGGACGCACCCGCCATCGATCCGTCCATGCTGACGCCCCTGCTGCTGATGGCGCTGGCCTTCACCGCCTATTTCGCCACCATGCTGCTGGTGCGCATGCGCGCCGACCTGAATGCGGCGCGCACCCGTGCGCTGCGACTTTCAGCCGCGGAACATTCCACGGCATCATGATCGCACAAGCGTTGTGAGCAATCGCCCAAGCCCCTATCTAACCCGCAGAAATTCCCCAGAAGACGTGATCCGGAGGCCTCCTGCCGTGAAGAATATTATCGTGCCCGCCATCCTGTCCCTCGCCACCCTGACCACCCCGACCGTTGCGCAAGCGGACGACCTGGAGAACGGCGCCAAGATTTTCAAGCGTTGCGCGGCCTGCCACACGGTCAATGACGGCGGCGCCAACAAGGTCGGCCCGAACCTCTGGGGCGTGTTCGGGAGCACCGCCGGGCAGCGTGCCGGCGGATACAAGTACTCTGCGGCCATGAGGGATTCCGGCATCGTGTGGAATGACGACACGATGTCCTCCTACCTCGAGAACCCGAAAGGCCTAGTTCCGAAGACCCGGATGGCGTTCCCGGGAATCAAGAAGGAAGACGACCGCGAAGACGTCATCGCCTACCTGAAGAGCGTCACCCAGTAACCAGACCCCGGCCAGGCTGCCCCGCTCCCTACGCCAAAGTGATGTGTCACCGGCTAGGGAATACGGGCGCAGGAGCGCTAGAACTACCCGGCATTGACGCGTCTTGCCGCGCACCCGTCTCCAACGGCACTCGCAATGTGGACGATATGAACGAATTCCTGAACATGGGCGGATACGCAGCCTTCGTCTGGCCCGCCCTCGGATTCGCCGCGCTGGTGCTGGTGATCATGACGTTTGCCAGCATCGCAAAACTGCGTGCCAGCGAGGCCGCCCTGCGCGCCGCAGAAGCACGGGCACCTCAGCGCCGTCGGCGCAATTCGCCGGAAGACGCCACATGAAGCGCAAGCACCGTCGCCTCATCGTCGTGGCCGCATCGCTCGGCCTGCTCGGTATCGCCGCTGCGCTGGTGCTGAGCGCGGTCGAGGACAGCCTTGTCTTCTTCTTTACGCCCACGGACCTGGCTGCGCGCGCCACCCCGCCCGAGACGACGTTCCGGCTTGGCGGGCTGGTCGAGGAAGGCAGTATTCGCACCGAAGGCGCGACAACCTTTTTCCGTGTCACCGACCTGAACCAGGCCGTACCGGCCAGCTACACCGGAGTGCTGCCGGACCTGTTCCGTGAAGGCCAGGGCGTGGTCGCGGAAGGCCGGCTCGCGGCCGACGGCCACTTCACGGCAAGCGAGGTTCTGGCCAAGCACGACGAGAATTACATGCCCAAGGAAGTCGCCGACGCGCTGCGCGAAAGCGGCCAGTGGAAGCCGGGCGAAGCGCCTGCGGGTGCCAGCCCCGGAGGAACAGGCCAGTGATCGCGGAGATCGGGCAGTTCGTCCTGATTCTGGCCCTCGTGCTGGCGGTCGTTCAGGCGACGGTCCCGCTTTGGGGTGTGGCACGCGGCGACGCGGCCATCATGCGCCTCGCGGACCGCGCGGCCATCGGACAGGCCGTGGCGCTTCTCGCCGCCTTCGCGGCGCTGACGCATGGCTTCGTCACCTCCGACTTCTCCCTCGAGGTGGTGTTCCAGAACAGCCACTCCCTGAAGCCGATGCTCTACAAGGTCAGCGGCGTGTGGGGGAACCACGAAGGCTCCATGCTGCTGTGGGTTCTGGTGCTGGCGCTGTTCAGTGCCGCCGTGGCGCTGTTCGGACGCAACCTGCCGCCGACGCTGAAGGCGCGCGTGCTCGCCGTGCAGGCAATGATCGGCCTCGCCTTTCTGGCCTTCATCATCTTTACCTCCAACCCCTTCGCCCGGCTCGACCCCGCGCCGCCCGACGGCGCCGGGCTGAACCCGCTCTTGCAGGACCCGGGCCTCGCTTTCCATCCACCGCTGCTCTATCTCGGCTATGTCGGCTTCTCGATGGCGTTTTCCTTCGCCGTCGCCGCGCTGATCGAGGGCAAGGTGGATGCCGCCTGGGCCCGCTGGGTGCGCCCGTGGACGCTGGCGGCCTGGAGCTTCCTGACCGCCGGCATCGCGCTGGGAAGCTGGTGGGCCTATTACGAACTGGGCTGGGGTGGCTGGTGGTTCTGGGACCCGGTCGAGAACGCCAGCTTCATACCCTGGCTGTTCGGTACCGCGCTGCTCCACTCCGCGATCGTGGTCGAGAAGCGCGACGCGCTGAAAAGCTGGACGATCCTGCTGGCGATCCTGACCTTCTCCATGAGCCTGCTTGGCACCTTCCTCGTTCGTTCTGGCGTGCTGACGTCCGTCCACGCTTTCGCGACCGATCCCGAACGCGGCGTGTTCATCCTCGCAATCCTTGCTGTGACAATCGGCGGGGCGCTGACCCTCTTTGCCTGGCGTGCACCGGGCATGAAGGGTGGCGGCCTGTTCGCACCGGTCAGCCGGGAAGGCGCGCTTGTCGCCAACAACATGCTGCTGACCGTAGCCGCGCTGACCGTGCTTCTCGGCACGCTCTATCCGCTGATCCTCGAGGCCCTATCGGGTGGTGAGGACCGCGTATCGGTCGGCCCGCCCTTCTTCAACGCGACCTTCGCCCCCATCATGGTGCCGCTGGTGCTGATGGTCGCCGTCGGCCCGCTTATGGCCTGGAAGCGCGGCGACCTGGCCGCCGCCGGACGCAAGCTGGTCCCGGCCGCCATCGCCGCCATCATCTCCATTGCTGCGACATTCGCACTGAAGCCGGATGGTCCGTGGCTCGCGCCGCTGGCGATAGGCCTCGCCGCATGGCTCGCTGCGGGCTCGCTCGCCGAATGGTCGTCGCGCATCCGGCTGTTTTCCTCCCCGCTGGCGGAAAGCACCCGGCGTCTCGCGGGCCTGCCGCGCGCGGCCAGCGGCATGACGCTGGCGCATCTGGGCCTTGCCATCATGATTGTCGGCATCACCGGCGCCTCGGCGTGGCGGACCGAACTCATCACCACGCTCGCACCAGGCGAAAGCGCCGAAGCACCCGGCTACACAGTGACACTCGGCGACGTCAGCCGTGGCCAGGGCCCCAACTACAATTTCGAGCGCGGCGTGCTGGTGATTTCCCGTAACGGCCGCACGGTGGCGAATCTCGTGGCCGAACGCCGCTTCTTCCCGGTTGCCAACCAGACCACGACAGAGGCCGGCATCAAGACGACCTGGCTTGCCGACTTCTACGGCGTGATCGGCGAACGCGGGCGCACGCCCGAGACGGCAAACGAGTGGACCGTGCGCTTCTACCTGAATCCGCTGGTCCCCTGGATCTGGCTGGGTGCGATGGTGATGGTCCTCGGCGGATCACTCTCCCTCACCGATCGCCGCCACCGGGTCGGCGCGCCGCGCCGTGCAGCAAATGCAGCTCCGGCCGCGACCCCGGTCCCGGCCGAATAGCCTCATGCGCCGCCTGATCGTCATCCTTCCTGTGGCCATCTTCGCCGCACTGATTGGCGTCATGGCGTCTTTGCTGACAGACAGCGAGCGCAACAATGACCCGTCCCGGCTGCCCTCGGCCCTGATCGGCCAACCCGTGCCTGCCTTCGAATTGCCCGCCGTGACACCAAATCTTCCCGGCGGGTTCTCAAGCGCGGACCTGCGCGGTCAGGTGACCGTGCTGAGCATCTTTGCATCCTGGTGCGTGCCGTGCCTGGCCGAGCACCCCCAGATCACGGAAATCGCAAAGACCGGCACCCCGGTCTATGGCCTCAACCACCGCGACAAGCCGGAGGATGCCGAGAACTGGCTGCGCCGTCACGGCAACCCCTATACCGCCGTCGGGGCAGACCTGAACGGCCGGGCCTCGGTTGAGTGGGGCGTGACGGGTGTACCTGAAACCTTCATCATCGATGCCGATGGCAGGATCGCCTACAAGCATGTGGGCCCGGTAACCCCGGACGCGCTGAAAGAGAAAATCCTGCCCCTGTTGCGCAGGACGGAAGGCTGATGAGAACCCTATTCGGATTGCTGGCGGTTCTGGCGGTGCTTGCTGTTGCGGCTCCGGCCCGCGTGCATGCGGTCCAGCCGGACGAGGTGCTTGATGACCCGGCGCTCGAAGCGCGCGCTCGGGAGATTTCCGCCGAGTTGCGCTGCGTCGTCTGCCAGAACCAGTCCATCGACGATTCCAACGCCGAGATTGCCCGCGACCTGCGCCTGCTGGTGCGCGAACGCCTCGTTGCCGGCGACAACGACAAGCAGGTACTGGACTACATCGTCGCGCGCTATGGCGATTTTGTCCTGCTGCGGCCACCCTGGCAGCCGAACACCTACCTGCTCTGGGCCGGCCCGCCGATCATGGCGATCATGATCGCCACACTGGCGGTCCTGTTCCTGCGCACCTACCAGCGCCGCCGGGGCGCTGGCCTCGGCCCGGATCCCCTGTCACCCGACGACCGTGCGGAACTGGACGCGCTGGTCGAGCGTATCGCAGCCACGACACGCCCCGGTACGGGACCCAGCAGCAAATTCCGGGCAGAACTGGCCGACGGCCTGCGCCACCTCGACCACCGGGAAGAGGACGATGACAGCGCGCCGGACAACAACCCCGACCCCGATCGCGACACCCGTTCATGACCTTGTGGATCGTCTTTGCCGCACTGACTGTCGCGGCGCTGGCCTGGGTCGGCTGGCCCCTGCTGCGTCCGAAGCAGATGGGCGAAGCGCGCGCGGCCTATGACACCGCGGTCTATCTTGACCAGCTCGAGGAACTCGAGCGCGACCGGGCCCGGGGCCTGATCGATGACAGCCAGGCTGTCGCAGCCAGGATCGAGATCGAGCGCCGGCTCCTCGCGGCCGCCCGGTCCGAGGCATCTCCCGCCGGCCCGGTGAGGCGCCACCCAGTCATGGCCGCAGCGGTGCTGGCCCTGATCCCGCTTGTGGCGATACCGCTCTACACCCTGATCGGCTCCCCCGAACTGCCGAACCTGCCCTTTGCCGAACGCCTGCAGGCGGCACCTGCGAGCAGCATGGCGGAGGCAGCCCGGGCGCGGCTCGCAGACGCCGAAAAACGCGCTGCCGAGAATACCGGTGATGCGGAGATCTGGTTCGATCTCGGCCGTTTCCGGCTGGTCGCGGGTGACGTCGCCGGTGCCTCTGCAGCGCTCCAGCGCGCCATGGATATCACCGGCGGGCGGGCGGACATCGCCTCGGCCTATGGCGAGGCCCTGACGCGCGCTGCCGACGGCCGGGTCACGCCCGAGGCCCGCGCGGCGTTCACCACCGCGGCAACCGGCAATCCAGACGACCCGCGGGCACGCTACTTCCTCGCGCTCGGCGATTTCCAGGAGGGCCGGCAGGACATCGCTCTTCGCGCCTGGTCGGAACTGGCGCGCTCCGCGCCGGCAAACGCGCCCTGGCTCTCGACCGTGCAGACGCGCATTGCCGAGACCGCACGTGCGCTGGGCGAAAACCCGGGCGACTGGCTGCGGCCGGTCGATACGGCCCAGCGCGGCCCGAACGCCGACGACATTGCCGCCGCCCAGCAGATGAGTGCCGAGGAGCGCACCGAGATGATCCGCGGCATGGTCGCGGGGCTCGCGGCGCGGCTGGAAGAAAACCCCGACGACGTCGAGGGATGGCGGCGGCTGGCGCGTTCGCGCGAGGTGCTGGGCGAGAACGAGGGCGCAGCGGCAGCCTATACCCGCGCGCTGGAACTGGAACCGGCGAATCCCGAGACGCTGCTGCGCAGCGCCGTCGCGGCCGGACAGCTCGGCGATGCAGAGACCGCTCGCGCACGTCTGCTGCGCCTGCGAGACGGCCTGCCACCCGAAAGCGGCATCTATTCAATGGTTTCGACCGCCATCGAGTTCATCGAGGCCGATCCGGAACAGGTGGCCGAGATCACCCGCAACCTGGGTGACAACCCGACCGGAGCCGCACCGGCAGCCTCAGCACCTGCCGGGCCCGCCCCGGCAGCACCCGCGGCGCGCGGCCCCGGCGCGGACGACATCGCGGCGGCCCAGCAGATGAGCGATGAAGAGCGCGCCGAGATGATCCGGGGCATGGTGGCCGGACTAGCCGCGCGGCTGGAAGAAAATCCGGACGATGTGGAAGGCTGGCGGCGGCTGGCCCGCTCACGCGAGGTGCTGGGCGAGTCCGAGGCCGCTGCCGAAGCCTACACCAGGGCGCTCGAACTCGATCCCGACCATCCGGAAACCCTGCTGCGGGGTGCGATCGCCGCCGGCCAGCTCGGTGAGCGCGATGTCGCGCGCGCGCGGTTCGTACGCCTGCGTGACCTGATCCCCGCCGAGAGCGAAATACGCGGAATGATCGACGAGGCCATCCGGCGCATCGACGACGCTTCGTCGAAATAACCCGTCTGGCCGGGCCGGGCGGGCGTTTGATCGCTCACGCTCGCCAATCCCGCCCCAATATGCGACAGTCTGACGCAGTTAACGTCGCGGTCCGATTTGTATCGGCGCCAGCACGTTGCCGGAAAATACGGACCTCGGCGCCTTCTCAGCGAAAGGCAAGCCGATGAACGTCAGTTCCATACTCAGGTCGAAAGGTAATACCGTGGAGACCGCCCAGCCTGACTGGACGGTCGCGCGCGTTTGCGCGCGCCTGCATGAATGCAGGGTCGGCGCACTTGTGGTCAGCATGAACGGGAGGCGGGTGGACGGGATCGTGTCCGAACGCGACGTGATCGCACACCTCGCCCTTACAGGACCTATCGTCCTCGATCAGCCGGTCTCCAACATCATGGAGCGCAACGTGGTCACCTGCGCGCGCGACGACAATATCGCGCATCTCATGGAAACCATGACATCGCGCCGCATCCGGCACCTGCCGGTGCAGGACGGCGGCGAACTGGTCGGGATCGTCTCGATCGGCGATGTGGTCAAGGCCCGGATTCGAGAGACCGAGCGCGAGGCGACCGCGTTGCGCGAATACATCGCGACCGGCTGACGCCGGGCCCGAACTCAGGTGCCGGTGAACTGCGGCTTGCGTTTCTCCATGAACGCCAACCGGCCTTCCTTGTAGTCGTTGCTGGCGAAGCAGGCCAAAACCTGCTCGTTGCAAAGCGCCGTGTTGCGGTCGGCCGGAGCCTTCAGGTTCTCCTGCACCGCGGTCTTCACCGCGCGGATGGTCAGAGGCGCGTTGCCGCCGATCCGTTCCAGATAGCCGTTGCAGTATTCATCCAGCTCGGCGCGCGGCACGACCCGGTTCACCAGGCCCATGCCCAGCGCCTCGGCGGCATCGAACTGGCGCGCGGTATAGAAAATCTCCATGGCGAAGGACGGCCCGACAATCTGCATCAGCCGCTCGATCCCGCTCGCGGCATAACCAAGGCCCAGCTTGGCGGCCGGCACAGCAAAGCGGGAATCATCCGACGCGATGCGGATATCGCAGCACAGCGCGATCGCCAGACCGCCGCCGATGGCATAGCCGCCGATCCGCGCGATGGTCGGGATCGGCGCATGGGTCAGCGTCTGCTGGAAATCGGCGACCATCGCGTTATAGGCATCGATGGCTTCCTTGGAGTCCCGTTCCTCGCCGAAGCGGGAGATGTCGGCACCCGCGACGAATGCCTTCTCGCCCGCACCGGTCAGCATGATCGCGCGCACATCGGAATCGGCGCACATCTCGCGAACGGCCGCCGCACCATCGCGCCACATCTCGAACGACATGGCGTTGTGCTTCTCAGGATTGTTGAAGGTGATCTTGCCAATCGGGCCCTCGCGCTCGGCGATGATGCGATCCGTGGACATGCGGTCTCTCCGGTCAGGTGCGGGGATCCGTCCGGTTCGCCGGACCGCCCCCAGGGGAATATCGAGCGCCTGTTTTAACGATGTTGCGCGGGCGAATCGATAGGCCGGACTGCCATGCGCGCCATGCCGTTGCGGCGGCCTTCCGCGCCCCCTAAAGTCGGCCAAACGCCTTAACCAACCTGTTCGGACATGTACAACCTGCACCTCAGCGAAGAACAGCTCGCGATCCGCGACATGCTGCGCGATTTCGTATCGAGCGAAATTCACCCTGCCGCCATTGACCCGGCGCGCCTGGAACCATTCGACCCGCCCCTGCCGGCTGAACTGATCTCCGCCGCCAGCGCGCTGGGCCTGCGCTCACTATCACTGCCGGAAGACGACGGCGGTGCGGGTGCCGACACCCTGACCCGCTGCCTCGTAGCCGAGGAGCTGGCCGCGGGCGACACGGATGTCGCGGCCATCCTCACGGAAACCGCGGTGCTGGCGGACGACCTGTTCGGGTCGATGATGAATGACGAGCAGCGTGCGCAGTTCCTGCTCGCCTTCGTCGAGGACGAGGATTTCCACCTGGCGCTCGCCGCGCGCGAGGGCGGTGACCAGTCCGCACTCGGCGGCGAGTACCACCGCCCGCGGGAAACGCCCGCACCGGCGACCACCGCAAAGGCGGACGGCGATGAATGGGTGATCGACGGTGCCAAGGTCCGCGTGTCCAACGCGCCGCTTGCGAAGCTGTTCGTGGTCACCGCAAACACGGACAACGGCCCGGTCGCGCTTCTGGTTCCGTCCGATGCGCCCGGCCTGATCGTCACCGAAACCCCGCGTGCCGGCGGCTGGTATCACGGCGCGATGGGCGATGTGGAGTTGCGCGGTTGCCGGGTTCCTGCGGGCAACCTGCTGACCGGCGGCAACCGGGACATCGCGGCGCTGTATGGCGTCGGCTCGGTCCTGACCGGACGTCCCGAAGGCCAGGCCATCAATGTCGGCGTGACCCGCGCGGCCCTCGACGCGGCCATCGACTACGCCAAGCTGCGCGTACAGGGCAGCCGGCCGATCATCGAACATCAGGCCATCGGCGAGAAGCTGGCCAGTGTCGCGGCCAGGGTCGAGCTGGCGCGCGGCGCGGTCTGGCGGGCGGCCTGGGACGCCGACAATCCGGGCGGACGCAGCGACGGCAGCCTGACCGACCTGCCCCACGCGCTCGTCTCCCAGGTGGCGGCAGCGGACATCCTGCACCGCGCGGCCCGCGACGCGGCCGAGTGCTTCGGCGCCATGGGCGTCATGCGCGACATGCCGATGCAGAAATACATTCACGACACCCGCGTGTTCCGCCATTCCGGTGGCGGCGTCGATGACGCCAAGCTGCGCCTCGCCGAGGCGCTGGCCGGCTACGACGCGCGATAGGAGGACCGGCACATGGACTTCTCGTTCACCGAGGAACAGAACGCGTGGCGGATGAAAGCCCGCAAGTTCGCCGAAGAGGAAATCCGCCCCATCTCGCTGGCGCGCGACGCCATCGAGGCCCCGGCGGAGACCATCGACTGGGACATCGTCAAGAAAGGCTCCAGGCTGGGCTTCCGCACCGCCGTGGTGTCGAAGGCGCAGGGCGGCCATGAGATCGACTATGTCACCCAGTCGCTGGTGATGACCGAGCTGGCGCGCGGCGACAGCGCGATTTCCAAGACCTTCAGCCAGTGCTGGAAGTGGAGCCATCTGATCGCGTCCGTCTGTACCGACGACCAGCGTGAGCGGTTCCTGAAGCCCTTCATGGAGGACGACACCTTCGTGCTCGGCTTCGGCCAGACGGAGGCCAACAGCGGCTCCGACAACCGCCTGCCGCCGCCCGGCGACATGAAGGCCGGCGTGCGCCTGCGCGCAGAACTGGACGGCGACCACTGGATTCTGAACGGCGAAAAGCAGTTCATCGCCCACGGCAACATCGCCAAGCTGCTGTTCCTGTATGTACGCACGGACTTCTCGGTGCCGTTCAGCGACGGCACCACGATGCTGATGATTCCCGAGGACACGCCCGGCTTCCGGCGCGGCAAGGTCTATAACAAGTCCGGCTGGCGCTTCTACCAGAACGGCGAGATGATCTTCGAGGACGCGCGCGTCCCCGTCGCCAACCAGGTCGGCGAGACCAATGGCGCGCTGAAGAAGGGTGAAGGTGACCAGTCCGGCGACATGTTCGGCGATCTGGAACTGGCCTCCAACGCGCTGGGCATCTGCGATGCCGCCTGCGATCAGGCGCGCGAGGCGATCAAGTCATACGAGGTTCGCGGCGCATCCATCGGCGACCAGCAGCTTATCCGCCTCAAGCTCGGCCGGATGACAATGCTGACCGAGGCGCTGCGCTCCTACATCCTGCGCGTGGCGTGGGAGCATGATCAGAAAGTCCACTCGACCAATCCCGGGCTGGCCATGAACCTGGCGACGGACACCTCCCAGGAGGTGACCGACCTGAACATGGACATCCATGACGGGGCGAGTGAGCCAGCCTACCGTGCAGCGGACAAGCTGGCGCGCGACGCCTTCATATGGAGCCATCTGGCCGGGGATTCGGTGCAGCGCCTGAAGGTGGCGGGGCGCGTGGTACGGGCGGCCTAGGCGCGCCGCCTGAGGCTCAGACTTTTTCCGGAAGCGCCGCGATGATCGCGTCGGTCATCTCGGTGCTGTTTGCCGTACCGCCAAGATCGCCGGTCCTCACCTGCCCGGCCTCCAGAACGCCATAGACCGCGGCCTCCACCGCGTCCGCGCTGGCCGCCTCTCCGAGATACTGGAGCATCATGGCCACGGTCAGGACCGTCGCGCAGGGATTGGCGATGCCCTTGCCTGCGATGTCCGGAGCCGTGCCGTGCACCGGCTCGAAATAGGCCCACTGCTCACCGATGCAGGCCGAGGACGCGAGGCCGAGACCTGCCGCCAGACCTGCACCGATATCCGACAGGATGTCGCCAAAGGCGTTGGTCGCCACGATCACGTCGAAATAGGCCGGGTGTCGGACCATGTCCATCGCACAGGCGTCGATGTTCTTTGTCTCGTACTCGATCTCAGGAAATTCCTGCGCGATCTGCTTGCACACCTCGAGGAACAGTCCGTCCGTCAGCTTGAGCACGCCGATCTTGTGCACCGCTGTCACCCGCGCGGTCTTGTTTTCCGCCGGTGTGCCTTCGCGCGCGCGCTTGCGGGCAACGGCCTGGGTGAACGCCATGCGCGCGGCGCGCTCGCACGCCTTGCGGGTAATCAGCCGCACGGCGCAGGCGGCATCGTCACCGGACATGTACTCAATGCCCGAATACATGCCCTCGGTGACCTCGCGCACGATGAGGCAATCGATATCCTTTGACGGGCTGTCGATCCCGGCGACGGCCCGCGACGGGCGCACGCTCGCGGCCACTTCCAGCCAGTTGCGCAGAATGCCCAGCGGCTCACCACCGTCGGGCGGGATCTGGGCGACATCCATCGCGCCCACCAGCACGGCATCGGCCTCCCTGGCCGCCGTCATGCTTTCCTCGGGCAGCGCCCGGCCGCATTCCAGATAGGTGCCGTGCCCGCCCGGGCGCACGTCATAGGTGAATGACGGGCCGCCACGCTGGGCGAGCGCATCCAGCACCCGGCGCGCGCAATCGGTTACCTCAACGCCGATGCCGTCCCCCGGCATGACGCAAATCGAATACTGCGAAGCCATCGCCCCGCCTCCTTGTAGTTGGGCCGCTAGCCGGCGACAGGCACCATGGACAGACCCGGATCGGCAGCCGGAATATAGACCTCCTCGAGGCCCAGTTCCTTGCGCACCATGTTTGCGCCGCGGACCATCGAGACCATCTTGTAGAAGGCGTGCATCCGGCTCGCCGCCTGACGGCCAAAGCCGCAATCGCTCGACAGGATCAGCCGCTCCGGCTCGATATACTCCATCGCCTTGCGAATGAGCGCGGCGACTTCCTCCGGCCGTTCGACCTGGAGCGTGCGGTGGCTGATGACGCCAATGGCCACCTTCTTGTCCTTGGAAATCAGCTTGCCGAAGTGCTCGAAATCGAGCCCCTTGTTTGATGCGCCCTCCACCGTGAGGACATCGACATCCAGCTGGTCGAGATAGGACAGCGCTTTCTCATAGGAGGCACTTGGCGGAAACATCTTCTGCGCGCCCGGCGAGCCCCAGCAGGTGTGGCACCACACCTCCGTCTTGTCGCGCAGCCCCGCCACCTCGCGGTTGAACGCTTCGACATATTGCTCGGCGGAGACTTCCTGGCCCGGCACCTGCATCGACTGGTGGATCGACGGCTCCTCGATCTGGACCAGCGGCGCGCCGGCATCGGCCAGCGCGTGGTACTCGGCGTTGAAGGCATCAGACAGCGCCAGCAGCAGGTCGCGCCGGTCGTCGTAATACTCGTTGTTCACCATGTGGCTGATGACCTGGGCCGAGATCGAGCCGATCTTGACCGGCTTGTCGGTCATCGGCGCGATCGCCTTCCAGGCCCGGTCGAGCTGCAAATCGGTCTTGCCGATGGGCCCCTCGACCGACGGCGTCAGCCGCGTCTCGATGACTTCCCAGATGTAATCGCCCGGCCCCTTGTCGGCCATGGCGGCATAGGGCTGCACCGCAACCTTCGGATCTCCGATGCCTTCGACCCGCTCATAGGCATAGCTGACCCAGCTTCGCCCCGCGACATCGTCGTCAAGCCGCGCGTCACCGTCGGTCAGGATGTCCACACCCGCCTTGTGCTGTGCAGCGACATGGCAGGCCAGGCAGTCGAAAAACTGCTCACGGTAGGCGGTCCAGGCCAGGCCCGTCGAAAGCGGCGCGCCGCGCAGGTTCTCCGTGAACCAACTCGGGCGCGGCAGCGCGCCGGTTGTCGTGGTCTGGAGCGGCTTGTCCTTGGTTGCAACGAACATTCGTGTTTTTCTCCCCCTGCGGCGGGCCCGGTCAGACGCCGCCGGTCTTGATGAACTTGCGAATGATCTTGGTCTCGAACAGATCGACCTTTTCATAGGGGTCGCCGGACAGGATCTCTTCGGCATGTTGCCGGTTACGGGCCTCGATCACCCAGACGCTGGCGCACATGTTCTCATCGTCATCCATGGCGGGACCGGCAAAGACGAGCGTATCGCCGATTTCCTCAGCATATTCGAGGTGCGCGGGACGCGTCTTCATGCGCAGTTCGAGGGTGCCGGGCTTATCGACGCGGTAACAAAACCAGTGCATTGGCGTATTTCCTTCCTGAATTTCAGTATCTCGTCACAAACCTATTAAACCCGGGCATACAGCACCAACCGCCGACCATGTCCGGACTGTCGAGACAAAATGGAACAGGCCGTCCCCGGCACGCGCACCGGGGACGAACCTCCAGCTACTTCTTCGGCGGGATCACCGGCACCATTACATAGGACGGATGATCCGGGCCCGTGTGCAGGGTCACCTTACCGCCAAAGACCTTCTTCGGGCGGTCGCGCGGATCGTCATGCAGGAACGGGCCGCAGCCGTTCAGGGGATGTGCGAAATTCGACAGGTTGAGCGCCTCGCCCGAATACTCGTAGTCCTTGCCGCGAACTGTCAGAGCCAACCGGTAGCCGGCCGGGACCACGATACAGGTCGGCCAGATCTCAATATCGAGTTCGTACACGCGCCCCGGTTTCAGAGGCTGTTTCTCGTCATGGCTGTGCCACGGACGCCAGGGCTTCGATTTCTTCCGGTCGAGCTTGCGATGTGACGCACGCAGCCAACCCTGCGCGATCGGTGTGTGCGGATCGACCGTGCCCTTGAAGGTGACTTCCTTCATGTCGGGCGAGAACAGGCGCACCACCAGGAACAGGTCGGCATCTTCCGTCTCCGACGACACGAAAAGCTTGGACGCGAGCGGACCGGTGATCTCGGTATCCTTATCCATGGGCGGCAGGAAGAACGTCGCGCCGTCGCCCATCCCGTCATAGGTCAGCTTGCCGCGCTTCGCCGGCGTCTTGCGCTCCAGGCTCATATGCGCCGGATCGAGATAAAGCTTCGTCCATTTCGTGCGCTTGATCGGCCATTCGTTTTCGCCGCGCTCGACGAACTTCTCGCCGACATGACGCACCTTGAGCAGCACCGGCGGTTTCTTGTTCCAGCCGTTCTTCTCTCCCTTCAGGTAGTAGCCGAAAAACTGTTTCTGCAGGTCCCGGCCATAGGGCGTATAGAACTCGGTCCAGTGCTCGAGGCCATGGCATTCCAGCCACTTTTCCTTGGACGCGGCCTGGTAGTAGCCCTCGTAGTTGCCGCGCGGGTGCAGCCCCTGCCCACCCCAGCTCGCGGGTGACAGCAACGGCACCTTGATATTCGCGAAGTCCGGCTCACGCGCCTTGTACCAGTCGTCGTCCATCTCGCGCCGCACGATGTCGCGGTCCATGTCGGCGCGGTTCTCCTTCAGTTCCTTTTCGGGGAGGGTCGGCGGGCCTGCAACCAGATCACCATGTACCCGGCTGCGGTATCCCTTGGTGCCGTAGCCGTACTGCACCGGCAGGACCTGCATTTCGTACCAGTTCTTGATGAAGGTGCAGAGAATGCCGCCGTGGCGTGCGAACTCGCGGTAGTAGTCGTTGGCGGCCTCCCAGGCACACATCGCCGCGAGGTGCTTGGGCTGGCGCGCGGCGACCCACCACTGGTTCATGCCGTAATAGGAAATGCCATTGAGGCCGACCTTGCCGTTCGACCAGTCCTGCGTACCCGCCCACTCGATACATTCGACATAGTCATCAGTCTCCTGCGGAGACCAGCAATCCATATAGCCTTCCGACCGGCCCGCACCGCGGCTGTCCACGCGCACACAGGCATAGCCGTCCGGCACCCACTGTTCGGGATCCACGGTCTCCCAGCTCTGGTACTTGTTGGTCGAACCCTCAATGGCGTCAGGGTGATCGGACGAGAAAATGTTCCAGGTGGTGGCATAGAGCTCGTCCTGCCAAGCAAGCCCCTTTCCGTAGGGGCCCATCGTCATGATGACGGGATACTTGCCGGACTTGTTCGGCCGGAAAACGTCGGCGCGCAGGACCGTGCCGTCTGCCATCGCAATAGGCAGATCCCAGTCGATCCGCATCCCGTCGCGGACCTCGGTCCACGAACCATCCTTTGCCTTGTTTTTCGGTTTGCGCACCACCGACTTCGCCATGACGTCATCCCCAGAGAACAGTTTGTTATTATTCGCAGTGTCCCTGATCTGGCCGACAATCGCCAGTGCCGCGGCAAGCCAAATGACTGTTTCAGGCGACTGGACCGGCGACGCGGAGCAGGTCAGACTGGCCACAACAAACCACGATCCCGGGGGGACCAATATGATCTACGAAGTACGCACCTACCGCCTGAAGCCGCGCATGGTTCCGGGTTTCATCGAAGCCTTCGGCGAGGCCTATGAGAATGGCCGCAAGCAGCTTTCACCACTCACCGCCTTTTTCTATTCCGAGGTCGGTCCGCTCAACGAGGTCATGCATATCTGGCCCTATGAGAGCCTGGGCGAGCGCGAGGCCGTGCGCGCCGAAGCGGTGAAGACCGGTGTGTGGCCGCCGGATGTCAGCGCGATGATCCACCAGATGAACAGCGAGATTTTCACGCCGTTCCCCTTCATGACCGAGTTCCTGAGCGGTGAGCACGGCCCGCTGTTCGAGTACCGCTACTATGCGGTCAACCCGGGCACGATGCCGGGCATCATCAAGGGATGGGAAGACGCCATCGATGCGCGCCAGGGACTGTCACCCTGCGCCATGGCCATGCACACCGATGTCGGCGGCCTGAACAAGTACGTCCACATCTGGCCCTACAAAAGCTTCGAACATCGCGCGGAGGTGCGGGCCGAGGGTGTCGCCAAGGGCATCTGGCCGCCGAAGGGCTCGCCGAAGGGTGCGATCATCGCCCAGGACAACAAGCTTCTGATGGCGGCGCCGTTCTCGCCGCTGCGCTAGGCGAAGAGTCCATGTGAAAACCGGAGCGGCGGGTCTCGCCGCTCCGGTCCGTATTCCAGCGCGACGAACCGGAGCCGCCCGTGAGCAAAAAGAAAACCTTCCGCCAGCTTGCGGACGAATCCTCGCCACTGGTCATTCCGGGCGCCCATGACGCGCTGTCCGCGCGGATCATCGAGCAGACGGGGTTCGATGCCTTCATGATCGGCGGCTTCCAGATCGTCGGTTCACGCTACGGCGTGCCCGATATCGGCCTGCTGGGACTGGGCGAGATTTCCGCCGGCGTGCGCGACATTCTGGCCGTGACCGACCTGCCCTGCCTGGTGGATGTGGACACCGGCTACGGCGACGTGAAGAACGCCGTCTATACACTGAACCATTACGAGAAGATCGGCGCGCAGGCGATCTTCATCGAGGACCAGATCGCGCCGAAGCGCTGCGGACACATGTCGGGCAAGCGTATCGTGCCGGCCGAGGAGATGGAGGCGAAGCTGCGCGCCTGCGCGGACGAACGCCTCGATCCCGAGACCTTCATCATCGCGCGCACCGACGCCATCGCCACCGACGGTGTCGATGAGGCGCTGCGGCGCGGCGAGCGTTACATGAAGGCGGGCGCGGATGCGCTGTTCATCGAGGCCCCGACCTCCGTCGAGGACATGCGGCGCATCTGCGAGGAACTGCCTGTCCCGCAGCTCGCCAACATGATCGAGGGCGGGGTGACCCCGCTCATGCCACCTGCGGAGCTGGGCGAGATCGGCTATTCCATCGCGAGCTACGGCATCACAACGCTGATGCTGACCGCGCGGACGATCCGCGACACCCTGGCCGACATCAAGAGCGGCGAGTTAAAGCTCGCAAACACGGGACTGAGTTTCCCGGAATACCTCGATATCGTGGGCATGCCCCGCTGGTGCGCTATCGAGGACGAATACGGGAACTGAGCGTCCCGGAAGCGCCGGCTGATCTGGCGAATGTGACGAGTTGAGCAACACCGGGACCTCAAGCGCCTCGCCCATGCGCGGCATCGCCCTGACACTCGTCGGGGTCATCCTGCTGACCGCCAGCGATGCCGCAATCAAGAAAAGTACCGGCTCGCTGCCGTTCGGAGAAGCGCTATTCATCCGCGCGGTGTTCGTCCTAATTCCGATCGCCGCGATCGTCTGGTGGCGCGGCGCGGCCGCAAGCCTGCGCATCACGAGTGTTCGCAACCTGTCCCTGAGAGCCCTGTTCGGGACCGGCTCCACATTTCTGGTGGTCGCATCGCTGTCGATCCTGCCCATGGGTGAGGTCCTGACGCTGATCTTCGTCACACCGATCATTGTCACCGCGCTGGCACCGTTCCTGCTTGGCGAGCATGTCGGCTGGCATCGCCGGGGCGCCGTGCTCGCCGGGTTCGCCGGTGTTGTCATCATGCTCCGGCCCGACGCGGGCGAATTCCAATACACGGTCCTGCTCCCGCTTGCCGCCGCGCTGGTCGCATCCCTGCGCGATATCGTCACCCGCCGGATCAGCAGCAGCGAGTCCTCGCTCGCCATCCTCACATTCTCGGTTGTCGGGATGCTCGTGGCGTGTCTGGTAACCATCCCATTCGGGTGGCAGGCCGTCAGCCTCCAGGAGATCGCCGTAGCAGGCGGGTCCGGGCTGTTGTTCGGCCTCGCCCACTATCTGATGATCGAGGGATACCGCTTCGCAGAGGCGTCACTGGTCGCCCCCTTCCGATACACGAACCTGCTCTGGGCGCCGGCGATGGGCTTTATCTTCTTCGGAGAGATTCCCAGCCTGGCCCTGCTCGCAGGAGCACCGATTATCGCGGCGAGCGGGCTGTACCTCGTCTGGCGCGAACGGCGGATCGCCGCCGCCCGGGCGCGGAACTAGGCCGCGCCGTCTTCCATCAGGTCGGGGCGCAGCGCCAGCCTCGCAAGACCGTCCATGTCGGCGGCTTCCTCGGCCGGGAAATTCAGCTCCACGGTGACACCATTCGGATCGCGCACGAAGACCTGGTAGAGATCCTGCTTGCTCGCCTGCTGTTCCAGGTAGGTGATGCCCTTTTCCTTGAAGCGCCCCGTCATCTCGTGCCGGTTCTCGGCCCGGAAGGCGATGTGGTGGATCGGCCGGCTGCCTTGCGCGATTTCCTTCGGCGTGGCGTTCGGATCAGGCCTGGGGCGCGGCGCATCGCCGGGGCGCGACGGCACGATGTGGATCACGTCGCGATCGCCCGCATAAAGCCAGGTCACCTCGACCTCGGGCCCGAAATCCGGATGCGGTCCTTTGGTGAACCCCAGATTGTCGATGTACCAGTCGATGGTTTCCTCATAGTCCTGCGCCACAAGCAGGAAATGTTCGAGATGCGCGATTGCCATGATCTTCGTGTCTCTGCGTCTAGAGTGAACTTGACGCCAGCGTAACAAATCACGGTGTTCATGCGAACGCCCGCAAAAGCGGATTTCGTGTGCAGCCTCTGGCCAACCGGGCTCACCCCTGCCGTTCGGAATTGGCGGCTTCCAGACAGGTCCTGCTAAGACTTCGCCTTCAGGATATCGCGCAGACGGCGCGGGCTGACCGGCAGCCGCGTAACCGTCTCCGGCTTGCCGATGGCCGCGCCGATCGCGGCAGCAATCGCGGCGCCCGCGCCCGTGACACCGGCATCGCCGCCGCTCTTCAGGCCCAGCGGGTTGGTCGTGCTGCGGTCACCCTCCAGCACGAGGCATTCGATGTCCGGCACCTCCGCTGCGGTCGGCATCAGGTAGTCGGCGAAAGTCACGGATAGCGGCTGTCCCGCCTCGTCGTAGAGGAACTCCTCCAGCAGCGCCCCGCCGATGCCTTGCACCGCACCGCCGACAAGCTGGCCTTCGACCAGCATCGGGTTGACCGCCCGGCCGATATCGTAGGCGATGGCATAGCGTTCCACGGTCACACCAGCCGTCATCGGATCGACGGACACGGCAGCCAGATGCACACCGAAGGAATAGGTCGCCCGGTCGATTTCAAAGGTCTCTTCCACCGCAAGGTGGGTGCCACCGCGCGCACATATGGCTTCCGCCGCCGCCTCGGCCACGGTCAGCGACGGACCGTCGCCGGGCGAACCCGCGAGGCCGATCACGCCGTCCACGATATCCAGCGTTTCGGCCGGGGACTGCAGCAGCCCCGCCGCCGTCTCCAGCAGGATCGTGCGGACACCCGATGCCGCCATATGGGTAGCGTTACCCGTCATCACCGTCACCCGCGAGGCCCTCGCGCCCTGGCCGCGCGCAATCCGGTCGGTCTGGCCGTGGGTGACGACGATCCCCGAATAGTCGATGCCCAGCGTCTCTGCGCAGACCTGCGCGACCACCGTCTCCGCACCTTGGCCCACGGAGGCGACACCCGTGACGACCTCGACGGAACCGTCCGCCGCCATCTCGACGCGGACATCGTCGAAGGGACCGTCGCCGCCGCGTTCGACGAAGCAGATCAGGCCGACACCCGCCAGTTCACCCGCCGCGCGGCGTGCCGCCATCTCCGCCTGCAGAGCGTCGTAGCCGAACTGGTCGAGGGCGCTGGCCAGCGCGCCGGGATAGTCGCCACTGTCGTACTGGATGGGACTTCCGCCAACCGAGAAGGGCCGGTCATACGGCATCTCGTCCGCAGCGATCAGGTTGGTGCGCCTCACCTCCAGCGGGTCGAGGCCCAGTTCGGCGGCGATCCGCTCGATCAGCATCTCGCGCACGAAGGTTGTCTCGTACCGGCCCGGCCCGCGATAGGTCCCGGCGGGCGTGACATTGGTCAGACGGATATGTCCGGTCGAACGGTAGGCCGGCAGCTTGTACGGCCCCGGCAGCATGGCAGCGGTCACGGAGGGTACGGTCGCGCCATGGGTGCGCGCATAGGCCCCCTGGTTGAACCAGAACTCGTCGTCGATAGCGAGGATCAGGCCGTCGGCGTCCGTCGCCGCACGAATCCGGTGGGTCTGCTCGCGCGAGTGGTTCGCGGAAATCAGGTGCTCCATCCGGTCCTCGATCCACTTGACCGGGCGGCGGAACCGCAGGGCCGCCAGATTGACCAGAACCTCGTCGGGATAGATTTCCCCGCGCACCCCGAACCCGCCGCCGACATGCCCCTCGAACAAATGGAGCTGGTCCAGTTCCAGCCCCAGCAGGGTCGCCAGCGCGATGCGGTTGTTGTGGGGGACCTTGGCGGCGGCGTGGAACTCCAGCTGCCCCTTGGCCTCGTTCCAGATCGACAGTGCCCCGCGCGTCTCTAGCGGCACGCCGGTGTGGCGGCCTACTGTCAGCTCGCATTCGATGATGTGTGCCGCCGACGCGAACGCCGCATCCACATCGCCGTAACCCGTCTCGAAGACGGACGGCTCCGTGCTGACCCCGGGCGAAAACTCGCCGGGTGTATCCATCAGACCCACGACCGGCGGCAGGTCCTCGATCTCGGCCCAGACCAGCTCGGCGGCGTCTTCGGCCCGGTACGGGTCGTCGGCGAAGACGACGGCGACGGGCTCGCCCACATAACGCACCACGCCCTGCGCCAGGATGGGCTGGCGGCATCTCTCCAGGTCCTGCAGGGCGCTGCCGGGACGCAGATTGATCGCCGGGACATCCGCAACATCCGCACAGGTCCACACTGCGAACACGCCGGGCATCTCCGCCGCAGCCCGGGTATCGATGGAGACGATGCAGCCATGGGCCACCGTCGAGCGGACCACCCGCATGTAAAGCTGGCCCTCGAAATTCTGGTCGCCCGCGAACCGGCCCGTTCCGGTCAGCAGCGCGCGGTCTTCCAGCCGCGTGACGCTTTTGCCGATCACGGTCATGCGCCGGCCCCGCGGGTGATGGTTCCGTCCAGCACCGCGCGGACGGCGCGCAGGATGTTCCGGTAGCCGGTGCAGCGACACAGGTTCGACGCCATGATGTCGCGCAGTTCGTCGTCGCTGACGGGTGCGCCGCGTTCCACGATCCAGGTCGCCAGCATCAGCATGCCCGGTGTGCAGAAGCCGCACTGGAGCGCATGGTGCTCATGGAAGGCCTGCTGGAGCGCATTGAACGCGCCGTTCTCGGCCAGCCCCTCGATGGTGCGGATTTTCTTGCCGTCGGCCTGCACGGCGAACATCAGACAGCCGCGCACCGGCTCGTCATCGACCAGGATGGTGCAGGCTCCGCACACACCGTGCTCGCAGCCGATATGGCTGCCGGTCTGCCCGCACTGCTCGCGCAGCGCATCCACCAGCGAGTGGCGCGGTTCCACCTCGACCGCATGGTCCGTGCCGTTGACGTTGAGTGTGATCCGGGTCATCGCCGCCTACCCTGCCGCAACCGCGTCTTCGAGCGCGCGCATCACCATGGCGCGCACCAGATCGCGCCGCATGTCCGCACCCGCCTGCTGGTCCGCCAGCAGATCGTCCATGGCGTCCGCCGCCGCCGCGCCCGCCTCGGCAAACAGGGTTGCCGACGGCGCGCCTCCGGCCAGCACGGCTTTCGCCGCCGCCGAACGTTGCGGCGTTTCGGTCGCCCCGCCCACGCCGATGCGCGCGTCCGCGATACGTCCGTCCCGAACTTCAATGGCAGCGACCGACTGCACGATGGCGAAATCACCGGCCCGCCGGTTGAACTCGGCAAAGCCGCAGCGCCAGTCCGGCCCCAGCGCCGGCAGCTCGATCTCCCGCAGGACCTCGCCTTCGGCCAGATCCGTCGTCAGCGCCGCCCGAAAGTAGTCTGCCGCATCGATCCGCCGTTCGCCCTTCGCGTTCTGGACAACCATCACCGCATCGAGGGTTCGCGCCAGCGCGCACCATTCCGACGCCGGATCGGCATGGGCGAGCGAGCCGCCGAAGGTGCCCCGCATGCGGATCGGCAGATGGGCGATGTGGTGGGCGACTCGCGGAAACAGACGGCCCAGCGGACCGTCGATGCCCGGTGCCTCGAAACGGACATGGCGGGTGAGCGCACCGACGCGCAGCACATCACCCTCAACCCGAAGGTACGCCCCGTCCGTGATAGGATTCACATCGACCAGCACCGCCGGCTGGGCGAGGCGGAAGTTCATCACTGGAACGAGGCTCTGGCCGCCGGCGAGGATGACCGCATCGTCGCCATGCTCGGCGAGCGCGGCTGCGGCGGCGTCCCAAGTCTCCACCAGGACATACTTGAAAGACGCAGGCTTCATCGGTGCACGCAGCCGCCAGACGATTGGTGGTTCCACCCCCGGGAGCTTATGCGATCAGCAAATGCAGGAATACCCCGGACGGGGCAGCAGCGAATCTGCATCTTGTCACGCGAATCCAATTCCTCTTACGCTATCCGCTTCACGGTCGCCTGTTGGTGACCTTACCAATAATTGCGGGTGGGACCCCATACGGCCCCACTCCGGAGGACGCATCATGGGCGAAATCCTTGGACTGGGGATGACCCACTATCCCGGCCTGACCGGCACGGATGAGGGCCTGAGCTCCATCTGGCAGACCATCATCAATGCACCGCGCATCGACCCGAAATGGAAGGACCAGCAGAACTGGCCTGAAGGGATGCTCGAGGAGGTCGGCAACGACATGGGCCTCTCGGCCGCCGGGCGTTACCGGGAACGGATGTGGAAGAACTTCCGCAAACAGCGGGAGATCATCGATGATTTCGATCCGGACTTCATCGTCATCATCGCCGACGACCAGTACGAAAACTTCAAGGAAGACATCATCCCGCCCTTCTGCGTGTTCGGCCTGGACGACGAATTCGAGCAGGAAGTCTGGGGCCACGGCTTCATGTCCAAGAAGGACAACTACTGGGGCGAACCGCACGACACGAAGATGACCTTCCACGGCCATCGCGACGGCGCCAAATACCTGACGACCGGCCTGCTGGAGCGCGGCGTGCCCATGCCCTACGCCTACAAGCTGTCGAACTCGCCGATCCTGGCGCATGGCTTCAACTACACCATGCTCTATCTCGACATTGACCGCCGGGGCTTCCCCTACCCGGTCATCCCCTTCCATGTGAACTGCTACGGAAGCGACGTAATCAAGGCCTCGGGGGCCTTCTCCCATCTGTTCGAGGAACCCCAGGACGACGGCATGCCCGACCCGCCGGGGCCCAACCCGGCGATGTGCCACGAGATCGGCGCGAAAATGGCCGAGACGCTGGCCGCCAGCCCCTACCGCTCGGTCGTGATCGCCTCGTCGAGCTGGTCGCACTGCTTCCTGTCCACCAACACCGGCTATGTCGTGCCCGACACCGAGACCGACCGACTGATGCTGGAAGCGCTGAAAAAGGGCGACTACGAGACCTGGCGCAATCGCACCATCGAGGAAACGGAAGCGGCCGGACACCACGAGATGCTCAACTGGCATGTGCTCGCGGGTGCCATGAGCACGCTCGACCGCAAGCCGGAGATCATCGACTACGTGGAGACCTTCATCTTCCAGTCGAACAAGTGCTTCGCGGTGTTTCCGCCCGCCTAGAAGGCCGGAACCCGAAGCCGCAGGGGGGAGACACGCCGATGGCGGACAACCGCACACCGGTGATCGACGCGCAGGTGCACGCCTATGAGGCCGACCACCCTGGCCGGCCCTGGGCGGCTGTGCTGACCGGCCCACCCTCGGCCAATGGCGAGGAGATGGTCGCGGCGATGGATGCCGTCGGCGTCGATGGGGCGATCCTCGTCTCCGCCTACACCATGTACCGCTACGATCCGAGCTTCGCGCTGGAGGTCCACGGCAAATACCCCGACCGGTTCGGGCTGGTCACGCCCTTCGATGCCGCCGATCCGGGTGTAGGCGAGAAGATCGACGAATGGGCGGCGAAGGACGGGACCGTCGGCATCCGGCTCCTGCTCGCCCACGGCATTTCCGATGAAGCCGGCGAGGCGGGGATCGCCCGTATCCTCGAAGGCGCACGGCGGAACGACGTACCCGTCAACGTGTACTGCACCCAGCGGCACGAACAGGTCGCCACGCTGGCCGCGCAGTTCCCTGACGTCTCCCTGGTGGTCGATCACATGGGGATCGTCCAGCCCTTCCACCCGCCCGCTCCGGAAAACGGATGGGCGGATCTGCCCGACCTGCTGGCGCTGGGCGAGTTCGAGAATGTGTCCGTGAAGATCAGCGGCGCGGGCACGCTGGCGCGCACACCGTTTCCCTTTCCCGATATCCATGAGCCCGTGCGCCGCATCCTCGACGCCTTCGGCCTCGATCGCTGCATGTGGGGAACGGACTGGACGCGGGCGGTCGAACTCCTGACCTATAAGGAAGGTGTCGAGGCGTTCCGGCAGGGTGACTGGCTGTCCAAAAGCGAGCGTGCCGCACTGATGGGTGGCAACGCCCAGCGCATCTACAGCTGGTCACCGGGCAGCGCCTGAGCCCCCGCGTTACGCCCGGCCGAGGGCCTGCAGAACCTTCTCGGGTGTGAACGGCATGTCGGTCAACTCGGCCTCGAATGGCGCAAGCGCATCGTTGAGGGCGTTCATCACAGCGCCCGGCGTTCCCGCCGTGCCCGCCTCGCCGGCGCCCTTGGCGCCGATCTCGCTTTCTTGCGTCGGCGTCGCGATGTGGCCGACCACCGTATCGGGCATCTCACCGGTCGTGGGCACCAGATAGTCAACCAGGCTGCCGTTCATCAGCTGGCCGCGCTCGTCGTACAGGCACTGTTCATAGAGTGTCGGGCCGAGACCATGGGCGATACCGCCCCGGATCTGCTCATCGACGAGTTGCGGGTTCAGCACCGTGCCGCAATCCTCCACGCACCAGAATTTCAGCGGCCGGATCAGGCCAGTGTCGATGTCCACCTCGAGATGGCAGGCCAGGACACCGTTGGTGAAGCAGAACGGGAACTGCTTGGGAACGAAATGGCGCGTAACCATCAACTCCGGCTGGAAATTGTCGAGCGTATCGGGGCGGAAATAGGCAATGCGTCCACACTCGGCGAGTGAGATGCGCTCCTCACCCGTCGTCCGGTCAACCACGATGCCACCCACGATGTCGAGCTCATCCGGCTGGGACTGGGTGATCATGGCAGCCAGCGCGAGGATGTTTTCACGCAAGGCGCGCGCAGCCTGCCATGTCGCCTCACCGCCGACGCCCGCACCACGCGACGCCCAGGTGCCACCACCATAAGGCGTGACCTCCGTATCGCCGGTCACCAGGCGCACCGTCTCCATCGGCACACCGAGTGCATCCGCGGCGATCTGGGCATAGATCGTCTCGGTCCCCTGTCCCTGTTCACCGCAGCCATGGAGCACGACGATGCTGCCGCCCGGCTCCATCTTCACCGAGCACCCGTCCTGCGCGGAGACACGAATACCCCCCACGCCATAGAACATCGCCGACGGGTTGGTGATCTCGATCATGCTGGCGAAACCGATACCCCGGTAAACACCTTTTTCCCGGAGCGCGGCCTGCTGGGCGCGGAGGCCTTTATAGTCCATCAGGCGCGTGATCTCATCCATACAGCGGTGATGGGACATCACCTCAAACAACGGCCCGGACAGCGCCTTGTGGGGGAAGGCATCGTCCGGAATCAGGTTGCGCCGCCGGATCTCTACCGGGTCCATGCCGATCGTGCGGGCCGCCGCATCGACCATGCCCTCCACGAACCCCACGGAGACCGGGTGCCCGACCGCACGGTAGTTCGAGTACGGCCCCATATTGGTGAACACGGTCTCGATCCGCGCCCGGTAGGCTTCAAGCGTGTACCACTGGCCCGAGATGTTGCAGATCTGGTTCCCTTCGACGGCGCTGCCGCGCGGGTAGACCGAATAGGGCCCGACGGCGAGCCGGTCCTCAAAACCAAGCGCGAGGATTTTTCCGTCGTTGGTGACGGCCAACGTCGCCTTGACCCGATGGTCGCGTGAGTGGATGTCGCTGATAAACGACTCCAGCCGGTCGGCCACGAACTTGACGGGCCGGCCCAGCATCATCGACAGGGCGCATGTCGCCAGTTCGTCGCCATAGACATGGGTCTTGATGCCGTAGGACCCGCCCACATCCTTGCAGATGACGCGGACCGCGCTCTCCGGCAGGCCGAGCAAGTCCGCGTAACAGTCCTGCACCATGTTCGGCGCCTGATGGGAGATATAGACCGTCATGCGCCGCTCGGCGGAATGCCAGTCGCCGATGACCGAGCGTCCTTCAAGGCACACGCCGGTATGACGCGGGAAGCGGAAGGTGCGCTCGATCACATGATCGGCCCTGGCCAGCGCCGCTTCGAAGTCGCCCGCATCGAGCTCGCGCTCGAAACACATATTGTCGCCGATATCCGGATGGATCACCGGCGTGGCGGGATCCAGCGCGGACTCGATATCGACGACCACCGGCAGTTCCTCATAGGAAACCTCGATCATGTCGAGCGCGTCTTCGGCCTGGTGGCGCGTTTCCGCGACCACCACCGCGACCGGTTCCCCGCACCAGCAGACCCGGTCGATGGCGAGGCAGGGCTGCTGCGCGGACTTCATGCCCTGGAAATGCGCGAGAACACCGGCAAAGGTCTTCACCTCGGCAAAGTCGCGGCCCGTGAAGACACGGATGACGCCGGGCATTTCCTCCGCCCGCGCCACATTGATGGATGTGATGCGCGCATGAGCGTGGGGGCTGCGCAGAAACACGGCGTGGACCATGCGCGGCAGCAGGATGTCATCGACATACTGCGCCTGGCCCTCGACAAGACGGCGCGCCTGGGGGCGCGGAACACTGCGGCCGACATAACCGGAGTCGGGTGCTTCGGCGACACTCATGACGCTCTCCTGTTACCGCGCTGGACCATGACGGATTCAATCGCATCGACGATGGCTTCATAGCCGGTGCACCTGCAGATATTTCCCGACAGGTGATCGCGGATCGTTGCACGGTCATGTACCTTGTCATCGCGCATAAGTTCCGCCGCGGTGATCAGCATCCCCGGGGTGCAGAACCCGCACTGGACGGCATTGCGTTCGACGAAGGCATCCTGCAGGTCACGCAGCTCACCGCTCGCGGTCACCCCCTCCAGGGTCTCCACGTCCTTCCCATCCGCCTGGACGGCAAGGAAAAGGCAACCGCGCACGATGGCACCATCGACCCGCAGCGTGCAGGCGCCGCATACCCCGTGTTCGCATCCCACCCGCGGGCTCGCGAGCTGAAAACGGGTGCGCAGGAAATCGACCAGATGCAGGCGCGGAGAGACAGAGGCCCGCTCCTCACGGCCGTTCAGGCGGAATACGATTTCACGTTCGCTGCTCATGTCCGTCCTTTCAGGCTTCGTCGTTCAGAAGTTCGGCAACCGCGCGGCCCAGCAACACCCCGGCAAGATGACGCTTGGTCGCCGCTGCGTGGTAGAGATCGGATGTAAACTCGACCCCGGCCTCCAGGGCGGCGCGCGCCGCATCCACGCCGTCAGTACCGCCGCTTTCGATCGCCTGCTCAACATCGGCAAGCCGGACCGGATGTTCGGCGATCCCGAAGAAGGCGATCCGCACATCCGAGAGCCGTCCATCGTTTGTCGGCGCCGCCTGGGCTGCAACGCCCGCGATCGCGAAATCGCCACGCCGGCGTGCCAGTTCGAGCACAACCGAGCGCGCGTTCTCCGCCTGGGCCGGCAGATCGATTCGAACCAGCAACTCATCCTCGTCCAGCGCTGTCGTATAGAGGCCTCGGAAGAAGTCGCGCGCCGGGATTGTCCGTTCACCCTGGGATGCCGCGACAATCATGGACGCATCAAGGGCGAGACATGCTGCGGGCCATTCCGCCGCGGGGTCGGCAAGCGCCAGGCTTCCCCCAAAGGTGCCCATGCTCCGGATCGCGGGATGCGCAATATGTTCGACACACCGCCCCAGCAACGGCAAGCGCCGCGCAATGACTTCGGAGCGGCCCAGCTCGGCGGTCCGCGTCAACGCGCCGATGCGGATCGTGCCACCCGCATCCCCGATACCGTCAAGTTCGGCGAGTGCGTTGAGATCGATCAGGAGATCGGGCTTGTCGAGGCGCATGTTCATGGCCGGAAGCAGGCTTTGCCCGCCCGCCAGGAAACGCGCGCTGCCGCCATGATCGCGCTTCAGCGCGAGGGCCTCCGCCACAGAGGCAGGCTTCGCGTAGTCGAATGCCGCCGACTTCATGACCGGTTCCTCCCGTGCACATTTCCAGTGCTTGCGGGGAACTATCCCGTGCCCGTTTCCACCCTGTCAACGGACTCTGCCCGCAAACCGTCGAACAGACCGCAGCGGAACGCGACCAGCCCTAGTCCGGCAGGAAGTTGAAGGCGGACATGTCGCCCGCACGGACGATATGCCCGGCTGAATTGCCAGCAAAATGCGCGGGCAGAATCAGTGTCCCGCTGTCGGTGAAGCCATCGACATACTGCTTTCGGGTCGCCGACGACATTTCCATGTCCCAGCAGAAGCAGGTGCTCCATTCGGGATGACGAACTTGGACCGGGTGGTGCATGAGGTCGCCGGTAAACGCGGCCCGTTCGCCCTGTGACTCCACATTCACGATGACATGGCCCGGCGAATGGCCCGGTGTCGGCTCCAGCCAGAGGCCCGTCTCGATCTCGTGGTCATGATCGACCAGAACGGCCTGTCCGGCCTCGACCACGGGCAGGACGGAGTCGATGAATGTCAGCCCGATCCGTTCTGCACCCTTCGCGCTCTCCGCCTCCCAGTGGTCGTACTCATCACGCGCGAACACGTACTTCGCGTTGGGAAAGGTCGGCACCCAGCGTCCGTCCTCGAGCTGGGTGTTCCACCCCACATGGTCGGGATGCAGGTGGGTGCACATGACAATGTCGATATCCGCCGGCGTCAGGCCGAGCGTGGCCAGGTTTTTCAGCCACGGCCATTTCTTCATGTGGAAGTTCGGGTTCGCGCGCTCCTTGTCCTCGCCGACGCAGGTGTCGATCAGGATCGTGTGATGCGGTGTCTGGACCACATAACTCTGGAAGGCCGCAATAATCTTGCCCGACGCCGTATCGAAATGGGTCGGCACCATCCAATCCATATGCGATGCGAACACCTCCGGCGTGGAGGTGGGAAACATCACGTCGGGCGTCAGGGTCGGCCCCATATGCTCGAGAACGGAGCGAACGCTGATATCGCCGATGGAGAGTGGTTTCATGACGGCCCTGCTTTGCAAAACGAACGACCGCCAGTGTCCGACGGGAGCGAAACTCGTGCAAGGCGCGGAAATATGGTGGAGCTGAGGGGAATCGAACCCCTGACCTCTACATTGCGAACGTAGCGCTCTCCCAACTGAGCTACAGCCCCACCGGTGCCGGAAAATGGCAAATGCCGGGCGGGCTTGTGTGTTGGGAAGCCCTGCGCGGCGCGGCGGAATATGTGAGCGCGTGCACATTCATGTCAAGTCGCGTTTCGGCACGAAAATCGGGCTTCCGCAGCACCTTTCGGAAGCACCGCCCTTACTGGACAGCCGCCGGGACGCTGGCTAGTCTCGCGGCCAACCTATTCGTCGCGGCCCTGCTGCCGCAGCCCCGTCGGGGAGAGTTCCGCTCATGGTCGCCGTGGCCAATCTCATCAGCCAGATCATCTGGCTCTACATGCTGGCGCTGATCATTTCCGTGATCCTGAGCTGGCTGGTCCAGTTCAACGTCATCAACACGTCGAACCGTTTCGTCTACCAGATCGGTGACTTCCTCTACCGGATCACCGAGCCGGCGCTGCGCCCAATCCGTTCGGTCATCCCGTCGGTGGGCGGCATCGACCTGTCGCCGCTGATCCTCATCCTGGTGCTGGGCTTCCTGCGGCAGTGGATTCCCGAACTCCTGCTCGGCTGAGCGGCACGGACCTGACCCTGCGCGTGCGGGTCACCCCGCGCGCGCGGCGCAACGGCCTCGAAGGGCTGGCAGAGACCCCGGACGGACCGGCGTTGAAGGTTGCCGTTACCGCACCGCCGGAAGACGGCAAGGCGAATACGGCCGTCCTGAAGACCCTGTCCAAGGCACTGGGGATTCCCCGCTCGTCTCTCGATATCCGGGCGGGTAAAACATCGCGCAACAAGACGGTCTCGGTGTCCGGAGACGCCGCGACTCTGCAGGCCGTGCTAGAGGCGGTCCGCATCCAGACACACCGGGACGGGACGGGCGGAGAGTGACGGCATGAGCGATTTTTCAGACAAGATCATCGACGGCAAGGCCTTCGCTGAGGGCCTGCGCGAGCGCATCGCCGTTGAAGTGGCAAAGCTGAAGGCCGACCACGGCCTCGTGCCCGGGCTGGCCGTCGTGCTGGTCGGCGAAGACCCCGCCAGCCAGGTCTATGTGCGAAACAAGGGAAAGGCGGCCGAGGCGGCGGGCATCGCGGCCAGCGACCACCGGCTCGACGCAGGTACCTCGCAGGACGAGCTTCTCGCGCTGGTGGACAAGCTGAACAACGACTCGGCGGTCCACGGCATCCTCGTCCAGCTTCCGGTCCCCGGCCAGATTGACGAGAACGCGGTGATCGACGCCATCGCGCCCGCCAAGGACGTCGACGGCTTCCATGTCATCAATTCGGGCCGGCTGGCCACCGGGCAGATGGACGGCCCCGACGCCGCCATGGTGCCCTGCACGCCGCTGGGCTGCCGGATGCTGCTGGAGGACCGGCTGGGTGACCTGTCCGGCCTCGATGCGGTGGTGCTGGGCCGCTCCAACATCGTCGGCAAACCCATGGCCGCCCTGCTCACCCAGGCGAGCTGCACGGTGACGGTGGCGCATTCGCGAACGAAGAACATGGAAGAGGTGTGCCGCCGGGCGGATATCCTGGTCGCCGCGGTCGGACGGCCGCAGATGGTCAAGGGCGACTGGATCAAGCCGGGCGCGGCCGTCATCGATGTGGGCATCAACCGCATCGCGGCCCCGACCGACGACGACCCGGACAAGACGCGGCTGGTGGGCGATGTCGATTTCGACGAGGCGGTGAAGGTCGCGGGCGCGATCACTCCGGTGCCCGGCGGCGTCGGCCCCATGACCATCGCCTGCCTGCTGGCCAACACAGTGACGGCAGCCTGCCGCCAGAACGGTATTCAGCCGCCGAAATTCTAGGCCCTACTCGGGCAGGCGGTAACGGACCACGCCCTTGACGTGGGCCGGGTCCTCGACCGGCTTGCCCTTTCGCAGAACCTCCACCTTACCCGCGCGCGCCAGGTGCACTCCCTGCTGCTTCACGGCGGACAGGTACTTCCGCCAGAGGTCCGGCGGGTCCTTGGGCGTGCGGCGTGCGTCCGCGATGGCGCGCGCCACCTGCTCGGGGGTGACGGAGGCGCCGGGCTTCTGTGCGCCCAGCTCTGCGAGGATCGCTTCGGCGACCGGGTCGGATGTTTCGCTCATGGGCGGTTTCTAGCATTCCCGCGGGCGGTGGACGACTCCCGCTTGCGTCCCCATATTGAGAGAAAGGGGAACGCACCATGACCGGAAGCCTGAACGAGTTGTTCGCGGCGACCGTCTTTTTCGTCGGCGGTCACTTTGCGCTGTCCAGCCTTCCCGTGCGCATGGCACTGGCGGGAAAGCTGGGCGAGACGCGGTTCCTCACGGCCTACTCCGCCGTGATGATGGTCGTCTTCATCTGGATGATCCTCGCCTTCGTCGACACGCCGGTCGACACGTCCTGGACCCCGCCCAAGTCCTTCATGTGGATTCCCGCGATCGGTATGCCTGTTGCGCTGTTTCTCATTGTCTGCGGCCTCACCACGCCCAATCCCACGCTGGCCGGGACGAAGCTGGATGACCCCGGGCGCGACCTCACGCGCGGCATCATGCGTGTTACCCGCCATCCCTTCCTGAACGGGGTGAGCCTGTGGGCCATCCTGCACCTGCTGGCCAACGGCGAGACACGCTCGATCGTGCTGTTCGCCGGCATGCTGGTCCTGTCTGCGGGTGGCATGTGGCACATCGACAAGCGCCGCGAATATTACTACGGGGCCGACTGGGGGCCTGTCATGCTGACCACCAGCGCTGTGCCCTTCGCCGCGCTGCTGACGGGCCGCACGACGATGGACTGGGCCGGGATCGGCTGGTGGCGGCTGTTGGTGACGATCGCCGTCTACCTGGCGCTGGTCGCCGTCCACGGCTTCGCCATCGGCGTTCCCGCCTGGCCGGTGTTTGGCTAGCCGGAGACGGACCAAGCGGTTTGGCTAGCTGCGCAGCGCCTTCGCGAGCCGGAGGCGCAGCGCCTGCAGCTTGATGAAGCCGGCCGCGTCGCGCTGGTCGTAGACCACGTCGTCCTCGAAGGTGACATGGTCGAGCGAGTACAGGCTGTCCGCCGACTTGCGTCCCACGACCGAGACCGAACCCTTGTAGAGCTTCAGCCGCACCGTACCGTTCACGCGTTCCTGGCTCTTGTCGATCAGGGCCTGCAGCATGTGGCGCTCGGGCGCGAACCAGAAGCCGTTGTAGATCAGCTTTGCATAGCGCGGCATCAGCTCGTCCTTGAGGTGCATGGCCTCGCGGTCGAGCGTGAGGGATTCCATGCCGCGGTGAGCGGCCAGCAGCACCGTGCCGCCCGGCGTCTCGTAGACACCGCGCGACTTCATGCCGACAAAGCGGTTCTCCACCAGGTCGAGGCGGCCGATCCCGTTGGCGCCGCCCAGTTCGTTGAGCTTCGTGAGAAGCGACGCCGGTGACAGCTTCACACCGTCGACGGCCACCGGGTCGCCTTGCTCGAAATCGATCTCCACATAGGTCGGCTTGTCCGGCGCGGCCTCAGGCGCGACCGTACGCGAATAGACGAACTCCTCGGGCTCGGCCCAGGGGTCTTCAAGCACCTTGCCCTCGGCAGAGATGTGCAGGAGGTTCGCATCGACCGAGAACGGCGCCTCGCCGCGCTTGTCCTTGGCGATTGGAATCTGGTGCTTCTCTGCGAAGTCGAGCAGCTTGGTGCGCGAGGTCAGGTTCCACTCGCGCCAGGGCGCGATCACCTTGATTTCCGGGTCCAGCGCGTAATAACCCAGCTCGAAACGGACCTGGTCGTTGCCCTTGCCCGTCGCACCGTGAGAGACGGCATCCGCGCCGGTCTCATGGGCGATCTCGATCTGGCGCTTGGCGATCAGCGGGCGCGCGATGGACGTGCCCAGCAGATAGACACCTTCGTAGACCGCGTTGGCGCGGAACATCGGGAAGACGAAGTCGCGCACGAACTCCTCGCGCAGGTCCTCGATATAGATTTCCTTGATGCCGAACATCTCGGCCTTGGCGCGCGCCGGCTCCAGTTCCTCGCCCTGCCCGAGATCGGCGGTAAAGGTCACCACCTCGCAGGCATAGGTTTCTTCAAGCCATTTCAGGATGACGGACGTGTCGAGGCCGCCCGAATAGGCAAGCACCACTTTCTTCACGTCGCCCGGTTTGTCGGCCACGGTCATGTCGCTGGTTCCGTACGCAGGAGAGATTTGCGGGCGGAGTATAGTCCGGCGCGCCGCCGCCGCAACCGCGACGGATCGGGAAATCCGTTAACGCCTCGCCGCCGATTCTAGATCGGCCACCACGGCACGAGGTGGCGGTCGCCCGACAGGGTGGCCCACACCATCAACAGCCCGAACAGAGCAATGGGCAAACCGCACCCAACCGCCAGCACCGACAGGGTCGTGCGGATCGCACGGCTGGTCGGATGCGGCTCCTGCGCGGGCAGCGACGGCAGGCGTGAGCGATAGCGCGAGGGCAAACCCAGTAGCGCAATCACACCACCGGAAACGGCAATCGCCAAAGCAAGTTTGAATTCATCAATCATTTCGGTTCGGCCCTGCAATCAGAACACACGAACCTTGAGTGAGAAGTTCTCGTCCCCGTTGAAATAGTTAATATCGCGGCCAGACATCCGCAAGGGGAGATCGCAACCCCTCGAGATTTCGTGATTACTCGGCCGCGGACCGCCGGGGGCGTTCGCTCTCGGATTTCAGCTGCCCGCAGGCGGCCATGATGTCCTCGCCGCGCGGCGTGCGCACGGGCGACGGGTAGCCCGCATTGCGGACGATTTCCGCGAAAGCCTCGATCCGCTCGTTCGTCGAGCGGTCATAGGGCGCACCGGGCCACGGGTTGAACGGGATCAGGTTCACCTTGGCCGGAATGCCCGCGATGATCCGCACCAGTTCGCGCGCATCGGCATCGCTGTCGTTCACGTCCTTGAGCATCACGTATTCAAACGTGATGCGCCGCGAATTCTTCAGGCCCGGGTAGTCCCGGCAGGCCGCCAGCAATTCCTCGATCGGGTACTTGCGGTTGATCGGTACGATCTCGTCGCGCAGGTCGTTGCGCACAGCATGCAACGACACCGCAAGGCCGACACCCAGTTCCTCGCCGCAGCGCCGAATCAAGGGCACGACGCCTGCGGTCGACAACGTGATGCGGCGGCGGGAGATGGCAATACCGGCATCATCCATGACAATGCGCAGTGCCTTGGAGACGTTCTCGAAATTGTAGAGCGGCTCGCCCATGCCCATCATCACGATGTTGGACAGCGCACGCTCATAGATTGTCGGGCGCTCAGGCGTCGGCCATTCGCTGAGGTGATCACGGGCCAGCATGATCTGGCCGACAATCTCGGTCGGGCCGAGATTGCGCACCAGCTTCTGGGTGCCCGTGTGGCAGAACCGGCAGCTCAGGGTGCAGCCCACCTGGCTCGAGACGCACAGGGTTCCGCGGTCCTCCTCGGGTATGTGGACGCATTCCACCTCGTTGCCGTCACCCATTCGCAACAGCCATTTGTGGGTCCCGTCCACCGATGCGAGATCACGCGAGATTTCCGGCCGGGCGATGACAAAGCGCTCGGCCAGCTTGGCACGCAGCGACTTGGAGACGTTGGTCATCGCGTCGAAGTTGGTGACTCCGCGCCCGTAAATCCACTGGAACAACTGGTCGGCCCGAAAGCGCGGCTCGCCCATTTCAGCGAGGGCCGCGACCAGGTCGTCACGATCCATGCCGATCAGGTTGATCGGGTCGTCGGCCTGCGGGGCGGGTGCCGCAAAAATGTCGGGGTTCAGTGGCATGGCGATCAGATAAGACGCCCGGACGCCAAACGCAACAAGGCGCTGACCTGGATCAAGGCCGAAACCGTCCCGGACGGCGAGAATGTTTTCAGATCCAACGGAGAGTTCTGATGAACCACAAACATAGAAAGACCCTGCATGCCCTGTTTGCACATCCCGTCAGTGCGAACATCTCGCCCAAAAGTGTCGACGCCGTCATCGGCGAACTGGGCGGCGAGGTTGAGGAGCGCCACGGCGGACGGTTCGGGTACCGGCTGAACGGGCACTTCGCGGAGTTCTCGCACCCTCATCACACGATGCACCCGGACCAGGTGCGCCATGTGCGAAAGTTTCTCGAGGATGCCGGGGTGGACCCGGAAAAGGACTACCCGCTCTAGGCGCGCGGCAGCGGCCGGCGTCAGCGCCCGCAGGCCCTGTCGATGGCCTGATGCGCGGCGCTGGTCCCTTTCAAGGAATAGGAATCCGTGGTCGGGTTGCCGCGACCAGAAACACCCTTCACGGTCATGCGCGAACCTTTTCGCAACGCCGCCACGACTGCCTTGTCGTCGGCGGGCTTGTAAGTCCACGCGCTTTCGTCGCGGGTGAAGAGCTGCCAGGTGTCGGCGCCGATCGCGATTTCCGCTTCGGACCCGTCCTTGAACGGGTAGCCGATATCAACCTGCACAACATCGAACTCCTTCTGGGCCGGCCGGTGCCAGATCAGGAAGAAAATCTCGCCCCGGCGCGAGCGCAGGCTCGCCTCCTTCGGCTTGGAGACCATGTAGCAAAACCGGCTGGCGCCATCGCCACGGGTGTAGGCGTCCCAGTCGCCGAAGCGCCCGATCAGTTCCGCATCCTGCGCATGCGCCTCGGAGCCGGCGAAGATCGAAAGCCCGGCCACTGCTGCGGCTATCCAGAGCGAGAGAAATCGTGCGCGTATCATTCGATCCAACTACCAATCCCGCCTGAGTCCCGCCAAGCGACTTCGCCTTCAATCCGTTGTTTTCGCTCGCCCTTTTTCAGCGCGCTTTCCGACTGCGAAAGATAGGGCCCCCGTGAACATGGTCCGGAAGGCCCTCCAAAGGCCCGCCGGGCGTGAGCGGTCGGGCCGCGAAACGGCCCAGAGTCAGCGTCCGGTCGTACATGACGATCGCGGCCGCCAGCCCGACATTCACGCAGAAACGTGTCGGAATCTTGACGACATGGTCACAGCGCGCGGTGAGTTCCGGTGAAAGAGAGCCGCGTTCCGGGCCCAGCACATAGGCGGCCTGGCGCGGATGGCGGAAGCTCGGCAACTCTACGGCATCGTCGGTCAGTTCGACCCCGACCAGTTCGCAGCCGCGCGGCAGCGTGAAGTCGTCGAGGCCGGCATATTCGTGCAACGGCAGGTGCTCGGGCGCGCGCGAGGTGTCCGACCGGCTGCCGGCGCGCTTCGGGTAGACGGCCCCAATGGTGAAGACGTAACTCGCACCGAAGGCATGCGCGGTCCGCATGATTGCGCCCAAGTTCATCGGCTTCGAGATTCCCTCGACACCGACGCCGAAGTACCCGCGGATCCTGTTTTCGCTCATGCCGTCTCCATCCCGTCACGCGCGTTGGAGGGTAACTTGCACACCCCCCGTGAGCGGGGCAAGGTGAGCCCATGGACGACCACCCGCATCCGCACTCGCATCACAACCCTGCCCCCGCCGGGACGGCCAATCCCGTGCTGGTGGAGGTGGTGCGCGGCAGCATGGTCGAGAGCCGCCACCGCGGCGCGATTGCCGTGGTCGCGCCGGACGGATCGGTCATCCATGCCATCGGTGACGTGACCCGGGACATCTATCCGCGCTCCGCGATCAAGCCGGTGCAGGCGCTGCCGCTGGTCGAAAGCGGTGCGGCCGATGCATTCGGTTTCGGACATGTCGAGCTGGCGATGTCCTGCGCCTCCCACAAGGGCGAGGCGCGCCACGTGGCCGCAGTGCGCGCGATGCTGGAAGCCGCAGGCGCAAGTCCCGACGATTACGAGTGCGGCCCGCAACCGCCGGAGAATGCCGACGCGGCCCGCGAGCTCGCCCGGACCGGCGGCCATCCGCAGGCCATCCACAACAACTGCTCGGGCAAGCATGCCGGCATGATCGCGACGGCCCGGCACAAGGGCGAGCCGGTCAAGGGGTACACGGACATCACCCATCCCGTACAGCAGCGCGTGCTGGGCGTGTTCGAATCCATGACCGGTTGCGACCTGGGCCGCGCGCCGCGGGGGATCGACGGCTGTTCGGTCCCCGTCTGGGCCATGCCGCTGGGCAACCTGGCACTGGCCATGGCACGGATGGCCGACCCGTCTGACCAGCCGGAGGTGCGACAGAAAGCCGTGAAACGCATCTGTGACGCCATCGCCGCCGAGCCGTTCTACCTGCACGGCAGTGGCGCCTTCTCGACCGACGTCATCACCGCCGCCGGACCCGAAGTCCTGGTGAAGGGCGGCGCCGAGGGAGTCTACACAGCCATCCTTCCCGCGCTCGGGCTGGGCGTGGCCCTCAAGATCGATGACGGCGCCGGCCGGGCGGCGGAACTGGCGATGATCCACACGCTGGACCGGATGGGCGTGCTGAGCGAAGACGCCCGCACAGCATTGACGCTGCGCCTGTCGCCGGTCCAAACCAACTGGGCCGGACGTGGCGTCGGGACATTGCGTCCGGGCGAGGCATTGGAATTCTAGGAACCTGGAGACGGGACACATGCGCGCAATCGTCTGCGAGAACTGGGGCGACCCGGCCGACCTGAGGCTCGGCGAACTTCCCGAACCGGCAATGGGGCCCGGACAGGTGCGCATCCGCATGCGCGCCGCCGGGGTCAACTTCGCGGACATCGTGCTGGTACGCGGCAACTATCAGGAAAAGCCCGAACTGCCCTTCGCGCCTGGCCTCGAGGGTGCCGGCGAGATCATCGAGGTCGCGGACGACGTGACCGAATTCAAGCCGGGCGACCGGGTGATGGCCCTAACCTCGTCAGGCGGTTTCGCCGAGCAGGCTGTGTGCAGCACGAACACGGTCTTTCACACACCCGACGGCATGGACGACACCACGGCGGCAGCCTTTGCGGTCGCCTACGGCACATCGCATCTGGCGCTCCGTCATCGCGCCGAACTCAAACCGGGAGAGACGGTGCTGGTGCTCGGAGCGGGCGGCGGTGTCGGCCTGACCGCGGTGGAATGCGGCAAGGCGATGGGTGCGACCGTGATCGCCGCAGCCTCGACGGCAGAGAAGCTGGCACTCGCCACGGAACACGGCGCAGACCACACCATCAACTACAGCGAATCCGATTTGCGCGCGGAGATCCGCAAGCTCACCGACGGCAACGGTGTCGACGTGGTCTACGACCCGGTCGGCGGCGACCTGGCGACCGCCGCGATGCGGTCGATGAACTGGGCCGGGCGGTTCCTGGTGATCGGGTTCGCCAGCGGCGATGTCCCGCAGTTCCCGGCCAACTACCTGCTGGTGAAAAACATCGCGATCGTCGGCGTCTACTGGGGCGCCTACCGTACGCGCGAGCCGGAGACACTCCGCGCCGGCCTCAAGGAACTCGGGGAATGGTGGAAAGCCGGCAAGGTGAAGCCGCATGTCTCGCAGGTCTTCCCCCTCGCCGAGGTTCCGAAGGCGATGGCGATGCTGGAAGGCCGGCAGGCGACGGGGCGGCTGGTGATCAACATCGACGGCTGACCGCTTCCATGACCGACCGCGACATCCGCGACCGCCGGGTCCGAAACCAGTACGAATCCTATCCCTACCCCGAGCGCAATCCCGCCGACGAGCGCTCGCGGATGATCTTCGGGTCGCCCAGCAATTTCGACGAGATCAACCACTATGTCTTCGGCGGGCGGCACGACCTGACGAAGCCCTTCCGCGCGCTGGTCGCGGGCGGCGGGACGGGCGACGCCATGATCATGCTGGCCCAGGGCATGACCGACCTCGGCATTCCCGGCGAGGTGGTCCATCTCGACCTGAGCGGCCCGAGCCAGGACATCGCGCGCCAGCGCGCCGAGGTCCGGGGCCTGACCAATGTGCGCTTCGTGACCGGCTCGCTGCTCGACGCAGCGGAGCTTGCACCGGGCCCGTGGGACTACATCGATTGCTGCGGCGTGCTGCACCACCTCGAAAGCCCCGAGGACGGTCTGGCGGCACTGGTTTCCGTCCTCGCGCCGGACGGCGGTCTCGGGATCATGGTCTACGGCGAATACGGCCGCATCGGCGTCTATCAAATGCAGGACATGCTGCGGGTCATCGCCCCGGGCGACGAGATGCCGGACACCCAGCGGGTGGAAATGGCCAAGCGGCTGGCCAAGGCCTCGCCGAGAACAGCCTGGATCAACCGGAACGGACAGCTCCGTGACCATGTCGGTGGCGGCGATCCTGGCATCTACGACCTGTTCCTGCACGCGCGCGACCGGGCCTATACAGTGCCCCAGGTCGATAGCTGGGTCTCCGGCGCAGGCCTGCGCCTCATATCCTTCATCGAGCCATTCCGCTACGACCCGGCCTGGGTCGTGCCCGACCCGCTGCTGCGCCAGCGCCTTGACGGGCTGGACCCGATGGCGCGCGCGGCCTTTGCCGAACTGTTCACCGGCAATATCAAGAAGCACATCTTCTATGCCGTGCGCGCGGACAACGCCGTGTCGGTCCCGACAACGGACACGGCCGAGTCGGTGCCCGTCCTGCTCAATGCTTCGGCGGCAGAAACCGCCGAGCGCCTGCCGCCGGGCGGCAAGATCAGTGCCTCCGTCGAGGGCATGACCATCGACATGCCGGTCCCGCCACTGTCACGGATGATCGCCGGGCTCTGCGACGGCACGAACGACCTGACCGCGATTCACGCCGCCGTCCGCGAGAAGCGCTCGGAAATGGACTACGACGCCTTCCGCAAGCAGTTCGACGCCTTCTATCGGGTGATGAACGCCATCAACAAGCTGGTGCTGCGGCTGCCGGCGTCGGCCTAGAAATGCGCTAGGCAGCCGCGCGCCGTCGTCCCACGGCCAAGATCATACCGATTGTGGTCACGACCAGGCCCGCCCAGGCGATGGCGCTGGGCACCTCGTCCAGCAGCGCAACCCCCAGAAGCACGGCCAGCGCCGGGGCGCCCGCCAGGAAAACCGCCATGGTCGTGGCACGGATGGACTGCGTGGCCCGGGTGATCAGCATGACGACGATGAAGCTCGCCACGACGCCCTGATAGACGGCCTGCAGCGCCACTTCCTGCCAGGGCGGGAACGCGTCGAAGTTCAACAGGCCCGAGGGCAGGAACAACACCCAGATCGGGATATAGACGGCGGAACTTATGATCGGGATCGCGATGACCGCCTGCACGAAGGTCACGTTCCAGCGCCGCAGCACCGTCATATAGATCGCGAAGCACAGCCCTGCCCCGACCAGCAGCATATCGCCCAGCCATTGCCGCGCCGGGGCATCGATCGAGAAGCTGTCACCACCCAGCATTCCCGCGCCCGCCACGATCAGCAGCAGACCAAGAAGCTGGGGTTTGGTCGGATGCTCGCGCAGCCAGAGATAGCCGAGGATCGCTGCGAAAATCGGCATACTACCGTTGGTCAGCACGCCGGCATGGATGACCGGCGCCAGCGACATGCCGCCGAATGACGTCAGCGCAAAAGGCGCGCCGACCCCGAACGAGACAACAGCCCCCTTCCAGATCGGGAGACCCGCAAACCCGCGCATCGCGAACAACGGGAAAACGATCACGGCGGCGACACCGACCCGAAGGGCGGCCACGTCATAGGGAGTCAGCGCGTTGAGGACCCCGAACCGTGACGCAACGATCCAGCCTCCCCAGATGAACGGCACGACGAGGCCGCACGCGACCCCGATGGCAAAGCTGGGGCGCGCGTCGTTCATGGTTTTGCGGCTTCACGGCCCGCCGGTGAAGTCGCACTGGACAGGAGGCCGGGGCCGAGCGTGATCAGGATGCCGGACATGACGATCACGACACCCGCGATGCTGATATCGGACGGGTACTCGTCGAGCAGCGGGATCGCCATCAGCAGCGCAACGGCCGGCGCCCCGGACATGATCGCAGCCTGCCGTGTGCCGCCCAGCATCCGCGCGGCATGGGCGATCAGGATCGAGGCGATGAACGCGGCGACGAGGCCCTGGTAGACTGCCTGCAGTGCGATCTCTTCCCACGGCGCGATTCCCATATTGCTGGGCAGGAAGAGGAACCAGAACGGGACATAGAAAGCGAGGTTCAGGCCGTTGACCACGCACAGGGATTGCAGGGCGGTCAGGTTCCAGCCGCGAATCGAGGTCAGGAAGGTCGCATTGCAGGCTGCGGCTCCCAGGAAGAGCAGGTGCCCACGCCACTGGCCCGGTTCTCCGAAGGACAGCGCGTCCCAGCCCGTGGCCGCCACGCCAAGCACGATCATCGCCACGCCTGCGATTCGCCAGCCGCCGAGGCGTACCCCGAACAGCGCCCATGCCAGAAGGGCCGCGAAGACGGGCATGGCGCCGTTGATGACAATCCCGCCATGCGCCACAGGGGCGAAGGACATGCCGCCGAACACGCAAAGGGTGAACGGCGCACCCGAGGTGATGCCGATGACCATCGCTTTCCACCAGACGATACGTGGCCAACGAATCATGAAAAAGACCGGGATCGTGGCCACACCGGCCACGCCGAAGCGCAGGGCGGCCATGTCATAGACCGTGAGTGAGGATGTCGCGCCGAAACGCGACACGACCAGAAAGCCAGCGAACACAAACAGCACGCCCAATCCGGCGGCAAGACCTCCCAGTGCGTCTCGGTTCATGTTGTCCCGCCCCCGAACGGGAAAAGGCCCCGCCGCGCGGGCGAGGCCTTTCCAAACTACCGGACGCGATGCGCGTCCGTCGATATCCCGAGACTACTGGGTAACGATCGTCGCTTCCGACTTCTCGCGCACTTCATCGACACTGACACCCGGCGCCAGTTCCTTGATGTGAACGCCCCCCTCGCCGATTGTGAAGACACCTAGCTCGGTGATGATGTCGTCGACCACGCCCGCGCCGGTCAGCGGCAGGGTGCATTCCTTCAACAGCTTCGGGGTGCCGTCCTTGGCGTTGTGGTCCATCAGGATCACCACGCGCTTGACGCCGGCGACCAGGTCCATCGCACCGCCCATGCCCTTGACCATCTTGCCCGGGATCATCCAGTTGGCGAGATCGCCGTTCTCGGCCACCTGCAGGGCGCCGAGGATCGACATGTTGATGTGGCCGCCGCGAATCATCGCGAAGGACTGGGCGCTGTCGAAATAGACCGACTGCGGCAGTTCCGTGATGGTCTGCTTACCGGCGTTGATGAGGTCGGGGTCGACCTCGTTGTCGCGCGGGAACGCGCCCATGCCGAGCATCCCGTTCTCGGACTGGAACGTCACATCCATGCCCTCGGGGATGAAGTTCGCCACACGGGTCGGCATGCCGATGCCGAGGTTGACGTAGAAGCCGTCTTCGAGCTCCTGCGCCGCACGGGCGCACATATCGTCACGTGACCAAGCCATATTCCGTCTCCTTCTCTAATCCGTTCGCCACGCCGGTCAGTCTTCGCGGACCGTGCGGAACTCGATCCGCTTCTCGAAGTCTTTTCCTTCGAAGATGCGGTCGGTGTAGATGCTGGGCAGGTGGATGCAATCGGGATTGAGCTGCCCCGGCTCCACCAGTTCCTCGACCTCGACGACACAGGTCTTGCCCGCGGTCGCCATCGGCGCGTTGAAGTTCCGCGCGGTCTTGCGGAAGACCACGTTGCCCGCCGTGTCGCCCTTCCAGGCCTTCACGATGGCCAGATCGCCCGTCAGGCCGCGTTCCATGACATAGGTCTGGCCGTCGAATTCCTTGGTTTCCTTGCCTTCGGCGATGATCGTGCCGACACCGGTCTTGGTGTAGAAGGCAGGAATGCCTGCGCCGCCGGCACGAACGCGCTCGGCAAGCGTGCCCTGCGGGTTGAACTCAAGCTCCAGTTCGCCGGCCAGGAACTGCGCCTCGAAGGTCTTGTTCTCGCCCACATAGGACGAGATCATCTTCTTCACCTGACGGGTCTGGAGCAGGAGGCCGAGGCCGAAATCGTCCACGCCCGCATTGTTCGATGCGATGGTCAGATCCTTCACGCCGGAATCGCGGATCGCGAGGATCATGTGCTCGGGAATGCCGCAGAGGCCGAAGCCGCCGGCCAGAATGGTCATGCCGTCGAACAGCAACCCGTCGAGTGCGGATTTCGCGTCCGAGTAAACCTTTTTGCTCATCTCTCAGCCCTGATTTGTTCGTTCTGTTGGAAGGTGCCCCGCGCCGCGGCAGAAACCCCGTTCTTCCCCCGGCCGGACATCTGCCCGGCGCGCCGCCGATAAACAACAGCCAGCGGCCCCTGTCAAACATCTCCTCGGACAAGGTGATGCGCGTGGGAGTATGCCCAAATCCGGGCAAGCTTCAAAGCCGCGATCGCGCGGGTGACACATGCCTGCCCGGCGGGGCGCGACTATCGGTGTGTTACCACCATCGCTAATGTGGCGCGCCATGACCCGCCGCGCCGCGCCCCTTTCCGCCGCCGTCCTATCAAGCCTGCTGATGCTGGGCGCGGTGGTCATGTTCTCGGCCGCACACGGGCTGGTCCGCTTCGCCAGCAGCGAGCTGCACCCCTTCGAGATCGCCTTTCTGCGCTCTTTCTTCGGGCTCGTCTTCATGCTGCCGTTCATCGTCCGGCCGCCCTATACGGACCTGCGCGTGAAGCTGCCAAAGATTCACCTGATCCGAGGGTTTTCGTCGTCCATGGCGACCATCGCGTGGTTCACGGCGGTGGCGATCATGCCGCTGGGCGAGGCCGTGGCGCTAAACTTTACCGCGCCGCTATTCGCCACCATTCTCGCCGCCATCTTCCTGCACGAGGTCGTCCGCTTCCGGCGCTGGTCCGGCACCTTCGTTGGTTTCATCGGTGTGCTGATCGTCGTGCGTCCGGGCGTGGAGACGGTTGAGCTCGGCGCACTGCTCGCGCTGGGAAGCGCCATGCTGATCTCGGTCAACGTACTGATGATCCGGGTGCTGGCCCAGGCGGACAGCACCCGCTCGATCGTAGCCTCTTTCAACATGTTCCTGACCATCTTCACCCTGATCCCGGCGCTGTTCGTCTGGGAATGGCCGAGCTGGATGATGATCGGCGTGACCTTCACCGTCGGCGCCATGACCACCATCGCCCATCTACTGATGACCCGCGCCATGCGGATGGCCGAAGCCTCTGCGGTGATCCCGCTCGACTTCATGCGCCTACCGGTCTCGGCCGCCATCGGGTTCTTCTTCTTCTCGGAAATCCTCGACACCTGGACGATTGTCGGCGCGCTGATCATCGGCATCTCCACGGTCTACGTGGCCCGTAACGAAGCCCTGGCCGCAAAGAGACTGAAACAATGAAGCTGGCCTGGGACGAGGACGACCGCCTGCTCGGCCTGCCGCGCCCGGTCTGGGGGGCGCTGTCCATGGCCGCCGGAGTGGCTTGCCTCGCCGGCAACCATTCCATCGTGCGCGTGGTCGCCGACGAGGTCGGCGGGTTCGAGACATCCGCCCTGCGGTTCCTGGCGGCCATCCCGTTCATGATCCCCTGGCTGCTGCAGGATCGCGGCGCGGTGGCGCACACCCGGCGCCACGGCCTGCATTTCGTGTCCGCCGCGCTGACCGCCGTGACCACCGCGCTCCTGTTTCTCGGCCTGTCGATGCTTCCGCTGGCGCTCACCACGACGCTGAACTTCACCGCGCCGCTGTTCACAACCATTCTGGCGGTCCTCATCCTGAAGGAACGTGTCGAGATGGCGCGCTGGGCCGCGATCGCAATCGGGTTCGCCGGCGTGGTCGTTATCCTGCGGCCGGGCTTCGTCGCCTTCGACCCGGCCGTGCTGCTGCCGATCTGCTCGGCCTTCACGCTGTCGATCTGGTACCTGACCCTCAAGCGGCTGGGGCGTACGGAATCGACAGCGACCATTACCTTCTACCAGACGATCTGGGCCTCGCTGCTGCTCACCCTGCTGGCATTGCCGGACTGGCAGACGCCGAGCTGGACCGCGGCCTGGCTGTCCATCGCGATGGGGGCGATGGGGACGGCGGCGATATTCCTGATGGCACGTGCCTTCGACCTGGCCGAGGCCTCGCTGGTCGCACCCTTCGACTACGCGCGCCTGCCGTTCATCGCGCTTATCGCCTATCTCGCATTCGGCGAGGTGCCCGGCCTGTTCACGGTGATCGGTGCGGCGATCATTATCGGCGCGGCTTTCTTCACCGCCCGCCGCGAAACGCGCGTCGCAGCAAGCGCCACCACGCCTGCGGCTGTTGACTCCGGCAAGCCGGAGGCCGGTAATTAGCCCAGCTCCGGAAGAGGGCACAGGGGAGGGGTAGATGGACTTCGGAATCTTCAACCTGATGAACCGGCGGCACCCGTCACAGTCGGTGCGCCAGACCGTGCTCGACACGGTGGAACAGGTGCAGGCGGCCGAGACCGCCGGGTTCGGGATCGCCTGGTTCACCGAGCACCACTTCTCCAACTATTCGCTGTCCCCCTCGCCGCTGATGATGATCGGTCATGTCGCCCCCCAGACCCTGCGCATCAGGCTGGGCTCGGCGGTTGTGCTGCCGGCTCTGTACCAGCCCGCGCGCCTGCTTGGGGAAATCGCCTTCGCCGACTGCCTGTCGGGTGGCCGCCTCGTGCTGGGCCTCGGTGCGGGCTACCAGGCCTATGAACTCGCGCGCTTCGGTGTCGACCTGTCCGAGGCCAGCGAGATCACCAATGAGTGGATCGACTTCCTGTCCAGGGGGATGGGACAGGAAAACTTCGAGTACCACGGCAAGCACATCGACCTGCCCCAGACCTGGTTCACGGTGGCGCCGGAACAGAAGCCACGCCCGGAGATCTGGATCGCCGGCAACAGCCCCGGCTCCCAGCAGCGCGCATTGCGCGGCAACCACCCGCTGTTCGTATCCGGCTTCGGGCGCGACACGGCAACGCTGGCCGAAATCCGTGCCGAGGCCGAAGCGACCTGGACCGCCGCCGGCAAGCCGGTGAAAGAGCTGCAATTCGGTACGCTGCGCTATTGCTTCGTGACCGACGACAAGGCCAAGGCCCTCGCCTTCGCGGAGAACGCCCGCTACCAGATCCGTCTGTCACGCTATCTGCGCCGGGGCCAGACCTCGCTCGACGCGGCCTGGCTGCCGGAAGAGCCCTTCGAGGATGAGATGTCGCCGGAGGACATCCTCGCCTGGAATCCCATCGGCGATGCGGAGACCGTGGCCGAGAAACTGGTCGAGGAGATCGAGCAGGTCCGGCCGGTGCACACTGCCATGTACATGAGCATGGGCGACACACCGCATGACGATGCGCTGCGGTCCATCGAGGCCTTCGGCCACAAGGTGGTGCCGCTCATCGAGAAGGCGGTCGGCCCGCTCTCGGTCGCGGGCACGCCGCTCCCCGCCTACGCGGCCCAGTGAACGAACAGGTTCAAGCCATGAAGGTTACCGCCAACGGGAACGCGTTTGTGTGCCAGGTCGACGGGCCGGAGGATGCGCCGTGGCTCACCTTCTCCAATTCGCTCAACACCAACTTCTCCATGTGGGATGGGCAGGTCGAGCGCCTGTCCGGACGCTACCGCATTCTGCGCTACAACACCCGCGGCCATGACGGTACCGGCACCCCGCCGGGACCGTGGGAACTGAAAGACCTGGCGTCTGACATCGTCGGGCTTTGGGACGCGCTGGGTATCGAGACAAGCCACTTCGTCGGGCTTTCCATCGGCGGCATGACCGGGCAGGCCCTCGCCCTGAACTGGCCCGAGCGCATCGGCGCATATGTGCTGGCCGACACCCGTGCCGATTTCACCGGCGAGTTCGCTCAGGCCGTGCCGCGCCTGATCGAGACGGTACGCCGGGAAGGACTCGCGCCTCTGATCGAGGCTATGCCTCTGCGCTGGTTCACCGAGGAGGTGCGCACCGAGCGCCCCGAACTGGTCGAGCATGCACGCAGCCTGATCGCGTCCAACACGATTGAGGGCTACGTCTCCTGCGCCGACGCCATGACGCGGCTCAACTTCATGGACCGCCTGCACGAGATAAAACTGCGAACTCTCCTGATCTGCGGCGCGCAGGACATGGGCACTCCGCCAGAGGGGATGCGCGAGATGGCCCGGCGCATGCCCGACGCCACCTATGTGGAGATCAATCCCGCCGGGCATCTCTCCAACATCGAGAACCCCGACGCCTTCCACGCCGCGCTGGTGCCGTTCCTCGATTCCTTCCCGAGGCCGTGAACGCTCTGGCCGTCCGGCCTGTCCCGCAACCGCCGGCCCTGATCGCCCACGCCGATTGGTCCACCGATCCGCGCAAGCGCGCCATCGCGCGGGCCGTGCGCATGGCCGACGGCAGCTACACTGCGCTGGCCCCCGAACCGGTCAGCGATCTTCCCGACCTGTTCGCGCGGCTGCGCGCAGCATCCGGCGCAGGCGGCACAGCACTGATGGGCTTCGACTTCCCGCTCGGTTTGCCGCGCGCCCATGCCAAGGCGGCACGGATCGACCGCTTCGTCCCGGCGTTGAGGCAGTTCGGTCGCGGGTCGTGGAAATCCTTCTACGACCCGGCGGAGGATGCCACGCAGATTTCCGTGCGCCGGCCCTTCTACCCCCAGCGCCCCGGCGGCACGAAGCGCCAGCATCTGATCGACGCGCTCGGCCTGTCGGGCGCGCAGGAATTGTTCCGCCATTGCGACCGGCCGACAGACCTGCGCGGCGCGGCCAATCCGCTGTTCTGGACGCTGGGCGCTCAGCAGGTCGGCAAGGCCGCCATCTCGGGCTGGCGTGACCTGATCGCGCCCGCATTGCGCAGCGACCCAAACCTGCGCATCTGGCCCTTCGACGGTCGGCTCGCCGAATTGCTTTCGCACCCCGGCATCGTGATCGCGGAAACCTACCCGGGTGAGGTCTATGGCCATCTGGGCCTGCAGATCGCCGCTTCCAACAGGTCGAAGCTCAACCCGGCGCACCGTCGGGACGACGCCGGGCGATTGCTCGACTGGGCCGCGCGTAACGACATCCGTCTGTCCGGCGCGCTCGCCGCAGACATCCGCGACGGGTTTGGTGACGGCCCCGACGGCGAGGACCGGTTCGACGCCACTGTCGGACTGTTTGGCATGCTCAACGTCGTGCTTGGCCACCGCGCGCCGGGCGAGCCCGCCGATCCGGTCGTGCGCCGGATCGAAGGATGGATCCTCGGGCTGGACCCGGCGACCATCCGTGCACCGGCCGATTGAACGGGATTCCCGCGACGGCTAGAACCAACGCAACAATCAACACAACAATCGACGAGGGGAAACGATCATGGACGTCAACGGCAAGGCTGCAATCATCACTGGCGGCGGCTCGGGCATCGGGGCCGAGGTTGCCCGACATTGCGCCAAGGCCGGCATGAAGGTCGCGCTTCTGGACGTAAACATGGACGGTGCCAACGCCGTCGCCTCTGAGACCGGCGGCGTCGCCGTCCAGTGCGACGTTACCAGCGCCGAAAGCGCGGAAGCCGCCATCGCGGCCGCGCGCGAGGCCAACGGGGTGGCCAGCCTGCTGGTCAACTGCGCAGGCATCGCCACACCGGGGCGGATCGTCGGTCGCAACGGCCCCCTGCCGCTAGAGATCTACTCCTCTGTCATACAGGTGAACCTGATCGGCTCGTTCAATATGATCCGCCTGTTCGCCGCCGACCTCTGCGGCACCGATGCCATGGAGGACGGCGAGCGCGGACTGATCGTAAACACCGCTTCGGTCGCCGCCACGGAAGGCCAGATCGGGCAGGCCGCGTATGCTTCCTCGAAGGGCGGCATCGTCTCGCTGACGCTGGTCGCCGCGCGCGAGTTCGCGTCCCAGGGCATCCGGGTGAACACCATCGCGCCGGGCCTGATCGACACCCCGATGATGGCGGGCCTGCCCGAGGAAGCGCGCGAGAGCCTCGCCCAGCAGCCCGAATTCCCCAAGCGGCTCGGCTATCCCTCGGAATACGCCAAGCTGGTGCTGCACATGTGCGACAACGTTCTGATCAACGGCGCGGTGATGCGCCTCGACGGCGCCCTGCGCATGGCGGCGCGGTAGGGGCTATCCCGCCGCCGCGTCCATGAACGCGGCGAGCTCGAAATCCAGTGCGGTCAGCCCGCCCGCGTCGTGGGTGGAAAGCGTCACGTCAATGGTGTTCCAGACGTTGAACCATTCCGGGTGGTGGTTCATCGCCTCGGCCTTGAGCGCAGCACGGCTCATGAAGCCGAACGCTTCGTTGAAATCGGCGAACTTGAAGGTCTTGGCGATGGCCTCCCGGCCCTCGACCAGTTCCCATCCGCTGAGTTTCGAAAGGGCGGCATCGCGCGCGCCCAGATCCATTTTTTCGGCCATGCGCCACTCCCTGCCGTCTTGCTGTCCGATGCCGCAAGCGTGACCCCTGTTGGCGTATGGATCAAGCGCGCCTATATGTTCGCTTCATGGCTGCCATCGCAAAGCATGACACGGCCCCCACCCTTGCCGATATCGAGGCAATCGCGGGCGAAGCCTTCGCGACGATCCCCCGCTCACTGTCCCAGCACGTGGATGACGTGGTGATTCATGTCGTCGATTTCCCGGACGACGAGACCATGGACGAGATGGACCTCGAGAGCCCGTTCGATATCCTGGGCCTCTATGCCGGGGTGAGCCTCGACCAGAAGTCCTTCGGCGACCAGCCGTCAGACGTGGACCGCATCTACCTCTATCGCCGGGCGATCCTCGACTATTGGTGCGAGACCGGCGAGGACCTCTACGGCCTGGTTCGCCATGTACTGATCCACGAGATCGGCCATCATTTCGGTTTTTCCGACGACGACATGGAACGGATCGAGGCCAGCGCGGGCTATTAGCCCGCCAGCGCTGCCGCGACCCGTTCCCGCAGCACCGGCAACAACTCGTCCGTGAACCACGGATGCCGCTTTTCCCATGCTGTCGTGCGCCAGCTCGGATGCGGCAGCGGCAGCACCGCTGGACCATGGTCCCGCCAGTCGGCCACCGCATCGGTCATGGATTTGTATCCCGGCAGGTAGTTCCGGATCGCGTAACTCCCGACAAAGAGCGTCAACGCCACCTCGGGCAGGGCATCCATGATGCGGGCGTGCCAGAGCGGTGCGCATTCCGGTCGGGGCGGCTTGTCTCCGCCGCGCGGTAGGCGCCCAGGATAGCAGAACCCCATGGGCAGGATCGCGACCCGCGCCGGGTCATAGAAGGTCTCGCGGTCCATCGCCATCCACGCGCGCAGCCGGTCGCCTGACCGATCGTTGAAGGACAGGTCGGTGTCATGCGCCTTCGTGCCCGGCGCCTGGCTGATGATCAGGAGCCTGGCCGACACCCCGGCGCGGACCAGCGGGCGCGGGCCCAGCGGCAGGTGTGGCCCGCAGGCTGTGCACGCACGCGCTTCGGCAAGAACGTCTTCCAGGGATTTTTCGGAGGGCGCGGGCGTCACCTGCTACTGCGCGGCGCGGGCCTTCAGCTCGGAGACGAAGCCCGTCACGACCTCGGTCGCGGGACCGTAGCGCGCCTCATGGAACGCGCTTGCGCCGAGAGATTCCTCGAGGTTGAGCTCGATGGTCGCCGCCCCGTTGGACCGGGCCTCCTGCACGAAGCCCGCCGCCGGATAGACATTCCCCGACGTGCCGATGGACACGAACAGGCCGCAATGGGACAGGGCGGAATAGATGCGGTCCATCTCCAGCGGCATTTCGCCGAACCAAACCACATGCGGACGCATCGTGCCGGTGGCCTCGCATTCGGGGCAGGCCATCTCGCAATCGAGGTCGCCGAGACCGTCGACGATGGTACCGCATTCGTTACACCGGGTCTTCGACAGTTCGCCATGCATGTGTATCAGGTTGGTCGAGCCGCCGCGCTCATGGAGGTCGTCGATGTTCTGGGTCACCACCAGCACGCCGCCGGGCCAGAACCGTTCCAGTTCGCCCAGCGCCGCATGGGCCGCATTCGGCTTCACCTCGGCGTCGGACATCTGCGCGCGTCGCACATTGTAGAAGTTCAGGACCGTGTCGGGACTGCGCGCGAAGGCCTGGGGCGTGGCCACATCCTCGATCCGGTGCTTCGCCCAGATCCCGTCGGGGTCTCGGAATGTCGCCAGGCCCGATTCCTTCGAAATTCCCGCACCCGTGAGGATCACGATGGGATCGGTGGGCGCGATCTTTTCAACGACACTCATCTGCGGCGGAACCCTGTGTGGCTGTAACATGGGTGCAACCTATCGAGCGTGCCGAAGCCGGATCAATACGCCTCGGCAAAAGCGAACGCGCCGAGCGGATACTCGACCTCGGGCGTGTAGACAGAGCCGGTGCGCCCGAGGGTCGAGGAATAGAGCACGAAGGATTCGGCCGGGAACGGTGGCACGGCGAAGGCGCTGTGGCCCTCGATAAAGTGCGCAGCACGCGCCAGGCTCGTGCTCTTGCAACGGGCCAGCGTGACATGGGGATGGTAGCGTCGCGTCTCTGACACCAGGCCCGCGCGCTGACAGGCCTTCTCCACCTTCGCCTGGAGGCGCAGCAATTCCTCGTTGCGCTCGACCCCGGCCCAGAGCGCGCGCACCTGGCCGCGCGATTCAAAATGCCCGACCCCCGAAAGCCGGATGTCGGGCGGGTCGGTGTCGATCCGCTCCAGCTCGCCGTGGATATCCTCGGCAGCGGCGGTACCAACCTCGCCAATAAAACGCAGCGTGATGTGCATATTCTCCGGCGGCACCCATCGCGCGCCGGGCACCTGCCCGCGCAGTCCTGAAAGGCGAACCCGCAATTCGTATGGCAGGTTCAGGGCGACGAACAGGCGGATCATGCGCGCGACTCCTTGGACGACCGGGGAACTAGTCTGGTTCGGGGAACACCGTCAGCACGCCGGTATAGGCATACATACGGTCATGGGAGATCTCGCCGTTCCCGAAGAACCCGACAACGGGGATGTCGCCGAAAGCCTCGGCAATCATTGTGAGTTCTCGCGCGCCGGGACCGAACTGGTTGGGCCCGCGCGCGATGCAGGAATGGTAGAGCGCACCGCGGATGCGGCCGCCTGCACGGCGTTTTACATCGTCGAGCATCCGCGCCATGTCCTCGACCGCCGCCGCCGGGTCGCGCCGGACGAACATCACCCGGTCGCCGGGCACAACCTCCTCGGCGATGGCAACACGCCCGTCCTCGGGATCGAAGCCGACGAGGTTGCGCACGAGATAGTCGGCACGGTCGGAACCGGAAACCGGGATCGCGGCGTGCACGTGTCCGGCGATGCGGCGCAGGTCGCGCGCAAGCAGTTCCCCGACATCCTCCTTCAGGACATCCAGTGCCGGTTCCCCATCCAGTTCCTCAATCACGCCGTCCTCGGCCGCCGTCACGGTGTGCACCGGCCCGATGGGTGAACAGCCCTGGGTGAGACCGGTTGCGACGGGTACGGCGTCGGTCAGCAGCACGCCTGAGATTCCCGACGGCGCATCTCGGACCCCTACGAGCGGCGCGGGTGCGGCACCGCTCGTAAGCCCGCCCACAAGATACGCGCCGGTTGACCTGGCAAGGCCTGGCATTGCCTCGAGAACCGCCGGCACGCGGGGGTCGGCATGAACCACGGCGAGGAGCGCGTGACTGGCCACCTGCAAATCCGCCGATGACGGCTCGCCCGGAAAGGCCGAGACCGCACCATCGCCGACGTCGAGGATCATCATCGCCATCGCGGGCACGTCGAAATACTCGACCCCGGTCGCGCAGATTGCGGGGGCGACAGCGCCGCGCCAGACCTGCACACCCGTCTCGGCGGCAAGGAACGCCTCGATCGCCGGCAGATCGCCAGCCAGCGGCTCGGTCACATAGAGCAGGCCGACACCGGTGCCGGTTGATTCCAGATTTTTGAGACAGTGGGCCACGAGGTCACGCCAGCCCGTCCAGGACGTGACGGGGCCATCGGCACCGACACCGGCATGGGCAAACGGAAACGCGGTCATGCGCTCAACCCCCGGAGGGTGACTGCGGCGCGAAAACGCCCAGCGCCTTCGAGACATAAGGTGCAATGCGTTCGACGATTCGCGCCACGCCCGATGCGTTCGGATGGAGACCGTCGGGTTGGTTCAGCGTCGGGTCCGCAGCCACGCCATCAAGGAAGAAGGGATAGAAGGCGACGCCGTGTTTCTCCGCCAAGCGTGGGAAGACGGCATTGTAGCGCTCGGCGTACTCGCGGCCCAGATTGGGCGGTGCCAGCATGCCCGCCAACAGGACAGGAATGTTACGCTGGTCCAGCTCGGCGAGCATCGCGTCGAGGTTCGCCTCCATTTCCGCCGGGTCGATCCCGCGCAGGCCGTCATTCGCCCCCAGCTCGAGGATCACCAGGTCCGGCTTGGCCTCGGGTAGCGACCATGCGAGCCGGGCTCGTCCCCCGGCGGTCGTGTCGCCCGACACGCCGGAATTGATCACCCGCGCCGGGATGCCGTCTGCCGAAAGTTTCGCCTCGAGGCGCACCGGAAAGGAATCTGCATCTTCCAGCCCGTATCCGGCGGTCAGGCTGTCGCCGAACGCGACGATGACTGCTTCCTGAGATGCCGCAACGGGCGATACGGTCAGCGCGGCTGCGACCGTCACGCTCGCGCAAGCGTGTCTGGCAAGCGCGCAACCGGCATTGATGATCCGGGCCGCACGGCCATATGTAAAAGGTACGAGTGTTTCCATCGGGCGAAAGCGAGCCAACATGAACGACCTGTCGGGCGCGGATGCGAACCGTGCCCCGGACGATTCCACGCCTGCGCAACCCATGATCGCGCTCTCCGGAGCTGAACTTCATTTGGCGAGTGCGGGGGGCGAGGTCAATATCCTGCGCGGAATAGACCTGACTGTGGCGCGCGGCGAACGGCTGGGCGTGGTCGGCCCATCCGGATCGGGCAAATCCACCATGATGATGGTGATGGCCGGGCTGGAGCGGCTGACCGGCGGCACCGTCACAGTCGCCGGGGAAGACCTCGGGCAGCTCGACGAGGATGCGCTGGCCCGCTTCCGGCGTGCGCGCGTTGGCATTGTCTTCCAGGCCTTCCACCTGATCCCGACCATGAACGCGCTGGAAAACGTGGCCGTCCCGCTGGAGTTCGCGGGCGAGGCTGACGCCTTCGATCGCGCCCGCACCAGCCTTGAGGCCGTGGGGCTCGGCCACCGCCTCGACCATTACCCGGCCCAGCTTTCGGGCGGCGAGCAGCAGCGCGTCGCGCTGGCGCGCGCCTTCGCCCCCGGCCCCGACCTGCTGCTGGCCGATGAGCCGACCGGCAACCTCGACGGGGACACAGGGGCGACCATCATCGAGACCCTGTTCGACCTGTCCCGAGACCGCGGCACGACGCTGGTGCTCATCACCCATGACCCGGCGATCGCCGCGCGCTGCGACCGGGTGGTCCATATACGCGACGGCCGCATCGCGACCGACGGCGAGGCCGCGTGAACGACGCCGGTTCGTCCTGGGCACTGGCCGCGCGGCTGGCGCGGCGCGAACTGCGTGGCGGTGCCAAGGGTTTCCGCATCTTCATTGCCTGCCTCGCGCTGGGCGTCGCCGCCATTGCGGCGGTCGGCTCCACGCGCGCCATGCTGGCCGAGAGCATCAGCGCGGATGCCCGGGAAATCCTCGGCGGCGATTTACGGGTCGACTTGGTCCACCGCCCGGCGACCGAAGCCGAACGGGCGGGACTGGGAGCCCTTGGCGATGTGACCGGCAGCGCCGAAATGCGCGCCATGGCGCGTGCCACGGGAGAAAACACCCGCCGTTCACTGGTCGAGTTGAAGACCGTCTCCCCGCAGTACCCGCTCTACGGCGCGCTGAAAATGGACCCGCCCGTGGCACGAAGCGACCTGTTCGCCGAACGCGACGGCATCTGGGGTGTGGCGGTCGCGCCTGAGCTGCTCAGCCTGATGGAGCTGTCGGTCGGGGACATCGTACAGATCGGCGAGGCCCGCTTCGAAGTGCGTGCGTCGATTGCCCATGAGCCGGACCGGATCGGCGGCTCGGGCCTGTTCGCGCTCGGGCCGCGCGTGATGATTGCCGACGCCGCACTAGCGGAGACCCAGCTTGTCCAGCCCGGCAGCCTGATCCGCTACACCTACCGTATCCGCCTGCCCGAAACCGCCTCCATTTCCGAAGCCGTCGAACGCCTGAATACGGACCTCCCCGATGCGGGATGGCGCATCCGCACGCTGGACGAATCTTCGCCCCGGCTGACCCGCCTCATCGGCCGGGTGACGCTGTTTCTCTCCTTCGTGGGGCTGACGGCGCTTCTGGTCGGCGGGGTCGGCGTAGCGAATGCCGTGCGCGCCTGGCTCGATGGACGTACCGCCACCATTGCCACATTCAAGTGCCTCGGCGCGCCGCGCACACTTGTGTTCAGGGTTTATCTTCTGCAGGTGCTGGCACTGGCCGGGGTCGGGACCGCCATCGGCCTTGTGATCGGCGGGTTGCTGCCGCTGGCCGCAACCGACCTTCTCGCACAACTCGTGCCCGTCCGGCTGGAATCCGGAATCTTCTTGCTGCCGCTGCTCGTCGCCGCACTGTTCGGGCTGCTGACGGCGCTCACCTTCTCTGTCTGGTCGGTGGCGCGTGCCGCCGAAATCCCCGCGGGGAACCTGTTCCGCGCGCTCGTCGCACCGTCCCACGGACGGCCCCGGCGCGGCTTCATCGCCGCCACCGCGATACTGGCGTTGCTGCTGGCCGCACTCGCCGTCGCCACGGCGTCGGATGCGTGGTTCGCGCTCTGGTTCGTCCTCGGCTCGGCGGGCGCGATGATCGCCTTCCGGCTGGCCGCATTCGGCATCTCGAAAGGCGCCGCCCGAATGCGGGGCGTGCGGCGACCTGCCCTGAGGCTTGCGCTGGCGGGCCTGCACCGCCCCGGTGCGCCCACCGCCTCAGTGGTGCTGTCCTTGGGCCTCGGGCTGTCCATGCTGGTCACCGTCGCCACCATCGAGGGCAATCTGGGCCGGATGATTTCCGACGAACTCCCGGAGAATGCCCCTGCGTTCTTCTTTATCGACATCCAGCCGGACCAGATCGCGCCCTTCGGCGAGACGGTCGAGTCCGTGCCAGGGACTCGCGGCTATGAGCAGGTGCCGATGCTGCGCGGACGGATTGTCGCGCTCAACGGTACGCGTGTGTCGGAAGAGGATGCCCCGCCCGACGCCCGCTGGGTGCTGCGCGGCGACAGGGGCATCACCTGGTCGGCCACGCCGCCCGCCAACAACAGGATCTCTTCGGGCGAATGGTGGCCGGAAGACTATGACGGCGACATGCTGGTCAGCCTCGACCAGCGCGTGACCGAGGCCCTCAACCTGAAGCTCGGCGACACACTCACCGTCAATGTGCTGGGACGGGAATTCACCGCGACGATCGCCAACACCCGCGAGATCGACTGGCAGCAGCTGGCGATCAACTTCGTGATGGTTTTCTCACCCGGCGTGCTGGAAGCCGCACCGCGTATGCACATCGCCATTGTCCGCGCCGAGGAATCCGCCGAGGACCCGCTGGAGCGCGCGGTGACGGACCGTTTCGCCAACATCACCTCTGTGCGCGTGCGCGCGGCACTGGAAACGGCGGCGGCGCTGATTGGCAATGTCGGTCTTGCCGTGCGGCTGACGGCGGTCATCACCCTGATCGCGGGCACGCTGGTGCTGGCGGGCGCCATCGCGGCGGGCCACCGCCGGCGCATCTATGACAGCGTGGTCCTGAAGGTGCTGGGCGCGACGCGCGGCGACATCGTGCTGGCCTATATCCTGGAATACGGCCTGCTCGGCCTCGTCACGGCCGCCATCGCCGCCGTCGTCGGCAGCATCACCGGCTGGGCTGTGGTGACCTTCCTGCTGCGCATCGAATGGACCCCGGAACCGGCCGCCGTCGCCACAACCGCCATCATCGCCACCCTGATCACGGTTGCGGCTGGTATGGTGGGGACATGGCGGGCGCTGGGCCAGAAGGCCGCGCCCTGGCTGCGGAACGAATAGGGAGGGCGGACTTATGAGTGATCCCCATAAGGACCAGGAAGATCCGGCAGGCCGAACAAAGCCGGTCCTGCACGCCCCCGATGTCCACACCATGCGGATGGGGCACATCCCGCTGGCCGCCTTCTCAACGGTCGCCGTCGCCTTCCTGCTGTCCAGCGCCTTCCACCTGGACATGGCGCACCCCATTGCCAGCACGGTGATCCTGGTGGTGCTGTTCGTGCTCGCAACCATCGTCCCGACACCGCCACCCACGCTTGCCGGCAAGGGTGTCGAAGCATCCGGTCAGGAGATGACGACGGGCACGCGCTTCACCATGGTGCGCATCCTTGTAGCCTGCACGCTTGGCGGACTGGCGGTGATCCCGCCGGGTATCGGCACGGCGGAATTCCTCTGGACCGTCTTCGCGCTGGGCGTCACCGCCTCGCTGGTCGAGGCGATGGACAACTGGCTTGCCCGCATCACCCGGTCCGACAGCCGGTACAGCGAGCGGCTCGCCGCCATGACGGCGTCCTTCTTCGCGCTGTTCCTAGCGCTGCTCCCGCTGCAACTCGGGCTGACCGGAATCTGGATCGTCGCAGCCGGCATCCTGGGCTTCGCCGATGCCGCCATCGCACCGCGGGGTCCGCGCGGCGAGATCGCGCCCTGGCAGGTCTGGTCGCGGATGGGCGCGCGCCTTCTGCTGCTGGCCGTCCTGGCCCCGCCCGTCCCCGACATGCTTCGCCCGGTGGCCGCGGGACTGGCGATCGCGATCCTGCTGGGACACGTCGCCTGGGCGCTGTATGCGCGGATTCAGGGGGCAAAACGCGACGGGCGGTCGATTTTCGACGCCTGAAGACGTCCAGTTTGCAGCGCAAACCCCGGAAATCACGGTTAATCCGCCGGATGACCGGTTGATTCAGCCTTTCAGCCTCCCCATATTCGCAACACAGGTTTGACGTTTCAGCAGGGGAGCCCCGTCAGGGGAGGAACAGCAATGGCGAACGAATTCAACCGCGGTACCGTGATCAACGGCCGCACCGCTGCCGCGGAGCAGATTGACGAGGGCCTGCGGTCCTACATGCTCCGCGTCTACAACTACATGACCACCGGTCTCGCGCTGACCGGCATCGTGGCGTATCTCGTCGCGAGCACGCCGGCGCTGCTGCAGCTCTTCTACGCGCAGACCCCGCAGGGCACCGTCGCACCGACGGCGCTCGCCTGGATCGCCATGCTCTCGCCGCTGGCCTTCGTGATGGTGCTCAGCTTCGGCATCCAGCGGATGAAGGCCTCGACCGCGCAGCTCCTTTTCTGGCTGTTCGCGGGCGTGATGGGCCTGTCGATCACTCATATCTTCCTGACGTTCACCGGCGCCAGCATCGCGCGCGTGTTCTTCATCACCGCGGCCACCTTCGCGGCGATGAGCCTCTACGGCTACACGACCAGGCGTGACCTGTCGGGCATGGGCTCGTTCCTGATGATGGGCCTGATCGGCATCATCATCGCCAGCATCGTGAACATCTTCATCGGCTCCACGGTGATCCAGTTCGCGGTCTCGGTGATCGGTGTCCTGGTCTTCGTCGGCCTGACCGCCTACGACACCCAGCGCATCAAGGAAATGTATAACGAACTGGACGGTTCGGAGGTCGCCGGCAAGAAAGCAATCATGGGCGCGTTGAGCCTGTACCTGAACTTCATCAACCTGTTCATTATGCTGCTGCACCTGTTCGGTAACCGCGAATAGCATCCAAGCCATCCGATTGAGACGCCCGGGCCTCGGTCCGGGCGTTTTCTTTTGGGTCCACGCGCGTCAATATCGAGGGCAGCAACCGACCCGGAGGAGACGATGGCCGACATGAAGGGAAAGATCGTGGTACTGACCGGCGCCAGCCGGGGAATCGGTGCCGCCGCCGCGCGCGAGATGGCGCCCCATGGCCCGCACCTCGTCCTGACCGCCCGTACTGCGGAGGCCTGTGAAGAGACCAAAGCCGCCGTTGAGGCACTGGGCGCCACGGCCGAGTGCCACGGCTTCGATACCTCGGAAGCAGATGCGGCGAAGGCCTTCATCGACGGTGTGCTCGCCGAGCATGGCCATATTGATGTGCTGATCAACAATGCAGGCGTCGGCACCATGGGCTCGGTCGCTGAAACGCCGCCGGAGAAGTACCACTCCGTCCTGAAGATCAACGTGATGGGCCCCTACAACCTGATCGCGGCGGTGCTACCGTCCATGACCGCGCGCAACGCCGGGGCGATCATCAACATCACCAGCGCACGAGCCTTCATTCCCGACCGCTTTTATGCGGCCTATTGCTCTTCGAAGGCCGCCCTGCTTTCCATGACCCAGTGCCTGCACTACGACCTGGAAGACAGCGACGTGAACATCTTTGCGTTCTCACCGGGCTTCACGCGGACGGACCTGGTCGACGAGATCTACTCGCGGCCAGAGTTCCGTGCAGCGGCGCTCACCCCTGACCAGGGCCATCCGCCGGAGCGGCCTGGCAAGATCCTCGCCTGGCTGGCGCGCGAAACACCGGCGGACCTGGCGGGACAGCACATCCAGATCCAGTTCAACGACATCACACGGCGTGCAGGAATCGAGAACGTTTAAACCCGCATGCCCACCCACAAGTCTTTCGCTGAACTTATTGACCACCATCCCGGCCAGTCCGCGGCCGATCTCGCCACGAAGGCCCTCCGGCAGGCCTGCGCCATCATGGGTGCCGAGGCGGGTGCGCTTTACCTGATCCGGCGTGAGCAGGGCGAGATGCGCCTCGCACTTTCGGCCGTCGAACCGGCAGGCCCGCCCGCTTCGCTCTCCACACCGCTGTCGGGACCGGGCCTGTCCGCCGCTGCAACACGCGCGAACAAGGCAATCTACATCGACGGGAAAGCGGGTGCCGGGACAAATTCCTATGATCCGGACACCGACACCCCGCACGGGATCACGCCCGGTGCCGTTGCGGCAGTCCCGCTCACAAACCACACCGGACTGACCACCGGCGTAATCACGCTCATCCGGTCACAAGCGTCCGGATCCGGTTTTGACGATGCCCCGCGCGACCTCTTCGCACGCTTCTGCCGGCTTGCCGGTGCCGCGGTCGAACGCGCCGACCTGCTCGACCGGATCGGTCGCGCACCGCAGGACGGAAACACTCACCTTCATGAAGAAGTGGAAGCGCTGGCCCGAATCGACGTGCCCGAAGGCATGCGCGGCGACGATGCATTCCGCCTCGCCATCTCTATGCTGGCACGCGCCGCCGAAATCTATGACGAGGGGCTCGGCAACCACGTCTTCCGTGTCAACGAGTACAGCCATTTCCTCGGCCGCACGCTGGGCCAGGACGAGAAATACTGCCACCAGCTCCGCTACTCCGCCCAGCTCCACGATGTCGGGAAGATGGGGGTCGCTCCCGCCGTGCTGCGCAAGACCGAGGCGCTCAACGCCGACGAACGGCGTGAGATGGACAACCACACGATCTACGGCCATCGCATCCTCAGCCATTCGCCACGGCTCGCCATGGCGGCGGAGATCGCGCTGAACCACCACGAGAAGTGGAATGGGAGCGGCTATCCCGCGGGAAGGCGAGAGGACGAGATTCCGCTTTCCGCGCGGATCGTCCAGATGGCCGACATCTACGATGCGCTGCGTTCGCGGCGCGCCTACAAGCCTGCATTCGATCATAATCGCGCCTGCGAGATTATCCTGCGGGGCGATACGCGGCTTGCATCCATTGGGCATTTCGACCCGCGCATTGTTGAGGCGTTCGCAGATACGCATGCGCGGTTCGCCGAGATATGGGACACGCTCTCAGACCGCTGATCATGCGTTTTACAATACGAAACACCAACGGGCTGCGCATGGACTCCCGCCGGGACGGCTTCTACAAAAATGCCGGGTGATTAGCCGTGGGGGAGCCCGTCGTGTCCGGAAAGCCAAACAAGAAAACCATCGACAAGCTGGCCGCCGAACTTCGCAAGGCCGGTGAAAGCGGCAAGGCCTGTGCGCCCGTGCGCACCAGTCTGCCGGACGGCGATATTGATGCCGCCTATGCCGTGCAGGACGTGAACACACGCCACTGGCTCGCCAAGGGACGGCGCCTGGTCGGCCGGAAGATCGGGCTGACGTCAAAAGTTGTCCAGAAGCAGCTCGGCGTCGACCAGCCCGATTTCGGCATGCTCTACGCCGACATGGCCTATGGCGACGGCGAGGAGATTCCCGCCGACGCGCTGATCGCACCCAAAATCGAGGGCGAAATTTCCTTTGTGCTGGCAGACGATCTCGACATGGAACGCCCCACCGTTGCCGACGTCACCAATGCCATCGCCTATGCCTGCGCCTCTATCGAGATCGTCGACAGCCGGGTTCGTAACTGGGACATTTCCATCCTCGACACCGTTGCCGACAACGCGTCATCCGGAGCGTTCATCCTGGGCAACCAGCCCCACGCACTGGATGATTTCGACACGCGGTTGTGCGGCATGGTCATCGAACATCGCGGAGAGCCGGTCTCGGTCGGCGCAGGCGCGGCGGCGCTGGGCAATCCGCTCAACGCCGTGGTCTGGCTGGCGCGAGAGATGGTGGCGCGCGGCCGGCCGCTGGCCGCAGGCGACATCGTGATGTCCGGCGCGCTGGGCCCGATGGTCGCGGCCAAGCCGGGCGAGACCTACGAAGTGCGCATCAACGGGCTCGGCTCCGTGCGGGCGACATTTGGAGATTAAGATGAGCAAGGTCCCCGTCGCGATCATCGGCTCGGGCAATATCGGCACCGACCTGATGTACAAGATCATGCGGCTGTCCGACACGCTGGAGGTCGGCGCCATGGTCGGCATCGACCCGGACTCCGACGGGCTGGCCCGCGCCGCCAAACACGGTATTCCGACCACCGCCGACGGCATCGACGGGCTGGTAGCACTGCCGAACTTCGCGGACATCGCGATCGCCTTCGACGCGACGTCGGCGGGCGCACACAAGCACAACAACGACATCCTGCAGAAGCACGGCAAGCAGATGATCGACCTGACGCCGGCCGCCATCGGCCCGTACTGCGTGCCGGTCGTAAACATGGAAGAGCACCTTGATGCACCGAACGTGAACATGGTGACCTGCGGCGGGCAGGCGACTATCCCGATGGTCGCCGCCGTCAGCAAGCTGGCCAAGGTCCACTATGCCGAGATCGTCGCGTCGATTTCCTCGAAGTCGGCCGGTCCCGGCACCCGCGCCAATATCGACGAGTTCACGGTCACCACCTCGCGCGGGCTGGAGGTGGTCGGCGGCGCGACGCGCGGCAAGGCGATCATCGTGCTGAACCCGGCCGAGCCGCCGCTGATCATGCGCGACACGGTCTACACCCTGTCGGAGGATGCCGACACGGGCACCATTGCAGCGTCGGTCGAGGCCATGGTTTCCGAGGTGCAATCCTATGTGCCCGGCTACCGGCTGAAGCAGAAGGTGCAGTTCGAGCGCTTCGGCAACAATGACCCGCTGAACATCCCCGGGCTGGGCGAGTTCACCGGCATCAAGACTTCCATCTTCCTGGAGGTCGAGGGCGCGGCCCACTACCTGCCGGCCTATTCGGGCAATCTCGACATCATGACATCGGCGGCGCTCAAGACCGCCGAGCGGCTGGCAGAACGGCGCGGCCTCGCGACGGCAGCCTAGGAGAGCGATCATGCGGCAACAGGTCGAAGGCAAGCTCTACATCCAGGACGTCACCCTGCGTGACGGCATGCACGCGATCCGTCACCGCTACGGGGTGGACCATGTCCGCGCGATCGCCAGGGCGCTCGACGAGGCGAAAGTCGATTCCATCGAGGTCTCCCATGGTGACGGGCTGTCGGGATCGTCGTTCAACTACGGCTTCGGCGCACACACCGACTGGGAATGGCTTGAAGGCCTGTCCGACTCCCTCGAACACACGAAGCTGGCGACGCTCCTGCTGCCGGGCATCGGAACGGTCGAGGATCTGAAGCACGCCCATTTCCTCGGCGTTGAATCCGTACGGGTCGCGACCCACTGCACGGAGGCCGATGTCTCGCGGCAGCACATCGAGACAGCGCGCGAACTCGGGATGGACGTGGCGGGCTTCCTGATGATGGCGCACATGACGCCCCCAAAGGAGCTGGCCCAGCAGGCGAAGTTGATGGAGAGCTACGGCGCGCATTGTGTCTACGTCACCGATTCCGGCGGGCGGCTGACCATGGATGGCGTCGCGGACCGCTTCAAGGCCTACGCTGATGTGCTCCAGCCGGAGACAGAGTTCGGCATGCACGCCCACCACAACCTGTCGCTGGGCGTCGCCAATTCCATCGTCGCCGTGCAGCACGGCTGCCGCCGCATCGACGCCTCGTTGGCCGGCATGGGCGCGGGCGCGGGCAACGCGCCGCTGGAGGTCTTCATTGCCAATGCCGACCTCCTCGGCTGGGACCATGGCTGCGACCTCTTCCGGCTGATGGATGCAGCGGAGGAACTCGTCCGCCCGCTCCAGGACCGTCCGGTGCAGGTGGACCGCGAGACGCTGACGCTCGGCTATGCCGGTGTCTACTCATCCTTCCTGCGCCATTCCGAGAAGGCGTCGGAGACCTACGGCGTCGACGTACGCGACATCCTGGTCGAGCTGGGCCAGCGGCGCATGGTCGGAGGACAGGAAGACATGATTGTCGACGTGGCACTCGACATCGCCAAACAGCGCGAGGAGGCCGCCACCAATGGCGACTAAAGCGAAGAAACGCACCGCCGCCGAGATCGGACGGATCGCGAAGCAACTCGACGACGCGCGGCAAAAAGCAAAGGCCGTTCCCCAGCTTTCCGCCGGAAAGGGCGGCGCGCTCAACATCGAGGACGCCTACCGGGTACAGGACGCCGCGGTGAAGCTGCGGGTGAAGAACGGCGACGTACGCTCGGGTGTAAAGATGGGCCTGACCTCGCGCGCCAAGGCCGCGCAGATGGGCGTGTTCGAACCGGTCTATGGGCGGCTGACAGCCGGTATGCTGGTGCAGGACGGCGGCAGCATTTCCTACAGCAACTACTGCCACCCTCGCGTAGAGGCCGAGGTCGCCTACCTCTTGAAGTCGCCCATGTCAGGGCTGGTTAGCCCGGCGGAAGCGCTGTCCCATGTGGAGGCGGTCGCACCAGCCATCGAGATCATCGACAGCCGCTACAGGGACTTCAAGTTCTCGCTTGAGGACGTGGTCTCCGACAACACCTCGGCGTCGGGCTACGTGCTCGGCCCGTGGGCTCGGCCGGACATCGACACCGGCAATCTCGGCATGGTTCTGGAATTCAACGGGCGCCCTGTGGGCATCGGCTCGTCGGCGGCAATCCTCGGCCACCCGGCGCGCTCACTGGCCGAGGCCGCGCGCTTCGCCACCGAGACCGGCGATGAACTCAAGGCAGGCTACATCGTGCTGGCCGGCGCCGCAGCCGAAGCCGTCGCGCTCACGCCCGACCTGACGGTGAAGCTCACCGTCGAGGCGCTGGGCAGCGTCAGCTTCAACGTCGGCGCCTGACCCTCAATCCGTCGGCGAGAGGTTCTTGCCGACGCGCTTTTTCATCTCGCGCGGCTTTCGGTAGATCGCGGAGGCCCGCAGCACCGGCTCGCCGTCGGCGAAACAGGTGCATTCCACGAAATTCATGGTACGGGTGGATTTCACCAACTTCGCATCGCAGGTCACCCACTGGCCGGGGAAGATCGGTGCGAGGAAATCCGTGTCGAGATGGATTGTCGGGGTGAGCGCCACGACGCCGAGTTCGTAGAGCGCCGACTGGGCCATCGCCACATCGACGAAGCTGGTCATCCAGCCCCCGTGCACCACGTCACGCGGGTTCAGGTGCCGGTCGTCGGCGCGGAAGCCGAACGTCGCTTTCTTGGCCCCGCACTTCACATAGAGCGGCCCGTTGCGCGAGGTGTAGGGACTGGTGAACGAGAATGGCTCGAAGCCGCGCGGTACCTTCGCCAGGTTTTTCAACCGGAACTCGAGATGGTCGAGACGGTCCGCGCCCCAGAATGTCTCTCCCCCGAACACCATGAACGGCGCGCCGAACATGCCGTCACCTACGGCCCGGTCGAAGGCAGCTGCGAGGTCCTTTGCGGCACGCATGTCGCTCTCCGCAGCCTTAATCTCCTTCAGCGACACGTCCACGTCCCGCGCCTTGCAGGCGGCGGCAAGATGGCTGGCCGTGCGCACTTCCTTTCCGGTGCCGAAATAGCGGTGGTCGACAGCCAGCGCGAACTGCTTCGCGAGGTCCTTGTCCTGGCGGTGCAGCCGCCAGAAGACGAGCCGGTGCAGGCTTGCGCCGAAGGGCGGCACCTCGGGCGGCCAGCTCACGGGCAAGCCATTCATTTCACACAAGCGCGGGAAGTCCTGCATGTTGTGGGCGAACTTCGCGGGCTGCTGGCGCGGCGACTGTGCGCCGTGATGGGCAATGACATCGGGCAGGACAACGCAGTTCCATTCGACCTCTCGGCCCCATCGGGCAGCGATCCGCTCGACCTGGTTCATCGCCACATAGGAGTAGGAGGAGATGAAGTCGAAATAGAACTTGATGGGTTCAGACATGAATTTCCCCTTCCAGGACATGCTTAATCAACTGTCGGTACGCGCGATGACGTATTCCGAAATCTCTCCCGCAGTCGCCGTCAGGCGTGCGGCCAGCCGGGACATGCGTGCTGCGTCGAAGCGTGAGGCCGGGCCGGAGACGGAAACAGCCAGAACCGCGCGTCCGATCGAATTCATGATCGGCGCGGCAACGCAGTTCAGGCCGGTGATCATCTCTCCCTCGTCCGTGGCATAGCCACGCTTGCGAATAGCCGCAAGCTCGCGTTCCAGCCGGTCGAGCGTCGTGATGGTCTTCGATGTGTGCACATGGGGCGGATGCTGGCGAAAAAGCTGGCGCACCTCATCAGGTTCCTGCCATGCCAGAACCGCCTTTCCGACGCCGGTGGCATGCGCGTCAAGTCGCATGCCGATAGCGGTCGGCACGGAATGACCTTCCGGCGGCTCGACCTTATCGCAGTAGACCACCTGCCGGCCCTCGAGGGCCGCCAGATGCACCGTTTCACCAAGGTCCCAGGCAAGCCGACGGATAAACGGCTGCGCGTGATGCGTGACATTCTCGAGCTGGTTCTGTCGCCGGCCGATGGCAAAGACCTTGTAGCCAAGCGTGTAGGTGCCGTCGGCGGCATCCTTGTGGATCCAGCCGAGGCGGGTCAGCACCGCCAGCAGCCGGAACACCGTGCCGCGATTGAGTCCCGTTTCGCGGGCAATCTGTGCCAGCGGAATCGGGTTTTCCGCTGCGCCCACGCATTCGAGGATCGCGAAGCTGCGCTCAGCGGACTGGTTCTCGTAACGGGTCTGCGCCATCAGCGGTCGGAAGCCCCGATCAGTGGGCCTCACCCATCTCCTGCAACTGGGACTCGCGCCGGGACAGCCACCAGCCATACTGGTGCGGCCAGTCCGCGAATTCCGGATCGGCCTCCAGCGCCATGGCGGCATGGCGCGGCCAGTAGGGGTCGTAGAGCGCCTCGCGGCCAATCGCGACGAAATCGGCGAGGCCATCCGCGACGATTGCCTCGGCCTGTTCCGGATAGAGGACAAACCCGACCACCATGGTGGTCACGCCCGTCTCATCGCCGATGCGTTTCGAATAGGCGGTGCGGAACCCCAGCGGCTGCCCGCCCAGCGCTGCCGTCGCCAGCCCGGAAATGCCGCTCGACGAGCAGTCCACCACATCCACGCCGCGCGCCTTGAGTTCGCCCGCCAGCGCGACGGAATCATCCAGCTGCCAGCCTTCCGACGCACCGTCTGCATCGACCGAGGAAATGCGCACGAACAGCGGTTTGTCGTCCGGCCAGACCGCGCGAACCTTCTCCGCCGTCTCCAGCGTGAAGCGCATGCGGCCCGCGCGGTCGCCGCCATAGACGTCATTACGCCTGTTGGAAATCGGCGAGAGGAAGGAATGGCCGAGGTAGCCGTGGGCGGAGTGGATTTCCAGCACCTCGAACCCGGCATCCAGCGCATGACCCGCCGCCTGCGCGAAGCGGTCCTGGATCGCGGCGATGTCTTCCAGCGACAGTTCGGCCGGCATCAGCCAGCCCTCGCGCACCGGCTCGGCACTGGGGGCGACGATGTCCCAGGGCAATTCACCCCGCGCGGCATCGGCATCGTCCATCGGGCCGTTGCCGTGCCAGGGGCGCTGCATGCTCGCCTTGCGCCCCGCATGGGCGATCTGGATGGCGGGCAGGCTCCCCTGCTGCTTGATGAAGGACGTGACGGGCTTCAGCGCCGCGGCATGGTCGGAAGACCAGATGCCGATATCGCCATGGGTGATCCGGCCGCGCGGCTCGATCGCCGCTGCCTCGGTGAACACCGCCCCAGCTCCGCCCATGGCGAACTGGCCAAGATGGGCCAGGTGCCAGTCGCTGGCGATACCGTCCACCGCCGAATAGGTGCACATCGGCGAGATCACGACACGGTTCTTGAAGGTGGTGCCGCGAAGGGTCAGCGGCGAAAACAGCATGGATTTCTTTGGATTGGTATCCGGCACGATCTTCTCTCCCCCGAAAACTGGCGTGATCCTACTCCAGCCGCATTCGGCCGGGCCAGCGGGCCTACTTTCGTAGAAGCTTGAGCAATTTCATCAGGGTGGCGTCCCGCTCGACGGCCAGATCGCCGATGGACCGGCCCTGGGTTTCCGTATCCACCCCGTCGATGATCTTCTGCTTTACCTCCTCGGTCAGCTTGGGATCGCCCAACGCCGCCCAGCGCCGCTCCTGGCTCGGCCCGAGGATTTCGAGATAGCGTGCGATGCCGCCATCGCCGCCGCCCAGGTGATAGGTCATGTGCGGGCCCATGAAGGCCCAGCGTAGGCCCGGCCCACCGGTGACCGCCTTGTCGATGTCCTCGACGGTCGCATAGCCTTCAGCAACCAGATAGACCGCCTCGCGGTAGAGCGCGCCCTGCAGGCGGTTGACCAGATGGCCCGGGATTTCGGCGCGGAGGCGGATCGGGGTCTTGCCGATGGTCTCATAGAATTCCATCGCCCGGTCCACCGCCTCCGACCCCGTCAGCTTGCCACCGCCCACCTCGACCACCGGCATCAGATGCGGCGGGTTGAACGGATGGCCCAGCACGATGCGCTCGGGATGGGCCGCAAGATGCTGGAACTCGGAAACCGGCAGGGCCGTGGTGCTCGACGAAATCACCACGTCAGGCGGGAGGCCCCTAT